>JBJEVF010000032.1:0-53720 GCA_051884215.1 Christensenellaceae bacterium | reverse complement strand
TGTATCTGCTACTTTTTTTACACTCACTGTCTCACATCTATTGTAATCCTACAATTTATTTTTTTATTTTTTTGAAAAGCTATTGCAATTTGAAAAGAAAAGTGTAATAATAAAGTGATAAAAATCAGGAGTAACTTTATGTTGAAAATTGCAATTTACGTTTTAATGCTGATAGCGTTCTTCGGACTTATGGTCGGAATCGGCTTTATGTGCCGCAGAAAAAGCAATTCGACGGAAGGCTTTTTGCTCGGCGGAAGAAACGTCGGGGCGTGGCTTACGGCTTTTGCTTACGGCACGTCGTATTTTTCCGCCGTCGTGTTTATCGGCTACGCCGGTCAGTTCGGATATAAATTCGGTATCGCTTCTACCTGGATAGGTATAGGCAACGCGGTAATAGGCTCGTTGCTTGCCTGGGTGGTGCTCGGCAGAAGAACGAGAATTATGACTCACCGTTTAAACGCCAAGACCATGCCCGAGTTCTTCGAGCAACGGTACGACAGCAAAAACCTCAAACTGATAGCGGCAATCGTCATTTTTATATTTCTTATTCCTTATACCGCTTCGCTCTACAACGGACTTTCGAGACTGTTTGAGATAGCTTTCAATATCCCGTTCTGGGTGTGCGTGATAATAATGGCTACTCTCACTGCCGTTTACGTTATAGCCGGCGGTTATATGGCAACGGCAATAAACGACTTTATTCAGGGAATAATTATGCTGTTCGGCATAGTTGCGGTAATCGTTGCCGTTATTATGAGCCACGGCGGCTGGAATGAAATTTTCACTCAGTTGTCTCAGGTTCCCAATCCTTCAAATCCCGAACAGCTCGGCGTGTTTACGTCCTTTTTCGGACCCGACGTGATCTCTTTGACGTTCGTGGTTATTCTCACTTCGTTCGGCACATGGGGACTGCCGCAGATGGTACAGAAATTTTACGCTATAAAAGACGAATCTGCAATCAAAAAAGGCATTGTAATTTCTACGGTTTTTGCGCTTATCGTCGCAGGCGGATGCTATTTTCTCGGCGGTTTTGCACGTCTTTATACCGAAGAATTTATCGCTGCCGGCAATAACTACGACGCAATAGTGCCGGCAATGCTTTCCAAGCTTTCGCCCGTCATTATAGGACTCGTTCTGGTGCTCGTTCTTTCTGCTTCAATGTCCACGCTTTCGTCGCTTGCTCTCGCTTCTTCCTCAACGGTTACGATCGACCTCGTAAAGCCGACTGTAAGAAAGAATATGGGCGATAAAGAGCAGGTGTATTGGATGCGTATTCTCATCGTCTTTTTCGTCGCGATATCCGCGCTTATAGCTATCCTGCAATATTACAAGGGTTTCAGTTTTATAGCTCAGATGATGGGCGTATCCTGGGGGGCGTTGGCAGGCGCATTCCTTGCGCCGTTCTTATACGGTCTGTATTTTAAAAAGACGAGTAAACCTGCCGTTTATTTCAGCATTGTTTTCGGCGTCGGCGCAATGGTTGCGTACCTCGTTTATAAGTTTGCAGGCTGGAGCTTTTTACCTCCCGTCTTAAGCTCGCCGTTAAATCTCGGTTCGATAGTTATGATACTTAATCTTATCCTTGTTCCCGTTATCAGTTTGTTCACAAGACCTAAGGATATGGATAGAGTGGAAAAAATCTTCGAGTGCTATAATCAGGTATCTCAGATTCCCGCTAAGGAAGTTTTAGTCGATTTGGATAAAAAAGGCGAATAATCGCTTTATAGACCGACGTTTAAACGCTTTGAATATATCTTCAAGGCGTTTTTTTCGTGTTTTTATCTGTTTTTTTGATATGTAATATTCGGTTAAAATACAGCACGATACGGTCACTCAAAAGCATAATGTTGACAATGTGACAAAATTGTGATAAAATCGACAGGTATATATTATCAAATATAATATTGAATTTAAAATATAATTGTTAGGACGGGGCTGTTAAGCGGAGTTAAAAAGTCGGTAACGTTATGAAGAAAAGATGGCTTTTACTTTCAGCAATTTTATCGGTTCTGGCGTTGATGTTTTTTTCAACGCCTACTTTTGCTTGGTTCAGCGAAATATCCGCACCGAACGTTGAGTTTAAAAACGTATCCACTATTTCCAAGACGGTGGATTTTTCCGTTACGCTCGACGGCTCGACCGAAGGCGTAGCCGAAAATGCGGCTTTGCCGTTCGACGGATACTATCCCGTAATGCCGAAAGAGAAAAAAGACTTTATTTCCGACTGGTTGATCGGCACCGTTTCGGGAGTGCAGACGGCGACGAAAAATCACAGGCAGGTATATTCGGCTTCGATTGCCGCTAACGCTTCAACCGACAGAATTTATCAACCCGTTATAACACTTTCGGGTGCGGGCGCAGACAGCTTGAGTTACGCAGTGTACGCCGGCGACGAAACTGGCGATTATCTCGAGCTTTCAGGTTATAGCGATTGTTATTACGACGGCGGCGAATTATCCCAAAAGCTGAATCCGTTCGTCGTTAAAAAAGGTAAATCCGTCAAGGTAAGCGTGATAATCTGGATAGACAGCGCAAAATGCAACGACGATAACGTGGGAAAGGACGCCGAACTTGCGCTTGATTTGCAATCTTATCTGCCCGTTCAGCATTATACGGACGGACTTACTTATACGAGTAATTCCATAGCTCTTGACACGGGTCTGAACGCTTTTGCTTCGGGCTATACCGTATCCGTCGGAAAAACGGATAAACCGCAAACGTTGATTATTCCTTCCTACTACCTTATCGACGGCGTAGCGTATCCCGTAACCGAAGTGGGAGCTTTTAACGCAGGCAACAGTACGCAGATTACTTCGGTTAAGATAGCCGATACCGTTCAGAAGATAACCAACTCCTTTAACGGAAGAACGAACGTTGCTCGGGTTGATTTGGGCGAGGGAGTGAAAACCATCACCGACAGGGCTTTTTACGGCACGGGAGTAACGGAATTGGTTTTGCCCGAAAGCGTTACGAGCATAAGCAGATATGCGTTCCAGGCAAACAAGTCTCTGACGAATTTAGTCGTAAACTGCAACGCTGACATACCGCAACAGGGCTTCGAGCACTGCGATACTTTAAAGAGCGTGACGATAGGAAAGAACGTAAAGGCGATAGGTCAGAGAGCCTTCAATTACTGCACCGCAATCAACGAAATAAACCTGATAGGCGGAACTACGATAGGTCAATACGCCTTCGCAAATACGAAAATTGCGCGTATAACCATACCTGAAAATATTACAGCGGTAGCTAATTACGCGTTTTATCAATGCACTTTGCTTACCGACGTTGAGTTGCTTATAGACGGCAAGATGAGCGAGCACGTATTCAACGGTTGCGCCGAGCTTAAAAGCGTTACCGTCGGAGAAAAGGTTATTCAGATGTACGCTAACAGCTTTAAAGGCTGTACGAAGCTTGCGTCGCTTACCTTTAAGGATACCGAAACGCCTTGGTTGATAAATTCTGTGGTTTACGACGCTTTATCCGATCCGCAACAAAACGCAGCCAAGATGCTTTCAAATACGAATATTACTTGGAATAAGGCGGTTTGAATATGAAAAAGAAGCTTTCTTATTCCGTCGTCGTAACGGTATGCCTTTTCGTTGCGCTTATATCAACCTGTTTCGCCTGGTTTTATAACGTGGTCAAGGTCAACGCAAACCTCGATTTATTGACGGCTCAGACGCCGACTAAGGTCAGGGTGAACTTTAACGGCTCAGCCGTCGCCGATCCGATATCCATGTCGGGCGAAGGCGATTTGATACCGTGTTTGCCTTTAAACGAGCAGGACGGTTCGCTCAAAAACGACGCCGATTGGATTATTCCGAGCTTTTTGCCTTCTCAAAGGAGCAAGCGTTGCTCGTGTGATTTCAATTTCAGTTTCAGCGGAGAATCGGGCGTTAAGCCGTTAAAGCTCGAAAGCATAGTCGTAACGGCGTTCGACGAGTCCAACAGTACGGACGCAGCGCTTGCCGAAAACGTGAGATACGCCGTGTTTTTATCGGCGGCGGACGACGTCGAACACACGCTCATAGCGCATTCCGAATATTATTACGGCGCCGAAGGCTTAAAAAGAGATAGCTACAACCAAAGCCAATTCGATTACGATTTTACTTTCGGGCAGAATATCAGGGTGATTTTGTGGGTGGACGGCTATTCGTGCGATTATAAGGACGTGTTGGGCGGCAGGATTAACTTAGAAATAAACTTTGCTTCGGGGGGTAGTTAAATGGCAACCGGATCAACGACAACTGAAAAGAGCAAGCGCAAAGATACCGACGCGGCAGCCGTAAAAAAACAAGCGAAGGATACCGTCGGCAAGGTTGGCGAAAGGGAAATAAAAAGAGCCAGAGCCAAAATTAAGGAAGGCGAAAAAAATCCGATAGCTTACTATTTTTCGGCTTCGCTTACCAAGGATAAAAGATTGGAGTTTGTCGAAGTCAAGCAATATCTCAACGATAAGTTTTTGGGGAAAATCGACCAGGATCAGTTTTTCGCCGTATCGGAGCAGTCGAAAAAGGTGTATCAGCTCAACAGATTGCTTTTGGCGGAAGCTAACGATCAGGCGCTTATGAACGAGCGCGTCAGATTTGCGGTCAAGATTTCTTATAAATGGTTCGAAACAGAGAATTATATTAAACAGATAGACGAAATTATAGACGATTTCGGCGAAAACGTCGTTTTGCTTTTCGACGCGCCTACTCTCGTAGGTTTAGAGCAAGGCTTGCTTTCAAAGATAAACCGTTACAGAGAAAACCTGCATTTAAAGATAATTCTCGATAACGTCGAAAGTCAGAATCTGAGCCTTACCGTTGCAGTGCACGGCGATATTCTCCGCATAGACGCAAGATATTTTAATATTAAAGACGAAAAGTACGCCAATCTCATAAAGTTTTATCGCGATTATTGCAGGTCGCAGGGCGTGAAACTTGCGGTAAAGAACGTAAACGACGATAAGCAGTTTGCGTTTTTTACAAGCTACGGAGTCGATATTCTCCAAGGCAGCGCAGTCTATACGCCGAAAAAGAGCGTAAACACGATATTGAGAGATTTCAATATCGATTGACGAAAACAAAGCTGACGATAGACGGCGTTAAATAAATACAGCGTTAAATAAAAAGTAAAGAAGTAGATTTTCAGAGAAAATGTCAGACAAACTATTGAACGATAAATCGGGTACGACTCCCGATTTAACACAACTTAAAATCGACAGGCTGCTGAAACGGCGTAAAATTTTCAAAATAACCTTGATAGCCGTCGTTTTAGTCACGTTGATTGCCTGTATCGGCACGTTTTTTATCAATTTGGCAGATAAAAACAGCTACGATATTTCGGTGTCGGGCGGAAACGGCAGCCTTACTTTGAGCTTCGATCCCGAATTTAAAACGGGTTATACCGTAATTACCGCCCGTGGCGCAGACAAAATGGAAGCCGATAACGGCGGTACATATTCCGAGATAGAAAGCTGTATCGACGCAGTAGTCAGCGGAGAAATCGCTATGAACGTCACCAAAAACGGCAAGGAAGGCAAACTGCAAAACGGCGGTTCGGACGAATACAGCATAGCCAAACTGTATCTTAAAAACCAGACAATGTCGGGCGAGGATATTCGGTACAAATTGAAAATAAACGTTTACGACAACAAGCGCGAAGCTTTTTCAGCCGCAAGGATAATGGTAATTCGCCTCGACGGCGATAAAGCGGAAAAGACGGTTTACGCTCAACCCGACGATTACGGTATGAACGAAAAAGTTGCCGCGGCTTTCAGAGGCTCCGACGCTTATTACAAGGATAGTAACGGAATGGATTGGCTGTGCGAAAATTTCAGAAAGGACCAATCGGGAAATTGGTATTACGACAGTCTGGAAATGCAAAAAACGACGTACCGCTTAAAGCCGCAGGAAATTCAACCGATAGTTATTGCCGTCTGGTACGAAGGCAGCGATAAAAATCACTCGGATGAAATCGTCGGCGGAAGCTATTCGCTTTCAGTCACCTTCGAGACGGTAAACGCCTGAAATACAATCGGAAACGATAAAAAGAATATATCATTTTGATTTATTGGAGGAAAAATATATGAAAAGATCGCTGATTTTATCGGTAATTATGACGGTTGTCTTAGTTGTCGCTATGTCCACGGCAACCTACGCCTGGTATAACCAAAGCACCAGCGTTACGGCAACGATGACAAATCTTACGGCAACTTCCGCCGTAGGTTATTTAAGAATAAGCGCAGACGGCGGTTCGACCTGGGGTTCTTCCGCCTCTATAGCAGGCGACGCAAGCGTGCAGTACAGACCTGCTACGCCTTTAAGCAATCAGGTTGCAACCGCAAGCTGGCTCGTGGGTTTCAGAAATGCCGATAACCTTTTTGAATTGGCTGCACCCGTTTCGGGAGAGGTTTACGTCAAATCGTATCAACTCGTGCTGAAAAACGAAGGTCAGGACGATTTGACCGTTTGCGTAAGCAGCGCAGGTTACGCAAGCATTTCAAGCAGCAACGCGGATACCGCGCTTGCTACGCAGTCCGTTCACGCGATTTATAAAGCGGACGGTTCTTTGTTGCATACAAACGGATTTAACTACGGCAAGGTGGACGACGCCGAAGCAGACGGCGGAGCAAAAGCCGCAGGAGTCGTACCCGTTACGAACAATACTTTAACGATAGCGTCGGGAGCTTCGGTCACCGTCAACGTTTACAACTGGATTGACGGCTGGAAAGCGACCGACGAAGCAAGCGGCGGCAGCGTCAAGTTTAATCTGAATTTTGCCAAAGCTTAAAAACGATTTAAAAACTACTGCAAAAAGCGGTGGGTAGATTATGGATAAAAATCAAGGAAGCGTAAAAACTGTTCGCGCGAGATTATCGATAATCGCAGAATGCCTGATAATAGCGTTCTGCATAGTTATTTCGGCGATAGTCATATCAAACCCCGGTGAAATCGGCAAGGACGGCAATGCGAAAACGCTGTTTTTGCCCGTTAAAACCGATTCAATGGAACCGACGATTAAAAGCGGTTCGCTTATAAAGACCAGAAAGCCCGACTCGGATATTATCGATTTGGGTACGGTGGTCACGTTCGTCGTGTATTCGACGCCGAATTATCTCGATACTCACAGAATAGTCGGTTACAGATATTACGACAAGAACGGCGATTATCACGTCGAATATTATAAAAACGGCGAAATGGAATCGGCTTCGGATTTTTATGCCAAGTATAAGGATAGCGGCTACACGATAGATTCATACGTCACACGAGGGGATAAATACACCGTGCTTTACGGCGATGAAAAGCTTCTCGATTTAGGCTATTCAAAGGATAATTCTACGCCTGAGAGCTCGGTGACCTATTACGACGATTTACCTTACGTCAGCTTTTCTCAGGTGGTGGCGTTATACGATTTTCATATTTCAGGCGTGGGCGGCGTTTTGCTGTTCATTATGAAGCCCGTGAATTTCTTCGTTTTGATAATAATTCCGCTTTTATTGCTTTTCTGCTACAACGTTTACGACATAATAAGGACGGTCGTAACGGAAAAGATGAAAAAGCAGGCGGAAAGGTTTGCGATAGACGAAGAAGAAATCAAACGCCGAGCTATTGAAGAATACCTTTCCGAAAAGGGTTTAAACGCTGACGAAAACAGCGAAAATGAGCAAAAAAAGGAAGATGACAAATGTTAGTCTGGCAATTTTTAGGTGAGGTTTTATTAGAGTTTTTCAGCGGACTCTTAGGAATTTTTATATCCCCGACAGGCGGTGTCGGCGGAATTTTGGGCGGAATTTTCAGAATGTTGAATCCCGTAGGATACATAAATATACTGTCGAGATATAAAAGCGGTTTTAACGTCGGCGACTGGATAATAGCCGTTATCGGCATATTGCTCTTTATTGCAATGGTTGTTGCGATCTTTTTTGTTGCGATAAAGCTCGTCGTTAAACTTTACAAGAGATATTTTTCCAAAAAGACTCTCGACGACGACCTTATTAAGGAAATAGCGCGTTTAAAAGGGGAAGTCCGCAAGGTTTCAAGAGAGCGTGACAAGGCTCTCCAAGGCGTCGGACTTATTGCCGTCACCGACGATCGGCAAGCTGCTGACAACGGAAATGAGGCGTCGGACGAAAACGCAAAAACAGGCAAGGAAAGATTTTATAAATTGCTCGAAATCGACCGTCTTTACAGCTTGAATCCGCCTCGCAAGGACTTCAACGACGAAGTGTCGTTAAAGGATATTTGCGATTGTTTCAGGGCTTGGGCGTGCAAGGAAAGGGGGCTGTATTACGAAGAAAGGATAATTCGCCTTTTCGTTTCGGCTCTCGCTACGACGAGACTCATTATTCTGCAAGGTATTTCGGGCACGGGTAAAACTTCGCTTCCTTACGCTATGGGACAGTTTTTGTCCAACCCGTCGACTATTGCTTCGGTACAGCCTTCCTGGCGCGACAGAACGGAAATTTTCGGTTATTTCAACGAGTTCACAAAACGCTACAACGAAACGGAAATCTTAAAAGCTATGTACGAAGCGAGGTGGAACGACGATTTATACCTTACCGTCATAGACGAAGCAAACATTTCGAGAATAGAGTATTATTTTGCCGAGTTGCTTTCCGTTTACGAGCTTCCGTCAAGAGATAATTGGGTGGTTGACCTTTGCTCGTCGGGCTGGGATACCGATCCCGTGTACGTCGAAAAGGGACGTTTCCGCCTGCCTTACAATATGTGGTACGTTGCGACTATCAACAACGACGACTCGACCTTTTCCGTTTCGGACAAAGTTTACGACAGAGCCATTCCTATAAACATCAATACCAAAGGCGTTTTCTTCGAAGCCGATGAAGCCAAGGCGCAAAAGCTCAACGTTTCTAATACGCACCTTGAAGCGTTGTTTAAAGAAGCTCAGGAAAAATATCGCGTTTCCGAAGAAAATATGAAGAAATTCAACGATATGGACGATTACGTCATCAAGCATTTCCGATTGGCTTTCGGTAACCGTATCGTCAAGCAGTTAAAGGAATTCATACCCGTATTCGTCGCTTGCGGCGGTACGGAAATAGACGGTCTCGATTACGTTTTGTGCAACAAGATTTTGCGTAAATTCGAATCTCTTAACCTCTCGTTTATCCGAGACGAAATCGATGGATATATCGATTATCTCAACGCCAATTTCGGCGAAGAAAATATGCAGGAAAGCAAAGAATATCTCGAAAGACTTAAAAAATTATTCTGATAGGCGGTTAAAAAATGGCTAACGAGTATACACCGAGAATAAAGCAGATAATCGACTTATTCAAGGGCGATAAGCTATATAACGCTTGCCTTGGCGACGGCGAGTTGAACGAATGCAGGGTGTTCAGAAGATATAACAAGAAGGTCGTGGATACCGAATGGCTGGACGTCATCGAGGACGCTCTTAACAGTCTTGACGTCATCGTGAGAAACCCGAGAAAATTTATCGTCGTCGAAGAAGATCTGATTGATACTTCCCGCGCTAAATTCGTCACGATCGAATCCGTCAAATACCTTGCTCAGCACACAAACCTAATTACGGGAATCGAAGACGATATGGTCATACCTTCGAAACTGCTCAATTCCTCCAAGGAAGAAAGCTACGAAGTGTACGAAAACAGGTTCGTCTATACGCTGTTGAAAAAGCTTTACGCATTCGTTCGTCCTCGCTACGAAGCGCTGAAAAACGCAACGATGCAGTCCGACCAGATGGAAATAAGCATCAACAGAAAATATCCCATAGATAACGCTCAGATAACTTTCAGGCTGGATACTATTATAAAAATGCCCTTCGAGGAGGTTAAAAAGCTCTCTAAGGAGGATTTGATGCCTATCGAGCGTGTTGCTAAAATTTACAATATCGTATCGGGCTTTTTAAGCACGCCCTTTGCTAAGGAAATGGTGTCCTGCGAGCCTGTAAGGCCGCCCGTTCAGCGTACGAACGCAATACTGAAAAACCCGGATTTAAACAAGGCGCTTACGCTCTGGGAATACATTTCGGCTTACGACGAAGAAGGTTACGACGTAAAATCGGTGACTGAAACTTCTGAATTGAATCCTGAAATGCAAACTCAATACCGATTGCTCGTATTTCTGAACAGCGTCATTTTGCAGAATTTCACGACTACAAAACTTAGAGTCGATAAAATTGCGGCTATCCCCGAAGGCGTTGAAGCGGTTTATCAGAACGTCGAGGATTACGTTACGTCGGACTTTTCTTTGGGCGAGGTCAGAAATATCGCGACTTATTTCAGCGAAGAAAAAGAGCTTACCGATATTGAACGCTCGGATATTACTTCGGCTATCGACAGGGCTCTCGGTCAATTTAAGATCAACAGCGTTCGCCGTGACAAAGCCGAGCGTGAAAAGCTTATTCTTGCGCAGAGAAAAAAGGAAAAAGCTCATCTTGAAAGGGAAGTCAGGCTGCGTGAAAAGGAGCGTGAAAACCTTATCAAAAAGGCTAAAAGAGAAGAAAAAGAAAGACTCAGAGAAGAAAACGAGCGAATCAAGCAGGAGCTTGAGCTTGAAAAGAGCTTAAAGCGGGAAGAAATCGAAAAGACCAAGCTCGACAGCGTGGCTAAATCGTTGATGGCGGCTCAGGATAAGTTGGACCAAATCGCCGAAAAGAAAGCCAGAAGCGAAGCGTATCAGGAAACCAAGGAGCAAAGATTATCCCGTTATAACAGAGAAACGGCGGTGCTTCAAAATATGCGCAACAAGCTCAAAAAGGAGCTTTTGAGCTACGTTGACGACGAGTTTGACGCTCTGAATAAAAAGCTTTCTAAATTGCTCGGTGTAAAATGATGAGCGCAAAACGAAAGACCGTTGCAAACTTTGTCGTAATTGCGCTGTTCGGACTCGTTGCGGTCGTTCTCGTTTCTCTGACGGTGCAGCTTGCAAGGGGAAGCGCTCCGAACTTTTTCGGTTATTCGCTTCTATTCGTCGAAACGGACAGTATGGAAGAAGCCATTCCTAAGCAATCTCTGATATTGGTCAAGGAACGCGATTTTGAGAAAAATCCGCCCGAAAACGGCGAAATAGTAGTCTTTTATTCCGCAGACTCAGGCATTTTGAAAACGCACAGAGTGATTGACGATTCCGTTGCCGAAGGCTACGTCGTGACAAAGGGCGATAATGCGCCCGACGACGACGGTCTCGTTTCTGTTTCCGATATAAAATTTTATCACGTTGCAAATTTGACTGCGCTCAACGCCGTTGCAAAAGTTTTAAGGTCTCCCGCAGGGTTCATTGCTTTGGTCCTGCTGCCTTGCCTGCTTGTTTTAACTTATCTTATTTTTAATACGGTAAAGCAGGCGGCGGAAATCAAAGCCGAGCGAAAATGCCAGGCGTTAAGAAAAAAAACTATCGCTGAAATTAAAGAACAAGCCGTTAAGGAATTTAAGGAAAAAAACGACAAAAAACAGTAAAAGCCTTTGTATAGCTCGATAAACAAAGGTTTTTTCTTTTGGATTTTATAAAATTTTTAAGGCGGGTTTTGAAGATATTTAGTGAAAAAGGCATTGTTTGCCAAAGATTGAAGCCGTTTTTTTTGTTAAACCTATTGAAAAATATATGAAAATCTGCTAATATATTCATATATACACGTTCAGGAGACCAGATATGCACGGACAAGCAATACATAACGTTTTACTCGTTTGCGAAATAATTATCGGAATTTTCGGTATCATCTCGGCAATAGCCGCCGAGGACTGGCACGACAGGGTGCATAGTATTTTCGTATTTTTTCTTGCTCTCGAAGGCTTGTTGAGTTATATTTTAGACGGAGAACATATCGTAACGGAAATACTGCTCGTGCTGATTACGGTAACAGCCGTAATACTTGCCGTTTTATCAGTTAAACCGGCGGTCAGGCACGTTAAAAAGCTGTGCGGAAAAATGCGCAAAAAGAAAAACGAGGAAGAACTGACTATAATAAACGACGTCGAGCAATAATTCAACTTAACGGTATCAGAAAAACAAAAAACACCGCTTTGTGCGGTGTTTTTTAACTTTTATATTGAATTATGCCAGCAATAACGCCAAAGCGGGGAGTATCGTCATCGTAGTTGTGCCCAAAGCCGTCGCAAATATAATTGCATATATGATTACAACGAAAATGGTTGATAATACGGAAAGAGCCAAAAAAACAATGTTGAGAATTAAACCGACTTTACACACTTTTCTGTTTTCGGGGTTCTTAAGCTGCTTCATTCCGATAATAGCTATTATCAGACCGACGAGAGGTATAAAAAAAGCAAAGATGATTGAAAGAATGCTTAATACGTTTGATTCGTCGGCGTTATTCGAGTAGTTGTTTACTTGTTGCGTGTTCTGATAAGCGTAATTGTTGCTTATGGTGCTTGAACCGCAGTTAGGACAAAATACGACGTCGTCGTCAAGCTGTTGTCCGCAGTGATTACAATATTTCATTGTGGTTCTCCTGTTAAAATTTATTTATTTTAATATTATTATCCGAATTGTTTTCTTATGAAAAAACTTACCTGAAAGAAGCAATGAGCGATAACACGCTGTTTACGGGATCCTGAATGGGAAACTGATCGGGGAACGCCATAATTATGGCGATGCCGATAATAAAAAGTACGATAAATTCTATAATCGGTAAGACTATCGTAACTACGATCGCAATTATCGACATTATCTTGTAGCTGCGTTTTGTATCTTTGCAAAGCGAAATTATAGCAAACGTTATTGCAAGAATTGCAGTTACAGCGACAAATATAAAGATAAATCCCGTGGCTATTCCGGGGATAAACAAAAATCCCGTAAGAATAGAGAATACCAGAGCGAGTATGGAAAAAACGGGATTGTTTCCCTTCTGCGGTGGGGCGACGTTCAAAGCGTTGGGTTGTTGATATTGTGCGTTCTGCGTTGCCTGAAAGTCGTTTGCCGCTACTTGTTGATAATCGTTTTGTGCGTTTTGCGGTTGTTGAACGCCGGCGCCGCAATTTGCGCAAAATTTTGCGTCGTCGTTCAAAAGGGCGCCGCAATGCAAGCATGTTTTCATGAATGTTCACCTCGTATTGTTTAATTTTATTAAACGTCTAATTTATTATATAATCATATGCTGAAATTGTCAATAATTTATTAATAATTAGCGCAAAAACTGCGTAATCTCAACAAAAAAAAGAAGGGCAAAGCCCTCCGATTTTTAAATTGCGTCAGATTAAACCGCTTGCAACGATATTTGCAATGGTCGTGACGAATATTATTAAAGTCATAAAAATATCGAAAATACCGAAGCCTATGCTCAGTCCGAGACCGATTTTGCACATTTTTTTATTGTTCGGTTCCTTGTATTTGTTTAAACCGATAATACTCAAAATAAGACCTACAACCCAGGCAACTACGCCGAAAACGATAGAAAGTATGCCTATTACGGGCGATTCAGGACCGTCCTTTTTAACGGGCTCGACGTCTGGTTCTGCGACAGCGTTTACTTCCGTTTCGGTTTCTAAGGCTTCGTTTTGCTCAACTTCTTCCTCGTCTTCCGCTTCGTCGTCAACTTCTTCGTCTTCTGCTTCTTCGTCGTCTTCGATTTCGTTTTCGTCAGCTTCTTCGGCTTCGAAATCTTCTTCGTCGTCGGCTATTTCTTCATCGTCTTCGATTTCGTCCAATTCTTCGTCTAACTCGACTTCTTCTATTTTTTTCTTTTTACTCATCTTAACACCCCTTAAAGATACTTATAATTACTTTATCATACAACTTTTGTTCTGTCAATGATTTTTTTTAAAAACGTAAAAAATATTCGCAATGCGCAAGGAAAATGCAAAAATATATTGAATAACAATATAGAAACGTTTTATTATATTATAATAGAAACGTTTTATTATATTATATTTATGAAAGAAAGAACATTTGAGAAAGAAGAAAAATATTTATCTGAATGCGCGCAAAAATCGAATGCGACGAGGGGCAGACTGCATTATGAAACGCCTTGCAATATGCGTACGGATTTTCAGCGCGACAGAGACAGAATAATATATTCCAAAGCGTTTATGCGTTTAAAGAACAAGACTCAGGTTTTTTTCTCGCCCGAAGGCGATCATTACAGGACGAGATTGACTCACACTCTCGACGTATCGCAGGTGGCTCGCTCTATCGCAAGGGAGCTGAATCTGAACGAGGACCTTGCCGAAGCCATTGCGCTCGGTCACGATTTGGGACATACTCCGTTCGGACATGCCGGCGAGCGCAGTCTTAACGACTTGTCAAGCCACGGCTTTAAGCACAACGAGCAGTCTTTAAGGGTTGTCGACGTACTCGAAAACAACGGCGAAGGTCTGAATCTTACTCAGGAAGTCAGGGACGGCATACTCAATCACAAGCTGAGCGGTACGCCTATGACGCTCGAAGGACAAGTCGTGTCGCTTGCGGACAGAATTTCTTACGTCACGCACGATATAGACGACGCGGTGCGCGGAAAGATTATCACGCTCGACGAATTGCCTGAAAAATCGCTGAAAAAGCTCGGTTACACTACGAGCGACAGGCTTGACAGTATGATACATTCCATTTACAGAGCTTCTTATAAAAAAGACAAGGTCGCTATGGAAGAAGAGTATTTGCAGGCGTTGAACGAGCTCAGGCTTTTTATGTTCGACAGGGTTTATCTGAACGAGCAGGCTAAAAAGGAAGAGATCGTCGTAAGACGTATGCTCGAATCGATGTTCAATCTGTTTAAAAAGCAAAAGGAATATCTGCCCGAATTTTATCGGGGCTTGCTTGAAAAATACGACGACGACACCGTTATCTGCGATTATCTGTCGTCTATGACCGACAGGTACGTCGTTTATACTTTTGAGGAGCTTTTCGTGCCTCGCAATTTCTACATAAAGGGCTGATTGAAATAATCTGAGGTCAGGAATGAAATTCGACGATAAATTTCTTGAACAACTGAAAAGCAAAAACGATATCGTCAGCGTGGTTTCGGCGTATTGCAACCTCGAAAAAAAAGGCGGAGCGTATTGGGCGTGTTGTCCGTTGCCGGGACATATCGAAAAGACGCCGTCGTTTTGCGTAAACGAGACGGGACAGTTTTTCAAGTGCTTCGGCTGCGGTCGCGGCGGAGACGTTATAAAATTTATTATGGAAGCGGAAAGCCTCGATTTTGCAGACGCGGTCAAGCTCCTTGCCGAAAGGGTAGGTATGCCGCTACCCGAATACGACCGCGCCTCGGAAGAAAAAATCATCGAGGACAAGAAAAAGAAGGAAAGACAGCTTTCTCTGCTTAAAGAAACGGCGTTGTTTTACGTCAGAAATCTGCAAGAAAACGGCGCAAAGCTACATAATAATTATATACGAAAGCGCGGACTTTCGCACGAATGCGTAAGGGCGTTCGGTATCGGTGCGTCGCTCGATTATAAATCTTTGCCCGAATATCTCAAAAAGCTCGGTTACAGCTACGAAGAAATGCTTTCCTGCGGCGTCGTTTCTTACAGCAAAGAAAAAAACGTTTACAGCGATTTTCAAGCAAAAAGGCTGATAATACCGATAATCGACGCTTTTAAGAACGTCGTTGCGTTCGGCGGAAGGGTGCTTGAAGCCAAGCCTGATTTCGCAAAATATAAAAATACGCCGGAAACTTCCGTATTTATCAAAAACCGCTGTCTTTACAATATCAACAACTTAAAAAAGAGCTTGCGCAGCGGAAAGCTTGACTACGTTATTATGGTTGAAGGCTATATGGACGTTATATCGCTCTTTGACGCAGGCTTTAAAAACGTCGTTGCGAGCATGGGGACAAGCCTGACGAACGAACAAGCCCGAATACTCAAACGTTATACCGATACGGTAGTAATAAGCTACGACGGCGACGGCGCAGGGCAGAAGGCTACTCAGCGAGGACTCGATATTTTAAAGGACGCAGGTCTGACCGTAAAGGTTCTGACGCTTCCCGACGGACTCGATCCCGACGACGTTATCAAGCAAAAAGGCGCGGATTTTTATCGGGAATTGATAGATAAAGCAACGCTTCTTAACGACTACAAGCTGGAAAGCCTTAAAAAGAAGTACGATCTGACGACTTCTTTCGGAAAGCGTGAGTTTGTCGGCGAAGGTCTTAAAGTTATTGCAAAGCTCGATACCAATTACGAGCAGGAAGAGCTTTTAAAGGAGCTTTCGGCTTTAAGCGGAATAAGCTACGAATATCTTAGGCGAGATCTCGAAAAGATGTCCGATAGCCGGGGCGTTGCTGTTAAAGAGAGAGCCGAAAGCGTTAAAAAAAGCGCAAATAACGCGGTAGTCGTTGCCGAAAGATTTGTGCTGAACGCCGTTATTCAAAACAAGAAATATGCTGACGTAGGCGATATTTACGATTACGAGTTTACTTCGAAAACACGACAACGGCTCGCCGATTACTTAATAGAAAAGCTTGACCGAGGCGAAAGCGTCTTTGCTTCGCTTTTAAGCGACGTCGTGGGGAGCAACGGGCTCAGCGAGCTGAACGAGCTGCTGTTGACGGAAACCGACCTTGAATGCGAGGCTGTACAAAGGTATTACCGGGACTGCGTAAGGCAACTTAAAAAGCAAAGAATAAGTCGCGATATAGAAGAACTCAAAGAGCTTTACTCGCAAGAGATAGAGACCGAAAAACAACAGGATATTTTAAAAATCATAAGTATAAAAGTAAAAAAGCTGAAAGAATTGAAATCGGAGAAGGACTAATGAGTATATCAAATGAATTGATGGATAAAACCGTCGAGACTTTAATTAACGAATTTAAGACGAAAAAGACAATTTCAACCGACGCTCTGGCTGAGAAAATCGAAAAGCTCGATATTTCCGAGGATGAATACGTCGAGCTGTGCAACAAGATTGAGGACGCAGGCATTACTATCGTCAACGATTTTGACCAGGATAACGATTTATACGACCAGCTCGTCAAAGAAATCAGTATGGACGATCCCGTCAAGATGTACTTAAAAGACATCGGCAGGGTTCCGCTTTTGTCCATAAACGAAGAAATCGAGCTTGCAAAACTGATGAGCGAGGGCGACGAGGAAGCGAAACAGAAGCTGTCCAACGCCAATTTGAGGCTCGTAGTTTCTATTGCTAAAAGGTATGCAGGCAGGGGAATGCAGTTTCTCGATCTTATTCAGGAAGGCAATCTCGGGCTTATGAAAGCCGTTGAAAAGTTCGACTATCAGAAAGGCTTTAAGTTTTCGACTTATGCAACCTGGTGGATACGTCAGGCTATAACGAGAGCTATTGCCGACCAGGCAAGGACTATAAGAATTCCCGTTCATATGGTAGAAACCATCAATAAACAGGGCAGAGTGGCAAGACAGCTTCTACAAGAGCTCGGCAGGGAACCGACGCCTCAGGAAATTGCCGACGCTATGGGAATAAACGTTCAGAAAGTCGTAGAAATTCAAAAAATAGCGCAGGATCCCGTATCGCTTGAAACGCCGATAGGCGAGGAGGAGGATAGCCATCTTGGCGATTTTATCGAGGACGAACAGGCGCAAGCTCCGAGCGATCTCGTTGCGTACACGATGCTCAGAGAACAGCTTATAGGCGTTCTTGATACTCTCACCCCGCGAGAGGAAAAGGTTTTGCGTTTGCGCTACGGCATCGACGACGGAAGACCGAGAACGCTCGAAGAAGTCGGCAAAGAGTTTAACGTTACCCGTGAAAGAATACGTCAGATCGAAGCTAAGGCTTTAAGAAAGCTAAGACACCCTTCGAGGTCGAAAAGGCTGAGAGATTTTCTCGAATAAAATTATCAGGACTATGAGAAAAAGCAAAAGAATAGAAGCTATTCTATCCTGCATAAAGCCGAGCCGAACCTTTGCCGAAATAGGTTGCGACCACGGCTTCATTACCTATTACGCTCTTGAAAACGGGCTTGTCGATTTTGCTTATTTAAGCGATATTTCCGAAAAATCATTGAGTAAGGCGCGCCGGCTTTTTGCGAATAAATTTGCCGACAAAGTGCGTTTTAACGTGGGAGACGGGTTTGAGAACCTGCCTTGCGATATTGATGAAGTCGCAATTTGCGGTATGGGCGGAACGGAGATATGCAGCATTATCTCGTCCGCTAAATCAAGACCTGAATGTCTTCTGCTTTCGCCGCAGAAAAATTCCGAAAGCGTTAGGCAGTGCGTTTTAAGCTTGGGCTACGGCATAGATAACGATTTTATGGTGTGCGACGGCGATAAGTTTTACAGCGTCATATCCTGCGTGTACGGTTTAAAAACCGAACCGTATAACGGCGACGAATTGCTTTACGGCAGAGACAGCCTTTTAAACAAGGGCGATTTTGTCAAATATTTAACGAAACAGATAGAAAAATTATCCGGATTTCAGCATAGCGACGAAGCTTGTAAAAAAATCGAACGGTTTAAGGTACTGAAAAATGAGATTGAAAGAATTTTATGACGTTATCGAACGGTATTATCCGATAAAACTCAGCGACGAGCTCGTAAAAGCGGATAACGGGTACGATAACAGCGGCATTATTTTCGATAACGATAAACCTGTAACCAAGGCGGTGTTTTCGCTCGATTTGACAAGGCGAGCCGTCGATTACGCTATGAGTATCGGCGCAAACACGATTTTAACGCATCACCCGGCTATCTATTCGCCCGTGAAACGCATCGACGGAGCGTTGAAGTATGCCGTAACGAACGGCGTATCCGTAATTTCAATGCATCTTAATTTCGACTCTGCGCCGTTGGGAATCGACCATTTTTTAGCACAGGGACTTTCGGCTGAAAATCCCGTATTATTGCAGGTTTTGCCGTCGGGCGGCGGCTACGGCAGAGTTTTTGACGTCGATTTATCTTTTTCTGAGTTAATCGACGGCGTACAGCGTGAGTTCGATACTACGGTCAGGGCGTACGGCGACAGAAACAGACGCGTTTTAAAGGTCGCAAGCTTTTGCGGAGCCGGACTCAGCGAAGAATTTTTAAACGTTGACGCCGACGTGTTCGTTTCTTCCGACGTACAGCATCACAAGATACTTCACGCGCTTGAAAACGGAAAATGCGTCATCGATATTACCCATTACAAAAGCGAAAATTACGGTATGAAGAAAATCTTTGATTTTTTATCCGATACCGACGGTCTTAAAGACGTAAAAATGTATTTCTTTTGCGACGAAAGATTTATCTGACGTTGCAAAAAAGGAGTTTGTATATGATTAACGATTTACTTAATTATCAGGAGATTGACTCGAAGCTCAAAGCCATCGAGGACGGCTTGAAGCAGAGCGAGGAATTCAGAACCTTTTACAAGGCTCATTCCTACTTGAAGAATGCGAAGGAGAGCGTTATTCAGCTCAACGACAAAGCAGGCGCGCTTATCAATCAGCTCAATGAAAAGTTCGAAGCCTTCAATAATCTCGACGAAGGCAGAAAGGAGTTTGAAGAAAACGTAATCGACGAAGCCGACGAAAAACAGTTGGCGTTTCTCGATAAAAAATTGCAGGAGCTTTCCAAGCTGTTAAACGCTACCGAGCAGGAAATCGCAAGACTTCAACAGGAGCTTAAAAATATTCTTTCCCAATACTCCGAAACCTACAAGACGATGAAAGCAAAGCAGGCGGTAAGGGACGAATTCAAGGTAAAATACGAGGAGCTTGCAAAGAGCAAGGAAGCCGAAAAAAAGAATATAGAAAAACAGCTTAGTGAAATCGAGAAGAAGATTCCTTCTCAGATTATGGCAAAGTACAAGGATAAGCGCAAGGACGGAAAATTCCCCATCGTTATCAAGATTTCGGATAATTTCTGTCGGCGTTGCGGTACGGAGCTTTCGTTATCCGAGCGAGAGCGTTTAAAACAAAACAAAATCATCGAATGCACGACCTGTCACAACCTTATTTATATCGACTGAGTTTTAGCGGAGCGGTTTATCGCTCCGCTTTTGCGTTTTTACAGTTTTTTTTGAATGAAAGACTTAAAAAACGCTTGACAACGCCGTCGCGATAGAATATAATCATGGTGTAAAGTCGTTTAGCTTTACAGTTTCGGATATGAAAGATTTGGTCAGAATTTTAACGCTTGCCGACGTTTACGGCGCAATGCTTACGGAAAATCAAAGGGAAATGATTGAAATGTATTATTCGCTCAATCTGTCGTTAGGCGAGATTGCCGAAGTTAAAGGAGTTTCCCGTCAGGGCGTGTACGATACGCTGAAAAAAGCCGTAAACGAGCTTGAATCGTTGGAATCCAAAATAGGTTTTTTAAAATTCAAGTCCGAACTTTTGAAGCTTATCGAAAACTATCCCGAAAATATAAAATGTGAAATTACGGAGCGAATAAACGGATAATGGCAGTTTTTTCTTCACTCGGCGAAAAACTTAATCACGTTTTTTCAAAGTTGAAAAACAGGGGCAAGCTCACCGAGCTTGAAATCAAGCAAGCGATGCGAGAGATCCGTATTGCGCTTCTTGAAGCCGACGTCAACTTGCAGGTCGCTAAAGATTTTATTGCAAGAGTCAGCGAAAAAGCCGTAGGTCAGGAGATTTTATCGAGCCTTAACCCGACGCAGCAGGTAATAAAAATCGTCAACGACGAGCTCGTTGCGCTTATGGGCAGCTCCAACCAAAAGCTACTGATTGCGCCAAAGAACCCCACCGTCGTTATGATGTGCGGTTTGCAGGGCGCGGGCAAAACGACGCTTTGCGGAAAGCTTGCTCTGTCGCTCAGAAAACAGAACAAAAAGGTTTTGCTCGTCGCTTGCGATATATACCGTCCTGCGGCGATAAAACAGCTTGAAGTCGTTAGTAAAAACGCAGGAGTTGAAGTCTTTCAAAGGGGACAGACGAATGCGGTTAAGATAGCAAAAGAAGCCCTTCAATATTCGGAAAAATTCGGTTTTGATTACGTTATTATAGATACTGCGGGCAGGTTGGAAATCGACGACGCGCTTATGACCGAGCTTGAAAATATCAAAGCGGAAGTAAAACCCACCGAAATTCTTCTGACTGTCGATTCTATGACCGGTCAGGTTGCCGTCAACGTTGCCGAAGAATTCAATCGCAGGCTGGATATTACGGGCGTAGTTCTGACAAAGCTCGACGGCGATACGAGAGGCGGCGCTTGCTTATCGATAAAAGCCGTCACTAATAAGCCTATCAAGTATTCGTCGGTCGGCGAAAAGCTCACCGATCTGGAACCGTTCTATCCCGACAGAATGGCTAACAGAATTCTCGGTATGGGCGATGTGCTGTCGCTTATCGAAAAGGCGCAGAGCGCAGTCAGCGACGAGCAAGCCAGGAAGATGGAGAAAAAGCTTAAAGAAAACTCTTTCGACCTCGGCGACTATCTCGAACAGATAGATATGCTCAAAAAAATGGGCGGAGCAAGCTCGCTTATGAGTATGCTTCCCGGTATGGGCAAATTGAAAATCAAGGAAAGCGATATCGATGAAAAAGCTATCTACCGGACGAAGGCGATAATCCAGTCGATGACGCTCAAAGAAAGAAAAGATCCATCCGTTCTCAATTATTCGAGAAAACTGAGGATAGCAAACGGCTCAGGCACTTCGCTTCAGGAAATCAACAGGTTGCTCAAACAGTTCGAGCAGATGAAGCAGATGATGAAGCAGTTTAAAAACGGTAAAAGAATGCCGTTCAAAATGTTTTAATAACGGTAAAAGCCTTGTTTTGCAAGGAAAAAATACAAATAACGTGAAAAATTTTGGAGGAAATATATTATGGCAGTAAAAATGAGATTGACAAGAATGGGCGACAAGAAATCACCGTTCTATCGTATCGTAGTTGTTGATTCGAGAGTAGCTCGCGACGGCAAGTATATTGAAAAAGTAGGACATTACAATCCTATCGCGAAGCCTGAAGAAATCGTAATCGACGCAGATAAAGCAAGAGCGTGGCTCGCAAAAGGCGTTCAGCCTACCGAAACCGTTAAATCGCTTCTCGTTAAACAGGGCGTAATCGAAAAGCCGACGAAGCTTTCTCCTGCAAAGACCAATCCTAAGAAAAAGAAAGGTTAACTTTAAAAGGCGGTTGATATGTTAGACTTAATTAAATACATCGTCGAGCAGTTTGCCGAAAACAAGGAAGCAGTCGAATACCTTACCGTTGAGAACGGCAACCTTATAAACGTTACCATTGTTCTCGATTCCCGGGATATGGGCAAGGTTATCGGCCGTCAGGGAAAAATCGCCAAAGCTATGAGGACTATCGTCAAATCGGCTTCGGCAAAATCAAGAAAAAAGTATAATATCGAAATCAAGGAAAAGGGAGAAGTTGAATAATTTCTCTCTTTTTCAAAATTGTATCTACGGCGGTATTAAATGAAACAGGATAAAATTTTAATCGGAATAATCGTTCGTCCGCAGGGAATTTACGGCGAATTGAAGCTCAAAGATCTGTCCGCAGGCTACGATCAGCTTTCAGATATTAAAACCGTAACGGTTATGGGCAAGGAGCATAAGGTGCTGAACGTCCGATTTTCGGCGAAGGATTTATATCTTACGATAGATAACGTTTACGACAGAAACGTTGCCGAAACGTACCGTGGCGCGGAAGTTTACGTCGATAAAAGCCAGCTCAACATCGCTAAGGACGAATTTCTGATCGTTGAAGTTATCGGGTGCGAATTGTATCTTTCGAGTGGTAAAAGGCTAGGCGAAATTTTTGATATTTCAAGCGGTAAAGTCGACGTTTACAGCGTTAAAATCGATGGAAAAGTGGCAAAATTCCCTATGCTTAAAGACCTTGATCCCGTGTTCGATATAGAAAATAACAAGGTCACCGTCAACGCCGCAAGATTTACCGAGGTGGTTATGTATGAGGATTGATATTCTCACGTTATTTCCCGAGATGTTCGCTCCTCTTAGCCAAAGCATAATCGGCAGAGCGAGGGATAGCAAAATAGTGGATATAAACGTTCACGATATAAGAGATTATACCGAAAACAAGCACCGCAGATGCGACGATTACCCTTTCGGCGGCGGAGCCGGTATGGTTATGATGGCTCAACCAATTGCAAGCTGTATAGACAGCATCGATAAAGACCATAACGCATACAGGATATTTATGTCGCCAAAAGGCGCTGTTTTTAATCAGAAAATGGTTCAGCCTCTACTTGATAAGCAGTGGTTGATTTTGCTTTGCGGTCATTACGAGGGCGTCGATCAAAGGGTTCTCGATTTATATTTCGACGCCGAAATTTCAATCGGCGATTACGTCTTGACGGGCGGCGAGCTTCCTGCGATGGTGGTTACCGATTGCCTGTTAAGATACGTTGACGGGGTTATAACGAGAGAATCGCTTAACGAGGAAAGCTTTTCGGCGGATCTTTTGGAGTATCCGCAATATACACGTCCTGAAAGCTTTATGGGGCTTAGCGTTCCCGAAGTGCTTTTAAGCGGTCATCACAAAAAAATCGAGGATTGGCGCAGGGAGCAATCTCTCAAAATCACCAAGGAAAAACGCCCCGATTTATTGAAATAAAATATTATTATCCCGACAAAGTCGGTTATAAGGAGTATTTATGCAGCATATTCAATGGTTTCCCGGACATATGACGAAAGCTATGCGTATGATGGAAGAAAACTTAAAGCTCGTTGACGGAATTATCTACGTTCTTGACGCAAGAGCGCCTCTGGCGTGCATAAATACCAATCATATAAAGATTTTCAACAACAAACCCGTCGTTTATCTCATAAACAAATGCGACCTTGTTGAAAGCGTGCATATTAAAAAAATCGACGAATATTTTAACGGAAAGAATTACCGCCACGCATTTGTAAAAGGCACCGACCAGAGAGATATAAACAAGGCGTTGACGCTGTTAAAATCTGTGTTCGAAGAAAAACTCAAACGAAACCTTGAAAAGGGCGTAAATAAAACCCTGAGGTTTATGGTCTGCGGTATTCCGAATACGGGAAAATCTACGATTATCAATACCATAAGCGGAAAAAAGGTGGCTCAGACGGGCGATAAAGCAGGCGTTACCAAGGGTAAACAGTGGATAAAGCTCGACTATCTCGAACTTCTCGATACGCCGGGAACTATGCCGCCGAGTATGGAAAATCAGGACTTAGCAAGACATCTTGCATATATAGGCAGCGTCAACGACGATATTTTGGATATCGAAGAACTTTGCCTGACTTTTATCGCCGATATGAGTGCGATACAACCCGGATTATTTAAAGAAAAATACGGCGCAGACGGCGTTCAGCCACTTGAAATTTACGAAAATATCTGCAAAAAACGAGGCTACTTAGTGCGCGGCGGCGATTACGATTACACGCGTTGCGCAAAGGCGGTAATCGACGACTTCCGCCGCGGAAAATTAGGGAAAATTTGTCTTGAATTCTAAATAGGCAGTTGATATACAATATGGATAAAACGGATAATTTAATTTTTGAAAAAGAGTACCTTGCTAAGGGGTATAAATACATTGCGGGAGTCGACGAGGTGGGCAGAGGTCCGCTCTGCGGTCCCGTCGTAACCTGCGCCGTCATAATGCCGCTTGATAGTCAAAACGTTATCGAAGGTATAACCGATTCAAAAAAGCTCAGCGAAAAAAAGCGTGAAATGCTTTACGACAAAATACTTGAAAAAGCCATAGCGGTAAAAATTTCGCAAGCCGACAATAACGTAATAGACGAAATTAATATACTCAACGCCACGAAAAAATGTATGGCTGAGAGCGTGAAGGGATTAAGCGTAGTTCCCGATATTGTGTTTGTGGACGCATTAAAACTCGATATAATTAGCGAGCAGCTTTCCATAATAAAAGGCGATTTAAAAAGCTATTCGATAGGCGCGGCGTCCATCGTTGCCAAGGTTTTTCGTGACAGAATGATGGTCGAATACGACAAGCAGTTTCCCGGTTACGGTTTAAGCAAAAACAAAGGTTACGGAACGAAAGAGCATATCGAGGCATTAAAGGAGATGGGACCGTGTTCAATTCACCGAAGGACTTTTATAAAAAACTTTTCGGTAAACGAGGAGAACGGTTAGCCGTAAGCTACTTGAAAAAGCAGGGCTACCGCATAATAGAAACAAATTACGTCACGCACTACGGCGAAGCCGATATTATCGCCGTTTACGACGATATTCTATGTTTTATCGAAGTGAAAAGTCGTACGAGCGACAAATTCGGCAAGCCTTGCGAAGCCGTTGACGGTCGTAAGCAGGCTAAATACAGGCAGATTGCGGAATACTATATTTACGCCAACCGAGTGACCGACACTAACGTTCGGTTCGACGTCGTCGAGGTTTACGCCGACGACGAAATAAACCATATAAAGGACGCTTTTCAATGAAAATTTCAGTTTCTTGCGCTTCGGGAACGGAAGCCGTAGTCAAGCGTGAAATGGTAAAGCTTGGCTATGGCGAATATCCCTCGATAAACGGAAGCATCACATTTGAAGGCGATTTTTCCGACGTAGCTAAGCTCAATCTTTATTTAAGGTCGGCAAGCAGGGTGCATATCGTGCTTTGCGAGGGCAAGGTTACTGACTTCGATAGCCTTTACGATCTGGCTTTCAGCGTTGATTACAAACAGTATTTCCCCGTTGACGGAAAATTCGTAGTCGAGGCAAAGTGTGTTCTTTCGACTATTCACGCACTGTCCGTTACGCAGAGCATAGTAAAAAAAGCGATATGCGACAAGCTTTTTTCGCAGTATAAAGTAACGACTCTCAACGAAACGGGCGAAAGGTATCGTATAGAGGTTGCGATATTCAAGGACTATTGCAGAATACTTCTTAACGCCTCGGGCGAAGGCTTGCACCGCAGGGGATACAGAAAGCTCGTGGGCGACGCTCCGCTTAAAGAAAACGTTGCTTCGGCTCTGATAGAATTATCCGTTTGGAACCCGTCCCGACCGTTTTGCGACCTGTTTTGCGGTTCGGGTACTATTCCCATCGAAGCTGCGCTTATCGCAAAAAACGTACCTTCGGGGTATTTCAGAGATTTCGATTTTCTGCATTGGAAGCATTTTTCACGCAAGGATTTCGATTTATTGAAGGAGCAGGCGACGGACGATATAATCCGTAATACCGACGTATCCATATTCGGTTTCGACGTTGACGAAAAGGTTTTGAGATTAGCCCGTCAGCACGCAAAAAACGCAGGCGTTGACGATATCGTGCATTTTCAGAAACAGGATATGCGAGAGTTTAAAACGTATAAGTCAAGGGGAGTCGTGATTTCCAATCCGCCGTACGGCGAAAGGCTGAATAACCGCAAGGAGATAGAAGCCCTTTACAGAGATTACGGAAAAATAAGACGGCAGTTTCCCGACTGGTGTTTTTATACTCTTACTCCCGTCGGCGATTTTGAAAGACTGTTCGGCTTTAAATGCGATAAAAAACGCAAAATTTACAATGCTGATATCGAGTGTTTTTACTATTATCACTTAGCTCCGAAACCTCTTGAAAAGTAATCGGACGTTCAGGATCGTTATTCCTTCCGCGATTTTTTCCGGAAGGATTTTTTTTGTTGTAATACTTAAAATTTCTTGAAGCAAAATATTAAAAAAGGTATTGACGACGCACCGTTTTTCGTGTATAATGTTTTATCATTTACACAGAAATAAGGAATTCTGTATAACTCAGGAGGGAGAATGAAAAATCAAATCAAATATGTTTACCTTTTCAGCGAAGGTAACGGAAAAATGAGGGAATTACTTGGCGGTAAGGGAGCAAACCTCGCTGAAATGACTAATTTGGGGTTACCTGTGCCGCAGGGCTTCACAATCACTACCGAAGCCTGCACGAGGTATTACGAGGACGGAAAGAAAATCAGCGACGATATTAAAGCGCAGATTATGGAATACGTCTCTAAGCTCGAAGCTATTGCCGGCAAAAAATTCGGCGACAAGGAAAATCCTCTGCTCGTATCCGTCCGTTCGGGCGCAAGAGCTTCTATGCCGGGTATGATGGATACCATCTTGAACCTCGGTATCAATGAAGACGTAGTAGAGGTTCTGGCAAGAAAATCCAATAATCCGAGATGGGCTTGGGACTGTTACAGAAGATTTATCCAGATGTATTCCGACGTCGTTATGGAAGTAGGTAAAAAATACTTCGAACAGCTCATCGATAAGATGAAAGAAGAAAAACACGTCACGCAGGACGTGGAACTCGATGCAGACGATTTGAAAAATCTTGCTCATCAGTTTAAGCAGGAATACGAATCGAAAATCGGTAAACCGTTCCCGACCGATCCGAAAGAACAGCTTATGGGCGCTATCGAAGCCGTTTTCAGAAGCTGGGACAACCCCCGCGCCAACGTTTACCGCAGGGATAACGACATTCCGTATAGTTGGGGAACGGCTGTCAACGTTCAGATGATGGCGTTCGGCAATATGGGTAACGATTGCGGAACCGGCGTCGCATTTACAAGAGATCCTGCAACGGGCGAAAAACACCTTATGGGTGAATTCCTTATGAACGCTCAGGGTGAGGACGTCGTTGCGGGAGTCAGAACTCCTTCCAAAATTGCAGAAATGGAAAAAGTCATGCCCGAGGTCTTCGAACAATTCAAGACTATATGCGCTACTCTCGAAAACCACTACAGAGATATGCAGGACATGGAGTTTACCATCGAAAACAGAAAACTGTATATGCTTCAGACAAGAAACGGTAAACGTACGGCTCAGGCTGCTTTAAAGATCGCCTGCGACCTCGTTGACGAGGGTATGATTACCGATAAAGAAGCGGTATTGATGATAGATCCGAGAAACCTCGATACGCTTTTACACCCGCAGTTCGACGCTAAAATTTTAAAGACGACCGAACCTATCGGCAGAGCTTTGGCTGCTTCTCCGGGCGCCGCTTCAGGTCAGATTGTATTTACCGCCGAGGACGCTAAAACTTGGGCTGCCAACGGCAAAAAGGTTATACTTGTCCGCCTGGAAACCTCTCCTGAGGATATTGAAGGTATGAAAGCCGCTCAAGGCATTCTTACAGTAAGAGGCGGTATGACGTCTCACGCTGCCGTCGTTGCTCGCGGTATGGGAACTTGTTGCGTTTCGGGCTGCACCGAAATCAATATGGACGAAGAAAACAAAGTGTTCACGCTTGCCGGAAAGACCTTCCGTGAAGGCGACGAGATTTCGCTCGACGGTTCGACGGGTAAGATTTACGACGGTCTGATACCTACCGTTCCGGCAACCGTTGCAGGCGAGTTCGGCAGAATTATGGCTTGGGCTGATAAATATAGAGCAGTCAAGGTAAGAACCAACGCCGACACTCCGGAAGACGCTAAAAGAGCAAGAGAGTTGGGCGCAGAGGGTATAGGTCTTTGCAGAACCGAGCATATGTTCTTTGAATCGGACAGAATTTCCGCATTCCGTGAAATGATTTGTTCCGAAAAGAAAGAGGATAGAGAAACGGCTCTCGAAAAGATTTTGCCTATCCAGCAGGGCGACTTTGAAAAACTTTACGAGGCTTTGGAAGGCAACCCCGTTACCATTCGTTTCCTCGATCCGCCGCTTCACGAATTTGTTCCGACCGAAGAAGCCGATATCAAGGCTCTTGCCGACGTTAAGGGTATGAAGGTCGAACAAATCAAGGCTATGATAAATTCCTTGCACGAGTTTAACCCGATGATGGGACACCGCGGTTGCCGTCTTTCGGTAACTTATCCTGAAATCGCCGTTATGCAGACGAAAGCCGTTATCCGTGCCGCTATCAATGTTCAGAATGCTCATCCTGATTGGAACGTTAAGCCTGAAATTATGATTCCGCTCGTAGGCGAAGCCAAAGAGTTGAAGTTCGTAAAAGATATAGTCGTTAAAACTGCCGACGCAGAGATTGCAAACGCAAAATCAAATCTCAAATACGAAGTCGGCACGATGATCGAAATTCCACGCGCTGCGCTTACTGCCGACGAAATCGCAAAAGAAGCTGAATTTTTCTGCTTCGGCACCAACGATTTAACGCAGATGACTTTCGGATTCTCCCGTGACGACGCAGGAAAATTCCTCGATGCTTACTACGAGAATAAGATTTTCGAAAACGATCCGTTCGCTAAGCTTGATACGACCGGCGTCGGAAGGCTTATGGATATGGCTGTCAAGCTCGGCAAAGCTCAAAGACCGGATATGCACTGCGGTATCTGCGGTGAACACGGCGGCGATCCGTATTCAATCGAATTCTGCCACAATATAGGTCTCGATTACGTATCCTGCTCACCGTTCAGAGTTCCGATCGCAAAGCTTGCCGCAGCTCAGGCTAATATCCGTAATCCGAGGGCGACCAAATAAGGTCAAAAACGGCTTAAAAACTCATATTTTATACTAAAACAAGCAAAAAGCAGTCATTCTTGAGAAAGAGCGACTGCTTTTTTTCTCCTCTAAGTCTCGCAAAACTCGAAAAAAAGACCTCAAAAACGGGGGTGGCCAGCAAAATGTTACACTTTCCCGTATCTACGGATATAGGTAAAAGAGGGCGATAGAGTAGGCGTTGCCCACTCAATCACTAATTGTTTTAAGCCAAAATCAGTTTGATAAATCCATCTAAATTTTCTCGTTCGTAGGGAAGACTACGACTTCAAAAATTTATCCGTCTTTCTCTTTCTGCTTTTGTCTTAAAACTGCGTTGCACCTTTTATATAATTACTTTTCGCAAAAAAAGCAAAAAACTCTAAAAGGAATTATTGGTTGGGCGTGCAACGCCTAAGGAGAAAATTATGTCAAAATACAAATTAATCATTGAATATTACCAAAAGGGCAACAATAATAGCCAAATCGCTACCCTTTGCAGTTGTTCTCGCACGACTGTATGGACTGTTCTAAAAAGAATAAAGGCGTTAGGAATTGAAGTTTACGTGCTAAATGATATGAGCGAAGGAGAAATTGCTTCCTTATTATTCCCCGAAAGGGCGAAAGCAGGAGACGGATATTTAATTCTCGATTTTAAGTGGGAAGAGTTTCAGATGGTAAAACATCGTTCTTCTATCAGGCTCTGTTGGCGCAGGTATTGCAAACGTGCCGCCAAGCAAAACTTGACGGCGTATAGTTGGAAAAGTTTTATAATCTTATATAATGCTTATCGAAAACCGAAGATTGAAGCCTGCGACCCCAACGACAAGATTCGCAACAAGCTAAAAGATTTTAACTTTCTATTGTCGTGCTGTCCGCGTGGTAGTATAAATTACGAAGTAATTAAACTTCAAAAAGAAGAGTGGCTCAAATCGTTAAAATTAGAAGAAGATAAAATCCTGGACAACGATAAAGAATAAATATACCCGTTCAGGTATAATGCACGCCAAACACTTAAAAATAGCCCCGAAAGGGTATAATCGTTCAGAATATTTACTAAACCCACACAAAACCCTGTTTGATACAGGGTTTTGTGTTAAAAAAGTTAGAAATATTTGTCTTTATACCTAAAATGCGTGGAAAACGTCGGTTTTCCTGCGGAATTTAAGTAAATTAAGTCAAAACACCTAATTATTAACCAAATCGACACAAACCACTTGACTTTTGTAGTGTTTTATGCTAAAATAGTTAAAATCGGTTTTGAGGATATGTAAATGGCAAAATTTATCCCTTATACGTTTACAAAAAAGGACGTTATAGGCTATTTTAAAAATGATAAACAATACGAAAATTGGATATCGGGGCAAGTTCGTTCTAAAAAAATTGTTAAAGTCCGTAACGGTTTATACGTTCAAGTTGACGTGTCGGGATATCCGCTTACGACAAAGTTTGAGCTTGCTACAAAAATAGCTGAAGATGCTTGCGTGTGCTATCATTCTGCCTTTGAGTATTTTGGCGTAGCTAATCAAGTTTTTAATACCGTTACAGTGGGTAGTAAAAAGCGCTTCAACGATTTTACTTTTGACGATATCGACTACGTTCGTAAACCCCTGAAACACGACGTTCAAATTATGAATATAGTAACAGCCGCAGTGCGCGTAACGTCTCTTGAGCGTACGGTTGTTGACTGCCTTGACGATATTGACGCAGGTGGTGGCATTGACGAAGTCTTAAATGTACTTGACCAAATACGTGTTTTGGACGAAACAAAACTACGTGAAACGTTAAAAGCTTACGATTCAGTCTTTTTATATCAAAAAACAGGCTACGTATTAGAACATTTCAAAGATAAGTTTATGTTGACCGATTCGTTTTTTGAAGAGTGTAAAAGTAGACTAACCAATCAGATTAAGTATTTTTTACAAGACGAGTATAAAGATATAGAGTTTAATTCTAAGTGGAAACTTATGGCGCCTAAAAATCTTAAATCTCGCCTGAACGGAGGATATTAATGGAGTTTTCAAGACAATACTTGACAAGACTTGCTCAAGAATCTAACTTTATAAAAGATACTTTAGAAAAGGTTTTACGTCTTTCCGAAATATTAAAATTCTTAAATAGTGACGTTGTTTTTAAAGATAAACTTGCTCTTAAAGGCGGCACGGCAATCAATCTAACTGCTGTAGAACTTCCACGTCTTTCCGTTGATATCGATTTAGACTTTACCGTAAACGTTAGTAGGGACGAGTTGCCTAAAAATAAAGAAAAGTTCAAAAAACGCCTAACCGACTATATGTGGCAAGAAGGATATTCTCTTGCAGATTCTCGCGACCATTTCGCTTTAACGTCGTTCTTATTTAATTACATTAACAACGCAGGCAATCGTGACAATATAAAGGTTGAAATTAACTTCTTGGATAGATGTCACGTTTTACCGCTTGAAAAGAAGAAAATTTTGACGAAGGGTATCGTAGAAGATTTTGAAGTTTTAGCCTTAAACACTACTGAACTATATGCAAGTAAAATTAACGCTCTTCTATCACGTGCTACGCCAAGAGATTTATATGACGTTAACGCTATGATAGAAAATAACGTTATAAAGGATACGGAACTTCTTAGAAAATGCCTTATATTTTATAACGCTATCGGCGGGGATTACGATATTCAAGAGTTGGATTACAAAAACGTAGAAAGATTAGATTATAGAAAGTATAAAACTCAATTAAAACCCGTTATAGCCAAAGACGATAAGTTCGACATTGAAAAAGCAAAGGAAAGAGTTATAGCCTACGTAAAAGATTTGCTCGTTTTGACGGATAGCGAAAAAGAGTTTTTATCTAAACTACAAGAAAAAGTTTACGCTCCTGAATTGTTGTTTAGCAATGAAGAGATTATCATAAACGTGAAAAATCATCCTGCCGCATTGTGGCGTGTAAGAGAAAATAATAATTAAAACTTTTATAAATATGACGAAAGTTGTCATATTTGCTGTGATATAATGTAGGCAGACAATAGAGTGACTAAGATAAATAGATTCGAGAGCGTAAAATTATTTTGAATACCTCGCAACTGAGATACAAGTTCAAGGTTTTGAGCTTGATTACATTTGTTGATTGTGGGATGCCGATATGAGATATGATAACGGAGAATGGCGTTTTTATAGATTTAACGGCCAAACGAAGTGGGTTGAACAAACGCCCACGAGCGAAAGCAAGACTTAATTAAGTATATATAAAATGCTTATCGTGTGCTTCTTACAAGAGCGAGAGCCGGAATGGTCATATGCGTTCCGGCGGGCAATGCAAATAAAAATCCAAGTGGTTTTTGGGAAGATAGTACACGTCTGCCCGAATATTATGACGGTACATATCAATATTTGAAGAGTTTAGGAATTGAAGAAATATAGAAGGAGAGAATAATGAGAAATTCAATGACATCGCTTTCTTCATTGTTTAATAATGCAATTTTTAGGATACCTGATTATCAAAGAGGATATGCTTGGGATAATAGTCAATTAAATGACTTTTGGGACGATTTATACAATTTAACAGAGGATAGATATCATTATACCGGTATGCTATCTTTAAAAGAATTGTCTATTAAAGATTGCTATAAATGGGAAGAAGACAAGTGGATTTTAGAAAACGGTTATCGCGCTTATCACGTTGTTGATGGCCAGCAAAGATTGACTACTTTTATTATATTATTAAATTCAATACTTGAGTTGGCTTCTAAAAATGGAATTGAATATTTAAAAGGCAAGGGTATAGAAGAAATAAGGAAACAATTTATAGTAGAAGTACAAATGCCATTAAAAATATGTAAATCATATAAATTTGGTTATGAAAACGATAATCCTTCTTTTAAGTATTTGAGATATAAGATTTTAAGTGAACCATATTCGGGCGAAATAGAGGAAAGTTTTTACACCTTAAACTTACAAAACGCTAAAGATTTCTTCGATGGAAAACTTGGTGGGATTTATGCCGGGAAAGGTATTTCAATAATTGAGAATCTATATTTAAAATTGGTTAACAAATTGCAGTTTAATATTCATTACATAGATGATGATTTTGATGTTTTCGTTGCATTTGAAACAATGAATAATAGGGGTAAAAAATTATCTAATCTTGAAATATTAAAAAATAGGTTGATTTATTTAACAACCATTTATCCTGAAAGCATTTTAGATAGCAATAATAAATCAATTTTAAGAGATAGGATTAATGAAACTTGGAGAGAAGTATATCATCAATTAGGCAGAAACAAAAACAAGCCTTTAGATGATGATGAATATTTAAGAAATCATTGGACTTTGTTCTATAAATATACGCGAAACAAAGGGGATGACTATATTCAGTTTTTGTTAAATAAACAGTTTACACCAAAGGCTATTTATGGTGAGCAAGTTGCATTAGCATATAAGAATTTGGAAGAATATGATGATGAAGATAATTTTAATCAATTTTTATATGAAAATGAAATGATATTGCATCCTAAGGAAATCAGTGATTATGTAAATAGTTTGAGAGAGGTTGCACAGTATTGGTATATATCAAACAATCCAGATGATGCGACTAGTTTAAGTGATGAGGAAAAGAAATGGATAAAAAGATTAAACCACGTGGGGATTAACTATTTTAGAACTTTAGTTGTTGCAAGTTTAATCAATAAAGAAGTTTCAAGTGAAGAAAGAATCAATCTTTACAAAATAATAGAAAAATTCATATTCCTTTGTTTTCGTCTTGCTAAATATAATGCCAACTACAATAGCGTTAAGGCCTATACATTCGCTAGAGAAATTTATTTTAATGAAACAAAGGTATCAGAAGTTATTAATTTTTTTGAAGAAGAGTTTAATAAAAATATTGAAGGTGCATTAAATGCCTTCAAGTCAGGAATGGAACAATCGTTCAAGAATGAAGATGGTTTTTATAGTTGGTATCCAAGATGGTATTTCCTATTTGAGTACGAAGCTTATTTATCAGAAGGTAGACATATAAGAAAACTTGATGATTGGAGATCGTTTACAAAATCTGATAAAGATAAAATTTCAATAGAACATATTTTTCCGCAAAAACCTACGGCTTATTATTGGAGGAATGCTTTTAGATTATATCAAACAGAAGAGGAACAACATAGACTTGCTAATTCTTTGGGTAATTTATTAGCATTGTCTCAAAGCATTAACTCTGCGTTGCAAAATGATGAATTTGCGCTTAAAAAAGAGCCTAAAGGTGGCAGACGTGGATATGCAGAAGGTTCTTATTCAGAAATGGAAGTGTCAAAATTTACTGATTGGACACCTCAGGAGATTTTAAAACGTGGTTTGCGCTTGTTAACGTTTATGGAGGAAAGATGGGGATTTAAGTTTCCAAGTAAAGAGTTCAAGATAGAAGTTTTAGGGTTAAAATTCTTACAAGAAGAAAGGGAGGATATTCCGGAACTTGAAGAGGTGGATTTTACAAGCCGCGATACTCATTTTTCGTTTAATCAAGGAGAGATTAAGGTTTCAGAATTCTTAAAAACTAAAGAATTATATATGGTTAAATATTACGACAAGATATTTAACGCATTGTTGGAAAGAATTCCAAGTTTATATGAAACAGCGACAAAGCATTATATAGCATTAAGATGTTCTGAGACAAATAAGATTCTTGCTGAAGTACATATACAAAACTCGAAAAGAAAGATATTAATTCAGACAAAACCTCCTAAAGATGAATCGCTTAATATAGGGGAAGTGTTGCCTGATAATTATTTGTGGACATTAAATTATAGGATTTTCTTGAATGAAGATGCAAATTATTCTAAATTAGTTGAGCTTCTTGTTCACGTATTAGATTTATTAACCGAAGAAAGTGATGAAATTGCGGGCGAAGAACAAGAATTAAAGAATAAGCAAATTCAACGAAGTAATAAAATGCAGGATATTTTAAGAGATTATGAAAAAGAGGGAAAGGTTGTCGTTTTAACTAAGGCACGTAGATATACAAGGTTTGCTTCTGTTAAAATTAGAAAAGTTGTGGGCTTGTTAGGTGATGAAAGTTGGTCTGGAATTAAGGATTTAATAGTATATGAGATCAATAATAGATATAAGGATTGTTGGTTGTCTCTATATGTAGGCCCAGGTTGTCAAGAAGATAGAAATAAATGGATAGATTGGGCGTCATCTAATAATAAGTTTAACATAGGTGGTAGAGGTGATAAATGGAGACAAATTTATAGTATTCCATTATTTGAAAGCATGGAAGATGAGAAAAATGCCGTTGATAAGTTCAAAGGTTTTATGGAAAGCGACTTTGAGGAAATAGACAATATTTTCTAAAAATTGTTGAGGTGTTAATAAGATTAAAAATGGTAGAAGTTGTTGCGGCGCTTATATGGGATAAGGATAAGTTTTTGATTTGTCAAAGACCTGCAAATAAGGCAAGAGCTCTTTTATGGGAGTTCGTTGGCGGCAAGGTCGAAAAAGGCGAAACAAAAGAACAAGCCTTAATCCGTGAGTGCAAAGAAGAATTAAATATCACGCTTGATGTTGGGGATATTTTTATGGAAGTTGTTCACGAATATCCCGACATTACCGTGCATTTAACGTTGTTTAACGCAACGATAGCAAAAGGCGTTCCCGAAAAGTTGGAGCATAACGATATAAAGTGGATAACGCCGGCAGAAATTCCCAATTATGATTTCTGCCCGGCAGATGAAGAAATTTTGAAAAAATTAAAAAGTATTTGAAAAAATAATGCGAAAAGGAGATTAAAACTATGTTAGAAGTTGGAATGAAAGCGCCGCAGTTTACACTGCCGGATAAAAACGGGAATATGATTTCTTTGTCTGATTTTATCGGCAAGAAAGTGGTTTTGTATTTTTACCCTAAGGACAATACGCCCGGTTGCACAAGACAAGCCTGCGCATTCGCGCTCAGAAATAAAGAAATTGAAAATAAAAACGCTGTGGTTATAGGCATCAGCAAAGACAACGTCACTTCGCACCTGAATTTTGCGACGAAGTATAATTTGCCGTTTGTTTTACTGTCGGATACGGAGCTAAAGGCAATTCAGGCTTACGGTGTTTGGCAAGAGAAAAAGCTGTATGGAAAAGTAAGTATGGGCGTTGTTAGAACGACGTTTTTAATCGATGAAAAGGGTTTTATTCAAGCTATTATGCCCAAGGTAAAACCTGATACCAACGCCGACGAAATTTTAGGACTGTTGGAAGGTTAATTGACGAGACAGAAATGATAGAAAATCCTTTGGAATTAACTGTTTTTGATGAAATGGATTAAAGGAATAAAATGTTTTCAAAAATTAAAAAGTCATTACAAAAAATCGACTATAAATTGTTTTTGGCTTTGTTTGTGTTGGGACTTTGTCCGACGGTTTATACTACGGTTCGTGTGTTCTTCTTAGGGGAACTTCCCGGTGAATGGTCGTTTTCCATTGCAGGGCAATTATCTTGGGTAAATCTCTTGTATGAGATTATGAGCGAAGCAATCGTTTTACCGTTATTTTTCTTTATCGGCAGAGTTTTAACCGATAAAAATGAGTTTGCAAACCGTATGAGAACGGGTTTACTCGTTTCCGTTGCGGCTTACACAGTGCTTTCAATTCTTATAATAGCGTTTGCAAAACAATTGTTATCATTAATGGCAACGGATAAAGCGATTATAGAAGCTTCGGCGACATACATAAGAATCGAAAGCGTAGCAAATATTTTTTCTCTAGCGTTCAAATTTATAATGGTTGGCATGGTAACGCTCGGCAAAGAAAAGTACGTTTACATATTGACTGCTGTAAAACTTGTTTTATGTTTGCTTGTAGATACTTTTATGGTTTCGACGTTGCCGGTATCGTTAAATCTCGGCGTAAACGGGATTGCTTTTTCAAACATAATCGTCAACGTTATTCTTATTGCAACGGCTATTGCTTTATTAAACAAAGAGGGTATAGCTATTTTCAAAAAGGCAAAACTTTCTTTTGCCTGGATGAAAGACTTTTTAAAGGTCGGTGGGATTTCCGGTTTAGAATCGTTCGTCAGAAACGTTGCCTATATGCTGATGATTGCCCGTATGGTTAATATTGTCGGCGAGCAAGGTACTTATTGGGTAGCGAACAACTTTATCTGGGGTTGGCTATTACTTCCCGTTCTGCAATTCGGCGAACTGATTAAGCGCGAAACGGCAACGGACGGAAACGCCGTTAAAAACAATTCGATAGGTTATTTCGTTATTACGGCTCTGATTTGCGTATTATGGTGTATAAGTATTCCGCTTTGGAAACCGTTTATGACTCACGTTTTGAATTTTAGCGACGTTGATAAACTGTTCGAACTCGTTATGGTGTTGCTCGGTTTTTATATGCTTTTCGCTATCCAAAACGTGTTTGATTCTACGTTTTACGGGCTCGGTAAAACCAACTATATGTTATTTGAATCGGTTGTTACGAACACAATTTATTATGGCGGAGCATTTATATTATATCTTTGCGGGGTTTGGGCGCCTACGCTTATCGGTATAGCGTTTTTGTTTGGTATAGGTATTGCTTTTGACGCCGTTGTTTCGCTCGTTGCTTATGCGTTTTTACTTAAGAAAAAGAACATTAACATTTTAGACGTTGATTAGTAATAAACAAAAAGTAATATTCCGTAAAACGCAACAAAAAATCGCTTACCGTAATAGATTTGGCGGCAGGATGAGTAAGTGAAATTGCGGAAAATAGAAAAATCGTAAATTTCGGTAAAAACGGGCTGTTATAAACGGGAAATACCTGAAATGGTGCATATTCACTTAAAATATTCATATTTCTCGCTCCCAAACGGCATTTTGTAACGTAGTAGTAAAAATAGCACACAGAAATACATTCGAATATCAAGAATTCAAGATAAAGCTAAAATTGCTGAAAAGGCTTAAGCCTTTAATGTGAAAGATTGTTTTACAAAAGATAAATACCCGAATTTTTTTACAAAAGATTTTTTATACAAGAGTTAATCGGTTGATATACAAAAGATAAATTTAAAGACCGACCTTGGAGAGCTTGAAGCCCGGTAAGGTCGGTCTTTGCGATTCAAAGATTTGTCGTGGAGTAAGTAGCTGTGTTTTCGTGCCGTTTAGGTGGAAATATTGAAAAATAGACATTATCTAACTTTTTTAACTGTAAACACAATAACCGATCAATATGGACAATAAAAATATTCAGGCGATATTCTTATAAAATGATTCTTGGCTCTGTTTATTATTGGTGTCATTTTCTTTTAATAAAAATTATTAAAAGTTCTTTGAATTATTTCGATAAACGGATTGCAGAAACAAATATTCTATGTTATGATAAAAAAAACACGATAAAGAGGTAAATTATGTCGGCAAGCTATAAAAAACTGTTTAAGTTACTTATAGATCGGGAAATGAAAAGCAAGGATCTTGCAAAACTTGCCAATGTTAGTCCTGCCACGCTTGCGAAGATGAAAAAGGACGGTTCATCGGTAAATTCCGACGTTCTGATTAAAATATGTACAGCGTTAAATTGTACGTTAGACGATATTGTGGAAATCATACCAGACGTCAACAATTAAAAAGTATTTAAATATGACAGTATGCGTCATATTTACTGTGGTATAATGAATTACATGACAATAGATAGTTGCGAGGAGAAAACAAATGAGTGAAAACAAAATCATCGATACGATGTGGGACGACAGTCCGATAGATATAACACAGGAAGCAAATTTTATATGGTCGATCGCAAATAAGCTGCGCGGCTCGTATATGCCCGATAAATACGGCGACGTCGTCATTCCGATGACGATTTTGCGTCGTTTTGAATGTGCGCTTGAAGCTACCAAGCAAAAGGTAATCGACGCATATAAGGTAAACCCGAACTATCCGCCCAAGGCACTCTGCCGTATTTCCGGTTTTCAGTTCTACAACACAAGCGAATATTCCTTAAAAGAACTCTGTAACGATTCCAAGCATATCGCCGCCAATTTCAAAAACTACATAAGCGGCTTTTCTTCCAACGTGCAGGAGATTTTAAGCGAACTCGAAATGCCAAAGCATATCGACAAAATGGACAAGGACGGCTGTCTGTATTCGGTAGTCGAAGCCTTTTCCACGCTCGATTTGTCCATTCAGACCTACGACAGCATCAAAATGGGCTACATATTTGAAAATCTCATCGGCAGATTCTATCAGAACGTGGACGCCGGACAATTTTACACGGGCAGGGACATTATCAAACTGCTTGTGGAAATTCTGATGGCGGAGGGTTGCGACGATATTTTCGACAGCCATAAAGTCATTACCGTACTCGATCAGGCTTGCGGAACGGGCGGTATGCTTTCCACCGCGTATTCTTACATCATGCACTATAACCCGACGGCAGAAGTCAAGCTGTTTGGACAGGAGTTTATGGGACAGTCCTACGCCGTGGGGCTTGCTGAAATGCTCATCAAAAATCAGGACGCAGAAAATTTCCGTCACGTCGATACCTTCAAGACCGACTGCTTTGCCGATACCAAAATGCGCTTTGTCATTGAAAATCCGCCTTTCGGCACTCCGTGGAGCGGCAAGGACGCCAAAGACGGTCAGGAGCAAGCTGTGCGCGAAGAATACCTGAAAGGCGAAACGGGCAGATGGGGACACGGACTTCCGAGCGGCGGCGACTCGCAGATGATTTTTCTGCAATCGGCAGTCGATAAAATGGACGACACCTGCGGCAGAGCGGCGATTATCGAAAACGGCTCTCCGCTCTTTAACGGCGATACTGCGTCGGGCGAAAGCCAAATCAGGCGTTGGCTTTTGGAAAGCGATCTGATTGAAGCGATTATCGCGCTCCCGACAGACCTTTTCTACAACACGGGCATTCAGACCTATGTGTGGATTTTGTCGAAAAATAAGAGAAAAGAGAGAAAAGGCAAAATACAACTCATCAACGCGGCGGAAATCTATCACAAACTGCGTAAAGCGGTGGGCAATAAGAAAAATGAAATCACGCGTGAGGACAGAAAGAAAATCACGCACCTTTACGCCGATTTTGTTCCGTCCGACCTTTGCAAGATTTATGACAACGAGGAGTTCTTGTACAGAGAATACACCGTCATGCAACCTTTGCAGAGGAGTTACGCCATTACGGAAGAACGCATTGAGCAGATGCTGATGAAAGGCGCGCTTTCGGGGATTTACGACGAAGCGAAAATTGCCGATTATGAAAGTCAGGGCGTTGCGTTAGAGGGAAAAGATAAACTTAAATACGAAGCAATGCTGCAAAACAAGCCGCAGTACGATAGCATTTTGAGGGCTTTGCAAGCGCATATCTCGGACAAGGTGTATAAGGAACCGAAAGGGTTTATCGAATACCTTTCCACGATTCTTTCGGCAGATAAAAAACTGATAGAAAGAATTGCTGACGGACTTTCCGAAATGGACAAGACGGCGGAAATTCAGCGCGACAAAAAGGGCGAAATCATCTACGACAAGGAAACGCGCGATACCGAAATCGTCAAATACACAGAGAGTATCGAGGACTATATGGCGCGCGAAGTGCTGCCGTACGTGCCGGACGCGAAATGGTTTTGGGAAGAAAACCTCGGTGCGAAAAAGCCCGTCATCAAAGTCGGCGCAGAGATACCTTTTACAAGATATTTCTATCAGTACACGCAACCTGAAAAGAGCGAAGTGTTGGCAGAGAGATTTACGGAACTTGAAAAGTCTGTGTCTGCCCGTATTTCCGCTCTGTTCAACAAGTGAGGTGCGCTATGCGAGAGATGAAAGATAGCGGAATCGCTTGGGTTGGCGAGATACCGAAAGAATGGGAAGTCAAGCCTTTATATTGCTTTTATAGCGAAAGAAAAAATAAAAACATTTTTGGTCAAGAGAATAATTTACTTTCATTAAGTTACGGAAAAGTAATCAGAAAAGATATAAACACGAGCGAAGGATTATTGCCGGGTAATTACAACGGATATAACATTGTTGAAGCAGATGATATTATTATTCGTCCTACCGATTTGCAAAATGATAAACGCAGTTTAAGAACAGGACTTGTAAAAGAGCGTGGGATTATCACTTCCGCATATATTGCCTTGAAGCCAAAAGGCGGAATTAACAGTAAGTTTTATCACTACATATTACACGCTTATGATATAAGCAAAGTGTTCTATAATATGGGGAACGGAGTAAGGCAAGGTCTGAATTACGACGAGTTCGTGAAACTTATGATTTTTGTTCCGTCACTTGAAGAACAACAGAAGATTGCGGAGTTTTTGGACGGAGAGTGCGAGAAGATTGACGGATTGACGCACGATATTCAGGCGGAAATTGAAACGCTGGAACAATACAAGCGTTCCGTCATCACCGAAGCTGTCACCCACGGTCTTGATAAATCTGCACCTATGAAAGATAGCGGAATAGCGTGGGTAGGAGCAATACCTGATCATTGGATTGTTATACCGTTGAAATATATAGCGATAGGCAATAAAGAGTCGTTAACAGAATCAACGCCTTTTGATTATGAATTTGATTATATTGATATTGGTTCAGTTACTTACGGAAAGGGGATTGAGCAATATCAACATTATCGCTTCAAAGATGCTCCTTCACGTGCAAGAAGAGTAGTAAAAAAGGATGATGTCATTATATCAACCGTTCGTACTTATTTGAAAGCAACAGCGCAAATACCTAAACATGAGGAACAAATAATAGTATCAACGGGATTTCTTACATTAACACCAAAAACAGATATAATAAATCCGTGTTTTCTCGGATTTGCAGTACAATTACATTCTTTTGTATGTGCTGTTGAAGCCGATTCTTGCGGAGTAAGTTATCCGGCAATCAATGCAACTGATTTAATGAGAAAGAAGATCATTTTGCCTTCTCTTTCAGAACAGGAAGCGATTGCGGAATATCTTGATAAAAAATGCGCCGAAATAGACAGGACGATTGCAGACAAAAAAGCGCAAATCGAAACGTTTGACGAATACAAAAAATCGCTCATTTATGAGTACGTTACGGGAAAGAAGGAGGTAGTGTAGATGGTGGATAATAATCTTTATGAGTCGCTATTACCTACCGCAATGTTTATAAAAGGAATTGTCAAAGGAAAAAAAGAAAACTATGAAAATTATTTGAGAGAGTTTATAAACAATTCTTTATTCTTCTACAAAAAAGCTCAAGGACTCGTTTACGAAGCGCCCCAAAAAGAAGATGAAGGGGAATGTGATTGTACAGCAGGCAATTATGGTTTGGATTTTAAGATATTTGGAAGCAAATCAATGTGCTATGCGAAAAGCAGTCTATCAGCCCAAAAAGTTGTTCACGATAGCGGAATGATTATTACTTGCCAATCTGAAAAATCGGGTTCAATGACTTCATCAATATTACATAAATTATTAAGGGTATATGATTTTGATTCTAATAAATTGAATATACCCTTGGATCAAAATACGGAATTGTATTTGGAAGATATAAAGGCATTTAGAAAAACATTATTAAAAGGAAAAAATATATTGTTTTTCTATCCGTATAATCTATATTTTAAGAACGACTACAACTTTAATTATGCTTTATCAGAAATAAAAAAGGCATTAGAAAAAGACCTGTTGAACGCTTTTAACTATAGGAATAAGATATGCACTGAATATGATACGTTTTTTAGTTTTATCTATAATGACTTTTTCATAATACTGCAATACGAAGATGGAAAACTAAAAATTAGGGATTATATCAATACAGATAAAAGCGAAACATATAGTCGTATGATGTTTGATTATGTTTTTTAGCGTCGTAGAGGGAAAAAATGAATAACATATTTTCAGAAAAAGAATATCAAAAATACATAATAGATCGGCTTGTTTCCGAAAACGGCTATATTGAGAGGAAGAGTACCAAATTCGACCGTGCGTTTGCGCTGGATAGGGAACTCCTGTTTGCGTTTTTGGACTCCACGCAGCCGAAAACAATGGCGGCGCTTCGGCAAGTGTTCGGTGAGAAAACCGAAGATACAATCGTGGGGTGTATCAATGCGGAAATCATCAAGCCGAAAAGCAGTCTGCTTTCCGTATTAAAGCACGGTGTGGAAATTTCCAACTACAAACTTGATTTGACGTACACCAAGCCCGCGACTACATTCAACACGGAATTGACGGAAAAGTACAGCAAGAACATTTTTTCCGTAATGGAAGAAGTGTGGGCGAGCGATACGGAGCGCGTTGACCTTGTGATTTTCCTCAACGGGTTTGCGATTATGTCGTTTGAACTCAAATGCAAATTTGCCGGGCAGAGTTATCAGGATGCCATTTTGCAATACCGCACGCAGAGAAATCCGAAAACGAGGCTGTTTTTATTCAAGGCGGGCTGTCTTGTCAACTTTGCAATGGACCTCGAAGAAGTGTATATGACGACGAAACTTTCGGGCGACGATACTTTCTTTTTGCCGTTCAATATGGGGCGCGGCGAAGGCGTGGACGCAGGCAAAGGCAATCCCGTTTACGAGGACAAATATTCCGTCTATTATATGTGGGAGGACATTCTCAAAAAGGATACCGTTCTCGACCTCATATCGGAATTTATCTTTGTGGAGCGCAAGGAGCAGACGGACGAAGTAACGGGCAAAAAGACGGTAAAGGAAACGGTTATTTTCCCGCGCTATCACCAGCTTGACGTCATTCGCAAAACGCTTGCAGATGTGGAACTAAACCGCACTTCGCAGAACTATCTCATTCAGCACAGCGCAGGGAGCGGAAAGACAAATTCCATCGCTTGGCTTGCGCATCGGCTTTCTTCTCTCCACGATAAAGACAATAAGATTATTTTCGACAATATCATCATCTGCACCGACCGCGTGGTGGTGGACAGGCAGTTACAGACGGCGATTATGGGAATCGAACACAAAACGGGGTTGATCCGCGTGATGGACGATAAGTGTTCCTCTGCCGACCTTGCGCTTGCCCTTCAAAGTAACGTAAAAATTATAGGTACTACAATACAGAAATTCCCGTATATCGTTGACAGCGTTAAGAATTTGAAAGACAAGCGGTTTGCCGTGATTATAGACGAAGCTCATTCTTCTACCGCAGGCAAGGATATGGCGGCGATCACGATGACGCTCGGCGCAGGGGAAGTGGATATAGATACCAAAGGAACTGTGGATACGCAAGACCTGATAGCGGACGAGATTTCGCGTAACGGCAAACAGGCAAACGTTTCCATGTTTGCTTTTACGGCAACGCCGAAATCGACCACTCTCGAACTGTTCGGCAGACCGAACGCGAAAGGACAGAAACAAGCGTTCCACCTGTATTCGATGAAACAGGCGATTGAAGAAGGGTTTATTCTCGACGTGCTTGCGAATTTTACGGAATACAACACCTTCTATCGTCTGAATAAAGAAATTGCGGAAGATCCGCAGTACAAGACGACGGAAGCTAAACGGCAGATCGCGCGGTTTGTGGAACTGCACGAGACGAATATTGCACAAAGGGTGGAAGTGATTGTAGAGCATTTCCGCACGACGGTGTTGCAGGAACTCGGCGGTATGGCAAAGGCAATGGTGGTAACGGCTTCCCGTGCAAGCGCGGTGAAGTATCGTCAGGCGTTTGAAGATTACGTTACCAAGAAAGGATACACGGGTATCCACGCGCTTGTGGCGTTTTCGGGGAAAGTGAAACTCGACGGCGACGAAACGGAATACACGGAATCGCTTCTGAACGGTTTTTCAGAGGATAAACTGCCGAAAATGTTCGATAAGGACGATTACAACGTATTACTCGTGGCGAACAAGTATCAGACGGGATTTGACCAACCGAAACTCTGTGCAATGTACGTTTTGAAGAAGTTGCGTGGGGTGAACGCCGTACAAACGCTGTCCCGCCTGAACCGTATCTGTCCGCCGTTTGAGAAAAAGACTTTCGTTCTCGATTTCGTCAATAAATACGACGATATCGTAAAGGCGTTTGCGCCGTATTACACGACGACTTTGCTCGCCAACTCTGTTACACCGTCAGCAGTGTACGAATTGGAAGCCAAGCTCGACGGATATATGATACTCGATCCTTACGACGTACAGGTTGCGGCGGAGATTATCTATAAGAAAATCATCGACTCCAAAGACAAGAACAGACTGCGCTTCTACCTGCAACGCGCGGAAAAGAAACTCAAAGAGTATGATGTTATCAAGCAGATTGAAATCGTGTCGGTTATACGGCATTTTATCCGATTCTATGAGTTTTTGATACAGGTGTCTTGCTTTGAGGACGTGGAACTGCACAAAAAGTATCTGTTCCTGACTTATTTCATTTCGTTCATCAATATCAGCAAGCCGGGCGGAGGGTTTGACCTGACGGGCAAAATCAGAGCGGAGAACTTTATTCAGAAAAAGGGAGAAGAACACGTCAAGCCGAAAATTACGCCCGATCCGATCGTGAAACTGCCGACGGCGGAGGACTTTAATCTGACCGAGGATAAGGTAAAACGCCTTTCGGAAATTATTGACGAGATTAACAGCAAGACGGGCAAATCCTACGATAACGACGTGGTTATCAAAGCGATGCTACAAATCAAAGACCTGATGATGAAGTCGGACAAACTGCGCGAGAGCGCGAAAGCAAATACCGAGAGCGACTTTGCGTTCTCGTATTTCGACGGCATCGACGACGCGCTCATTGAGGGGCTTTCGCAGAATCAGGACTTTTTCTCCTTGCTTCTCAATAATGAAGAAATGAAAAAAGAGGTTCTCGGCATTTTTCTCGGCGAGATTTACAAGAGTTTAAGGAACGGGGATGAAAGAAAACTTTGATTTAATTCGTCCGGATTATGGTAATTTTTGAAGGAGAAAATTAGGCTCCGTTAAGGTGACGGAGCTTATAAGCGGCGTAGCAATAATATTCGTTACAAAAAACTGAGAAGTTGAAAATACGTCGTTGAAAAACGTAGATATAATAAAAATTTTTTAAAAATCGGCTGAAATTGCTTGCTTATTATTTATTTTAGTGATAAAATAATCGAGTGACTCGAGTGGTCCTCTTGAATATTCAATGAACACTTCGTAATTAGGAGGTATAGTCAATGGAAAACATAATTGAACAAATCAATAAAGAAAACCTCAAATCTGAAGTTCCGCAGTTTTCAATCGGTGATACTGTAAAGGTATCTGTTAAGGTTGTAGAAGGAACGAGAGAAAGAATTCAGATTTTCGAAGGTATCGTTATCGCTAAAAGACACGGCGGTATCAGCGAGACCTTTACCGTAAGGCGTTTATCATTCGGTATCGGCGTAGAAAGGACTTTCCCGCTTCATTCGCCTAAGATTGCAGACGTCAAGGTCGTAAGAAAAGGTAAAGTCAGAAGAGCTAAGCTCTACTATCTCAGGGGCAGAACGGGTAAAGCTGCTAAGCTTAAAGAAATTCTTTAATAAGAAACGTAAAGACGGGTGTTGCGCCCGTCTTTTTTCATTGTCTGCTTGACAACCGTTCAGACGTTTTGATATAATCGATACGGTAGGTGTATTATGAAACGTAATCTCAAAACAATATTTCTTATAATATGCTTTTGCTTGTTTGCGGCAAGTCTTATTGCCTGCGACAAAACGGCAAATACCGATAAAAGCTCCGCAAGCCCTGCAGACGTCGAAAACGTGAACGAAAGCGAGCCGATTTTCGATGGCGATCAGGCGAATTTTTACTACGAGTTTTTTGACGAAAACGCCAACGCTCTGACCGTTACCGGTTATAAGGGAAGCAGCTCGAACGTAGAAATTCCCGCAAGAGGCGTTATTGACGGCGTAAGCTATCCCGTAAAGGCTATAAAAGAAAAGGCGTTTTCAAGGAACGGGACGTTTGTGAACGTCAGAATCGCCGACGGCGTGGAGTTTATCGGCGAAAGGGCGTTTTTGTGGTGTCAGGGAATAAAAACCCTGGTTGTGCCCGATTCGGTAACTAATATCGGATTCGGCGCTTTCAACGGTTGTTCGAGTCTTGTCGAAATTACCTTGCCGTTTGTCGGCAACAACCGCGACGAGTCGTTAAACAGCCATTTCGGCTACGTCTTTGCCGCCGAATCGCACGAAGATAACGCAGGCTATACGCCAAACACTTTAAAGACGGTAAACGTCACCGACGCAACCTTTATCGGCGATTACGCATTCAATTCTATGCGCAAGCTCAAAAACGTCAATCTGAACGAAGGAATAACAAAAATCGGTCAAAGGGCGTTTTTCTGGTGCGAAGGTCTGGAAGAATTGACTATTCCGAAAAGCGTTGTGGAATACGGCGACAGTTCGCTTAACGGCTGTTCGCATCTTGTAAAATTATCCGTTCCCTTTCTCGGAGATAAAAAATCTTCGCCGACCTGCACGAATATCGGTTATCTGTTCGGCGCTAACGACGGAAAAAACAATGCAGGCGTTATGCCTTCGACTTTGAGAGAGGTTGAGCTTACCAACGAAACGAAAATTTGCACGAACGCCTTTTACGGGCTCAAAAAGCTCGAAAAAATCGTGTTCTGCGATTATATAAACGAGGTTGAAGATAACGCTTTCGACGGCTGTAAAAGCCTTAAATTCAACGAGTCCGATAACGTAGGTTATCTCGGCAGCAACTTAAAACCGTTTATGCTGGCAATGACCGTTTACGACAAAACGGCAACCGAGATAAACGTTCATCCCGCTACGGTTTCCATCTATTCGGGCGCGTTATCCGAGTGCGTCAATCTTCAAACGTTCACTGTTCCCGAAGGTGTGCAAAACATAGCTACGAGGGCGTTTTATAAAAATCTCAGCTTAAAGACCGTAAACGTCAGCGACAGCGTTTCGAAAATAGGCGATTATGCGTTTTACGGCTGTCCGAGCTTGAAAAACGTAAATATCGGCAACGATTCGCATCTCGTGTCCATCGGTCAATACGCCTTTTACGATTGTTCGAGTCTCGAAAGCTTTACCTTTTCTAAGGGAATACAAAAGGTTGGCGAGTCGGCTTTTTTAGGGTGTCTCAGCTTGAAGGACGTCAACGTTTTAAACCTTGACAGTTTCCTTTCTGCTTCGTTTATAAACAATTTTTCAAGTCCTTTTTATAAATGCGAAAACCTTTATATAAACGGCGAAAGGGCGTCCGAGATAGTTATTCCCGAAAACGGGACGATAACGATGTATAAATTCTGCTACCTTAAAGCCGTAGATAAAATCACCGTAGCGGCAAATATCGACGAGGTTGAGCGTTGGGCGTTTTATCAGACGGGAGATGACGTAATCGTCGAGTTTTTAGGTAAAAAGGAAGATTATACCTTGCGTATCGATTACGATTACGGCTTTACGGGAACGATGATTTTCGGTTGAGTATCTGCCGAATTATAAACGTCGATATTGAATACGGAATAAAAACGCAACAAAAAAGCTCGTTACTTTTGCATTGCAAGGTATCGGGCTTTTAAGTTTTTCGCGATATGGGAGTTAGCGTGTTGTTTACGTTTTTACATATTTTTGCGGCTGTACTTTTTCTTGGTGGCAAGACCGCCCCGGATATGTTTTTCCTGAAAGTTTTTATCCAGCAAAGTTTTGACTTTAACGTATAATTCGTCGTCAATTTCCTTTAAATCTTTCGACAAGTGCTTGTGTACGGTCGATTTTGATATAGCGAATGCCTTTGCGGTTTCTCTTATGGTGCTTTGTTTTGTTATAATGTATATAGCTTCGTCGAAAATTTGAGAATTTTGCATAAAAGTGTCCCTAAAAAAAGATATGCCGAATTCTTGCGATTAGAACTAAATATATTGCAAATAAAAAGCATAGATGATAAAATATAATAAGTATAAAAACGGGAGTAATTATGGATTTGTATATCGGCGTCGATATCGGCGGAACGAACGTAAAGATCGGGCTCGTAGATAAAAGCGGCAAGGTCTTTGAAAAATCAATGATAAAAACTAAGCGTGATTCGACCGGCGTTAAGGTTTTTTGTGACGTAAAAGAAGAAATTTGCAGGTTGATAAACGGCAAAGATTTCAATCTTCTGGGTATCGGAATGGGTATCCCCGGTCTTATCGACGATAAAAGGGGCGCTGTCATTTGCTCCGGTAATCTCGACTGGCTCAACGTTGACGCAGTATCTTATCTCAAAAGTCAGTTTTCGGTTCCCGTAAAAATTGCAAACGACGCCAACGTTGCCGCCCTTGGCGAAGCCAAATTCGGAACGGGTAAAAACTATTCGGATATCGTGCTGTTGACTTTGGGTACAGGCGTCGGAAGCGGTATAATAATCGACGGAAAAATCTTCTCCGGAAACTGCTCGGCGGGGGCTGAAATCGGGCACATGATAATTCACCCACACGGAAACAGTTGTACTTGCGGCGGTCAGGGGTGTCTGGAAGCTTACGCTTCGGCAACCGCATTGAAGAAAGCTACGGCGCTGGCTATGGAAAACCACAAGGATTCGGCTATGTGGAGTATAGGGGGAGTCGAGCACGTTTCGGGCAAAACGGCTTTTGAGTATTACGACAAGGATATTTACGCTAAGCAGGTCGTTGACGAATATATCGACGATTTATCCGTCGGGGTTATCAACGTAGCAAATATTTTCAGACCGCAGGCGATTATTCTCGGCGGAGGAATTTCTCTCGAAGGCGAAAAGCTGTTAAAGCCGCTTAACGAACAATTAAACAAGCATATTTTTGCCAAAGACTTAGGACCTCGGGTAGATTTGTTGCTTGCAACCTTAAAAAACGACGCAGGATTTTTGGGCGCTGCCGCGCTTAATATGTAGGAGAATGTTATGAGAAGTACGCTTGAAGATTTAAAAAACAGGAGAAGTTGCAAAAACTACGTTCCGGGAAAGAGAATACCCGAAGAAGATCTGGACGCAATTTTAGAATGCGCGACCTTTGCGCCGACGGGCAAAGGCTTTCAGTCGCCTATGATGGTGGTCGTAAACGATGATGAAACCGTCAGAGCATTATCGGAGTTAAACGCTGAAATTCTCGGCGCCGAAAAAGGGTTCGATCCTTTTTACGGCGCGCCTACGGTAATAGTCGTTTTTGCCGATTCAGAGTTTTTTACTTATATAGAGGACGGCTCGCTCGTTTTGGGAAACTTATACAATGCGACAACGGCGTTAGGATACGGCGGATGCTGGATCCACAGGGCAAGGCAGATGTTTGAAACCGAATCAGGTAAAGAGCTGAAAAGGAAGTGGGGCGTTGCGGACAGATTTAAAGGTATAGGCAATTTCGTTATCGGATATAAAAACGGCGATCCCGTTTTGTCAAAGCCGAGAAAACCCGACTATATCAAAAAAGTTTAGACGCCGAATAAGCAAAAGTGTGCCGATAGGTCGATTATCGGCATTTTTTTATAACCGTAATATCGTTGAACGGCTCCGCATATATATTAAATAGAATTCTTGTTATAATTTTTCAGACGCAATTTATTCGATAAAATTAACTACGTTACTCAATAATTCGACAAATTCTGACAATTTTATTATGTTATTATAAAGGAGCTTGATATTAAAAAAACCGTATTGATTATTTCGTCACTAACGATAGCGTTAATTTGTCTTTTAATAGCTTGCGCAGGGCAGAACAACGTTTTGGTTTGCAGTCTGCAAAAAAGGCAGTTGCCTATATATTGCGTTGACAGAAGCGATAACAAAATCGCAATAAGTTTCGATTGTGCCTGGGGAACGGAATACACCGATGAAATTCTCGGTATTCTTCGAGAAAACGAAGTTAAGGCTACGTTTTTTATGGTTGAATTCTGGGTTACGAAGCACAGCGACTACGTTGCGAAGATAGCTTCGGAAAATCATAGCATAGGCACGCATTCCAAAACTCATAAGCATATGCCCAATCAAAGTTCAGAGGAGGTTTTAAACGAGCTGAAAAGCTCAAAATGCGCTATTGAAAACGTTACGGGTAAGTCTGTTTCGCTTTTTCGCGCGCCGTTTGGCGATTATGACGATAAACTTATAAAAACCGCTGAAAGTCTTTCGTTATATACCATTCAATGGGACGTTGACAGCCTCGACTGGAAGGATATATCCGCAGCTCAGATAGTCGATCGCGTGGTTTCGAAAACTAAGAGCGGTTCCATAATTTTGTGCCATAACAACGGGAAAAACACGGCGAAGGCGCTCGGCGAAATAATCAGACAGTTGAAAAATAAGGGGTTTGAGTTCGTGACGATTGACGAGCTTATCTACAAGCAAAATTATCAAATAGACGCCAACGGACGTCAGCATACGTTGAGCTGAAAAACTTAAGGAGTATTATGAATAATTCAGAAAAGAAAAACAACAGAGTATTTTTACAAGGTGAAATCGTGACGGAAAAAACCTTTTCGCACGAAATGTATGGCGAAAGATTTTACGAAATGAGCATTAAAGTATTAAGGTTATCCGGTCAGGCCGATATTTTGCCGATAACCGTATCCGAAAGGCTGATTGATAAAAACAATCTCGAAATCGGCAACAGCATTTCCGTTGTCGGGCAGTTTCGCAGCTACAATAAATTTGTCGACGGTAAATCAAAGCTTATGCTTACCGTATTTGTCAGAGATATTCTGGACGTCGTTAGCGACCGTGCGCCCAATACGATCGTGCTTGTCGGTCATATTTGCAAGCAGCCGATATACCGTACGACTCCGTTTAACAGAGAAATCTGCGACGTGCTTGTCGCTATCAACAGAGCTTACAACAAGAGCGATTATATACCTTGTATCGTCTGGGGAAGAAACGCCCGTTTCGTTAAAAATCTTCAGGTAGGAGAACAGATAGCGTTAACTGGAAGAATTCAGAGCAGGGAATACCAGAAGAAAACCGAAGACGACGTAAAGATTTTAACGGCTTACGAGGTTTCTGTTGCCAAAATTGCAGTCGGCGAGCATATAAATTACTTCGAACTCGATAAGGAATTCGGAATCGAGGAATATGAAGAAGAAGCCGTCGATTTGATCTGCGTCTGATAATAAATTATTGACAAATAAAACGTATTGTGATAATATAATGTATATTCGACAAGCGGCTATTTATCGCGAATGCGGGGGTAGCGATGGGAATCACTTTATATGTTATATAAGATTGCCGACGTAGTTTTTGATATTAAACCGATATACGACTATTCGAAAAAGCTGATGAAAGAATACGAAGTCAACGGCGATTGCGTTGTCGATTGCGTCGTTGAGTACTCTTTTTGCGATATACAGACCGTTAAAGCGCATTTTAATCTTGAAAGTGACGATTTTGCGGAAAATATCTTGATTTTCAAGCGTGTAAGCGAATTCATTACCGAGTTTAAGGACGGTTTATTATACCATTCGTCGTCGTTTTCCTATAAGGGACAAGGCGTGCTGATAGTTGCCGACAGCGGTACGGGTAAATCCACGCACTCGTCGTTCTGGAGACAGTTATACGGTGACGACGTGGCTATGATAAACGACGATAAACCGTTTTTAAGGCGCATTGACGGAAGGTTTTATATTTACGGTTCGCCCTGGCAGGGCAAGCATAATCTCGGCGCAAACACGAGGTGTTTGTTAAAAGCCGTTTGCTTGTTGCGTAGATCTGACGAAAATTCCCTTGAAAAGTTAGAAAAAGGCGAATTTGTCGGAGAGTTTTTAAATCACGCTTTAAGAATTTCCACACCTGAGGCTGCGACGCAAATATTGGATTTTTGTCAAGGGATAACGGAAAACTGCGATTTTTACATATTAAACGCTAAATACGACGTTTCGGCGGCAAAGGTTTGCCACGATACGTTGTTCGGAGATTTATGAAATTACAAAACAAATACGTTTCAAAAAAAATCGGTAAAAAATACATAGTCGTGCCTGTCGGCGACGACGTTGAAAAAAGGTTTAACGGAATAATTTCCTTGAACGAAACGGGATATTTTCTTTTCAAAAAGCTTGAAAAGGGCGTTGAGATGAATGAGCTTGTGGACGATTTTGCAAAGGAATACGATCTGGAAAAAGACTTTGCTCTATCGGAAATAGAAACGTTTTTAACTAAGCTGAAAAAAGCTTCTGTTTATGGTTGAAAATTTTTCAGAAAAAAGCGCGCAGTATCTCAGCGAAAACAACGAGCTGTTGCTTTACCGCACTTTCGGCAAAAGTATGATGCCGTTTATAAAGAGCGGTGAAACCGTTATCGTTTCTACCGATTACGAATTAAAAGATTATGATATTTTGTGCTATCGCCGTCCCGACGGCAAGGTGATCGTTCACCGCGCGGTCGGCGTTAAGGACGGCAAATATCTCGTCAAGGGCGATAACACGTTTTACGACGAATGGATAGAAAAAAGCCAGATAATCGGCGTTGCCGTCTGTCGTATTTCAAGCGGTGAAAAAATCGAAGATTTAACTTTAAAACGCCGGAAAATTTTCGCTAAAATTCATAATTTTTATCCGATAAAAAGACTTTTTAACGTTTTTTACAGATTACACGATAAATTTGCCAAGTAAAAAAACCGCTTACGAGTGATGTGAACCCAAAAGTTTAGACAGAAAATTAAATTAAATGTATTGAGATTG
>JBJEVF010000031.1:0-15515 GCA_051884215.1 Christensenellaceae bacterium | reverse complement strand
CCATAGCTTAAGCCTTTTATCCACTCGCTCAGCGAGTGGATTTTGTTTTACATTATAAAAAGTTTTTGGAATGAAATCCAAAAACTTTTTGATTTTATACACTTTTTGGAACGAAATCCAAAAACTTTGCGTTTTTATATAGTTTTTGGAATAGAATCCAAAAAAGTTGAAAAAATTAAAGAATAAAGAATAAAAGTGGTTGAAGAAAAATTATATAATAATTTTAGGCATGAAGGCAAAAACGATAAAACCGAGATAAGTAGAATAAGGGAGAAAAAATCGAAAAAGTCGGGGTTATATATAAATTCGGTTTTTCAGCATAAAAAAAGAGCGAAAATTGTTTCGCTCTTTTTTAAGTTTGATTAGTGTCTATCTTCTACGTCGGTAAAGTCGCCCGAGTTAACGGGGTTATCTCCGGCTCCACCGCTGACGATGAGCATTTCTGCATCCTCACCCTTAAAAAGGGTAATTTCAATTTCAGGCGATTCATAAATCTTTTTCATATTAAATTCTCCTTTTTAAGTTTTTTATGCGTTTACAGTAGCTTCTGTTTTTGCGTTTATACCATAAGCGTTTGCTTCGTCTTCCGTTAAATAACCTAAATCGTAACACGCTTGAGCAATTTGAGAGAACTTATAACCGTTGCCGACTTCATCAAAGTTATCTGCAGTATAAGTTACGCCGTTTAACGTTACGCTTGCTTTTGCGCTATACTGATAGTTAAACCAAGCGTCGTTATAGGTAACGCCTTTAATTATTACGCTAATTTGAACAACGTTGCTTCCTTTTATAGATACGGTAGTGATATCTTTTGTTGCGGCTTTAAATTTACCACTTTCACTATCGTAAGCATACATTGTAACGGTTCCCGAAAGGTTTTCAAGAATTGAATTCTTCTGTTCTTCATTAGCAAAGTCAACACCATCTACTGTTAATGAAAAAGTAAATCTTAAACCGAGATTTGTATTATCTGTTGTTTTATAAACGCTTGCTCCGCTATCTGCCGTCAACGTTGCGTAAACAGCTTTGTAAACGACAAGGTGTTTATTGTCGGCTGATTTTTCAGCTGCTTCGCCTGCTTTGAACATTGCGCTGCCGTTAGTCCAACCGATAAAGTTGTCGTTGTTGTTTGCGATAAACGTCTGTTCCGTAGCAACTCCGTCTGCTATATAAAGCTCTGAAGCTCCGTCGTCGATTATGATATAAGAAATAAATATGTTTTTAGTTGATGCAGTTAAAGTATATTCGCCTGCAACAACGTTTGCCCATACGGTGCGAGCATTATCGTAAGGATTCGTTGTTTGCGTAGCGTTCGTAGCAGTATTTTTCAACGTCAACGTTGAAGATGCGCCTGCTCCTGCATATAAGTATATGGTGCAATCGTTTTTAACTTTAAACGAAACAGAAGCACCTGTATCAATTTTTAGTCCGTTATATTGATTACCGCCACCCGAAGATAACGTTACACCCGTTCCAGGAACCGTTATACCGTTTGCTTTAAGATAATCGTCGTAAGTTGCATAAGTTCCTTCGAAGTAGTTAGATGCGCTTGATGTTGCATCAAATTTATCAGCAAGAGCTTTTGTTATTGCAGTAGAATCATTTGCATTATCACTGATTATATCGAAGTTTACGGTGTGGATATATTGTCTGAGACCGCAACGTGAACAAACGCCGTCAACAAAATCGTGACCGAGAGCTTCGATAACCTGCTGTTCAACTTGTATAGCACCGCAGATTGAGCAAGCTTTACCTTCTGTCAAACCTGTTTTCGTGCAGGTTGCTTCAACGCCCGGAATAATCGTTGCTTGATCGTGGTCGTGAACGATAACTTCCGTAATATACTTAATTTCAATGCTGTCAACTCTAATTTTCTTATATGCCGAGCCTGCGTTAGTAACTTGAATTATATTAGCAGTGTTCTTTCCTGCCTCAGCATAAAACGTAAACTCTTCTTGCGCCCAGTTGCCGGAAATTTCTTTTCCTTTTGTTTCGTCATCGACAGGCGTTGAGTCATTAAGAAGTTTTATGTGAATCTGTGAATTTGCGTTAATGTCTTTAGTTCCGATTCTGTACGTTACTTTAACAGAATAGATTTCAACGGCTTCATTAAACTTATATTGGTAATAAGTAGTTCCTGCTAATGCTGGCAAGTTGTTAATTACAGCACCGCCACCATCAGTGTTATCAACAAGATCTACTGCTGACCAACCGTCAGTTAAAACGAGATCGGCAACCGGAACACCACTAAGCGCATTATTGCTTTTGATTGCAATAGATTTTCCGCAGTCATTTTTACAAATACCATCTACGCCAAATTCGTGACCGAGAGCTGGAATTTCAACATCTTGCGTTGCATCACAATTAGCACATTCTTGGTGACCGATACCGACTTCCGTGCATGTTGCAGGAGTATCTACGCTAACATCGCCCCAAGTGTGAACGCCCGTTTCAGGGATTTCAGTTTGCGGAACAGTAACTTCGTTACATACTGAACAGTGTTTACCTTCGGTCAAGCCTGTTGCTACGCAGGTTGCAGGAACCGCCGGATCAATTACTTCGGTGTGAGGAAGCTTATCTATTTTCTGTTCAACAGAGTTTTGACAAAGCGTACAAGTTCCCGTTTTTATTCCTTCTTTTGCACAAGTAGGTTCTTCGGCTACTACGAATTCGCCCAAAACGTGTGCGTCAGGATCGATTGCAACGATTTCCTGCTCAACAAGAACTTCGTTACATACTGAACAGTGTTTACCTTCGGTCAAACCTGTCGCTACGCAGGTTGCAGGAACTGCCGGATCAATTACTTCGGTGTGACCTGTTTCCGGAATCTTGACAGGTTCAGTAATTGCGGTTGTTCCTTCTGCATCAGAAAATAGCTTTTCACAAGCAGAACATTTATAGTGTGCTTCATAACCATCTTCCGTGCAGGTTGCTTCTTTCTTATCAACCGATACAATCGTGTGATTGCAAGTTTCAGCTGCTTTAATTGTTAAACCAGTTGCTGCAATTTTATTATTGCTTTGTAAACCTTCTATAAAATAAACGTAAAAACTGTCTTTTTTTCCACTTGCTGCATCCGTAGAAACAGCCTCATCTATTTTCACTGAATAAGTTTTAGACGCCGCCACTGCACTAATGTAAGGTGAAATATCACTGCTTGCTGAAAAATATTTTGAGTCAATGCCGCTTGTTGATCCAATCTTTTTGCCGAAAAACCAAGCGTCGACTAATTGCATATCAGTTACTTTATATAAAGATAATGTAACAGTTCTAGCATCACTGTCAGAATATCCTAAATTTAAGGAAAATTCTGCGTCAATACCTAATTTAAAGAAAAAAATCGTACTACTACGCAAACTAACATAAGTTTCACGTTGAGCAACGCTAGAACCACTACAACCATAGTAAACATTGTTCGTATTAGTAAAAGCTTTAGAGCTCGAAGTTATATTTGCATTTGCAAAACTAACAGTGCTTGTAACAGCAACAACATCAGCCGAAGTAGCCGCTTTTGCTCCTTGTTGGGAATTATTTGAAAAACCTGAGAAACCGAGACATAAAGTTAAAGCCATAACGAATGCGAGTAATATCATGGTCAAGCTTTTCGTTTTTTTAGTTAACATAGGTTTTTACTCCTTTTAAAAAATTTTTTATATTTTTTATATTTTTATGCTTTGCGCCTTAATAAGGCGGTTTTGCCAACGTCAAGAATAATTATATAAAAACGACCAACCGCTTTTATTCTCTATTCTTTTTTCTTTATTCTTTATTCTTTTAACGACGTGCGTCTTTCTTTATTCTTTAACATAGCGCGCCATATATTATATAATAGGTCATACGCCCAGTCACTTTTAGTATTATAAATTTATTTGATTTAATATTTTAAGTCAACAAAGGATCGCAACATTTTTTAAAATGTCTGAATTAGTATGAAAAAGTGCCGAATTGTTTAAATTTGACACAAAAAGGCATAAGCTACAACGATTTTTAACGCGGAAAACCGCCGTTAAATTCCTTAAAATAAGATTATAAAAATATACATATTAAAAAAAGATTAAACAAAACTTAAAAAACAAAGGCTTTTTGGCGTTGCTATCTAAACGCAGTTGTGCCTTTCGGCAAAAATTAAGGTCGAGAATTATAATATAAATTTTCCCCGACCACTTTTATTCTTTATTCTTTATTCTTTTTTCTTTATTCTTTAACAACAAAAAAGCCGCCTTTTCCCGATTGAGAAAAAGCGGTATTTTTTTGAATCTGATATAAGAGACAAGAGATTATCTCTTTGAGAACTGAGGAGCGCGACGAGCTTTTTTCAAGCCGTATTTCTTCCTTTCCTTCATTCTCGGATCTCTCGTTAAGTAGCCTTCCTTTTTGACTACAGAACGGAGCTCGGGTTCTGCAACGATAAGAGCCCTTGCGATGCCGTGACGGATTGCGCCTGCCTGACCGGTGAAGCCGCCGCCCTGAACGTTTGCAAATACGTCGTATGCGGTTTCTTTACCCGTTAAAGCCAACGGCTGACGGATAACGAGCTTCATCGTATCGAGTGAACAATATTCGTCGATAGATCTGCCGTTGATTATGATTGCGCCCGTGCCGCCCGGGATAAGACGTACCCTTGCGACTGCTTTTTTCCTTCTGCCCGTTCCCCAATACTGAACTTTTTTCTTAGTTGATTTTGCCATAATATTCAAACTCTCCTATCAGTAATCGATTTTGAGCTCAACAGGTTTTTGAGCGGTGTGCTTGTGTTCTGCGCCCTTGTAAACGCGGAGCTTAGTAAGCATTGTTCTGCCCAAAGAGTTCTTCGGGAGCATTCCTTTAACCGCTTCTTTAACGGCTAAGTCTGATTTCTTTGCAATCATATCGGAATATGCTATCTGCTTTAAACCGCCGATATATCCCGTGTGATAAGTATAGAATTTCTTTTCGAGTTTTTTACCCGTCAATACGACCTTGTCGCAGTTGACGACGATTACGAAATCACCGCAATCTACGTTAGGCGTAAAGGTAGGTTTGTGTTTTCCCCTCAGAACAGCGGCTACCTGCGAAGCAAGACGACCGAGCGGAACGCCGGCTGCATCGACAACGTACCACTTTCTTTCAACTGTCTGAGCGTTTGCCATATATGTTTTCATAGAAATGTTTTCTCCGTTTATATTTTTCGCGCCGAAAGTGCGTTCAGGGCTTTTCGGGGGGCTATTCCTCAAAACTCAAACGAAATTCTGCGACTTACACATTTTACAATATTATATATAATTAAGTCAAGCAATTTTTTGATATTTTTTGCTTTTTTTGCCGTTTTTAGCTTAAAACACCATATCTTGTGTTCGGCGTTTTAAATAACACAATAACACGGGAGAGAAAAGTTAAAGAATAAAGAATAAATAATAAAGAATAAAAGAGGTCGGGGAAAATTATATAATAATTCCCGACGTATAATAATTCTTATCCTTAATTTTTGCCGAAAGGAGAAACTGCGTTCAGATAGTAACGCCGTCGTATTCTACGCTGACGAGACAAAGTCCGCACGCAGGCATCGTTTTGCCGACGGCAGAGCGCAGGTTTTCAGTCATTGCCTTGCTTAGCTCAGCCGTAGTCATTTTTCCGTAACCGACCTTTAAGAGAGTGCCGACGACGCTCCTTACCATATTATATAAAAAGCCGTTTCCGCAGATTTCAAAGATAAGCTCGCCGTCCTTTTCGAAAATTTCAAGACGGTACACAGTCCTCACGGTGTTCTTTACTGAAGAACCGCTCGCCGAAAAACACTTGAAATCGTGCTCGCCTTCAATAAGCCGAGCCGCCTGTTGCATAAGAGCAAGGTCGTAGCCGGAAGGAACGTTTGCGGCGAACCTTTTTTGCAACGGACGGGCATGCCTTGACGAATAACAACGGTAACGGTAGGTTTTTTTCTTTGCGCTAAACCGCGCGTTGAAGGTTTTTTCGACCTGAAAGCTTTTTCGTATCAGCACGTCGCCCGGCAACAACGCGTTAAGCATCGGCGCAAAGCTTTCGGCAGGGACTTTTAAATCTATATCGAAATGGGCTACCTGCGCTAAGGCGTGCACTCCGCTATCCGTTCTTCCGCTTCCCACAAGGCGGACGGCTTTGCCCGTCGCTTCGAATATCGCCCTCTCTATTACGCCCTGTACCGACTCGCCGTTTTTCTGTATCTGCCAACCGCAGTAAGCCGTGCCGTCGTATTCGATTACCAACGCAATTCTCATATCGCGCTCACCGTTATATAATTGAGCGCAACGGTCGCAACGAAAAACAGCAAGCAGTAAAGAGTCGCAACCAGATCTCTGTAACCGAATTTCAGTTTTTTATACTTAGTACGCACGGTCGAGGCGCTGTAACAACGCGCGTCCATAGCGTCGCCAAGCTCGTCCGCCCGACGAAACGAGCTAACGAGCAACGGCACGAGCACGGGCAGCAAGGCTTTGGCTTTCTTTATTAAATTTTTATCGTCAAAATCGGCGCCCCGAGCCTTTTGAGCTTTGATGATGCGCTCGGTTTCTTCCATTAAAGTGGGTATAAACCTTAAAGCTATGCTCATTATCAGCGCAAGCTCGTGCACGGGGAATTTTATCAGCTTCAACGGCTTTAACAGGCTTTCTATTCCGTCGGTAAGCTCTACGGGATTCGTAGTCAACGTCAGTATGCTCGTACCCATTACGAGCAGAATCAGCCTTAAAGCCATAAACGACGAAAATTCTATAGATTTATCAGATAAAGCAAGCCGCCACCACGACCAATACACGGTGGCGTTTTCAGTCGAATAAAAAAACAGGTTCAGGACAAACGTGAAAATTACTATGAACAATATCGCCTTGACCGACCTTATTACCGATGTCAAAGGCAGTTTCGAAATAAACACCGTTGCAAGCAAAAATAACCCCAGCACGGCAAAGCCGTAAAAGGTTTTCGTTAAAAACACCGTCACGAGATAGGCTATCACCAACAGTATTTTAGCCCTCGGATCAAGCTTATGCACAAACGAGCCCGAAGGATAATATTGTCCAAAAATTACTTTACTCATACGATCACCGAACTTGTCTTTTGCCCAAAAAACAGGGCTATAACACGGTTATTTGCTTATTTTCCTAACTATTTCTTCGACGAACTCATCGAGCTTCGGACAGTAATCAAGCTCGCCGAGATAACTTTTAAGTCCGTCGCAAAGATATTTCGTTACGGGATAATCGAGTCCGCTTTTTTCTATCGCCGAGCCGTCGGCAAAAACGTCTCTCGGCGCGCCGACGGTTATAAGCTCGCCTTCCGAAAAGACGGCAACCTTGTTGCAGTTTTCAAGGACGTCGTCCATATCGTGAGATACGATTATTACCGTTTTTTCGGGAGTGTTTATCGAATGAAGAAGCGACCACAGCTCTGCTTTTCCCATCGGATCAAGCCCTGCGACAGGCTCGTCCAATACGATAATTTCCGGTTCGAAAACGAGTACGCCCGCAATGGCGACTCGCCGTTTTTGTCCGCCCGAAAGCTCAAAAGGCGATTTCGACTTCACTTCTTCGTAATTAAGTCCGACTTTTTTCAGCGCCGCCTCTACCTGTGCCTCTATTTCCGATTTTGTTAAATCTTTATAAAAATTCTTCAAGCCGAAAGCCACGTCGTCGAAAACCGTTTCGGCAAAAAGCTGATATTCGGGATACTGAAAAACCATTCCGACGCTTCTTCTCAGCTTTTTCAAATCGGCTTTTTCGGTCCTTTTGTTTTTACCCTTTTTTTCGCCTTTTTTGCCTTTTTGCTTTTCAGGACACAGATAAAAGTCTCCGATGAAAAGCTCGCCCGACTGAACGGGAATGAGCGCGTTAAGGTGCTGAACGAAGGTAGATTTTCCGCTGCCCGTTCTTCCGACGATTCCGAAAAAATCGCCCGTATCTATCGTAAGCGACACGTTCCTTAACGCTGTACGCTCGAATTTTGTGCCTTTGTCGTACGAATAACTCAGGTCTTTTGCAACAATCTGCATAGCGACTCCTTTAATTCTTCGACGGTGAGGTTAAAGCCTGCGTCGACGCCCCTTTTTTTAAGCAGGGCGGTTATCTGTTGGGGCAAGGGCTGACTCAGCCCCGCTCTTTTTATAAGATCTTCGTCGCCGAAAACCTGCTTCGGCGTGCCGTAACCGATGATTTTACCCGCCGACAGCACGGCTACTTTATCGCAACCTGTAACCTCGTCCATATAATGCGTTATGACAATCACCGTCATATTTTCTTCCTTGTTGAGCTTTTTTACGACTTCCATTACCTCGTGCCTGCCGATAGGATCGAGCATAGAGGTCGATTCGTCAAGAATGAGTATTTTCGGCTTTAAAGCAAGCACTCCGGCAATAGCTACGCGCTGTTTCTGTCCGCCCGAAAGAGTAGAAGCCAAAACGCTCCTGAATTGCTCCGTACCCGTCGAACGCAAAGCAAAATCGATGCGCTCGGCTATCCGTTCGGGCTCGACGCCTACGTTTTCGGGGCCGAAAGCCACGTCGTCTTCCACGACGGACGCCACCATCTGGTTGTCGGGGTTCTGGAATACTATTCCGCAGGATTTTCTTATTTCAAACAGCTTGCTTTTATCGCCCGTATCCATTCCCATCACGACAACCCTGCCGCGCTTAGGCGCAAGCAGGCCGTTGATAAGCCGCGATAAAGTCGATTTACCGCTTCCGTTTGCGCCGACAAAAGCGATATACGCTCCGCTTTCGATATCAAGCGACAGGTCGCTTAATACTTCGGTCGGTTCGTCGCCGTAATTAAAACCTAAATTTTCGATTTTTACGTCCAACATATCCAAAACTCCGTTACGTTAGCTATTTTAACATTTTTGCAGGCGGTTGGCAACTTTTTAAGAGCCGTATAAAAAATATGAAACCGTTTTTACGGCTTTTTCAGCCGTGCTTTTTTCGTCAGTTTTAAGTCCGCTCGTTTAAAGCGCCGACCTTTTTTGCATTAGTTTTTACATTTTTTAGCACAAATATCTGCTCCCGTTGAATTTTTTCTAAAAAAATTGTTAAAAATGACGGAAAATCGGCTTTAAAGCATTGACTTAAATAAAATAAGATTTTATAATGTTTACGTAAGCCTTGAAGGCTTGTTTCTACGAATTTATAAAAACTATATAAGGAGATTTGTTTCAATGAAAAAAATGACTATTGACGGTAATACCGCTGCAAGCCACGTCGCTTATGCGTTTTCCGAAGTTGCGGCTATTTACCCGATCACACCGTCGTCGCCTATGGCTGAAGTAGCAGACGAATGGTCAACCGCCGGCAGAGTTAATATGTTCGGTCAAAAATTAAAGCTCGCTGAAATGCAATCCGAAGGCGGCGCAGCAGGCGCTGTTCACGGCTCGCTCGTTGCAGGCGCGCTCACCGTTACCTACACCGCAAGCCAAGGTCTTTTACTTATGATTCCTAATATGTATAAGATCGCAGGCGAATTGTTGCCTACCGTTTTCCACGTTTCCGCAAGAGCTTTAGCCGCTCACTCGCTCAATATCTTCGGCGACCACGCCGACGTTATGGCTTGCCGTCAGACAGGTTTTGCTATGCTCGCTTCAAACTCCGTTCAGGAAGTTATGGACCTTGCGCTCGTCGCTCACCTTTCTACTCTGAAAGCTAAGGTTCCGTTCATTCACTTCTTCGACGGCTTCAGAACCAGCCACGAAGTTTCTAAAATCGAAGCTATCGACTACGAAGATATGAGATCGCTCGTCGATATGAAGGATATTGAAGATTTCAGAAAGAGAGCTTTAAATCCTGAACACCCCATTCAACGCGGTACCGCTCAGAACTCCGATACCTACTTCCAGAACAGAGAAACCGCTAACAAATACTACGAAGCAACTCCTGATATAGTTCAAAAAATGATGGATAAGGTTTCTAAGCTCACGGGCAGATCTTATCACCTTTTCGACTACGTTGGCGATCCTCAGGCTGAAGAAGTCGTCGTTCTTATGGGTTCGGGCGCAGACGCCGTTGAAGAAACCATCAACAAACTCAACGCAGAAGGCAAGAAATACGGCCTCGTTAAAGTCAGACTTTACCGTCCGTTCGCAAGCAAGGCGTTCCTTAAAGTTCTTCCTAAGACGACTAAGAAAATCGCCGTCCTCGACAGAACCAAGGAAGCAGGCTCTTTGGGCGAACCGCTTTACCTCGACGTTTGCGCAGCTCTCCTCGAAAGCAAAAAACGCATTACCGTCGTCGGCGGCAGATACGGTCTCGGTTCTAAGGAATTTAACCCGTCTATGGTTAAGGCCGTTTACAAAAACCTCGAACAGGATAAGCCGAAGAACCACTTCACCGTCGGTATCTACGACGATTTGACCAATACTTCTCTCGACTTCTCCGAAAAATACGACGCAGCTCCTAAGGGCACCGTTTCCTGTAAATTCTACGGTCTCGGCTCGGACGGTACCGTCGGCGCTAACAAAAACTCTATCAAGATCATCGGCGACCATACCGATAAATACGTTCAGGGTTACTTCTTCTACGACTCTAAAAAATCGGGCGGTATCACCGTTTCGCACTTGAGATTCGGCGACGTTCCCATTCAGTCTTCTTACCTTATCGACGCAGCCGATTTCATCGCTTGCCACAACCCGTCTTACGTAACCCGTTACGATATGGTTTCCGACCTTAAAGTCGGCGGTAAGTTCCTTTTGAACGCTCAATGGTCGGATAGCGAGCTTGGCGCACACCTTCCCGCTAAGATGAAAAACCTTTTGGCTCAGAAAAAAGCCGAGCTCTACGTTATCGACGCTTTGAAGGTCGCCGTCGCAGCAGGTTCGCCTAAGTCTCAGAACATGGTTTTACAGGCTTGCTTCTTCAATATCTCCGGCATCATTCCTTACGCTGAAGCCGAAGTTTATATGAAGGAAAAGGTTAAAGTTACTTACGGCAAGAAGGGCGACGCAGTCGTAAAAGCTAACTGCGACGCTATCGACGGCGCAATCGCAGCTTTGAGAAAGGTCGAAATTCCGAGCGATTGGGCTACCACGACAGAAGGCGCCGTCGGTCCTGAAATAGCTGACGACGATTACTTCAAGAACGTCGCTCATCCTATCATCGCTCTCGAAGGCGATAAGCTTCCTTCTTCTGCTTTCTCTGCCGACGGTTCCGTTCCTACGGGCACGACGCAGTTCGAAAAGAGAGGCGTTGCCGTTAAAGTTCCTAAGTGGATCCCCGAAAACTGCATTCAGTGTAACCAGTGTACTTTCGTCTGCCCGCACGCTTGTATCAGACCGGCTCTCAACAAAGTAGGCGTCGAAAAACCCGTTACTTATAAAACGCTCCCCTGCACGGGCAATAAGGATCTCGAATTCAGAATTCAGGTCAGCACTCTCGACTGTATGGGTTGCGGAGTCTGCGTAACGGCTTGCCCGAAGGCTGCGCTCGAAATGATTCCTTTCGAAGCTTCCTTGAAAGAAGAAGGCAACAACTACGATTTCAGCGAAAAGCTCGAACCCGTCGATACTTCCTTCGCTAAGACCACTACCGTCAAAGGCAGCCAATTCAACAAGCCTTTGTTCGAGTTCTCAGGCGCTTGCGCAGGCTGCGGCGAAACTCCTTATATCAAAGTTATCACCCAGCTTTTCGGCGACAGAATGGTTATCGCTAACGCTACCGGTTGCTCGTCAATCTACGGCGGAAGCTCGCCTACTTGCCCGTACACCAAGAACGCTAAGGGACAAGGTCCTGCCTGGGCTAACAGCTTGTTCGAAGATAACGCTGAATTCGGCTACGGTATGAATCTCGCTTACGCTCAGAGAAGATGCAAATTGGCTCAGGATATGGCAAAAGCTATCGAGCTCGGCGCTAAGGGCAAGATCAAAGCAAGCATGGAAGAATGGATGGCTAACAGAAAAGACGCCGAAATCTCCAAGAAAACCGCTGCAGAAATTACCGAATTGTTGCCTAACGCAATCAAGAACGCTCGCGGCGAACTCAAAGCCGTTTACAACAGCATCAACGACGCTAAAGACTGCTTGATTAAGAAATCTATCTGGATCATCGGCGGCGACGGTTGGGCTTACGATATCGGTTACGGCGGTCTCGACCACGTTCTCGCTATGGGCGAAGACGTCAACGTTCTCGTTCTCGATACCGAAGTTTACTCGAATACGGGCGGTCAGTCTTCTAAATCAACTCCTACCGGCGCTATCGCTAAGTTCGCTTCCGGCGGTAAGAGAGTAAAGAAGAAAGACCTCGGTATGATTGCTATGAGCTACGGCTACGTTTACGTTGCTCAATGCTCTATGGGCGCAAATAAACAACAGTTCCTTAACGCTATCACCGAAGCTGAAAAATACGACGGACCTTCACTCCTTATCTGCTACGCTCCTTGTATCAACCACGGTATCAATATGACCAACTCACAGCTCGAAGAAAAGAAAGCCGTCGATTCAGGTTACTGGCACCTTTACAGATACAACCCGGCACTTGTCGGAACCGAAGAAAATCCGTTCAAGCTCGACTCTAAGGATCCTACCTTGAGCTATCGCGACTTCTTGCTCGGTGAAAACCGTTACGCTTCGCTCAAAAAAGCTCAGCCTGAGCTTGCCGAAGAACTCTTCACTAAGGCAGAAGCAGAAAACAACAACCGTCTCAACGGATATAAAAGACTTGCTAAGAAAGACTAATCTTTAACGTAAAAACCGTGCGATAAAACGATTATCGCACGGTTTTTTATATTTTAGCTTTTAAAAATTTAATGAATAAACGCAAAATACACAGATACGTTTTTTATTATAGATAACGCTATCGTAATGATTTCGATAAATATTATTGCCTTAACTTCATTCTCCGCTTTTTTCTTATAAACGCTGACAAAGCAGATTATAAGGTTTAAAGTTGAAAACGTTAAGGTGTTGATAAAGCTTATTATCGGCAACGTTACAAAGACGTATTGAGCCCTTCCTTCCACGATTTTGTAACATAATGAAAAGGTAAAAACGTCTGTTTTCATAAGCAAAAAAGCAACGGTCCCTTTCAATAATAAGGTAATCGCAAAAATTACCGCTTGCACATTAGGCTTTTTCTTTTTAACAAGACAATATATTAAAGCTGTTATTCCACCCAAAACTACTAAAAATTCCAAAAACAAACCGATTTGTGGCGTTTCGAGCAATAGCGAACAAATGGCAACGACGGCTACAATTATGATATTTTTTACTGAAATAAAGCCTTTTGTGAAATTTTTTAAGCATTCTTTTACAGTTTTAAAGCTTTTATACTCTATTTGTGAATGTATTGCAAACGCAACTCCTATAATCGCAAGAGATAAGGGTATAAAGAATATCAATTTTTTTAAATATCCGTTAAAACTTAATATTTCCTTTATAGAAATATTCGACATATAAAGATTAGGATCGAATATGACGTAAGGCAAATAACAAAAATTAACGAATATCAAAACGGAATAAATAATAACTGTATTTATAAAAAGATGCTTTTTCTGCTCGTTTGTGAATTCCACAGCATCGAGATATTTTTTTCTTAAAACCAAATAAAATCCTAAAACGACAAGCGAGAATACTGTAAGAACAACAAACCCAACCCACTCGTAAAAAGTCACTCTGACCGGCATTAAGCTTATTAAAAGCCAACAAATCATAAAAATTGCCGAAAAAGCTGTAAAATAATTCAGTGAAACTTTCTTTTCTTTATCAGCCTTTAAAACCTCTTTTTCTTCGCCGTTTAAAAGCTCGTCGGTTGAAGTCGATAAAATCAAAGCAAGCTGAGGAAGTAACGTTATATCGGGAAAACCTTCTCCCGTCTCCCAACGGGAAACGGCTTTGTTCTTCACGTTAAGAAGCGACGCTAATTCCTGTTGAGTTATATTTTTTTGCTTTCTTTTTTTTAATATGAATTCCCGGTCTTTTTTGCATCCATATTTTTACCTCCCTTCTAACACCATTATATTTAGACAACCTGAAAATGTCAAAGTATGCTTTATAGAATACGTCCACGCTTAATGGACTTTGAAAATATCGTGCGATAATCGCTTTATAGGCTGACTTTTCTATTTATCTATAAAAAATAAAAACAATTTAGGTTTTTATTGACATTAAAATAAATTAGTGATAATATAAAAATAACAAGTGTTATTTTATGGTGAAATTATGAAAAAACGAGTTATCACAAAAGAGCTTATATTAAGATCCGCTATGGATTTTGTAATAGAACACGGAATAGACGAGTTAAACTCCAGAAGTCTCAGCAAAAAAATGAAATGTTCAACTCAGCCTATTTATTTATCGTTTACTAATATGGAAGACTTAAAAAGTCAATTATTGTTGGAAAGCAGGGCTTTTTCTGAAAACTACATATTATCGGGTTTAAACGACGACGATTCCATCTTTTTGGGGTATGTTTCTTCATACATAAAATTCGCCTACGAGTATCCGAAACTATACGAATTCATATTTTTGAAAATGAAAAATTACGAGTCAGAATCGACAAAAGCCTATAACGAAGAGATAATTAAAGGTATAATGGTCGCAGGAAACTACACGCACGAAGTTGCCGAAAAGTTTTTTATTCAAAGTTTTATTTTTGCCCACGGCTTGGCAACTCAAATTGTAACAGGTTTTATAAATTGGAATTTTGACGTAATTTACGAGTTGTTGACAGACCAATTTGAAGCGTTAAAATTGAAATATAAAGGAAATCGGTAAAATGGAAGCTATCAAAATTGATAATATTGTTAAGGAATACAAAGACGTCGTTGCTCTAAACGACGTTAGTTTTTCCGTTAACGAAGGGGAATTGTTCGGCTTGCTTGGCGTAAACGGAGCAGGAAAAACCACCTTGATAAAAATTTTAACAGGTTTGACAAAAAAAACTTCAGGAAAAGCTACAATTCTCGGCTTGGATATTGACGAGAATATGCAGAAAATTAAAGAAATTGTCGATACTTCCCCACAAGAAACAGCGGTTGCTCAAAACCTAACCGTATGGGAAAACCTTAAATTTTTTGCTGAAATCTACGGTAAACGCGACGATAAATATGCGGAAAAAATTATTGAAGTTTTCGATTTATCAAGCGTTAAAAACAAAATAGTAAAAAAACTTTCAGGGGGATACAAAAAGAGAGTTTCTATTGCCTGCTCCTTAGTTTCAAAGCCAAAGGTTTTGTTTTTAGATGAGCCAACCTTAGGTCTTGACGTAATTTCAAGAAGAGAGTTATGGAGAGTTCTTTTAAAATTAAAAGGGAAAAAAAACATCGTTTTAACCACCCACTACCTTGAAGAAATCGAAGCGTTGTGCGACCGCGTTGTAATTATGTCAAATGGCAAAGTTTTAGCTCTTGGCACCACCGAAGAAATCAAGAAAAAATCAAACTCGAATACCTTAGAAGAAGCTTTCGTTAAGATTATAGAAGGAGAAAACGATGAAAAGAACTTTGACTTTTTTGAATAGAAATTTAAAAGAGATGATAAGTGATGTGAACCCAAAAGTTTAGACAGAAAATTAAATTAAATGTATTGAGATT
>JBJEVF010000030.1:0-58047 GCA_051884215.1 Christensenellaceae bacterium | reverse complement strand
TTGATTTATTTAACTTTTTCTTAACTAAGTGTTGCACTTAGTTTGACAATTCACCAACAAAAACCACGCGATAGTCGCGTGGTTGGATTAAGGTTTACCGATGAGTATTGAAATAAAAACTCCGTTTGTGTAGAATAGAGTTAGACCTGCCAGTCTAAAAAATACGCAAACGGAGAATATTATGAATAACGTCACTGATAGTTTAGCACATACGAAATTGAATTGCAAGTATCACATAGTTTTGCGCCAAAGTCCCGAAGAAGAATATATCAGGTAAGTATCGGGCAGACGGAAAAGAAACTGCGATAAGGTAGTCGGTGTAAAAATAACAAAAGCAAAGAAGCGTCCTGACCGTATTCCGGTACTGATTAAAATACCGCTAAGTTGGAGTATAAGTCGGTTATCGCAAGATTTTTGAGTTTAAGATTTCGCGTCGGACTGAGTGATTACCGCTTCCGATTCAGCTTGGTGAAGCGCTTTCAGAATCTGACTGTCGTCGTTTTTTACGCTGCCGATTGCAAGCATAATTTTTTCTTTGACGATAAGCGACTGTTGTTTGTAGTCGCCGTTTCTGAACCTTATAGGCGGCTTTTCTATAATGACTCTGTTTTCGTCGTCGATAACGAGCGGAATAAATCTCAGATGTCTGCCCGTTTTCTTGTAATACATTTTTTCAAGCAGTAAAAATCCCGAGTAAATATCCGATTCCTTGTCGGCGTCAGCCGTATATTCTATATCGGGGAAAAGTATGATGTTTTCGTGCATTTCGAGAAATTTAAGCGATTTCTTCAACGTGATTATAGACTTCGTGTTTTTCCTGTAAACGGGAATGCCGTCCATTGATTTTATGAGCGGAACCAGAAAACAAGCCATAGCGAAAGCTAAAATCGTACTTGGAATTCTGTGCATTTTCTTTACGGTCATAAAGTTGTAATCCCTGAAGTGAGTAAAGCATTCTTTAAAGGTCGTGAAAACGCTGAAAATCATCATATGGCAGTCGAAACCGAGCTTTGACGCCGTCGTCAGCGGACCGTGCATATTGAGGTGTCTGCAAACGTAAACGGCTCCGTAAGGATCGCGAGCTACCAGCGAAGTATAAGGTTTCGTGCCTAAATTATACATAAACCGAACGAATTTGGAATATAGTCCCCAGAATTTGCCGTCTTTCTTTTTGCCGTCTGCAAAAACCCAGCGCGTCTGAACCTGGTAAGACAGAAGCGACATAAGCATCGTGGTTATAGCCGTCAGTACGGTGATTGCGAAAGCGTTATCTATCAGCAAGGTGAAAAGCTGCGTGTAGCCCATTCCGCAAATCAATAAAAACAGCCACAGAACGTAATATTTAACGATAGATTTTTTGCTCTGCCCGTTAAAGGATATTTTGTAATTCATTATGACGTTGGGTATAGACGACATAACCCTGGCTATCCAGAACGACAATATACCCTTAGGCACGAACCATACCGAGAAAATTACCACGGAGTTCTGTTCGTTTGCCGGCAGAAATTGCAGGCATAAAAACAGCAGAAGCTGTTCGACGATTACGCTTGCCACGCTCGCAATCATAAACCAGCTGAGATTGGTCAGAAGCACCCTTAAAACTCTCATACTGTCTTTAAAGGTCTGATAGTGCGAGACTGTTTCGACGTCGTCGGGCTTTTTTTCGTAAACAGTTTCTATCGGTACTTCCCTTATGGGAACGTTGTGCTTGTGGAGCATTACGAGCTGATTCATTTCGTATTCGAATCTGTCGCCTTTGATTTTCAATAGCTCGTCGAGCATCGAATAGGGGAAGGCTCTCAACCCCGTTTGCGTATCCGAAATTTTAACGCCGTATAAAAACTTGAACAGCCTGCGCGTATTGACGTTTCCTAACCTACTGCGCTTAGGCACGTTGCTTTTGGAAAAATCTCTGACGCCGAGCACGAACGAATCGCCGAACTCGTTTGCGGCGGATACTACGTTAAGAACGTCCTTTACGAGATGCTGACCGTCGCAGTCGGCTGTGACGAAGGTGTATCTTTCGTCAAAGTTTTCTTTGGCGTACTCGAAAGCCTTTTTCAGCGCATAACCCTTTCCGTGATTTTCGGGGTATTCGATAACGTGGCATCTGTCAAGCGCTTTTAGCGCTGAAAAAACGTCGTCGTACTTATCGCAACTGCCGTCGTTTACGACGACAAGTCTGCCTATATGTGCGTTAATCAACGTTTTTGCGTATTCGACAAACCTTGCGGAAGGCTCGTATGAAGGTATAATTACTACGATTTCATTTCTTTTCATTGTTACTTCCAGCGTTGTATTTATTTATATTTTCCTGCATCAAAGCAGCGATTTCGTCGCTTAATTCCGTAGTGGTCAGCGATTCGTATTCTTCGGGCGTGTAGATTTTTAAAACGTCCAGATAGACGTGAGTCCTTTTAAACGGCGCTCTTTTATGTATTTTTTCGGTGCCTTCGAAGGTCATAACGGCAATGGGTATTTTAGGCTTTGTCGCTATTTTCAAGCAGCCTGCCTTTAACGGCAACAGGTCTCTCGAACGGGTGTTTCTCGTGCCTTCGGGGCAAACGCCGACCGAATAGTCGTAAGTTTTGACGTAGTCGATAGCTTTTACGATAGTTTTTAAAGCTTCCCTGTCGTTATCGCGGTTGATTGCCAGAAAGCCGGCGTTGCGAATGATAGGACCTACGAGCGGAATTTTAAAGTTTTCCGGCTTGGAAATCAAAATCGGCTTACAGCGGTTAAAGCAGGCGATCTGAATCAGCGGATCGTACATCGAACGGTGGTTGGAAACCAAAAGATAACGTTTGTCCTTTTCGATAAGTCCGCCGTTTCTGACGTGCACTTTAACGTTGGATACCCGGCACACCCATTTTACGATAACGTTGATAAAAAATGCGCTTAACTTGCCGGGTTTTTTCGGCGTCTTTTTGGGTAACAGCAACGAGTAAACGTAGAGAGAGACTGCAAATACCACGAACACGGCGACCGAAAAAGCCAGCCACAACAAGATCGGAACGTATATTTTGTTCAGGTGGAGAGCGTCGAGCTTATAGCTTGTCGCAATGGAAATGATCGCTCCTAATATAATGCACGAAAGATTTATCATATTACACCAAAATCACGTTTTTGTACCGTAAAAAGCATTATCGGCGCATTGTTTAACCTGCTTTTTGCGATAATACGTTATTTTACCTTAATATGGTAGCACATTAAAGTAAACAAAAAGTTAATATTCGTCGTTTTTTTAAAAATATTTGATAATTTTTGCAACGCTCGCCGTTTTGTGTTATAATGTGAATGAACGGTCTTACCTGACAATATATTATTGGCCGCGGGGTGATTATATGTTTAACGTTCTTATTTGCGAAGACGATAAAAATATCCGTAAGCTGATTGAAATCAGGCTTACTCAACAGGGGTATCACGTCTTTACGGCAAGCGACGGTTTAGAAGGGTTGAAGCTTTTTGAAAGCAATCGCATAGATATAATAGTCGTTGACGCAATGATGCCTAAAATGGACGGCTTCGAGCTTATCCGTGAGATAAGAAAAATCAACCTGAACATTCCTGCCATAATGGTTACCGCCCGAGGCAATCTCGAAGATAAAACTCACGGTTTTATGCTGGGTATTGACGATTATATGGTAAAACCCATAGAATTCGACGAGTTGCTTTTAAGGATCAAAGCGCTGTTAAGGCGTGCAAAAATCATAAGCGAAAAGGAGCTTAAGATAGGCGACGTCGTTCTCGATTACGCAACGCTTACAGTATCGGACGGGAAAAACAGGTCGGTCACTTTAACCAAAAAGGAATTTTCCATACTTTTTCAGTTGTTGTCTTTCCCCGAAATGTCTTTTACGAAAGGTCAGCTTTTCGAGGCGTTCTGGGACGTATCTTCTATGAGCGACGAAGACTCTGTCAAAGTTTTTATCAACCGCATACGCTCTAAAATAAAAGATTTTCCGGAAATCGATATTGCCACTATCCGCGGAGTCGGTTACAGGGGAGTGAGAAAATGAAAAAGAAAAACAGGCATTACAGCATTTTTTCGGCGTCGAGAATGATTCGCCTGCTGTTTACGGCAATGTGCATATCCCTTGCGTTGGCGCTTGTTATAACGCTTATTATGGATAACCTTATTCCAAATTTTGAAAATCTGCACTATATGGTAATAGTTACGGTGTTTTTCGTCTTTTCGGCAATAACTTCTACGATAATTTACACCTTTTTGACGTTAAATACTACTAACGTTTCGGAGCAGCTCGACACTGCGGTAAAAAGGATCGCAAGCGGAGATTTTACCGCGCGGATACCGCTCAGCGGAAACCCCGAAATAGACGATTTTGCTGAAAGCTTCAACAAAATGGCGGAAGAGCTCGATTCTCTCGTCGTTTTAAACCGTGATTTCGTATCCACTTTTTCTCACGAATTTAAAACGCCCATCGTATCTGTTAAAGGCTATGCGCAGCTGCTGAAAGAATCGGCTACGCTTACCGAAGAACAGCAACAATGGCTCGACGTTATCATAGAAGAAAGCGCAAGGTTATCCACCTTGTCGCAAAACGCTATGACTTTATCAAAGCTCGATACTTCAAACGTAACGAGCAAAAAAACGCGCTTTAATATCGAAGAAGGCTTAAGTCGGGCAATACTTCTTTTCGATAAGGAGCTGACAAAAAAAAATATCGAATTTACCGCCGATATCCGACCTATAGACGTATATGCCGATCAATCTCTGATTCAAGAAATATGGATAAACATTCTGTCAAACGCCATAAAATTCACGCCTGAAAACGGAAAAATTATGGTGGAGACCATCGAAAAGGACGGCTATGCTTTCGTGATGTTTTCGGATAGCGGCAAAGGCGTCGCAAGGGAAAACCTGAACAGAATTTTCGATAAAAATTTTCAGGAAAACAATCCGCAAAAGGAATTAGGCAACGGGCTGGGACTCGCTATATCCAAACGTATCGTCGAGCTGCATCACGGCAAAATATCCGTTGAAAAATCGCCGTTCGGCGGTGCAAAATTCGTCGTAAAACTCCCGTTGAAATAACGCCCGCCGTAGGAGTATATTAAAACGGCTAAAAGTAATCAACGAGTGCGTATGACTTTGCTACATAGTATAAAACACCTTGCGATAGGTAAACTGATTTAACTTTATGAACATAATAATAAATGGCTGATATTTATGCCGGTCAGTAGCGTCTATAATACAACAAACTAAACGTTTGCAAAAACAAAAAAGCAGATGGTCGGGTAAATGAATAAAGAAAAAATTCAACTGATTAACAAATTGATATATAAAGTTCGTTGCGGAGACAGAGAAAGTCTTAATAAGCTTTACGATATAATGTCTCCAACTATATGGCACATAGCCTTGAAATATTTAAGAAATCAATCTGACGCTCAAGACGTAGTGCAACAGTTTTGGGCAGATATTTATAAAACGACTTCTTCGTTTTTATTTATGCAAAACGGTTTCAGTTTTTTATGCAAAGTAATGACGAGAAAGACTATAAACGCATGTAAAAAATTAAACAGAGAAAGAAGAGCAACTATCAGTTTCGTTGATTATTCAGCTATTGAAAAATCGACTTCAGATGATAATTTAGAAAACGCACGTCTTAAAATAATGGTAGCAGAAGCGTTGAAATCTTTGTCGGAAATCCAAAGGATAATTATTCAAGAGACGTATTTTGAACAAAAAACTATAAGGGAAATCTCAAAAGAATTACATATACCGACTACAACAGTTTTTGAAGAAAAAAAGCGTGCAATAAAAACTTTAAAAGCTATTTTTGAAAAAGACGAATAAAAAGATAGTTGAATAAATCCAACTTTCAAGAACAGTCGAGTTTTTTATTGATAGTTTCCATATAAGGCGCATAAAGACGATAAATTTGATAATAGCGATTTATTACGTAAGAGCGATTAAATTTTGTTGGAGATAAAATGGAAGATAAGAAATTTGATGAAATTATGGAAAAATATGTTTCATCTACGATAAACAACAGAGAAAACGACTTAAAAGGAGTCAAAGAATATACTCCCAAGCATAGGCAAGGTTTTGCTCTGAAATGGGGCGCAGTTGCCGTAAGCATTTGCATTATAATGTCAATATCGATACTTTTACCTAATATTCTGATTGATCGTAACAAGAAATCCAATATTCAATCGGCAGATAGCGCTCTAACGGGTGACGAAGTTTATAATGAACAAATTTACCAAGAACAAGTAGAAGGTTTTGACGTTTTGCTATCTTATGGTTTATCCGATTGCTTATTGCCTGACGTAAGCTCATATATGCCTGACGTTTATATATTGAGAAAGTTGGATAATAAAAACACTGTCGTCGGGTTGGAGGCAGATTGTTCAATTTTGGATAGTCGGTTTAAGAAGATAACGATCGGATCTATTCTGAAGCAATATAACTTGCAAAAGTATTCTTGTTTTTCTATATGTATAAATGATTCGATGTGGAATGATTTTACAATCAAATGGAGTGATTATCATGATCAAAATAATCAAGAGTTTATCACGAAAATAGTTTTTTCAGATGAAAAATATAATTATTATATTGAGGCGGTAACCTACGAACAAATTGAACCTGTCGCAATACTTAATTACGTTTACTAATTCAAATATAAAAATTCGTCCTGCAAACCGCTGGGCGAAATTTTTTTTGAAGAAAATAGGGAAAAATAAATAAATTTTTAAGGTTGATAAAATTTTTTTGTAAAATTACCGAACAAAACCGATAGAAGAATTGTTATAGTTTATGAAACGTTCAACGGAGGGAACGTATTTAAGGGAGAAAGATGTATGATAAAAAAATTGTTGTGTAGTTTGTTGTGTTTTAGCTTGGTCGCTTTAAGTGCATGTCAAATAGGAACGGCTGAAAATAACAATTCAAACAATACGAGTATTGATTTTTATGGCGATGACGTAACCGATGAGAACAAATTGCCTTCTTTGAGCTACGTCTATTCGTTAACCGAAAACTCTTCAATGGTTTTAGCCAAACTGCAAAAAATCGGCGAGGTTTTATCTTATGATCCTTCGAGTAGTTACAGTAATTGTTTAATGGCAGAATTTGTAATAACGGAAGATTATTTTCATCATTTGTCGAAAAATACGGTAATCAACGTACCTATTCGCTTGCCGATAACAGACGAATTAAGTCGGATAGAAGATTTTTCCGAAAATTATTTCAGCCACGATTCTGCAAGCGTTCCTATAAACCAACGCAAACAAATCAGTGCGCAGATTTTAGCTGAATTTTTGAAAGAATACAGTCAGGCAATAATATATGTTTCACGCATTCATGAGTTGCAAAGATGGTATAGGAATGGTGATTGGAATGATAGCGTTGAAGTCAATTCTGTTTCGAATATAATTATATCTTCATATGAATTCATACCGATAAAAGAAGAATTCGTAACGCTGAATGCTATAAAAGATTTTTATATAACGAATAACTGTGTTTATAATCCGCCCGAAAAATGCGTTTATGGCTTTTCCGATTTTATTTATGACGGCATGACGCTTAAAACCGTCAAAACAAATATTACGGCATTATATGATGCGCAAACAAATAAAAAAAGTATTATTCAACAAACAAAATCAATTAACGCCGATTAGTGATTTATTTTATTAAACGATAAATTTTTTGCTTTTTATTCAAAAATAAAAGCCGTTAACCTTAAACACCTTGCGATAGGTCGATTATCGCAAGGTGTTGTCTCGTTTTATTTTTTTCTCTTTTTGTTTGCGTATTTTAAAGCGAAGTGTTTAATCAGCGCAATTTCGAGGCAGATAGCTACGACGATAACGTAAACCGTAATTCTGAACGGACCAAGGTGCGCAGGCAAAGGGAACAGCGCCTTTGCCGTAAATATCGCCACGTTGCTGACGAGCAAAAATATCAGCGAATTTTTCCCTATAAATGAAAACGGCGTTGAAATTTTAGTTAATTTAAAAAACAGATAATAGCAATAAACGCTCAGGCTTCCGCCGACAATCCAGCTGAGCGAAGGCGGAAAGCGTGAAGGAAATTCGCCGTATTTTAGGAAAAATAATAAAAAGACGAGCGAACCGACAGCCGAAAAGATCAAAAGCGGCAAATTGAAAATTATTTTCCTTTCGGAAAGATAAAAGCCCATCAGAAAGAAAAACCCGTACTGAACGATGGGAAAATTGTTGAAGTGACTGCTACCTATTACGCTTGCGAGCAGTCCGTCCGTTACGGCGGAATAGTTGATAGCCGTCATTAAAAGACAAACCGTAGTTATGAGAAAATATCTGACGGGGCTTTTTGCGAGATTTTTAAGCGGCTTAAAGAGAAAAATTCCAAAGGCGAAAACCAACGCAAGGCTGAGCAGAAATTCCGAATACATAGGAATAAGCCGCAGTATCACGATATTTATCAGATTATAAAAAGTCAGTTGTTTTTCGATTATCAGCATAAACGCCGCGCCCGATATATAAAAAGCGACGAGCGTTTTTAAAAATGCGTAAAACATTTTCCGTTCGGCGTCCGGCTTATCGGTGTAAGCAATGGGAAAAACGTAGCCAAGACAAAACATAAAACCCGAAAACGTTGTCAGATTGACGTAAACGGAAAAATAGTCGCTCAGCGCGCCGCCTTCGAAAAACTGTATAATATGCGCGAAAATCATTAAAAGCACCAACAGCCCTTTCATAGCGTCGATGGCGTTATCCCGTTTTTTCGTTGCCGCCAACGCTTGCAGGTTACTGTTATCGCTGAATTTCAATTCATTATCCCGTTGCTCGGGTGCGTTGCGGCATACCGCCGTCTCGTCAAACTGTTTTTGCATATTATCCCCCTTTACCGATACTCCCGTCGTTGAAACCTTAAATAACGCATTACCGCCGTTTCGTCTATTATACAACGAAAAGACGGATATATCAAATCAATTTTCGACAAAAGTTTACCGATACCGCATTAAACGTGCGTAAAATATATATATAATATAAAAATAAAAGTTACGTCAACGGTAATTCGGCTGTAAATCGATTGCCAAACTTACCGTGTTTATGTTAGAATACAAGTGCTAAAAAATTTTCGGAGCAATTAAGCCGTGAAGATATATAACACACTCACAGGAAAAAAAGAAGATTTTCACCCCATAGCCGGCAATGACGTTAAAATGTACGCCTGCGGAATCACCGTTTCGGGCGAGGCGCATATCGGTCATGCGTATCAGGCGCTCATTTACGATATTATCAGAAAATATCTCAAACAGCGCGGCTATAACGTGACCTACGCTCGCAACTATACCGACGTTGACGATAAAATCATCAACAAAGCCAACGAGACGGGCATACCTGCGGATAAGTACGCCGAAATGATGATCGGAAAAATCGACGAGGTAATGGCTAAATTCGACGTCGACGATCCCGATATCTGGCTGAAAGCCACTCGGAATATCGGCAACATAATAGATTTCATTTCTGCTCTTATCGAAAAAGGCAACGCTTACGCAACTGTCGACGGAAGCGTGTATTTTTCCGTAGAAAGCTTTCCTTCCTACGGCAAGCTATCCAACCGCAATATAGAAAATATGCTCGACGGCGTAAGGATAGATAACGACGAACAAAAGCGTTCGCCGCTCGATTTTGCGTTGTGGAAGAGCGCAAAGCCGGGCGAAATCTTCTGGCAGTCGCCCTGGGGCAAGGGTAGGCCGGGCTGGCATATAGAATGCTCTGCGATGAACCGTCAGGCGTTCGGCGAGCAGATAGATATACACGGAGGCGGAAGAGATTTGATTTTTCCGCACCACGAAAACGAAATAGCGCAGAGCGAAGCGTTGACGGGCAAGCCGTTTGCCAGATACTGGATACACAACGGGCTTATCAAGGTCAACGGACAAAAAATGTCAAAATCGCTCGGCAACTTCATTCTGCTTGACGATCTTCTTAAAAAATATCACCGTGAAGCTATCAAGTTCTGCCTGCTGTCTAACAGCTACCGCAACGATATTAACCTTAGCGATTCGCTTTTTAAAACAGCCGAAAAACAGCTTTACGATTTTTATAAAGTCATCGATATGGCAAAAGGTATGGAAGCAAAGGGCGTGTGCCAAGATATACGCGACGACTTTTATGCGGCTATGGACGACGATTTCAACACGTCGAAGGCTTTATCAAACCTGTTCCAATATTTCAAAACGGCAAAATCAAAGCTTGCCGCAGGCGACGCTTCGGGCGCCGACGTGGTCGAAACGGTCAGGGGAATTTATAATATTCTCGGCTTGTTCAAAGAAGACTCGGGCGAGTTTATAAAGTATTACGAACAAAAGCAAAGCTCGCTGATACCCGAAAACGTGCGTGAAATGGCTGAAAGGATGCAGTTTGCACGCAGTGAGAAAAACTGGGCTGTCGCCGACGGATTAAGGGCTGAAATCACGGCGCTCGGTTACGAAGTAAAAATCAGCAAAGACGGCTGTGAAATAATAAAAAAATAACGTTTAGGAAATACTGAGGAAAGAATAATGAAAAAGATTACTGCAAGCGAATTAAGAAATCTTTATTTGAAATTTTTTGAATCTAAGGGACACAGGATAATCAGGTCGGCAAGCTTAATACCGGAAAACGATCCGTCGGTATTGTTTACAACAGCAGGAATGCACCCGTTGGTTCCGTATCTTCTCGGCGAGAAGCACCCGGCCGGCAAAAGACTGACCGACGCGCAAAAATGCGTAAGGACGGGCGACATCGAGGAAGTAGGCGACGCTTCGCATCTTACTTTTTTCGAAATGCTCGGCAACTGGTCGCTCGGCGATTACTTCAAGGAAGACGCTATAAAATTCAGTTACGAATTTTTAACGAGCGACGAATATCTCGGAATACCCGTCGAGAAATTGGCGGTTACTGTTTTCAGCGGCGACGAGGACGCCCCTAGGGACGAAGACAGCGCGCGTATCTGGCAGGAATGCGGAATCCCAAAGGAAAAGATTTTTTATTTACCGAAAGAAAATAACTGGTGGATTGCGGGAAAGACCGGTCCGTGCGGTCCCGATACCGAAATGTTTATCGACCGTGGTCAGGATAAGTGCTGCGACGAATGCTCGCCTGCTTGCGACTGCGGCAAATATCTCGAAATCTGGAACGACGTATTTATGCAGTTTTACAAGGATGAAAACGGCAATTATTCCAAACTCAAACAGCAAAACGTCGATACGGGTATGGGACTGGAAAGGACGCTGTGCATTCTCAACGGCGTAACGAGCGTTTACGATACCGAGCTTTTTGCTGCGGCAAAAGCTAAGATAGAAGAGCTTACGGGCAAAACCTACGGCGAAAGCGACGAAGTCACGAAGGCGTTCAGAATAATTCTCGATCATATCAGAACCGCAACTTTCCTTATCGGCGATACGAGGGGCATTGTTCCTTCTAACGTCGATCAAGGCTACGTTTTACGCAGGCTTATAAGGCGCGCCATTCGTTTCGGCAGGAATATTTCCTTACCTCAGGGCACTTTGAGCGAGATTGCAAAATGCTATATCGACCTTTACAGCGAACCTTACCCCGAGCTTAAAGAAAACAGCGCAAAAATCATCGACGAACTTAATAAAGAAGAAGAACGCTTCTCTAAGGCTCTTATCGACGGCTTGAAGGAATTTAACAAGGTAGTTACTCATATTCAGGGTAACGTTTTCCCCGGAAAGACTGCTTTCAGACTTTACGACACGTTCGGTTTTCCGCTTGAAATCACCAAAGAGCTTGCCGTAGAACAAGGCTTTTCGGTCGATGAAGAAGGTTATGCGAAAGCGTATTCCGAGCATCAGAAAAAATCTATGACGGGAAGCGAGCAGAAATTTAAAGGCGGTCTTGCCGACACGGGCGAAGAAACGGCAAGGCTGCATACCGCGACGCACCTTATGCAGGCTGCGCTCAAAAAGGTATTGTCGCCGACGGTTTCTCAAAAAGGCTCGAACATCACCGTCGAAAGGCTGAGATTCGACTTCAATTTCGAGCGTCCTATGACTGCCGACGAGATTAAACAGGTAGAAGACCTTGTCAACGAAGCCATTCAGGCCGACGTCGAAATCGTTATGGAAGAAATGACGCTCGAACAGGCAAAAGCGAGCGGAGCAGTCGGAGTATTCGATAACAAGTACGGCGACGTCGTCAAGGTTTACACGATGGGAAAATATTCCAAAGAAATCTGCGGCGGTCCGCACGCAAAGAGAACGGGCGAGCTGGGAAGGTTCAGGATTGTGAAAGAACAGTCGTCGTCGGCCGGAATCAGGCGTATCAAAGCCGTTATCGAACACGATTAAAAAAAACGGCTTATTGACAGCCGGTAAACAATAAAGTATAATATAGTCGGCGATGCCGAAAGAGGTTTATATATGAATGATAAGATTTATTTGACTGAAGAAGGTAAACAAAAACTCGTTGAAAGACTGGAATTCCTCACTAAGACGGAAATGCCCCAGATAGTTGAAAGAATAAAAGTCGCAAGGGAACAAGGCGACTTATCCGAAAACGCCGAGTACGCAGCCGCACGCGAGGAGCAGGCAAGGGTTGACGGCGAAATCAAGGAAATCGAAGCTCAGTTGAAGCTGGCTATCGTTTACAGCAACGAAAACCGTAAAAAGGGCGTCGTATCTATCGGTTCCAAGGTAAGGGTAATCGATTATGCCGACGGCGGCGACGGCATGGAAGCCGTTTACCAGATAGTCGGTACGGCGGAAGCTAACATAAGAGAAAACAAGATAACCAACGAATCGCCTATCGGTAAGTCGCTTATCGGCAAGAAAGTCGGCGATACCGTTACGGTAAACGCGCCGATAGGTAATTACGAAATCAAAATCGTTGAAATTTTAGCATAATTTTATCGGGGCGCAAATACTTTTTGCGTTCCGTTTTTCGCTTGTAAAATACGTCGAGGTCAGGTTGAAAATGTCGGGAAAATTCGTTACGTTTGAGGGCTGCGAGGGTTCGGGAAAAAGCACTCAGCTGAAACTTTTAAAAGAATACTTTGAAAAAAACGGCATAGCTTCCGTATTTGCCCGTGAGCCGGGCGGAACGGAAATCGGCGAAAAGCTTCGCAAAATAATTCTCGATAAAAACAACGTTTCCATTTCCGATTCCTGCGAAGCGTTGCTGTATGCATCCGCACGGGCGCAGCTTGTGGACGAGCTGCTGTTGCCGTCGTTAAAGCAAGGGAAAACCGTCGTTCTCGACAGGTACGTCGATTCTTCCTTTGCCTATCAAGGCTATGCAAGGGGACTCGGCATAGACTTTATCGGAAAGATAAACGCTTACGCTATGGAAAACTGCGCGCCGCACCTTACGGTATTTTTGAATATCGATCCCGAAAACGCATTCAGGAGAAAAGGCGGCGTCGACACGAGCGACAGATTGGAGCTTGCAGGTCTCGGTTTTCATAAAAAGGTTTATCAAGGCTATCTCGAACTGTCGAAAAAATATCCCGAAAGGATAGTTTCCGTCGATTGTTCGGGAACGGTTATGCAAACGCATCATCGAATAATTCAGGCGTTAAAAGAACGTAATATAATATGATAGAGCTGTTAAAAACGACAAACGCTTACAAAGTAATAAAGAGCGATAAGCTCAGCCGAAAGCTGTCTCACGCATATCTGATAGAATGCGCCGATAAGCTTTCTTTAAGGCTGTATCTCAAAAATCTGGCTAAGCTGATACTTTGCGAGCAATGCTCCGATTATTGCGATAACTGTCGTATATGCCGACTTATCGATAAGGAAACGCATCCCGACGTATTCGTTTATCCACCTCGGGGAGAGGTTAAGCTCAATGCCAAAATGAGCGACGAAATAGTTTCCGAATCGGTAATAAAACCGCTTGAATTGCACGATAAGGTTTTCATCGTCGAGGGCTTCGAACAGTTTGAAAAGAGCCAGAACAAGCTGCTGAAAACGCTTGAAGAACCGCCAAAGGGCGTGATTTTGTTGATAGGCGCAACAAATTATACGGCGGTTTTGCCGACGGTAAAATCAAGGGTGAAAAAACTCGATATTCCGCCGTTTTCCGAGGAAGCGTTGCTGAATTATTTCAAGGGAAAGCTTCAGGACGAGCAAAAGCTCTCGCTGGCGGTAAAATTAAGCGGCGGAGCGTTGTCGGAAGTAGAGAAAAACTATAACAATCCCGAAATCGTCGCGCTAAAAAATCTCGCTTATAAAACGCTTACAGAGCTGAATTCGTCAAGGGACGTTCTATCCGTTTCTTCCGCACTGAAAAACACCGACGAGAATATGTTTTTCAGCGTGATGAAGGCAGTGTTGTTTGAAATGCTTGAAATCAAAAACGGCAAAGCGGAGCGGTTAAGCGGAAGTTTCGATTACGGCGAGTTGTTAAAAAAATTCAGGACGGGCGTTCTTATAGAGTGCATAGAGAATATAGGAAAGATAGAACGGGATATACATTTTAACGCTAACAGGCAAATGGTTATAGACAAATTTCTTTTTTCTGTTTTGGAGGCTAAATACAGATGGCAAAAATTGTAGGAATAAAATTCAGACATTCCGGTAAGGTTTATTATTTCGATCCCATCGGCAAGGACTTTGCCAAGGGCGACGGCGTGGTAGTGGAAACGGCGCGCGGAACGGAGTTCGGAACGGTGTCAATTCCGCCTAAGGAAGTTGACGACGAAGAAATCGTTCAGCCTTTAAAACCGATAACGAGAAAGGCTACTGAAGCGGACGTCAAGAAAGTCGAAAGAAACGAAGCAAGGGTCGGCGAAGCAAAGCGTCTTGCAGAGGAATGCATAAGAAAGCGCAATTTAAAGATGAAGCTTATAGATGCGGAATTTACCTTTGACGATACGAAAGTAATTTTTTATTTTTCTGCGGCAGGCAGAATAGATTTCAGGGAATTGTTGAAGGATCTGGCTTCGATTTTCCGAATCCGTATAGAGCTCAGGCAGATAGGCACCCGCGACGAAACCAAAATTTTAGGCGGTCTTGCGCCTTGCGGCAGACCTTGCTGTTGTTCGGGCGCAATGTCGGAATTCAGAAAGGTCACCATAAAAATGGCTAAGGTTCAGGGATTGTCGCTCAATCCTTCCAAAATCAGCGGGCTGTGCGGAAGGCTTATGTGCTGCCTTGCTTACGAAAACGACTATTACAGCGACGTTTTCAAAAAAATGCCTAAAATCGGCAGCACGGTCATCACCGACGAGGGCAAGGCTACGGTAATCGGAAACAATATGTTAAAGCTGACTACGAGAGTTAAAATCGAAGGCAGCGACGGCGCGATAAAGTTCAAGGATTTTAACGTCGCCGACGTAAAAATAACAAAAGCCAACAGGGAAGAGGATATCGATAGCGGCAAGGACGACGAGGCTATCAGGTCGCTTGAAGGCGATAATTAAAAAAACTGTTGAAAATGTTGTTAAATTTGTTCACAAACCAGCAATTTTGTGATATGATATAATAAGTAATGAGGGAGGTATTTCGAAATGGCTTATAAAATCAGCGATGAATGTATTTCTTGCGGCGCTTGCGCAGAAAACTGTCCTGTAGGTGCAATTTCTCAAGGTGATGCACAGTACGTAATCGATGCAGATACTTGCATTTCTTGCGGCGCTTGCGCAGGTGTTTGCCCTGTCGGCGCTCCGAAGGAAGACTAATTTTTAACGTAAATAGCAGTGCATCGCTCTATCAGGCGATGCACTCTCACTTTTAAGGGGATATGAAAAGTTATGGTTTTAAGCGAAGGCGAAATTATCGAAAGTCTTGAAATAAAAGATTATAAAATAGTACAAAACGATAATCTTTACCGCTTCACGAGCGACGCCGTAATGCTATCCCGCTTTGCAAAATGCAAAAACGGCGTAACTGTAGCCGATTTATGTTCGGGTAGCGGTATCGTCGGGTTGCATTACTACTGCCTTAACGACGACAAGGTAAAATCCGTCACTTTTTTCGAAATCCAGAAATCACTTGCCGATATGAATTCAAAGAGCGTTAAGTTGAACGGTTTGAGCGATAAAATGCAGGTGGTAAACACGCCCATACAGCAAATTCGCGAAAGTTATTTCAACGGCTTCAATCTCGTTTTATGCAACCCCCCTTATAAAAAACAGCATAGCGGAATTGTTTCCGACCGACGTGAGATAGCTATTTGTAAACACGAAATCACAGTCAATCTGGAAGAAATAGTCAGCGTCGCTTCCAGATTGTTAAAGCGTGGCGGCAAGTTTTGCATCTGCCATAAATGCGAAAGGCTTAACGAGCTTTTTTTATTGCTCGACAAGTACGATTTACACCCGTCAAGGTTAAAATTCGTTGCAGGTCAGCCGACGAAAAAGCCGTATCTCGTGCTTTTGGAATCGACGAAAACAAGTTCGCCGCAGTTGGTTGTGGAAAGTCTTTTGGTGAACGACAGCAAATCTTTTAACGGAGAGTGATATATGGTATATTTTGTGGCGACGCCCATAGGCAACTTAAAAGATATGACTTACAGGGCGGTGGAAACGCTGAATGCGGTCGACGTTATCGCCTGCGAAGATACCCGTCATTCCAAAGTTTTGCTCGAAGCGTACGATATACGCAAACCGCTTGTATCATGTCACAAATTCAACGAAAAAACGGTTGCCCGAAAGCTTGCCGATATGGCAAAGGAAGGTAAGGAAATAGCCGTAATATCCGATGCCGGTATGCCGTCGGTTTCCGATCCGGGGTGGGAGCTTGTTAAAATTCTTATAGAAGAAGATATAAAATACACCGTTTTGCCCGGCGCCTGCGCATTCGCAACGGCGATGGTTTTTTCGGGCTACGATACCGCAAACTTTGCTTTTATAGGATTTTTGCCTGAAAAAACTGCGGAAAAGAAAAAGCTTCTCGAACGTTATTCTGCGTTAAAATGTCCGTTGATTTTCTATACCGCCCCCCACGACGTGGATGATACCGTCAAAGACTTATATAAGATATTAGGCGAGCGCAAAGCCGTAGTCGTAAGAGAGCTCACGAAGGTTTACGAGCAAAGGGTGGAAATCAACTTGAAGGACGGCTACACGGGCGAAAAGCGCGGTGAGTTCGTGATTATAGTCGAGGGCAACACCGCATTAGAAGATTACGAAAACGTCAGCGTTACCGAGCAGGTCAAGCTCTACGAAAAAACTATGTCGAAGATGGACGCGATAAAGCTCGTCGCCCGTGAAAGGGGTTTAAAAAAGAACGACGTTTACAGACAGGTAATCGAACAAGACGAGCGTTAATCGACTTATAGGACGGTTTTTAATGATTAAAGTGGTTTTTATCTGCTATGGGAATATATGCAGGTCGCCTATGGCGGAATTTCTGTTTAAAAAAAGGCTCGACGAGCTTAACGTCAGAAATATATCGGTAGAATCGAGAGCGACGAGCGACGAGGAAACGGGACACGGCGTGCATCGTGGGACAAGGTCTGTCTTGGATAGGTTCGGGATAGATTATTCTCAGAAAAAGGCGCAAAAGCTTGTTTATTCCGACGGCGAAAAATACGATTATCTGATAACTATGGACGAGCAGAATACGCTCGATACTTTAAGTATTATCGGCAGCGATAAGGCGCAGAAGGTTAAAAGACTGCTCGATTATACAAAGCTAAACCGAAACGTTCTCGATCCGTGGTGGACGAGAGATTTCGAAGCTGCTTATAACGATATTTCACAGGGCATAGAAGGCTTTTTGCAATACCTTGAAAACGAGAAAAAATTAGTTCGGGAGTAATAGTTTTGAAAGTATTTGCTATCAGCGATTTACATATAAATTCGGATAACACCAAGCCTATGAACGTGTTCGGCGCAGGTTGGGAAAACTATATCGAAAAAATCAGAAACGATTGGAAAAACAAGGTTTCCGAGGACGATATAGTGCTTATAAGCGGCGATATAAGCTGGGCTATGCAGCTTGAAGAAGCGCTTATCGATTTAAAAGTGCTTGCCGACTTGCCGGGTAAAAAAGTATTTATCCGAGGCAATCACGATTATTGGTGGAAAAGCGTTTCTAAAATCCGCTCGTCGATTTACGAAAACTTTTTCGTATTGCAAAACGACGCAATAAAATTCGGCAACGTGGTAATCTGCGGTTCAAGGGGGTGGACTTGCGAAGGCAGCCCCGATTTTACCGCCGAAGATAAGAAGATTTATTTAAGGGAATGCGAGAGATTGCGGCTTGCGCTGCACAAAGCCAAGGCGTTGCAGAACCAAGGCGATAATCTCATAACGATGATACACTTCCCGCCCTTTAACGTCAGGCGCGAGAGCTCGCTTTTTACCGACCTTTTTGAAAAAAACGGAGTCGATTTCGTAATTTACGGTCATCTGCACGGCAGAGATTGCCGAGCCGACAAGGTATTTAAGAAGGGCGGCGTCGGATATTATCTTACCGCCTGCGATCAGACGAATTTCAAGCTCGTGGAGATACCCGTAAAGCCGTTTGCCGATAAGAGCTTATAGCCTGTAAAAAATTCGGACGTTGAAATTCTGCGTTCCGTAATCTTGCAGGTTTTATTTCCGGAACTCAAATATGCGTTCGGTTGACTTCTTGTTTGTGCGGTGAAATTTTTACTGACAAAAAAATGTATATAACGACGATTACGCTATTGATTTTTGTCGGGAAATGTGCTAAACTGTTTTCGATGAACCGATAAAAATTTCCGACTGTATTGACGCCGTTGTACTTTTAATGGTTTCGCAGAATAATATATAATCGGTTGTTGTAATCGGTTCAGTTTAAGGACGGACTTTAAAAAAGCGTCAAAGGGAGGTAGTTATGCCGTTTTGGGTGTGGTTGATATTGACGATATTATTCGTCGTAATAGAGTTGTTGACAACAGAGCTTGTTTCGATATGGCTCGGAGCAGGCGCGTTGATTACTATGCTTATAACCGTGCTTTTCCCGAATATTCCGAACGTGTGGCAGTGCGTTATATTCATCGCGGCTTCTGCCGTTGCTTTGATAGCTACGAGACCGCTTTGCAAAAAGTTTCTCAGAAGAAAGAAAGATCAAAGCACTAATCTCGAGCTTTATATCGACGAAACGGCGGTGGTTACCGAAAGCATAGATAACGTTCTCGGCAAGGGCGCGATAAAAATTAACGGACTTACCTGGTCGGCGCGCTCGCTTAACGGCGAAAAAATTGCCGAAGGCGAGCTTGTAATATTCAAAGAAATTCAAGGCAATAAAGCAATAGTTGTTAAAAAGGAGGGCTAAATATGCCGTTTTTGATCGCTTTGGCAGTAATTTTACTTTTTGTGATAATCGTCGTTATCGCAAATATCAAGATCGTTCCCCAGTCTTACGCTTTCGTTATCGAAAGATTGGGTACTTACCGCACAACCTGGCAGACGGGATTGCACATTCTTATACCTATCGTTGACAGGGTGGCAAAGAGAGTTTCCCTGAAAGAACAGGTTGCGGATTTTCCGCCCCAACCGGTTATTACGAAGGATAACGTTACGATGCAGATAGATACGGTCGTGTTTTATCAGATAACCGATCCTAAGCTCTTTTCGTACGGCGTCGAACAACCAATTCTCGCCATTGAAAATCTGACGGCAACGACTTTGCGTAACATTATCGGCGAGCTCGAGCTTGACCATACGTTGACTTCCCGTGATACCATCAACGCAAAGATTCGCACTATTCTGGATGAAGCTACCGATCCCTGGGGAATTAAAATCAACAGAGTAGAACTGAAAAATATCACTCCGCCTAAGGAAATTCAGGACGCAATGGAAAAGCAGATGAAAGCCGAGCGTGAAAGACGTGAAGCTATTTTGCGCGCCGAAGGCGAAAAGTCGAGTAATATTCTCGTAGCCGAAGGTAAAAAGGAAAGCCAGATTCTTCAGGCGCAGGCTGAAAAAGAAGCCGCAATTTTACGCGCGGAAGCCGAAAAGGAAGTAAAAATCAAAAACGCCGAAGGCGAAGCCGAGGCACTTTTGAGAGTCAAGCAGGCTGAAGCCGAATCGATAAGGCTTATCAACGAAGCGCAGCCGAGCAATCAATATCTCGAGCTGCAAAAAATTCAGGCTTTCGTTGAAGCGAGCGACGGTCAGTCCACGAAGATTATCATTCCGTCGGACTTACAGGGCGCAGTTTCAACTTTCAGCGCAATAGCCGAAACCGTTAAAAAATAATTTTAAACAATTTAAACTAAAGGGCGGCTGCCGCAATTTGCGGCAGCCGCTTGCTGTTAAAAACGAAAAATGAAGAAAAAAACGCAAAAAAAATAGTCGCGCGGTTGATTTTAAACTTTCTTTATCAAACGTTGGGGTATGCTCAAACGGGATTTGCGCATATTAAAGAATTTACTAACGGCTATTTTGTGACGGCTGCATGAAAATGATAAAATTTGCTGACAACGACGATTTTTTGTTGACGTACAGCTACGTTTGCGATATAATACTAACAGTGTTAGCAAAAAAGGAGTATAAAATGGAGCTTTCCGTAATTCTTGACGAAATGAAATCTCTTAGTCAAAGCAGAAACTGGAAGAACCTTATAGGTTTAATTGACGACGGCTATAAAGGAATGTTCGTGATATTGCGTATTTTGCAGGAGAGTCAAACAAGCGTAGTAGCCGGAGAGCTTGCCAAACGTATGAACGTTTCCACAGCACGCATTGCAAGAGCTTTGAATACGCTGGAAAATAAAAAATATATCAGGCGCGAGATGGACGATAAGGATGCGAGAAAGGTGATTATCCGCTTGACAGAGCTTGGCGAACAAGCCCTTGAAGAACGTAAAAGAATAATAAAAAATATGCTTGAACCTATGCTTGAAAATCTTACCAAGCAAGAAATAAACACGTTTTTTTCGCTTCTTAAAAAACTATTACAATGACGGCAGATAACCTGATTTTTAAATAATATCGCCCGTTGCAGGGAAATGCGCAGTCCTGTAGTAAAACGATTCGTGAAATCGGCAAAAACTTTGCTTTTAAAGTCGATTGAAATCTATTCCGTCGATTTTGCATATAAGGACGGCGTAACCGCATATACAGGCAAATGGAATGCAGATAAAGACGGCTCATGAGACGAGCGCTCGGAAATTGTTTTCCGATAATCTGTAAATCGTCGTCAATCTTGTCGATAATATGATCGATACGGAACGACGACGCTGCTTAAGCTTCTTGAAAGCGTCGGTTTAAGGTGCTTAAATGTATGATTCCGGCAAGACTTGCGGCAAAGAAAGACCCCGTCGAAGCGTTAAGAAGCGAATAAAAATAATTATTTTAAGGAGTTACTAAAATGGATTTAAAAACAGCAATGCAGGAAAGACACTCTGTCAGAAGTTATCTCGACAGACCTATCGAAAGCGAAATATGTGAAGAGCTTAATTGCGTTATTGACGAATGTAACAGCGAAGGCGGTTTGCACATTCAACTTGTGACGAATGAGCCGAAAGCTTTCGACGGATTTATGGCGCATTACGGTAAATTTTCGGGCGTAAAAAATTACGTTGCGCTTATAGGCAAAAAGGGAAAAGACGAACAAATCGGATATTACGGCGAAAAAATCGTGCTTACGGCTCAGTCGATGGGACTCAATACCTGTTGGGTAGCTATGACGTATAAGAAAATCAAGACTGCATTCACAATCGAAAAGGGAGAAAAGTTATATTGCGTACTTGCGCTCGGATACGGCGTAACTCAGGGAGTTGCGCATAAAGTCAAATCGTACGCACAGGTATCCGACGCGAAAAATCCGCCCGAATGGTTTATGGACGGAGTAAACGCCGCACTCCTTGCGCCCACGGCAATGAACCAGCAGAAATTTATATTCTCGTATGAAAACGGAAAAGTAAGCGCAAAAGCCGGTGTCGGATTTTACTCTAAAATTGACCTCGGTATTGCAAAATATCATTTCGAACTCGGCAGCGGATATTTCGTAGGATTTTCAAATAATTAGATAATATTTAATTTTATAAATATTTACTTGGCAAAAACTACGAAACAGACTATTTATTTTATCCAATTTAACATTGGGGGTATAATAAGCGAGTAAAATTCGCTTGGCGGTAATTCGGAAAACTTGTTGCGACGGGGCGTAACGGCTGAGGACTTTTTATACCGATAATTAAGCGGACGGCTCTCGCTCGACGGGTTTTCGCTAATCATATAACGAGATCTAAGTAGTCAAAGTCGTTCAATAAAGCGAGCCCTTTTTACAAGAACGTAAAAGATATAAAAATACGTTCTGAGCGTTTTTTTGCGCTTTACCCTGTGGCGAAAAGACGTAAAAAATACGCAACAATCCGTTGCGTATTTTTTGTGCGTTCGACCTTATGCTTAATATAGTATTGTTTGAGCGTTATGAAATAAGCTCCTTGATTTTTTCGGCGTTTTTCATACCGAGCTCGTATCCGCGGTCGTAACAAAAACGCTGGTTGCCTATTACGAATTGGCTGACTTTTCCGAGCTCGGGTATCAGAAGCAGGTCGGGCTTTTCGCCGCTGAAAGCCGTGCGGTCGATATTGGCGCACATAATATCAAGCGACCTCAAAGCGACGGAAACGATAGAATTGATTTTGTCGGATTCGGGTATTTCGTCAAGGACGTCAACAGCGACGACCACGTCAGCGCCGAGTTCCCTTGCTTCTTTTACGGGAATTTTATTCGATAAACCGCCGTCTACAAGCAGTTTGTCGCCGTATTCGACCGGCGGAAAAACGAATGGAATAGACACGCTTGCACGGACCGCCGTTTTTATAAGTCCGCTGTCGAACTTAACTATTTCGCCGGAATACAAGTCGGTTGCGATGCAGGCAAACGGTTTTTTCAGATTGTCGAAGGTCTTGCTTTTATAAAAAGCGTCAAGCAGTCTTTCGAGTTTCTGAGCTTTCAGAATCGCTTTGCCTTTCAGCAGGTTTACGGTGACGTCGATAAGGTCGTTCTTGGTGACGTCGCAAGCGATTTTTTTCATCTCTTCAGGAGTGTAGCCTAACAGATACATACTACCGACTATCGAGCCCATAGAGCAGCCGGTAATAACGTCGATTTCGATATCGTTATCGGTTAGCGCCTGCAAAAAGCCTATGTGAGCAATTCCCCGCGCGCCGCCCGCGCCGAGGCAAATACCTAATTTTTTAGCCATAAAATATCCCCCCTAAACGTAATTTGTTAAAAAAACAGCAATAATCGAGCTATACACCGACTTTGCTGTTTTTTATTTTATTCTACTTCCGAAGCGTCCTTTATAAGGACCTTGATTTCGTAAACCATTTTTTGAGAACAGCGAGTAACGATGATTTTCAGATTTTCAAATTCGAAATTTGCGTTTTTCTTCGGTAAATCGCCTATTTGTTCTATAACCCATCCGCTGACGGTCTGTGAATCGAAGTTGTATTTATCGGGACTGATATCGAAAAGCTCGAAAAAGTCTTCAAGGCTTGCGTTGCCGTCGACAAGATATTTACCGTCGCCGGTCTTTTCGAAGTAGTCGATAATCTCGTCGTGTTCATCCCAGATTTCGCCGACAAGCTCTTCGAGAATATCTTCGAGCGTGACTATACCCAGCGTGCCGCCGTATTCGTCGACGACGTTAGCCATATGAACCCTTGCCTTCTGCATGCTTTTAAGCAGCGTTGAAATGCGCATATGCTCGGTGGCGATCGCCATCTTTTTGATAATGCTTTTAACGTTGCCGTCGCCCCGATCGAAAGCGGCGGTAAAGTCCTTTTCGTGGATCATTCCGATTATTTTATCAATAGTTCCGTCGTAAACGGGCAATCTTGAATAACCGCTGTTTTTAAATATCGTTTTTATTTTGTTCATCGGCATAGAAATTTCCACAGCTTCGACGTTGACTCTCGGAACGAGTATATCGCCGACCTCGCAGTCGTGAAAATCTATGGCGTTATGTATAAGCTCGGATTCGCCTTCTTCGATAACGCCGTCCTCGCTTGCTTCTTCGACGATGGTTTTAAGCTCTTCGTCGGTAATGCTTTCTTCCGGTTTAAGCTTGAAAATCTTTGAGAACAGCTTTTTCAAGCCTTTGAAAATAATGCAAAGCGGAAAGAGCACCACCATAAAGAATTTAAGAACGGGCGCAACGACGATAGCAAACCTTTCGGGTGCGTTTTTTGCGATGAGTTTAGGAAAAATTTCGCCGAAAATCAGCACGGTTATCGTAAGAACGGTCGTCGAGACGGCAGGACCCGCGCTTGCGTTTATGAGTTTTACGAACAACAGCGTGGCGACCGTAGAAGCCGTAATGTTTACTATATTGTTGCCGATAAGCAGCGTAAATAAAACGTCGTCGAATTTTTCTGAAAGATTTAACGCAAGAGCTGCGTTTTTTCCGCCGTCAGCAGCCTTTACTTTAAGTCTTGCGCGGTTCAGCGAAGAATAAGCCGTTTCGGTTGCCGAAAAGAAAGCGGATAGGAAAATGAGTATAACGATAGCCGCAACGTAAGCGATTATCACGTCAGGTTCAGGTTCTGGTTCAGATGATGTCATAATTACTCCTAAATTTTTACAGACGTTGAAAACGGTGGAAAACGGGATCGTAAAGTCCGAGAAGCGCCGCCGCCTTACAACTATGGAAACATTGTACCATAATATATTGAAAATGTAAACAGTTTTGAGAAATTATTCGTTGTTTTGACAAAGAGCAGATTAGCACTTGACTTTGCAAGCGTTTTAATGTATCATAAAAAAGTAGCGAATTTTGCAATATAAGAGTACAAACATAAGAGGTGTGTATGCACGACAGTTACGTTAATCCGTTATGTCTAAGATATGCGGGTAAAGAAATGCAGTTTATTTTTTCAGACGACAACAGGTATTCTACCTGGCGTAAGCTCTGGATAGCTCTTGCCGAAGGCGAAAAGGAATTGGGGCTCGATATTACCGATGAACAGATTTCCGAAATGAAGGAACATATCTCCGATATCGATTACGAGCTTGAAAAACGTTACGAGAACGAATTAAGGCACGACGTTATGGCTCATATCAGAACGTACGGCGACGTTTGTCCCAAAGCTAAGCCGATAATCCACCTTGGCGCGACGAGCTGCTATGTATGCGACAATGCAGACGTCGTTATTCAGCGCGAAGCTATTCTTGCTATAAGAAAAAAATTGGTTTCTACCATAAATTCGCTAAATAATTTTGCATTGAAGAATAAGGACGTTCCGACGCTTGCCTTTACGCACTTTCAGGCGGCTCAGCCTACTACGGTCGGCAAAAGAGCTACCCTGTGGGCGCAGGATCTTGTGATGGACCTTGAAAATCTCGACTACGTTCTTAACAATCTCAGGCTTCTGGGCTGTAAGGGCGCAACGGGCACCTGCGCAAGCTTTCTCGGTATTTTCAAGGACGCAGACAAGGTTTTGCAGCTCGAAAAACTGATTTGCGCAAAGCTCGGATTCGATAAGTGCTTTGCCGTATCCGGTCAGACCTATACGAGAAAACAGGATTATTTCATACTTTCTATGCTTTCGGGAATTGCCCAGAGCGCGTCAAAGTTTGCTAACGACGTAAGGCTGCTTGCTCACCTTAAAGAGCTTGACGAGCCTTTCGGTTCCAAGCAGGTCGGCTCGTCAGCTATGGCTTATAAGCGCAATCCTATGCGTTCAGAGCGCATCTGCTCGCTTGCAAGATACGTCATAGTCGACGCGTTAAACCCTGCGTTGACGACTTCTGCGCAGTGGCTCGAACGCACGCTTGACGATAGCGCAAACAGACGAATTTCAATTCCCGAGGCGTTTCTTGCCATCGACGGTATCCTTAATCTTTATATGAATATAGTTGACGGCGCAACGCTGTTCCCTGCCGTTATGAACAGTCATCTCGACGAGGAATTGCCGTATATCGCAACGGAAAACATACTTATGTACTGCGTCAAGAACAAGGGCAAGGACCGTCAGGAGCTTCACGAAGCCATAAGGGAACTGTCGCTGTCGGTTGCTAAGCGAATCAAGCTGGAAGGCGGAAAGAACGACTTGCTCGACCGCATCGCTTGCGACGAGCGTTTCGGAATCACTAAGGACGAGCTTTTAAAGATAGTAAACGTTAAAGATTTTGTCGGACTTGCGCCTATGCAGACGGAAAGCTTCTGCAAAACCGTTTTACAACCTATAATTACAGAAAATAAAGATTGTCTTGATGTTGAATACGATATCAGGGTTTAAGGAGATAAAATGTTAACAGCTATAGTAGGAACGAATTGGGGCGACGAAGGCAAGGGCAGGATGGTAGATCTTCTCAGCGAGAACTACGATATAGTCTGCCGCTATCAGGGCGGAAACAACGCAGGTCACACCGTTATCAACGATAAAGGCAAATTCATTCTGAACCTGCTTCCTTCGGGAATTTTAAGGGAAAAAACCGTCAACGTATTAGGTCCCGGTATGGTAGTTGACTGCGAACATCTTTTCGGCGAAATTTCAAGATTGAAGGAAGCCGGAATTTCCATCACTCCCGAAAACCTTAAAATCAGCGACAGAGCGACGATTTGTATGCCTTATCACAAGCTTTTGGACTGCCTTGAAGAAGACAGGCTCGCCGATAAAAAATTCGGTTCCACGCGCAGGGGTATCGCTCCGTGCTATGCCGATAAATTTATGAAGAAGACGTTCAGATTCGGCGACTTGCTATATACTGAAAATCTCAGAGAAAAGGTTCACGATATAGTCGAATGGAAAAATCTCACGGTCGAGAAAGGCTACGGACATGCACCCGTTACCGACGACGAGATATACGATTGGCTCGTCAAATACGCATTCCCGTTCAAGGATTACGTTTGCGACACGAGAATTTTATTGACGGACGCCATAAAGAACGACAAGAAAATTATGTTCGAGGCTCAGCTCGGCTCGTTAAGGGATATCGATTTCGGTATCATACCTTACACTTCGTCGTCGTCGACGATAGCTTCGTATGCGCCTATCGGCGCAGGCATTCCGCAGTATAAGATAGACGAGTGCCTGGGTATTATGAAAGCGTATTCGAGTTGCGTGGGCGAAGGTCCTTTTACCTGCGAAATGTTCGGAAGAGACGGCGATATTTTGCGTGAAGCAGGCGGCGAATACGGCGCGGCAACGGGTAGGCCGAGGAGAGTAGGCGGTTTCGACGTCGTGGCTTCCCGCTACGGCGCAACCATTCAGGGTTGTACGGAAATTGCCTTGACTAAGCTCGATATTCTTTCTTGTTACGAGCAGATACCCGTCTGCACCAGATATATTATAGACGGCAAGGAATGCGACGAGTTTCCTTTCGGCGACGCTTTGGTAAAAGCTCAGCCTAAGTACGAATATTTCAAAGGCTGGCATACGGATATCAGCGGTTGCCGCAAAAAGGAAGATTTGCCGAAAGAAGCGCTCGATTATATCGCGTATATCGAACGGCAGATAGGAATTAAGATAAAATACGTTTCGGTCGGAGCTCAGCGAGAGCAGTTTATCCAAATGTATTGATGCAAATTTAAGTTTGTATAATTAAAAATTTTTATCGGGCATATAATATCAATATATATTTTTTATTGGTGAATTATGAATATTTGTATTTATGGCGGAGCTAACGACAGCGTTGACGCAAAATTTAAAGACAGCGTTTACAATCTTGCAAAATCAATTGCAAAGCGAGGACATTCACTCGTTTTCGGCGGCGGCGGTTACGGTATGATGGGCGCGGCGGCAAAGGGCTTCCATTCGGAAGGCGCAAATATTTGCAGTATTATACCCGAGTTTTTCAAGGAATTAGATTTCGAACCGAGATTCGAGCATAGCACCGAAACGGTTTATACGAAGGAAATGTACGAACGTAAAAGATTGCTCGAATCACGCTCTGACGCTTTCATTGTCGCCCCCGGAGGCATAGGTACTTTCGACGAGTTTTTCGCAGTGCTTACCAACAAGCACCTGAAACAGAACGAAAAGCCGATCGTCGTGTTTAACGTTGACGGATATTACGACGAATTGCTTGCGTTTTTGCAAAAGACGATAGAACTGAAATTCGTTTCAAAGGATATCAATTCGTATATTATGGTATCGGAAAGCGTCGAAGAAATTATCGGTTATATAGAATCGTATAAAGCTGAATAGTCAAAAAATCAACGGAAATCGTGCTATAGCACGATTTCTTGGTATATTTATCAATTTCAGGAAGGTGTATTATGAGTGAAAATTGCTCACACGATTGTTCAAATTGCGCATCGGGCTCGGGCTGTGCGTCGAAAATAGAAAAGGAAAAAACCAATCAGTATTCGCATATAAAAAAAGTTTATGCGGTTATGAGCGGTAAAGGCGGCGTAGGCAAGTCGTTGGTTACTTCTATGCTTGCCGTTTTAAACGGAAGGTCAGGTAAAAAGACGGCGATTTTAGACGCCGATATAACGGGACCTTCCATTCCTAAAATGTTCGGAGCCGAAGTTAAGGCTATGGCGAGCGAGGAAGGAATTTTTCCCGTTCTTTCGGGCTCGGGAATAGAGATTATGTCGATAAATTCGTTGCTTGAAAACGCAAGCGATCCCGTCGTGTGGAGGGGGCCCGTTATAGCCGGCGCAGTCAAGCAGTTCTGGACGGACGTTTTATGGAACGAAGTCGATACTATGTTTATCGATTGTCCTCCCGGAACGGGCGACGTGCCGCTGACCATTTTGCAAAGTCTGCCCGTTGACGGAATAATTTTCGTCACTTCGCCTCAGGATCTTGTCAATCTTATAGTCGAAAAAGCCGTTAAAATGGCTGAAATGATGAATATCCCCGTGATTGGCATCGTTGAAAATATGTCGTATTTCGTATGCGATAACTGCGATAAAAAGCATTATATATTCGGCGAGAGCAAGGTCAAGGAGATCGCAAAAGCCCACGGTATAAAATACAGCGCAACTTTACCGCTTGACCAAAAAATCAGGGTTTTAGCCGACGAAGGCCGTATCGAATTTATTGAAAACGAAGATTTGTCGGAGCTTGTAAAAAGCCTGTAACGCGATTTTTCGCCGAACGCTATACTGCGACGAAGCAAAAGAATCTTGCGTTGAAGCAAAAAAGAAAAAAGAGGTAAAAGAGCAAAATGACGGATTTTATTTTGCGTATTTTTATTAAAGATTATAAAAACGTAAGCGATCCTGCGGTCAGGGCAAGTTACGGCAAGTTTTCAGGCGTTCTGGGAATTATATGCAACGTAATTCTGTTTGCGGCAAAATTCACCGTGGGAGTATTATTCGGCAGCATTTCCATTACGGCCGACGCAATCAACAACCTTTCGGACGCTTCCAGCTCGGTTATAACGCTTATAGGATTTAAGCTGTCGTCAAAGCCCGCCGACGAAAAACACCCTTACGGGTACAGTCGGTTGGAATATCTTTCGGGGCTTATCATCTCGGTCATCATTATGGCGATCGGCGTAGAGCTTGTCAAAGGCTCGATTGAAAAGATAATTAACCCCGTCGCCGTAGAATTTAACGTTGCGGTGGCAATCGTGCTCGGTGCTTCTATCGTCGTGAAGCTGTTTTTAGCGATATTCAATTACAGTACGGGTAAAAAGATAAAATCGGCGACTTTGCAGGCGACGGGCGCAGACAGCCGCAACGACGTCGTCGCGACGTCGGCGGTATTGATAGGCTGTCTTATTTCTCAATGGTCGGGAATCACGGTGGACGGCTACATAGGCGTCGGCGTTGCCGTATTTATTTTGTGGTCGGGCATAATGATAGCTAAGGACACGATAAGTCCGCTGCTTGGCGAAGCTCCCGACGAGGCGATGGTTCACGGCATCGCAAAGGAAATTTTAGCCAACGACAAGGTTCTGGGCATTCACGATTTGATAGTTCACGACTACGGCTCTTTCCGCCGTTTTGCGAGCGTACATATAGAAATGGATTACAGGGAAGACGTGCTTGCGGCTCACGAGATTATAGACGATATCGAGCGCAGCGTCAAGGAAAAATTGAAAGTGGAGCTGGTTGCGCACTACGATCCGATAGTAACCGACGATAAGCAGTTAAACGCCGTAGCAGGCGACGTCGGCGAGATATTGAAAGAGATTGATTCAAGGCTTACTTACCACGATTTGAGAATAGTTCGCGGAAATACGCATTCCAATATCATTTTCGACCTTGTAATACCGCCCGATATGGAAAAGAAAAAAACCGAGATAAAACAAGCAGTCGAGAACAAGCTGTCGCACTACGAGGGCAAGCATTACGTCGTCATCAATTTCGACAGCACGGCGTTCAACGATCCGCACGCTAAAAAGGGCGGTCTTGAGCTTTGACGTCCGGTTGTTTTTGTGTGGAATTTTTGTGAAAATTTTCTGAAATACCGTTGCATTTTATTGAATTACTTTTCAAAAGATGTTAGAATAAATTTATTAAATAAAACCTTTGGAGGAAAAAAATTATGAAAAAATGGAAATGTCTGATTTGTGGCGAAATAGTCGTATCCGACGTCCGCCCCGATAAATGCCCGCTTTGTAAAGCTCCGGGCGAAAAATTCGTCGAAGTTAAAGACGAGGGTATGACCTGGGCTGCCGAACACGTCGTAGGCGTTGCTCAGGGCGTTCCGCAGGAAATCATCGATGGCTTGCGCGCAAACTTCAACGGCGAATGCTGTGAGGTAGGAATGTATCTTGCTATGGCAAGAGTAGCGCACAGAGAAGGTTATCCCGAAATCGGTATGTATTACGAAAAAGCAGCTTACGAAGAAGCTGAACACGCAGCTAAGTTTGCTGAGCTTCTCGGCGAAGTAATCACCGATTCAACCGAAAAGAACCTTACTATGCGCGTCGAAGCCGAAAACGGCGCAACCGCAGGCAAAACCGAGCTTGCTAAAATGGCAAAGCAGAACAATCTCGACGCTATTCACGATACCGTTCACGAAATGGCTCGCGACGAAGCTCGTCACGGCAAGGCTTTTGCAGGCTTGTTGAAGAGATACTTCGGCAAATAATTAAAATAAAGATTTATATCCGATTAAAAAATTCCCGATAGCTTCAGGCTTTCGGGAATTTTTGATAAGTCTGTAAAAGTAGCGTATAAGCTTTCAAAGCGTTTTATCGATAAATGCGTGAAACAAAATAAAAATCTCTGCTATTTTGCAGAGATTTTTAATAATAAATACGGTTAAGCAATTTAAAATTATTTGAGTAAAATACCCCAAACGTTTGTAGAAACAACAGAACCGCCATAAATAGCTACCTGAGCGCCAGCAGATACGGAAACCGTAACGGCAGTTACGTTTGAGTTTACGCAAGGATATGACGTAGGAACGCCGTTTACTGAAACGTAGAATTCGCCGTCAATACCTGCAGAAGCACCGTTTATGTATAGCTCTATCGTCGTGTAAGCTTCGGGAACGGTAAAAGTTATGCACTTATCGGTGGCGGATCCGTTTTTAGTCACTTGAACGGAACCTGTAAAAATCGTGCCGGCTTTCGTTCCTTCTTTTACCGTTCTACCGGCAGACGTATAAGCTTTACCGTTTGTGATCGTGAAGATACCTTCAACTGCAGAAAATTCCGTGCCTTTGCCAAATGCGTTAGCAATATATGAGAAATCCTCCCATATCGGCAACGCTTCCACGAACACGAGATAAGGTTCCCGGCTGTTGCCTAAATATTTGACGTTGTTTTTTTGGTTGAATTTTAGCTTTGAGCAATACTTAAAAGTATCGGCGTTTACGTTCTTCGGATTGCTTCCGGATTCAAAGGTTACGGTTTCAAGATTACTGCAATTTATAAACGCCTGAGAACCGACGCTCGTTATGCTTGCCGGAATCGTTACGTTTATCAGGTTGCCGCAACCTGCGAACGCACCGTCGCCGATAGCGTTAATTTTATAGCCGTCGATTTCGGACGGTATTATCAACGTCGAATAATTTTGTTTTCCGAAGTCGGTTAATCCTGTTATAGCGCCGTCGGATACGGTATAGACGCTTTTCCATTTCGCAACCAAAGTTTTGTTGCCGTAACAACCTTTCAAAGAAGTTATTTTTACGTTGCCGTCATACCAACCGACAAATTCGTAATACTCTTTAAAGGGATCGTTCAGCGTAAATTCCGATTCGATATTATATTCATCGGGGTTTTCGGCTGATATAAGCTCACCGCCGCCGTAATCGTAATTTATTTCGTAATGAATCAAATCCCATTGAGCAAATATAATCTTGTTGCTCATAATCGGCGAAGAAAAATCGAATATCCAGGATGTGAATTCGTAGCCTTCTCTCGTTACGGTTTCCGTAGGTTCGGTTGCAAAGCTTCCTTCTTCAACGTATTGAGAGGGAATATCGATTTGGTTGTTTGTGTAAAAACTCACCTGATAAACAGGCTTGCGTCGGATAGTAACGGTATAAACGTTTTTAACTGTTCCGTTTACGGTTTCAAGAATATAAAATACGTTGTTTCCCGGTGAAAGCGGAACGTTTTTCGTCAGCGACGTCTGAAAGCCGTATTGATCGAGCGAAACGACAAAGTCCGAATTTCCCGTAACGATAATTTCATCTGCGAAAGAAAACTGTTCCGTTGCGTTTGAAACCGTCCCTTCAACTGATAACCGGCTTACCGTTAAAGTTTTGAACGAAATTTCAGATTCGAAAACCGAATTTTCGCTGTCGCTCGCACCTGAGCCTGAGCCTGAGCTCAGGCTTTCCTCGTTACTGACGGATTGCTCTGTCGGTTGTGACGATTTGCTCGTTGAGTCTGCGTTTTCCTGATCGCAGCCGACGAGTAAAAAAACCGTCGACAGAGAAAAAATAAGCGATAGTATAATGAGTGAGGTTTTTTTCATAATACCTCTTTATCAGAAAAATTATTTTGTATATTAAAACTATAACATATCTCATTGAAAATTGCAATACCGTTATATTAAAAATTCAGCCTGCAACGCTACTTATATATGCTTCCCGACCGCCCGGCGTTAAAAAAATAAAAAAAGAAATTTCGAAAAATGAAAAATATTTTTTATTTTGACAGAAATTGTCAGCATTAACGTCCTACAATAAAACAAAAAGGTGATATTATGTTGGATAAGGAAGTTTTATTGAAAGCCGAAAAGGGCTGCGCCGCAGAAATGTACGAAGTCGCAAATTGCTGTTTAGAGCTTGGTATGCCGCATCTGGCGTTTTTCTGGATGGAAAAGTCGGCAAGGCGAAAATACGCGCCTGCAACGTACGCTTTGTCCTGCTTTTACGCAGACGGAACGGGTACGGGCGTGGACGTAAAGAAATCCTTGAAGCTGCTCAAAAAATCGGCAAAAGCCGAATATCCCGACGCCGTTATCACGCTTGCCGGCAAAATGATAAACAGCAAGTCAAAATCCAAAAAGGTAGTGAGATTGGCAAAAAAGACGGCAACTATCGATACAGCCGTCGGCGAATACTACCTTGGTATGTGCTACTATCTCGGACTCGGCGCAAAAAAGAACATAGAGCACGCTCGCGCGCATCTTACGCTTTCGGCCGTCACGGGCTCTGAGGAAGCAAGTTGCGAATTGCTCGATAAAGAATTCGCTTTATCCTTTTAAACGGTTGATTTTTCGGCTTAAAGAGATTATACTGAAAATATGAAAAAATTTGAAGTTGAAAAGGTCGCAAACGATATTATAGAATGGATAAGAGCCTGGTTTGAAAAGAACGGCAAGGGTTGCGTTGCGGTAGTCGGTATTTCGGGCGGAAAGGATAGCTCGGTCGTTGCCGCGTTATGCGTAAAAGCTCTTGGCAGGGATAGGGTTGTAGGCGTGCTAATGCCAAACGGCGTGCAGAGCGATATAGATTATTCAAAAGAGCTTGTAAAAGAGCTTGGGATAACGAGCTACACCGTCAATATCGAAAAAGCTGCAAAAGGTATAACGGGCGAAGTGGAAAGTCAGCTGTCTATGACTAAGCAGGCAAGGGAAAACCTTTTGCCGAGGCTGAGAATGAGCGCGCTTTACGCAGTTTCGCAAAGCGTCAACGGCAGGGTTGCCAACACCTGCAATTTATCCGAAGATTACGTCGGATATTCAACGAGATACGGCGATAGCGTAGGCGATTTCAGTCCCGTTTCCAACCTTGTCGTAAGGGAAGTTAAGGCTGTGGGAAGGTATCTCGGTCTAAGCGAAAAATTCATTGAAAAACCGCCTATAGACGGTCTGAGCGGAAAAACGGACGAGGAAAATCTGGGCTTTACTTACGCAACGCTCGATAGCTATATCCGTGACGGAATAGAACCGAGTCCCGAAATTAAAGAAAAGATCGACAGGCTCAACAGGCAAAACGCTTTCAAGCTTAAAATTATGGATAGCTTTCCTTACGAGCCGTAATAAAGTCAAAAGCCGTCGGGTGTTTATACCCGGCGGCGTTTTGTGTGTTTTATAACTTTCCGTTCATAAAAAAGGGCGTTTTTCTTTTTTCTTATTTTAAGATATTTTTTTACAGTTGCCTTTTTGCGCTTGACAATATATAAATATTGCGTTATTATTTAATTGCTTTACTTAGGTAAAGTGCTGTTTTTTACAGCGCAGAGAGAAAAGATAAGGGTAGAAGGTGGATTATGAGTTTTCATAACGCTGAGACGGATAAGCTGGTACGAGCAATATTATCGATAAAAAGCGAACGGGAGTGCTATGAATTTCTGGAAGACTTATGCACCGTCAACGAGATTGTGGATATGAGTCAACGCTTGCAGGTTGCAATGCTTTTAGCCGACAAAACCAGTTATCAGAAAATAACCGAGCTTACGAACGCTTCGACGACGACAATAAGTCGGGTAAGTAAAAGTCTTGTGAACGGAAACGGCTACAAGGAAATAATCGCAAGGATAAAGGATGAAAAAAATGATTGACGAATCCGTTTTAATGCAGGAAGAAAGAATATCTCTGACGCTGAGAAAGCTCTATTCTTCTTACGGTTACGGCTGTTTCAAGATGAGCAAATTCGAAGAGTACGACCTGTACAGCAAAAACAAAAACTTTTTGCTGTCCGACAGGGTTATCGCTTTTACCGATACCAACGGAAAAATGATGGCTTTAAAGCCTGACGTGACTTTATCGATTGCAAAAAACGCAAAAATACGAAAAGGCAACGTTTTAAGGTTGTTTTACGACGAAAACGTTTACCGCGTGTCCGATAGCGTCGGCAGGTTCAAGGAAATCAATCAGGTCGGTCTGGAATGTATTGGCGACCTTGACGATTACAACTTTTTCGAAGTGCTGTGCCTTGCTGCGTTGAGTCTTAAAAAAATATCCCGCGACGCAGTGCTTACGATTTCGCATCTCGGAATTATATCGGCGGTTCTTGACGACGTCAACGGCGATAAAGCCCAGCTGTTGCTGTGCATAAGCAGCAAAAACAAGCAAGGCGTTGAAGATTTTTGCCGTGAAAACGGAGTTTCGGCTGCCGACTCCGAAATTTTAACGCTGCTTGCAGAATCGGGAAAAACTCTTAAAGAAATCGGCGATAAGATAAAAGCCGTTTCGAAAAACGGTTCGGTACTTGCTGCGCTTAGCGAGCTTGAAAGGTTTTCCGAGCTGTGTTTTCAGGCGACGGGCGTTACCGTCAAGGTCGATTTATCGCTCGTCAGCGATCTGAATTTTTATAACGGACTCATTTTTAACGGCTTTATAAAAGGCGTTCCTTCTAAGGTGTTGAGCGGCGGCAGGTACGATAAGCTGATGGAAAGGTTGGGTAAAAATTGCTCGGCGGCAGGCTTTGCGGTCTATCTCGACCTGCTCGAAAGGTATAATGCCGAGCAGAAAACAGACGCCGATATAGTGCTGTTATACGACGAAAATTGCAAGATAGAAAGCGTCCTGCAAAAGGTCGGAGAGCTCTCCGGAACGGGAAAAAGAGTCGTCGCTTTAGAGACTTTGCCCGACGGCTTCACCTGTGAAAAAATTGTCCGATACAATTAAAAGGATAGATTTTATGTCAGATTATATAAATATAGCCCTGCCGAAGGGAAGGCTGGGCGAAAAAGCTTATAAAATTTTCGAAAAGATCGGCTACGAGCAGAGCGAGCTGTGCGATAAGGATACGCGCAAGCTGATTTTCGAAAACGAAGAAAAGAAGGTGCGGTTCTTTTGGGCAAAGCCTTCGGACGTTGCTATTTACGTCGAGCGCGGAGCAGCCGATATAGGAGTCGTCGGAAAGGATATTTTACTTGAATATCAACCCGATATTTTCGAGCTTTGCGACCTTGATATGGGTAAATGCAAGCTTATGGTGGCTGCGGTCAAAGGGTTCAGAGACAGAAAAGATTTCACTTTGAGAGTAGCTACGAAATTCCCCAACGTCGCAATGGATTATTACGCCAAAAAGGGCAGGGATATAGACGTTATAAAGCTCAACGGCTCAATCGAGCTTGCGCCTATACTTAAAATGTCGGACGTAATCGTCGATATAGTAGAAACGGGTACGACCTTAAAGGAAAACAATCTTGAAATTTTAGAAATTATCACCGCCGTATCGGCTAGACTTGTCGCCAACAAGTCGGCGTATCAGTTCAACTACGAAAAAATAAATTCCATTGTAAACGACGTAAGGCGTATTATAGGTGAAAGCAAATGATAAGGATAATAAAGAGCGGAATAAACGAAAGAAGCGACGTCTTTTCCGTTATGACGAATAAGATCGACGTATCCGAAACCGTCGGAAAAATCATAGCCGACGTTGCGAAAAACGGCGATAAGGCGCTTTATAAATATAACGAGCAGTTCGACGGCGCAGTGCTGAACAGTCTTGAAGTAACTTCTTCGGAATTTGAAGAAGCTGCGTCGCTCGTTCCCGAAAATTTCGTGCGCATTCTTCAGGATTCGGCAAGAAACATAAGAGAATTCCACTTGAAACAGGTTCGTGAAGGCTTCGTCGTCGAGCGGGCGAACGGCGTTAAAGTCGGTCAGAAAATCGTTCCCATCGAAAAAGTCGGACTATACGTTCCGGGCGGTACCGCCGCGTATCCTTCCACCGTTTTAATGGACGCCATTCCTGCAAAAATCGCAGGTTGTCGGGAAATTGTTATGGTGACGCCGCCGAACAAGGACGGCAAAATCAATCCGTATATTCTGGTTGCCGCCGCCGTAGCCGGCGTGGACAAGGTATTTAAAGTCGGCGGAGCGCAGGCTGTTGCGGCTCTGAGTTACGGCACGGAGACGATTCCAAAGGTGTATAAAATAGTCGGTCCCGGCAACGCTTTCGTAGCCGAAGCAAAGAAACAGGTCTTTGGAATGGTTTCGATAGATATGATAGCGGGACCGAGCGAAATTTTAGTTATCAGCGACGGTTTATCAAATCCGGGGTTCGTAGCGGCAGATCTTCTGTCTCAAGCCGAGCACGATAAAAACGCAAGCGCAGTGCTCGTCACCGACAGCGAGGATCTGGCAAACAAAGTCGCTTTGGAAATCGAAAGGCAGATTCCGCTGTTGAAAAGACGGGACATCGCCAGAGCTTCGATAGATAACAACGGCAAGATAATCGTAGTCGACAGCATCGACAAAGCCGTTGAAATCGCCAATGAAATTGCGCCCGAGCATCTTGAATTATCGGTAAAAAATCCGATGGACTATCTGGATAAGGTCAAAAACGCAGGCTCGGTATTTTTAGGCGAATACTGCCCCGAAGCCGTCGGCGATTATTACGCCGGAACAAATCACACCTTACCTACGAGCGGTTCGGCTAAGTTTTCGAGTGCGCTGTCCGTCGATGATTTCGTTAAGAAAGTGCAGTATATATATTACGGAAAGGACGAGCTTGAAAAGGTGTATAAAGACGTGGACGCCTTTGCTCAGGCGGAAGGTCTTACCGCTCACGGAAAGAGCGTTACGGTCAGGTTTTCAAAAGATTAGTCAGTTCAGTTAAATTACAGGTAAAATTATGAGTCGTTTTTTTTCGGATAAACTTATCAAGCTCGAAGAATACGCTCCCGGCGAACAGCCCGGGGATAAGAGCTATGTAAAATTAAATACAAACGAATCGCCGTTTGCGCCTTCAAAGGGCGTAATCGAAGCGGTGAGTTCGAAGTCGCAAAGCCTTAATCTTTATTGCGATCCCGAAGCAAACGGCTTGACCGAAGCCGTTGCCGCTTTTTACGGCGTGGACAAGGAAAACGTGCTTATGACCAACGGCTCGGATGAAATACTCGAATTTGCCTTTTTCGCGTTCGGCGGTAGCGGTAAAAAGTTTGTTTTTCCCGATCTGACTTACGGCTTTTACCCGGTGTTTGCAAAACTTAGCGGCGTAGAATACGAAGAAATTCCGCTGAAAGAAGATTTCGGAATAAACGTAGCCGACTATCTGAACGCAGACGCTAACGTGGTTATAGCCAATCCCAACGCGCCGACGGGGCTTGCGATAGCTAAGTCGGATATAGAAAAAATCTTGCAGACGAACCCGGACGGCGTTGTTATCATCGATGAAGCCTACGTTGATTTCGGAGGTGAAAGCTGTATCGACCTCGTCGGAAAATACGATAATCTTCTGGTGACGAGAACGTTTTCCAAGTCGTTTTCATTAGCCGGCGCAAGGCTTGGCTTTGGTATAGCGAGCAAGGAAATCATCGACGATTTGAGGAAAATCAAGTATTCCACCAACCCGTATAACGTAAATTCGATGACTCAGGCGGCAGGATATTCGGCTTTAAAGGACAGCGATTATTATCTCGATAACTGCAAAACGATTATAAAAAACAGGGAATATCTGAAAAACGAGCTTGTAAAGCGCAAATTTTTCGTTACCGATTCGCAATCCAACTTCCTTTTCGTATCTCACGACAGGTTGAGCGGAAAGGACTACTACTTAAAACTCAAAGAGCTTGGCGTTCTGGTAAGACATTTCAACAAGCAGCGCATAAAAGATTTTGTGAGAATAACCGTAGGAACGAGGGAGCAGGTGGATATATTGCTTGCTCAGACGGATAAAATTTTGGGAGAATTATTATGAGAACGGCGGAAATTATAAGAAAAACTAAGGAAACGGACGTTGTGCTTTATTTAAGCCTTGACGGCAGCGGACAGTCGGTAATCGACTCCGGCTGCGGTTTTCTGGATCATATGCTTACGCTTTTTGCCGTACACGGCGACTTCGATTTAAATCTGAAATGCGTCGGCGATACCGCAGTCGATTATCACCACACCGTAGAAGATATAGGTATCTGCTTAGGTCGGGCGTTCAAAAAAGCCGTAGGCGATAAAAAGGGCATAAAGCGTTACGGAAGCAAGGCTATACCTATGGACGAGGCGCTCAACCTTGTTTCAATAGATATTTCAGGCAGAAGCTATCTTAATTTCGACGTGTTCATACCTTGCGAAAAAGTCGGGGATTTCGATACCGAGCTTACCGAAGAATTTTTCTCGGCGTTCGTTCGTGAAGCCGAAATTACGCTTCACGTCGTTCAGATGGCGGGCAGTAACTCTCATCACATAATCGAAGGCGTGTTCAAAGCCTTTGCAAGGGCTATCAAGGAAGCTGTCGAAATAGATAGTAAAAATGCCGATAAGCTGCCTTCTTCAAAGGGTGTTCTGTAATGATAACCGTAATAGATTACGGCGTAGGCAACCTGTTTTCGCTGAAAAGCTCGTTTTCGTATATCGGTGAAGAAGTTGAAATCACAGGCGACGTAAAAAAGATCGAAAACGCCGACAAACTGATTTTGCCGGGCGTAGGCGCATTCGGCGACGCAATAGCCAAGCTCAAAGAAAAAGAGCTCGATAAGGTTTTGCTTGAAAAGGTCAATGAAAATACGCCCGTTATGGGAATTTGTCTCGGAATGCAGCTGCTTTTCGAAAAGAGTCTTGAATTCGGCGAAAACGACGGTTTGGGGATAATCGGCGGAGTTGTAAGGCCGCTCGGCGAGATTTCCGGCAAGGCTCTGAAAATTCCGCAAATCGGTTGGAATTCTCTGAATATTTTACAACCGCATCCCGTGTTCAAGTATGTAAATCAGGGCGATTTCGTATATTTCGTCCATTCTTTTTACGGCAAGGCGACAAATTCAGCCGACGTAATTTCGACCTCCGATTACGGCGGCGCGGTTACTGCGGCGGTGGCTAAAAACAGCGTTATAGGCTGTCAGTTTCACCCCGAAAAAAGCGGTAAAGTCGGCTTGGGTATTTTAAAGGCGTTCAGCGAGTGGCGCCCCGATTAAACAAAAAGGAAAGTAAAAATGGTAATTTTACCTGCGATAGATTTAATAGACGCTAAAGCCGTAAGGCTCTTTAAAGGCGACTATGCGCAAATGACGGTCTTTAATCCCGATCCGTTAGCCGTTGCCAACGATTTTTCAGCTTGCGGTGCAGAGGCGATACACTTGGTCGATCTCGACGGCGCAAAAAGCGGAAAAAGCACCAATCATAAAGTGATTGAAAATATTATAAAGACAACAGGCTTGTTTGCCGAGGTTGGCGGCGGTATAAGGGATATGGAAACCGTTAAAAAGTTCGTCGATATGGGCGTAGGCAGAGTCATTATCGGCACAAAGGCTGTAACCGATGAAAATTTTTTGCAGTCGGCTGTTGAAAAATACGGCTCTAAAATTGCCGTCGGCGTCGATATTAAGGACGGTTTCGTCGCTATAAGGGGCTGGGTTGAACAATCGCAATACGACTGCTTCGAGTTTTGTGAAAAACTCCAGAAGTTGGGCGTTAGCACGGTTATCTGCACCGACGTCTCAAAAGACGGAGCTATGCAAGGCGCGAATTTCGAGCTTTACAGACAGTTGAAAGAAAGGTTCGATATGAATATTATCGCGTCTGGCGGAGTATCTTCGATAGACGATATTTCGGCTTTAAAGGAGCTCAATATATACGGCGCAATCGTCGGGAAGGCGTATTATCTGGGCGCGATAGATTTGTCTCAGGCGATAAAGGTGGCAAAATGTTGACAAAAAGGATAATACCTTGTCTTGACGTCCGCAACGGACGCGTCGTCAAGGGCGTGAATTTCGACGGGTTAAGAGACGTATCCAATCCCGTCGAGCTTGCAAAGTATTATAGCGATAACGGCGCGGACGAGCTTGTTTTTTACGATATTACGGCTTCGAGCGAAGGAAGGAAGCTGTTTACCGATATTCTGACCGAGGTTGCCGAAACCATTTTCATTCCGCTGACGGTAGGAGGCGGCATAAACGCACTCGACGATTTCGACAGGGTTTTAAAGTGCGGAGCAGATAAGGTAAGCGTTAATTCAGGCGCAATCAAAAATCCCGAGCTTATAAGGCAGGCGGCTTTGAGATACGGCAGTCAATGCGTGGTGTTATCTGCCGACGTTAAACGTGTTGAAGGCTCCTTTCACTTGTTTATGAACGGCGGCAGGATTGATACGGGAATGGACGGCGTCGAATGGATAAAGCGTTGCGTAGATATGGGCGCAGGGGAGGTTGTGTTAAATTCCATCGATACCGACGGCGTAAAGAACGGGTTCGATATAGAGATGCTCGAAAGGGTGTGTAAAATCGTTGACGTGCCCGTTATAGCTTCGGGCGGAGCAGGCTGCAAGCAGGATTTCGTCAGGCTGTTTCAGTCGGTAAACGGCGTTGACGCAGGACTTGCCGCGTCGGTATTTCATTTCGGAGAGATAGATATTGCCGATCTTAAAAATACCTTGAAAGAAAATAATATACCCGTGAGGTTGGTAAAATGATAGAAATAGAAAATCTTAAATTTGACGAAAAAGGACTCATCCCCGCAATAGTCGTAGATAACGTTACCAAAAAGGTTCTGACTCTTGCGTATATGAATAAAGAAAGTCTTAAAATTTCGATGGAAAAGGGGCTGACCTGTTTTTACAGCCGTTCGAGAAATTGCCTTTGGTTAAAGGGCGAAACGAGCGGAAACTATCAGCATATCGTATCTATTACGGCAGACTGCGATTTAGATGCGCTGGTGATTTCCGTCAAAAAGGACGGACCAAGCTGTCATAAAGGCACAGATTCCTGCTTTAACGACGTTATCTATGCAAGCGAGGAATTGAAGGATTTTTCTTACGACGGTCTTTTCGAAATGCTCAAAGGCAGAAAGGAAAACAAAAAGGAAGGCTCGTACACGAGCTATCTCTTTGAAAAGGGCTTGGACAAAATTCTCAAAAAAGTCGGCGAGGAATGCACCGAAGTAATCATCGCCGCAAAAGCCGAAGATAAAAAGGAAACGATTTACGAAATCGCCGATTTGTGTTACCACGTTATGGTGCTTATGATAGAGCAGGGAATTTCTCTCGAAGATATTCATTCAGAGCTTTCAAAACGCCATATTATAGATCATAAGGTTAAGCAGGAAAAAATGACTTAATAGCCGATAACCGCCTTATACGCTGACTTTTTTAAGCCGTATTTAAGGCGGTCTTTCTTTTTTTCAGGTAATTTCAATAAAAATCGTCTCGGTTGAAAAGCCGTGAAAAAAGGTGTAAAAGCGCAATAAATGAGTTGACAATAAAAGTTAATATATGATAGAATATATAAAGTATAAAATCGTATTAAGGACAAACTCTTGCCTCAACGGGCGTACTCACTTAAATTATCGGTGAGCCTTTTTTATGTAAAATGCCCGGCAAGTTAAAGGGAATTATATGAAATACTTCGAAAAACTCGCTAACAATCAAAAAGTAATCGAAACGATTAAGAGTTCAGGGGTAGATTTTTCTCGTTTTTCTGTCGATTTAGATAATTGTTATATTTTTTCCGGTTTTTGCGACGTGCACGTGCATTTCAGAGAACCGGGTTTTTTTTACAAAGAAACGATAAAAACGGGCAGTATGGCGGCGGCTCGCGGCGGATACACGTCGGTCGTGACTATGCCCAATCTCAACCCCGTTCCCGATACGCTTGAAAACCTTAAAGCGCAGTTGGATATAATCGATAAAGACGCCGTTATCGGCGTTTATCCGCTCGGCTCTATAACCAAGGGCGAAAAGGGCGAAACGCTTTCGGATATGGAAGATATGGCGCCTTACGTTGCAGGCTATTCCGACGACGGCAGGGGCGTTCAGTCAAAAGTTATGATGAAATCGGCTATGCTCAAAGCCAAACGGTTGGATAAAATAATAGTCGCTCACTGCGAGGATAATTCGTTGTTGAACGGCGGATATATTCACGACGGCGAATACGCAAAACTTAACGGTCACCGTGGAATAAGCTCCGCAAGCGAATGGAAACAGGTTGAAAGGGATTTGGAGCTTGCCAAGGAAACGGGCGTAAAATATCACGTCTGCCACGTTTCGACGAAGGAAAGCGTCGAAATAATAAGGCAGGCTAAGAAAGACGGCGTTGACGTAACCTGCGAGACGGCTCCGCACTATCTTACGATGAACGATACTATGCTTCAAGATGACGGCAGATTCAAAATGAATCCGCCTATAAGGAGCGAAAGCGACAGGCTGGCGCTTATCGAGGGCTTGCTCGACGGAACGGTGGATATGATAGCAACCGACCACGCGCCGCACAGTCTTGAAGAAAAATCAAGGGGGCTGAAAAACAGCCTTATGGGCGTCGTAGGAATAGAGACGGCTTTCCCGATTTTATACACTAAGCTTGTTAAAACCAACGTCGTCAGCCTGGAAAAAATAATAGAACTGTTGACGGTGAATCCCGAAAAGCGTTTCAATATTCCTTCCGATAACGATTATTGCGTGTGGGATTTGGGCGCAAACTATCGGATTGACGGCAACAAGTTTTTATCGATGGGACGCAGTACGCCGTTTGAAGGCGTTTCCGTTTACGGCGAGTGTATCGCAACGGTAAAGAACGGTAAAATCGTATATAAAAAGTTTTAAACAAATTTTTAACGTAACTAAGGAGTCTAAGGAGTTATTATGGCTAAAAGAAAGGATCTTAAAAAGATACTGATTATCGGTTCCGGACCTATCGTTATAGGTCAGGCTGCGGAGTTTGACTACGCAGGCACTCAGGCATGCCTTGCTTTAAAGGAAGAAGGCTACAACGTAATTTTGGTGAATTCCAACCCTGCAACAATTATGACTGATACTTCCATTGCCGATAAGGTTTATATGGAACCGCTGACGTTGGAATACGTTGCGAAAATTTTGAGATACGAGCGTCCCGACGCAATAGTTCCCGGTATCGGCGGACAGACGGGACTCAACCTTGCTATGCAGCTCGATAAAAAAGGCGTGCTTAAAGAATGCGGAGTTCGTCTTTTGGGAACGAGTAGCGAGAGCATCGAAAAAGCCGAGGACAGAGAGCTTTTCAAGGAGCTTTGTCAGTCCATCGGCGAGCCTGTAATACCTTCTGAAATTACTTATTCCATCGAAGAAGCTAAAAAAGCCGCGCTCGAAATCGGTTACCCCGTAGTTTTGCGCCCTGCGTTTACGCTCGGCGGAACAGGCGGCGGCTTTGCCGAAAACGAAGAAGAACTTATAGAAATCGGTTTGAATGCGTTTAAGCTTTCTCCCGTTCATCAGGTTCTTATCGAAAAGAGCGTCAAGGGCTATAAAGAGATAGAGTTCGAGGTAATGCGCGACTCTACGGATAAGGCAATCACCATCTGCGGTATGGAAAATATCGATCCCGTAGGCGTTCATACGGGCGACTCCGCCGTCGTTGCGCCTATTATGTCGCTCAACGAGCACGACCTTAAAATGCTCAACGACAGCGCAATAAAGATTATAAAAGCTTTAAAGATCGAAGGCGGTTGCAACGTTCAGTTTGCATTGAACCCGAATTCGAGCGAGTATTATCTCATAGAAGTCAATCCCAGAGTATCCCGTTCTTCTGCGCTTGCTTCAAAGGCGAGCGGATATCCTATCGCAAGGGTTACGGCAAAGATAGCCGTAGGTATGACGTTAGATGAAATCACGATTGCAAACACTACTGCGGCATTCGAGCCGTCGCTCGATTACGTTGTAGCTAAATTCCCGCGCTTCCCGTTCGATAAGTTTACTCAGGCTTCCAACGTTTTAGGCACGCAGATGAAAGCGACGGGCGAGGTTATGGGTATCGGCAGCACGCTTTCAGAGTGTATGCTCAAATCCGTAAGGTCGCTGGAAATCGGCGTTTGTCATTTTTATATGTCCAAGTTTGACAAGATGGCAACCGAGGAGATAATCGACTACTTAAAGAGCTTCCGTGACGACGGATTGTTTGCCGTCAGCGAGCTGTTAAGAAGGGGCGTTTCCGTTGAGGAAGTTCACAACGTAACGATGATTACCGAGCTTTTCCTCGAAGAGATTAAAAAGATTATCGAGCAGGAAAAGGTTATCGCCGAAAACAAAATGGATAAGTCGGTATTACTCGAATCAAAAAAGATCGGTTTTTCGGATAAATATATAGCAAAGCTGTGGGGCGTTCCCGAAATAGAAGTTTTCAATATGAGAAAAGCCAACGGCATTTTCCCATACTTCAAAATGGTTGATACCTGCCACACAAACGCATACATTCCGTATTTCTATTCTTCGTATTTTGGCAAGAACGAAGTGCGTATGGGCGATAAGAAAAAAATCGTCGTTCTCGGTGCGGGACCTATCCGTATCGGTCAGGGCGTAGAGTTCGATTATTCCACCGTTCACGCAGTTACGACTATCAAAAAGTCGGGCTATGAGGCGATTATCGTCAATAATAACCCCGAAACGGTATCCACCGATTATACGACTGCCGACAAGCTTTATTTCGAACCGTTGACTCCTGAAGACGTAATGAACATCATCGAGTTCGAAAAGCCCGAAGGCGTTATCGCTTCGCTTGGCGGACAGACCGCAATCAATCTTGCCGAGCCGCTTATGGAAAGGGGCGTAAAGATTATCGGCACCGATTGTCAGGCGATAGAGCGCGCCGAAAACAGGGATTCTTTCGAAAAGATTTTAAAGGATCTCAACATACCGCAACCCAAGGGCAAGGCTGTAACCAAGATAGAGGACGGCGTTAAAGCCGCAAAGGAGATAGGCTATCCCGTGCTTGTTCGTCCGAGCTTCGTTCTCGGCGGAAGGGCTATGCAGATAGTAGGCGACGAGTCACAATTAAAGCATTACCTGAAAACGGCTGTTGAAATCGACGTCGATAAGCCTGTTCTGGTAGATAAATATATCGTCGGAAAAGAAGTCGAGGTCGACGCTATTTGCGACGGACGCGACGTTTTCGTTCCGGGCATTATGGAGCTTGTCGAAAGAACGGGTATCCATTCTGGCGACTCGATAAGCGTTTATCCGACTTTCAGCATATCCGACAAGGTTAAGGGAATAATTTTACAGTACGCAAAGAAGCTCGGTCTCGGTATCGGCATTATAGGTTTATACAACATTCAGTTTATCGTAGATAAGGACGATAACGTTTACATTATCGAAGTAAATCCACGTTCTTCAAGAACGGTTCCCTTCCTTTCGAAAGCAACGGGCTATTCGCTTGCCGATATTGCTACCGAAGTCATTTTAGGTAAGAGCCTCAAAGAACAGGGAATATTCGATATTTACCCGACGGAAAAGAAGCGTTGGTACGTAAAAGTTCCTGTGTTCTCATTCAATAAAATAAGGGGTATCGACGCATATCTTTCGCCTGAAATGAAATCGACGGGCGAAGCTATCGGTTACGACGACAAGCTGTATAGAGCGTTCTATAAAGCGTTGCAGGCTTCGGGTATGAAGCTTCAGAATTACGGCACGGTATTCGTTACGGTTGCCGATAAGGATAAGGACGAGGTTTTGCCGCTCATCAGAAGATTTTATAATCTCGGCTTCAATATTCAGGCTACGCACGGAACGGGTATGTTCCTCAAAAAGAACGGCATAAGAACGCACGTTCTCAAAAAGATCAGCGACGGAAGCGACGAAATACCCAACGCAATAAGACAAGGTCATCTTGCGTATATAATCAATACGAGAAATATCGAAAGCACCGATTCCACCTCGCTCGACGGTTACGAAATCCGCAGATTGGCTATCGAAAACAACGTTACCATCTTCACGGCGATAGATACCGTCAAAACGTTGCTCGACGTATTGGAAGAAACCACGATTTGCATTTCGACGATAGATTCCTGATCTATTGCAAAATTCGGCAAAAAGGAAATAAAAAATGAAACAAAGCCTATTTGAAATTTTATCAAATACCCGCATCGCCCGTGACGTTTACAAAATGGAACTTATTGGCGACGTATCGCATATCACGGCTTGCGGACAATTTATAAACATAAAAATAGACGGTTTGTTTTTACGCCGTCCCATATCGGTTTGCGACGTTCAAGACGGAGTCGTGACGATAATTTATAAAGTAGTCGGCAAAGGCACTGAAATTCTTTCGAAAAGGCTAAGCGGTAAGCTTGATATTCTCACCGGCTTAGGCAACGGCTATAACCTTACGAAATCGGGTGATAAGCCGTTGCTGATAGGTGGCGGAGTAGGCGTTCCGCCGCTATACTATCTGGCGAAGCGTTTGATAGAAAAAGGCGCCTCGGTGACGGTTCTCATAGGTTTTAATAAAAAAGACGAGGTCTTTTACCAAAAGGAATTCCGTGAGCTTGGCGCAAAGACGATAGTAGCTACCGCCGACGGAAGCGTGGGCGTTAAAGGCTTTGTCACCGACGCTATGAAAGGGCTCGATTATTCTTATTTTTACACCTGCGGACCCGAGCCTATGCTTAAAGCCGTATATAACGCATCAAAAACTGACGGCGAGTTCAGCTTTGAGGAGCGTATGGGCTGCGGTTTCGGTGCATGTATGGGTTGTTCCTGCAAGACGTTATACGGAAACAAGCGAATCTGCAAGGACGGTCCCGTGCTTAATAAGGGAGAGATAATATGGCAGAAATGAAAGTCGATTTATGCGGGATAACGCTTGATAATCCCGTTATTCCGGCAAGCGGAACTTTTGGTTACGGTTATGAGTTTGCCGAGCTTTACGATATAAATATATTAGGCACGTTTTCCTTTAAGGGAACGACCAGAGAAAAACGGTTCGGCAACCCCACGCCGAGAATAGCCGAATGCACCGCCGGTATGATAAACACCGTCGGCTTGCAAAATCCGGGCGTAGAGGCTGTAATCAATGAAGAATTGCCCAAGCTGAGAAGCTGTTTCAATAAAAAAGTAATGGCAAACGTAAGCGGTTTTTCGGTGGAAGATTACGCATATACCTGCGAAAAGCTCGGCGCATGCGACGAGGTAGGCTGGCTGGAAGTAAACGTCAGTTGCCCTAACGTGCACGGCGGTGGAATGAGCTTCGGAACAGACGTAAAAGCCGTTTCCGAAGTGGTTAAAGCCGTCAAAAAGGTGACCTATAAGCCGATTATTATGAAATTATCGCCTAACGTTACCGATATAGTATCCATCGCAAAAGCCTGTGAGGACAGCGGAGCCGACGCTATAAGTCTGATTAACACTTTGCTTGGAATGCGCATAGATTTAAGAACCAAAAAGCCCGTAATTGCAAACAAGATGGGCGGATTTTCAGGCGATGCGATTTTCCCCGTAGCGGTGAGAATGGTTTATCAGGTCGCAAACGCCGTATCCGTTCCCGTGATAGGAATCGGCGGAGTCAGCAGTGCGGAAAACGTAATTGAAATGATGCTTGCCGGCGCAACCTGCGTAGAAGTCGGTGCGGCGAACCTTATCAACCCGTATATCTGCAAGGAAATCATAGAAGATTTACCGCAGGTTATGGAAAAATACAAAATAAACTCGTTGAAAGAAATAATAGGAGGAGCTAAGTAATGGCAAAAGACGTAATAATCGCATGCGACTTTGACAGCAAGGAAAAGGTTTTTGAATTTTTGGATAAGTTTACCGATAAAAAGCCTTTCGTTAAGATCGGAATGGAATTATATTATGCCGAAGGTCCGGAAATTGTCCGTGAAATCAAAAAGAGGGGGCATAAAATATTCCTCGACTTAAAGCTCCACGATATTCCCAACACCGTAAAAAAATCTATGGCGGTGCTTTCGAGGTTAGAAGTCGATATGTGCAATCTTCACGCAAGCGGAACGATAAATATGATGAAATCGGCTCTCGAAGGCTTGACAAGGCCGGACGGAACACGCCCGATACTTATTGCGGTAACTCAGCTCACTTCAACCGACGAGGAGAGTATGAGAAAAGATTTGTTGATAGATAAGCCTATCGACCAAGTGGTAATGCACTATGCCAAAAATGCTGAAATTGCAGGGCTTGACGGAGTCGTGTGTTCACCGCTCGAAGCAGGAAAAGTCCATTCGGTATGCGGAAAAGACTTTATCACCGTAACCCCCGGCGTAAGGTTTGCCGATGGGGACGTAGGAGATCAGAAGCGAGTCACCACGCCTGAAAAAGCAAGGGAGTTAGGCTCCGATTATATCGTCGTCGGCAGACCTGTTACCCAAGCCGAAAACCCCGTTTTGGCTTACGAAAGATGCCTTAAAGAATTTTTAGGCTGATTGCGCTAAAAGATTGAAAGCAGCAAAAATATTAAATAAAAACGATAAAGGATAATGTTTATGAAAGATATTGAAAAGCTTATTGCCAAAGATTTATTGAAGATAAAGGCGGTGTTTTTCCGTCCGCAAGAACCGTTTATCTGGGCAAGCGGAATTAAAAGCCCGGTCTATTGCGATAACAGACTGACTTTGACTTCGCCCGAAGTCAGAAACGACGTAGAAAACGCCCTTGCCGAAACTATAAAGGCTAACTATCCCGAAGTAGAAGTGCTTATGGGCACCTCGACGGCAGGTATTGCTCACGCAGCGATAACGGCGCACATTATGGGACTTCCTATGGGCTACGTAAGGTCGGGCGCAAAGGATCACGGCAGGCAGAACCAGATCGAAGGCAAGCTGGAAAAGGGACAGAAGGTCGTCGTCGTTGAAGACCTTATTTCGACGGGCGGCAGCGTTATCGAGGTCGTCAACGTTTTAAGGGAGTTCGGAGCCGAAGTTTTAGGCGTCGTAAGCATATTCACTTACGGTATGCAAAAAGGTCTTAAAAGGCTTGAAGAAGCTAACGTTAAGAACGTTTCGCTCACCAATTTCGACGTGATAAGCCAAACGGCTTCAGACGAAGGATACATCGCTAAGGAAGACGTAGCAAGGCTGATAGCTTTCAGGAACAATCCGAGCGACGAAAGCTGGATAAAGTAATTTCAAATAATTTAAAAAAATTAAGGTGTCAACGTGAGAAGTCTTATAGATATAACCGATTTTTCGGTTGAAGAACTTAACGAGTTACTGCAAACGGCGGTCGATATTTCGCAAAACCCCGAAAAATACAGTCAAATGTGCAAGGGCAAAAAGCTTGCGACGCTGTTTTTCGAGCCGTCAACGAGAACGAGGCTGAGCTTTGAAGCGGCAATGATGGAGCTTGGCGGAAACGTTATAGGTTTTTCTTCGGCAAACAGCTCGTCAGCCGCAAAGGGCGAAAGCGTTGCCGATACCGCAAGGGTAATCAGCTGTTATGCCGATATTATCGCTATGCGTCACCCTGAGGACGGTGCGCCGTTAGTTGCCGCAATCAATGCAGACGTGCCCGTTATAAACGCCGGTGACGGACAGCACAAGCACCCCACGCAAACGCTTGCGGACCTTTTGACGATAAAGATAGAAAAAGGCAGGCTGGATAACCTGACCGTCGGCTTTTGCGGTGATTTAAAATACGGAAGAACCGTTCATTCGTTGCTCGGCGCGCTTTCGAGATATAAAAACATAAAAGTCGTGCTGATCTCGCCCGACGAGTTGAAAATTCCGAGCTACGTCAAGCACGACGTCCTTGAAAGAAACAATATGGATTATACCGAAACGGGCGACCTCGAAGGTTCTTTAAAGGAGCTTGACGTCCTTTATATGACAAGGGTTCAGCAAGAGCGTTTTTCGGATATTGACGAATATAGACGGCTCAAAGACAGATACGTTTTAACCAAAGCAAAACTGCAAAAAGCCAAAGCCGATACTATCGTTCTGCATCCGTTGCCGAGAGTAAACGAAATAAGCGTTGACGTCGATTCCGATCCGAGAGCTTGTTATTTCAAACAGGCTCTTAACGGCAAATATATGCGTATGGCGCTGATTTTAAAGCTTCTCGAAGAAGCGAAAATTAAAGAAAAACAACCGCTTATCAGCGGTGAAGGCTTAATTTACGGCGAGTATAAATGCAACAATCCCCGTTGCATAACCCAGACCGAACAAGAGCTTGAAAGCGTTACCAAACACGCCGAAAGCGACGTTAATATTTTAAGGTGCGCCTATTGCGACAAACGGGTAAATTAACCGAAATTATCAAGCTGATATAAAGCTGGAAAATATCTAAAATCACTCAATAACCGTCTTATAGACGGGGATAATTGAAATTTTTCATTAAATTTACGATATAAATTCAATAAAATTTTAAAAGCCAAGGAATACCCCTTGGCTTTTTTTGATAATATCGCTTATTTAGATTTTACGAATTTTTTATCTAAGTATTGAGCTAAGTTTATAATTCACTTAAATTTATAATTATTTTTTTATTTTTTGTTGCGTATTCGTAAGCGATCTTTGTTCCGCTATTTCTTCTTGATGGAGGTAAGGCATTGCGTTTGGCTTTTCGCTTAAACGGCGGAACGTAATTCTTGTTGTAATAGAATACGCAATACGTAGATTTATCAATCATCTCATAGTTGCGTTCAACGTAAGAGCATTTGCCTGCATTTTCTAATTTTGGTGGAAAATACGTTTCTTCGTAATATTCAAGCAGATAATCGAGATAAGGTTGGTCTATATATTGGTAATCGGACCTGACGTAAACTCTTTTAATTAAAGAATAAGTTTCTTTCAGTTCGGTAACGACTTGCCAGGATAAGTCGTCGAAATCACTCATACTGCCGAAGAAAAACGTAGTAACGCCTTTATCTAAAAGTCTCACGATAACTTGTTTTAACAGGCGTTTAACGCTCTCGATATTTTCTATTTTTCTGTGACCTATAAAACAGCAAGTCGTATTCATATAAAATGTGCCACCTTTTGCAAGATGACACATATAGCATGTATCATTCTCGCATTGTTTGTGGAACAACTTAACGCAATCTTATGACAAGATACTTTGTAACACGAAAAATGAATACACAACTACCGATAGTATGTGTATCTTGCCATAAATTATAAATATTAAGTTATTCCACGCCTTTATAATAACACTATTTCCCAAAAAAATCAATATTTATACCTTAAATTATATATAATGAGCCCAAGAATTCTATCAAAATTAAGCAAAAAAACAGCCGAAAGTGAAAAGAAGTTATTATAATTAAGCTTAACGAATATATAAAAAATCACTCAATAACCGTCTTATATACGGGGATAATTGAAATTTTTCATTAAATTAACGATATAAATTCAATAAAATTTTAAAAGCCAAGGAATACCCCTTGGCTTTTTTCGATGCTTATTATGATTTTTTTTCGGTGATGAACAATCATTTTTGTTTGAAACTTTAATTTGATTTGTTTAAGGCTTTAATAAGGGCTAAAATTAGGTCTTTGTTTTCAAAACTAAGCTTGCGGAAATTTCTCAATAAATCCTGTTCGATATAAAACTGAGGCGTCGGCACCTCGAGGTTTATCAAGCTATCCTGCCTGCCCATTAAATAATCGACCGAGCAATTAAAAAAATCGGCAATTTTATTAAGAGCCGTATAATCGGGTAGTCTGTTGTGCGCCGTCCAGCCGATTATCGTAGTATATGGAATACCGCTTTGCTCTGCGAATTGTTTTCGATTAAGACTTTTTTCGTTTAATAAATCGTTAAATATTTCAGTGAACATAATTTCCAACCTCAATTCATAACCTGAAAAAATGATAACACAAATATCTAATCAGATACTTGACATACCTAAAAAGGTGTATTATAATTATAATTACCTAATTAGATAATTATACGCTAAGAGGTGTTTGTTTAAACTGTTGAACCGAAATAATGCTTTTTAATAAAAAACGTTTTCGTAGCATAAAAACAGCACGATAACGCTAAAAACCAAGTATTGTTAAAATAATAAAAAATTCGAAAATAAATAAAACAAAGGAGAATTTTATGAAAAAATTTGCGTTAGTATTGTTGAGTTTAACTTTCGTTATATCAACAACGCTATTTTTGACGGCTTGCGGTGAAAAAGATTCCCCCGAAACAAGCTCGTCTAATTCACAAACCGAGTCAAGCTCAAGCGTTGAAGGCTCAAATTCAAGTAATTCAGGCTCAGGCGTTGAAAATTCTACGAGTAGCAGTCAAGACGGAAGCTCAAGTTCGGTTGAAGATAGTAGCAGTGCACATAAGCATACTTATTCCGACCTATGGTCTTATGATTCCGATTACCATTGGCATAAGGCTACTTGTCAACATACGATTGAAATAAGCGATAAATCGGCACATAATTTTGTTAATAACGTTTGTTCTGTTTGTGGTTATGAAAAAGATACAACGCCGGCAGAATATTTTACGTTTACGCTACTATTAGATAATACGTATGAGATAATAGTTAAAGATAAAACAAATCTTCCGACTGAAATCGTAATTCCGTCAAGTTATAACGAAAAACCAGTAACATGCATTGGTGGTTTTGCGTTCTATAATTGCAGGGGATTAACAAGTGTATATATACCAAACAGTGTAACAAGCATTGGAACTAATGCGTTCTTTAGTTGCAGTGGATTAACAAGTATAACGATACCAAATAGTGTAACAAGCATTGGTGATTATGCGTTCTTTGATTGCGGTAATCTTAAATATAATGAATACGATAACGCATATTATATAGGAAATCAAGAAAATCCTTATCTCGTTTTAATCAAGGCAAAATCGACTGATATTACTTCTTGTGAAATAAATTCTGCAACTAAGTTTATTCATTCTTCTGCTTTCTCAGGTTGCAGTGGATTAACAAGTATAACGATAGGAAACGGTGTAACAGGCATTGGTGGTACTACGTTCTGGAATTGCAGTGGATTAACAAGCGTAACGATAGGAAACAGTGTAACAAGCATTGGTGATTATGCGTTCTATGGTTGCAGTGGATTAACAAGTATAACAATACCATACAGCGTAACAAGCATTGGTGATTCTGCGTTCTATAAATGCAGTGGATTAACAAGTATAACGATACCAAACAGTGTAACAAGTATTGGTGATTCTGCGTTCGAATATTGCAGTGTATTAACAAGCATAACGATTCCAAACAGTGTAACAAGCATTGGAGAAGGTGCGTTCTATGGTTGCAGTGGATTAACAAGCGTAACGATAGGAAACAGCGTCAACAGCATTGGTTCTTATGCGTTCTATAATTGCAGTGGATTAACAAGTATAACAATACCATACAGCGTAACCAGCATTGGTAAATATGCATTCGAAAGTTGCAGTGGATTAACAAGTGTAACTTTTGAAAATCCTAATGGCTGGTGGGTTTCAAAGGCAACAAGCGGAACAACCATTTCAAGCGATGATTTATCAAATCCGTCAACTGCGGCAACTTATTTAACGTCAACATATTATAATTACTATTGGAAACGCAGTTAATAATAAACTTTAACAAACCGCATAACAAAGACCGAGGTTGAAAAAAATTCAATCTCGGTATTTTGTTGCGAATTTTCAGTTAATTATAAAGGCTAAAAAGAATATAACCCACAATAAGCTCGGCTATAAGGCGGTTATTTGGTGGTTTTTTTGCAAAGGTTATGGAAATATCGCCTGTTTTAGCGGTGGAGATTTAGTTTTGTTTTAGCGGAAATTGTAAAATCTTTTCGGTGGTTTTTATATTTAATTTATATTGACACCGCAGGGTTTTAGTAGTATTATATTATAATAAATATTTATATCTGACTAACGCAATTAACGTTAATCTACTGAAAAACCAAAGAAAAGGTGAAATACGGCAAAAGATGTTAAAGGACCTGTTTTTTATTATATCGGGTTACTTACTCGGAAGCGTTTTGTTTGCCAGAATATGGTGCAAGGCGCTTCGTAGCTCAGACGTAACCGAAAACACCAAAGACGCAAACCCCGGCACGACCAACGCATTCTTAAACGGCGGAGTGCTATGCGGAATTCTGACCTTGATATGCGATTTATCCAAGGGATTTTTGCCTGTTTTTTTATATAAGAGATTCGGCGTTCCGACTTTTGCGTTTCCTTTAATCATCGCTATGCCCGTCGTGGGACATATTTTCCCCGTATTTTTCAATTTCCGTGGCGGGAAGGGAATAGCTACTACGTTCGGTTGTCTTTTGGGACTGTTGCCAAAAATTGCGCCCGTTGCGTTGCTTGCGTTTTTCTTTGTGTTTTTCTCGCTGGGAGTTATCATCACCGACCATTATTACAGAACCATAGCTTCATACGCATTTACGGGCATATCTATGTTGTTTTTCAGGGTAGACGTGGCTTATATTATGGCGTTTGCGATTATTTTAGCGCTGACGATTATCAAAATGTTGACGAGTAAAGAAGAAAAAGGAGAGTTTAAAGTAAAGTTTTTATGGATGCGTTGATTTTGTCTTGTAGCACGGGCGGCGGACATAATTCCGCAGGCTATGCCGTAATGGAAGAGCTTATCCGTCGCGGACATAATGCGACCATGCTCGATCCTTATTCGCTAATCGGGAAAAACGTCGATAAAAAGGTCGGCGACTGTTATATCGGCATAGCTCAACGCACGCCGCACCTTTTCGGCGCTCTATATGGCGTTGCCAATCAATACCGCAAACTGCCCATTCATTCGCCCGTTTACTCCGTCAATAAAATAATGCTGAAAACAATGCAGGAATATCTTGAAAAAAACAGCTTCGACGTAATTTTTATGCCTCACGTTTTCCCTGCCGAAATATTGACGTATATGAAAAAAAAGGGCGTTAAAATCCCCAAAACGGTATTCATTTCCACCGATTATACCTGCATTCCCTTCACCGAGGAGACCGACTGCGATTATTATATCGTGCCGGCTTTTGAGCTTTTAGACGAATTTGAAATGCGTGGAATAAGCAAAGAAAAGCTCAAGCCTTTCGGAATACCCGTAAAAAAAGCGTTTTCAAGTCAGCTTTCACGCTCCGAGGCCTTGGAGACTCTCGGGTTAAATTCCGATAAAAAATACATTCTGCTCTCGGGTGGAAGTATTGGCGCAGGTCAGATAGAGAAGTGCATAAAAACCATATCCCGATTTATGACTGAAAATTCCGAAGTTTACCTTATCGCCATTTGCGGAAACAACAAACGGCTTTTCGACAAGCTGAATAAGCTTTACGGCGACAGCGAGAATATAACTTTGATAACAAGCACCGATAAGATTGCTTGTTATATGAAGGCTTGCTCCGTCTATATCTCAAAGCCGGGCGGTCTGTCTTCTACGGAGTCTGCCGTAATTGGCGTTCCGCTCATTCACGTTTCGCCTATACCGGGCTGTGAAAGCCTTAACCTTAAATTCTTTAACGAAAGAAAAATGAGTATTGCCGTAAAGAATTGCGAAGAAGATTTGATTTCGGCTTTGAATTCGTTGCGAAACGAGCAACTTGTCGCCGAGATGCTCGAAAATCAAAAAAAGTATATAAATCAATTCGCTTGCGCCGATATTTGCGATTTTGCCGAAAAGATTATATAGCGGTGCGTTTTGTAGCTCTGACGACAAATTGAAAATATTGCGTTTTACCGATAATTTTAGCCGACGGCACGGCGCAAAATAATTGACAAAACGCCGCGTTTGAGTATATTATAAATCTATAATATTACACCGCTTAGGAGATGCGAAAAATGAATAAAGAAATACCTTACAAAATCTATCTTGAAGAAAACGAGATGCCAAAGGCTTGGTATAACGTCCGTGCGGATATGAAAAATAAGCCTGCGCCGTTACTTAACCCCGCAACGGGAAAACCTATGACGGCAAGCGAGCTTGGCGCAGTCTTTTGCGACGAGCTTGTCGAACAGGAGCTTGACGATAAAAACGCTTATATAGAAATTCCCGAGGACATTCGCAATTTTTATAAAATGTACCGTCCGTCACCGCTTGTCAGGGCGTATTGTCTTGAAAAGCAACTGGGAACGCCTGCTAAAATTTATTATAAATTCGAGGGCAACAACACCAGCGGAAGCCACAAGCTCAACTCGGCAATAGCTCAGGCGTATTACGCTAAAAAGCAGGGCTTAAAGGGCGTAACAACCGAAACCGGCGCAGGACAGTGGGGCACGGCTTTATCTATGGCGTGCGCATATCTGGGACTCGATTGCAAGGTTTATATGGTCAAGGTTTCCTACGAACAAAAGCCTTTCCGCAGAGAGGTTATGAGAACCTACGGCGCAAACGTTACTCCTTCGCCTTCGACCGAAACGGAGGTCGGTAGAAAGATTTTGCAGGAATTCCCGGGAACTACGGGCAGTTTGGGTTGCGCTATCTCCGAAGCAGTTGAAGTAGCCGTAAAAACCCCGGGATATAGATACGTTTTGGGAAGCGTGCTTAATCAGGTTTTGTTGCATCAGTCGGTTATCGGTCTCGAAACGAAAACCGCGCTCGATAAATACGGCGTAAAGCCCGATATTATCATCGGTTGCGCAGGCGGCGGTTCCAACCTTGGCGGTCTGATTTCACCTTATATGGGCGAAAAATTAAGGGGCGAAGCTGATTATAGATTTATCGCCGTTGAGCCTGCGTCTTGTCCGAGCTTTACAAGGGGAACTTTTGCTTACGATTTCTGCGATACGGGCAAGGTTTGTCCGCTTGCGAAAATGTACACCTTAGGTAGCGGTTTTATCCCTGCGCCTAACCATGCCGGGGGGTTGAGATACCACGGTATGAGCTCGGTTTTATCTCAGCTTTATCACGACGGATTTATGGAAGCTACTACCGTTGCGCAGACCGAAGTCTTTAAAGCGGCAGAGTATTTTGCAAGGGTGGAAGGCATTTTGCCTGCGCCCGAAAGCAGTCACGCAATCAAGGTCGCTATCGACGAAGCGTTAAAATGCAAGGAAAGCGGTGAAGAAAAGACCATCGTATTCGGCTTGACGGGAACGGGCTACTTCGATATGGTAGCTTACCAGAAATATAACGACGGGCTTATGTCCGACTATATTCCAACCGACGAAGAGATTGCAAAGAGCCTTGCAAATCTTCCCAAAATCTAAAACTCAAAATCAACAAAAAAAACAAGGCGAACATCGCCTTGTTTTTTTATATGTAAAACAAAATCCACTCGCAGAGCGAGTGGATAAAAGGCTTAAGCTATGGA
>JBJEVF010000029.1:0-3870 GCA_051884215.1 Christensenellaceae bacterium | reverse complement strand
GTCCATTAAGTGTAAGGGAACGATACATTGGGTGGACGCTAAAAACAACGTGCCTTGCGAGATAAGAAAATACGATTATCTTTTAAAGGACGCCTCATACCCCGGTCAGGATTTTTCCGAAAGGATAAACGAGAACAGCATAACCGTGTATAACGGTTTTGCCGAAAAATATATCGGCGATGCGGAAGAAGGCAAAAGCTTCCAGCTTTTAAGGTGCGGTTATTACGTCAAAAAGATTATCGACGGCAAATTGGTTTTGTCGGAGATCGTCTCGCTTAAAGACAGTTTCAAAAAATAAAGGCATACGGCGTGTGTTTGCGACTATATCTATGCCGTTATGGCAATAATAGATGCCACGGAGTAATATGTATATAATTTTGGACGTAGCGATAGTATTTCTAATAGTAGCGGGAATAATATCGGGCATAAAAAAGGGTTTTATAGGTCTGTGTTTCGACGTTTTGGGATATTTTTTATTCCTCGGACTTGCAGGCGTAGTCGCAACGGGCTTGCTTGCGCTGTTTTATCGGCTTGGAGCGGTGGACTCCCTTGCGATAGTATTCTATCGGTTAATCGGTTCGACCAACTCGTTGTTTGAAATTATCGGAACGACGAGTCAGGCGGTAAGCTTTTATATTTCTGCAATCATAGTATTTTTGATTTCTTTCGTGGTTGCCTATATTGCGATAATGTTCTTGTTCAGATACGTTGCAGACGCGCTCGTGAAGCTCAGAGACGACGGCGTCATAAGGACGATAGACAATATTCTGGGAGTTGCGCTGAATCTTGCCGTGACGATAGGTTTGATATGGGTAGTGTTTTCATTTTCTTATTCTTTCAACGGCAACGGAATTTTGATCGGCTTTAACGAAGCTATAAGGGCTTGTCCCATATCGGGTTTTATTTATAAATACAATCCGTTAAACGGTCTGTGGGATAGCTTGACGATTTCCGAAACGTTAAAGACGATCTTGCAATAATTCGTTTAACCGACTTATAGACCGACTTTTCAGCTGATTTAACAAATAAAGAACAAAAATAAACAGCGCAACGACGTTCGTTTTTGCGCTGTCTGTCGAATAAGTCGGATATAGGTGACCGGGAAGTAATCGTACGTCAGCCGTTTTTTATGCTCTTTTGCGAGATCAGATTGTTTTTGCCGTCCAAAAGATAAGCGTGGGTGAATTCGATGTCGCAGAACGCGACGTACCAATAATAGTTGTCGAGAGAATTGACGAGTCGGATATGCACCTCGTATGAAATCTGATTTGTTTCGTAGTTGGTTAAAACGTCCTTGCCGAATTTTTCACAGGCGGTCAACGCTTTTTTATAGCTTTGCATGTCGGCAGGCGTCGATAAATCGAGTTTGACGTTCACAGGATTTGCGCCGTCGCCACCGAATACGATATTGAACTGACTGTCGGGAAAGGTCGCGATTTCAATCGTAGAAACGAAGCAATCTCTTTCCGGCTTGAAATCGAATTCGACGTCGTATTCCTTATCAAGCGCGACCTTTGCTTTCGTAGAACCCGAAAGAGTGCCGTTGTTATCTATTTTAAGGATAAGATAATTTTTCATAGCGTCGACTTTACCGTCGGTCGCAAGCGGGCATTCACGTTGTTCGAGATAGCCGAAAATTTCAAGATTATCCGTTTTTCCGTAATAGATTTCAGTTCTCAACTGACTGATTTTGTCTGTAAAATCTATATTTTTGGAGCAACCCGAAAGCGTTGCGGCGATAAAAACGAGTAAAATAGAAACGATGAATAAAAGTTTTTTCATAAAAAATCCTTCAATAATTGGTTTTGACGATAATATTTTATGGTGCATTTTTTGATAAAATGAAAAATATGATAAAAATGTATTGTAAATTCTGTATTTTTGTGCTAATATAGATATCGAGGTCTTTATGAAGAAGTTTGTGCTGAAAGTGGCAGGGTACTCTTTTATAGGCGTAATCGTTCTGTTTTCGGTGATTGTTCTTGCAGTTTCGCTGTTTGCTCCGCAAAAGATAAGTCAGATATGTCAGGACGTGGGTTTTGATAATACTGCGCTTTATTACGCGAAGAAAGCGTATCTTAAAGATAAAAGTCTTAGTAATTGCGACTATATGCTGAAAATTGCAATCAAATGCGACGATAAGGTGGTGTTAAACGATTACGGCGAGGAGTTTTTGCTTGACGAAGGGCTTGTAGATTATTTTACCGAGAAAAATTTAAGCGCAGATTATTATGATTTTATCGCTACACACTACGTTTTATCGACTTATAAGGAAGGCGAGAGTCAGAGCAGCGAATATATCTATAAAGCGATGTCGTTTTCTTTGGATTACAGGAAAGGCTGCGCCATAAACGCCGTGATCGCAAAAAGTTTTGAAAACGGCGACGTCGGAGCTTTGGAAATAATCAAATCGGTACTGGTCAACTTTTATGATAACGCCTGTCCCGAGCAAAAGAAAACGGACTGTAAAAAAACGATCGACACAATCAATTTATACTTAGACAAACAAACGCAATAACGTAAGATTCGTAATTATGTTTTTAGCGAAAATGTAATTACCGTCTTAGTTATATATATCAGCGGATATGGCGGAATTGGCAGACGCGTTAGATTCAGGTTCTAATGGGGGCAACTTCGTGCAGGTTCAAGTCCTGTTATCCGCACCATATCGAGTGTTCATAACGGATTTGAGTTATGGGCACTCGATTTCTTTATGTTAAAGTCGTTATTTTCGTTCCTTGGTTATGTATCGGAGCAGGTTCGCCTGCTCCTTTTTGTGTTTTTATTTAAGTTTTTCTATTTCTTTTTGTCTTTGCTTCTTCATCTTGCTGTTTTTTCCATTCCTCATACTTCTTAACATTTTCAGGATCGGAATAGAATTTCCTGCATGATTCTATAATTGATCTTGCAAGATAATCGGGTAGTCTCGGTGCTTTGTAGCAATCCATATTGAACGAGCAAATTTCGGTATCGGTGTCAATATCTCTATATACCGCACCATATCCTTGTTTAATCTGTTCTTTTTGGTTTTCCGATAATTTGTTGTAAACTGCTTTCTGTATGGGCGTGAATTTTTCTTCGTCAAGAGATTTAGCTTGTGACAAATCCGTTTCAAATATGATTAAGATTTGACCTGATGGTTTTCTTGCTTTCATAATGGTTTCCTTTCTTGGCTTTATGCCGACTGTTCGGTTTTTGTTGTAAGGTATTGAACAGCTACGCCTTTTCTTGTTTCAGCGGTATGGTTTCGCTTTCTATCACCGCCGGAGATTTCGATATACCCCACAAAGCGGTAATGAATCAAAATCCGTTGTGTCCGATTCTTGCCTGTTCCCTCGGTTTCGTAGACTTCAATTCGTTCTATGAGTTCGTGAAGCAAGGCAGGTGTCAGTTCTTTCATCTCCATAAACTTACGAACGGCAGAGATAAAATTCTCTTTGTTGCGGTTGTTTTCGGCAAGCCGGCGTAACCGCTCTTTGCACTCGGCTATCTTAGCTTTTAGCTCCATTCGCTCAACTTCGTATTTGTGGGATAACTGCAAAAACCACTCATCGGTAACTTTGCCCTCGGCATTGTCCTCATAGAGCTTTTCATACAAGCTTGCCACGCGCTCATTTTTGACAATCGCCTTTTGCAGTTCGGCTTCGATGAGCTTCTTTTTCCTGTTTGAGTCGGCATTGGTCTTTTCCTCAAGAGCCTCGGCAAACTCATCCTCATGTTCGTCAAGAAGCGTTGCCATATACTGAAGCTCCATTTTCACCACTTGTGCAATGGCATCTTCCCTGACATAATGGCGGGTTTCACAGGTGCCACGTGTATCCGTCTTGTAATTGGAACAGCTGAAGTATTGGATGCTGTCGTTCTTCGTGT
>JBJEVF010000028.1:0-17297 GCA_051884215.1 Christensenellaceae bacterium | reverse complement strand
TGTTTTGATATAATATAATCGCAAGAAAGTTTTGCGCGCAATTTTCTTGACGAATAATAAAAGAGGTGATATTATATGAGCATATTCAGCTTTTTTTGCAGAAATAAAAAATCTGCAGATAATACTTATCCGCAAAAGCCGTATAATGTTCGGAAGTTTCATATCACAAAACATTGTGTTGATGATATGAACAGTAGAAAAATAACAAAAGGCGAAGTTCACGTCAATTTAACAACTAAACCAATAAAAGTGACAGAGGTAAAAACCGACGGTTTCGGCAGGCAGTCGTATCGTCGGAGTAGTAGAAATAAAATTACTACAGCAATAAATCCTACAAACAATAACGTTGTTTCGGTAAATAGACTGCACACAAAAACTTTTAATAAGATAATGCGAGGAAAAAATGATAAAACTAACAAAAAAAAGTGAAAGCTTTATTGAGCAATACGTTTTAAACGAACTCGGTTATACAGGGGTAGAAGATGACAATATCGCAGAAATCGTCAATTATATTATTGACAATTTTGAAGTGCCTCTATCACAAGCAAAGGAAGCCGGAGAAACGGTTGATGAAGAATTATTAAAAACGGCGACGGATGTTGTGACTGAAATTACATCTGATCCCGAGTGGTAGGCTTTAAACCTTTTTAAGCGATAGAGAGTTGGTAAAATTTTTTAATTGTATAAAAAAACGAAATAACGGCGTAGCGAGAATTTTCGCTACGCCGTTAAAATGCGTCTTAATGTTTTTTACACGGCAGATTATTTGAACAATGCGCCGTGGATAGACTGAATAACAACGAACAAGGTGTTTGCTATTGTGGACATAGCCTTGATGAATATATCGAGCGCAACGCCTACGACGTCCTTACGGGTGTCGCCGATTGTGTCGCCGGTAACTGCAGCCTTGTGAGCAGGCGAGCCTTTTCCGTGACCTTCGAGCGCGCCGCTTTCGATATACTTCTTAGCATTGTCGAACGCACCGCCGGAGTTACCCATAAAGATAGCTCTCGGGATAGCGACGATGGTTGCGCCGACCAAAATACCGCAAACGAAGTCAACGCCGAAGAATATACCGCCGATGAAAGGAATTGCAACGGCAAGGATAGACGGGAAGAGCATCTTCTTTAATGCGTATTTGGTAGCAAGCTCGACGAGCTCGTTGTAGTTAGGCTCTTTGGTTCCTGCAAGAACTTCGGGATCGCTCATCTGTCTGTCGCCGACGTCGGCAAGCTCTTTAGCTGCGTCGATGGTGTTATCGGTAAGGATAGCCGAGAAGAATTCGATGAGCGCGCCGCCGATGATTGCGCCTGCGATAACCTGAGCGCTGCTGATATACGGAACGTCGAGATGTCCGAAGATGTTATAGTTACCGACGTAAGCAACGATAAGAGAAACTGTAGCAAACGCTGCCGAACCGATAGCAAAGCCCTTGCCGATAGCGGCGGTGGTGTTGCCGACAGAGTCGAGCTTATCGGTGATTTCACGAACCTGATGGTCGAGGTGGCAGCTTTCTGCAAGTCCGCCTGCGTTATCCGCGATAGGACCGAATGCGTCGATAGAAACGGTCGTTCCGACGAACGAAAGCATACCGAGAGAAGCTACTGCGATACCGTAAGTACCTGCGATAAGGTGAGATACCAACAGCGAAATACCGATGATAAGGATAGGATACAGGCAGGAGCGTGAACCTACTGCGTCGCCCTTTGTTACGACGAAAGCTTCGCCTTCGGTAGCGAATTCAGCGATCTTCTTCGTAGGCTTATAGTCCGCGCTGGTGTAGTATTCGGTGATAAGACCGATAGCAACGCCGCTTGCGATACCGAGAACGGCGCAAACCCACGGCGAAGCCCATTTAATCTTCCAGCCGAGAGTCGTGAATTGCTCGTTTGTAAAGTTTTTGAACAAAACGAAGCAAGCAACGCCTACGCCGATAAGGGTGAGACCTGCGGATATGTACGTAGCAAGGTTAAGCTCTTTTGACGGGTTGTCGCCCATTTTCTTGATAGAAACCAAAGCGATTCCGACTACGCAGCTGAGTAAGCCAATGCCTGCGATAACGAGCGGCAATACGCCTGCTCTGTTGAAGGCAAAGCTCTTTTCCGTGTTAAGGAAGCCTGCAACGACTATCAATGTTGCGCTCATCGTAGCAACGAAGCTTTCGAGAAGGTCTGAGCAGTTACCTGCGATGTCGTTTACGTTGTCGCCGATGAAGTCTGCGATTACGTTAGGAACGCGGCAGTCGTCTTCGGGAAGGTCGTTACGGATTTTAGCGAGAATATCCGAAGAAATATCTGCTGCTTTGGTAAAGTTACCGCCTGCGACGCGGTTGAACATAGCTACGATAGAGCAGCCCAGCGAGTAGCAGGTTATTCTGATGACCGTAGCGTTGGTTTCGAGCGCCGCAATGGGAATAAGACCGACGCTTGCGTTGTCGCTGACGCCTTTAACGTATCCGCCGACGCCGCCGAGTAAAACGACGAGAGCAAGACCTAAAAGACCGAGAGCCTGAACGCTTAAACCGCTTATCGAACCGCCGGTGAGAGCGACTTTGACCGTCTGACCGATATTAAGCGATTCGCGGGCTTTGTTCGAGGTTCTTACGTTGGCGTAGGTTGCGCTCTTCATTCCGAGAATGCAAACACAGCTACTCATAACCGCGCCCAAAATGAACGTGAGTCCGGCGGTACGTTCGATAAAGAGTGAGAACAAAAGAGCCAGAACTACTATAACGATAGCTATGGTCTTGAATTCTTTCTTTAAGAAAACGTTTGAACCGGAACGGATAATACCGGAAATCTTAACCATACGGTCAGTTCCTTCCGGCATCTTTTTGATACGGAAATAGTTGAAAACTATGAAAGCTACTGCAACTAAGCAAACAGCCATGATTGCAACTATCGTCCATACCCAAGCTTGATTGTGGAACATACATTTTCTCCTTATATATTATTTTGTTGTTCTCGATTTTTAAAAACTGCGGCAATGCCTGACGGCGACGTTTTCGCCTGCGTAACCATATATTCCGCCCGACTTGCGTATTACGCTCGCGCATAATTATATATTATGAAACGAAAAAGGGTGTTTTTCGGCGTTTTATCCAAAATTCGCACTTCACCGCCATTTTAAACATAAACATTATACAATATAATATGTTAATTTATTGCAAAGATTTTAAAAACGATTGATTTTGTTTTTCTTTTTATAAAAATAGTGATACAATAATGTCGTAGAAAGCCGTTATAAACGGGGAAAACAACGAAAAAGGGGTGGCGGATGTCCGTTTTCAGATATAAAGTTTTAATTGCCGATAAAGACGTCGAAAGTCAGGCGTACATAAAAAAACATTTGTCGGAGCGCGGCTTCGACGTGCTTAACTGTAACAGCGCAAAGGACGCTATCGAAATAATATATTCGCACATGCCCGACGTTATCCTGCTCGATCTGAACCTGAGCGACGGCGACGGTTCGTACGTCATATCGAGCGTAAGAAAATGGACGAAGATTCCGATTATAGTCGTTACGCAAAGAGGTGGCGAAAGGGACGTCGTCAACGCATTTAATCTCGGCTGCGACGATTACGTTGTAAAGCCGGTCAGGATAAACGAGCTGACGGCAAGGATAAACTGCGCTCTGCGCCATACTCTCACGGTGAATCCGAACGGCGAAATATCGGTTAGTCAACGCATAACGGTAGCCGATATGACGGTGGATTTTTTAAAGCACAGAGTGTATATTTGCGACAACAACTTAACCTTGACTCCGAACGAGTTCCGCATTATAGCGTTGCTTGCGAAAAACGTCGGCAGGGTGGTGGAATACAGGCAGATAATCCACGAGCTGTGGGGACCTACGGCGAGCATAGACACGAAGATTCTGCGCGTACATATGGCTAACGTAAGAAAAAAGATAGCCGTTTACGACAAGCTCAACCGATACGTTTATACCGAAGCCGGAATAGGTTATATGTTGAACGATAAATAGGCGTTCGTATGAGTTGGTTTTTTGTCGAATTTTGTAACAATTTATAATTATAGATTGATTTTGTTTGACAAAAAACCCTCGTATGTTTAGAATAAGAGCATAGTTATCGGAGGTTTCGGCGCGCGTCGGGACTTCGTACGCCAAATTGCGACGGAACAAGACTGACTTTTGCGCAGGTTTCCCGTTGGGAAAGAGCTGCGTAAAAAATGATGATTGGCTGACAAGTTATTCAAACTTGTTCTTTTTCTTTTTTACGAAGGTGTATTTATGAGATTGCTCGAACAAAAAATTCTTGCCGACGGAAAGGTTCTCGAAGGCGATATATTAAAGGTTGATAATTTTTTAAACCACCAGTTAGAAGTAACGTTTCTCGATAAGCTTGCAGCGGAAGTTTACGAGCATTATAAAGATGCGGGCGTAAATAAAATTCTTACTGTAGAAACTTCGGGCATAGGAATAAGCTGTCTCGTTGCGCAGAAATTCGGTTGCAATCTGCTCGTTGCGAAAAAGCACAAATCGCTCAACCTTTCAGACGATATATATTATTCGAAAGTATATTCTTACACTCATCGGACGGAAAATCTGATAATGGTGGCAAAAAGCTACCTGACAAGCGACGACAAAGTGCTTATCGTGGACGATTTTCTGGCAAACGGCAACGCTTGCTTAGGTCTTATCGACATAGTAAATCAGGCGGGCGCAAAGGTTGCCGGTATAAGTTGCGCGGTGGAAAAGACATACCAGGGCGGATACGATAAGCTCGTCAGCTTAGGCTACGACGTATTCTCGCTCGCAAGGATAAAGGAAATGAAGGACGGCAAAATTACTTTTGTCGAATAGCGTTTACATAAACAACGAAAGGTTAATAATTTGCCCGAAAGGGCAGCGGAGGTTTATATGAAAAAGATTCTGGCAGTGTTGCTTACCGTATGTCTCGGCGCAGTCGCTCTGACGTTTACGGGATGTAACAAATCAACGCCTGTTGTCGGACTTATTTGTTTGCACGGCGAAAACTCAACCTACGATAAAAACTTCATCGACGCATTCAAGACGGCTTGCGAAAACAAGGGACTTAGCGAAGACGAATACATTATCGCAACGGGTATCGATGAAGACAACAGCTGTTACGAAAAGGCTATTGAGTTCGTCAATATGGGCTGTAAAGCGGTTTTTGCAGATTCCTTCGACCACGAAGGCTATTTGTTGAGAGCTGCAAAAGAACACGCTGACGTTACTTTCTGCCACGCAACGGGAACGCAGGCTCACACCGAAAAGCGCGATAACTTCTTCAACGCATTCGCATCTATTTACGAAGGTCGTTACCTTGCAGGCGTTGCAGGCGGTATGAAGCTTAAAGAGCTTTACAACGCAGGCACCATCACCACCAAGGATTTTGTTATCGGTTACGTCGGCGCTAAGCCTTACGAAGAAGTTAAGTCCGGTTATACGGCTTTCTATCTCGGCGTAAAATCCGTTACCGATACGATCGACGGCTCAACCCTCACTATGAAGGTTAAATTCACCAACAGCTGGTACGACGAGGTTGCTGAAAGAGAAACCGCAAACGCATTGATAGGCGCAGGCGCAATGCTCATTTCTCAGCACGCAGACTCTATGGGCGCACCTTCGGCTTGCGAAGACAGCAACATTCCTAACGTTTCTTACAACGGAAGCACCGCAACCGCTTGCCCCAAAACGTTCATCGTTTCTTCGAAGATCAACTGGATCCCTTATTTCGAAATGATGATCGATAAAGCTTTGGGCAAAGGCACTTTGCCTGTCGACTATATCGGTTCGCTCGAAGACGGCGCAGTCGCATTGACGGAGCTCGGTTCTGCTGCGGCTCAGGGTACTGCCGCCGCTATCGAAGAAGTAAAAGCAAAGCTGACCAACGGCACGCTTAAAGTATTCGATTGCTCCAAGTTCACCGTAAACGGCGCACACATTACCGAATATATAGCAAACGTTGATTCCGACGCTGCATTTACACCTGACACGAACGTCGTAAAGACTGAAAACGGTATTACTTACGTTGCTGAAAGCGACGCAGATTTCCGTTCGGCTCCGTATTTCGGACTTGATATCGACGGTATCGAAATAATTCAATAATTAACGAAGATTAACAAATTTACTTATAGGCGGGGTAAAATCATACTCCGCCTTGTAAGTATTTTATAACTTATTCTTGGAGGGCAACGACTTTGCAAAAGCCTGTAGCAGTCGAGCTGAAAAACATAACCAAATCGTTTGGCGGAAAGGTTGCCAACAACAACGTGTCGATAGATATAAGAAAGGGCGAGATACTGTCGCTTCTTGGTGAAAACGGTTGCGGAAAGACAACCCTTATGAATATGCTTGCCGGAATTTACTATCCCGACAGCGGAAGCATCGTAATCGACGGCAAGGAAGCCGTTATAAGATCGCCTAAGGATTCGTTCGCTTACAAAATAGGTATGATACATCAGCACTTCAAGCTGATAGACGTTTTTACCGCCACCCAAAACGTAATTCTCGGCGTAAACAACGAAAAATTCAATCTTAAAAAAGTAAAATCCCGTATTTTGGAAATGAAGGAAAAATACGGTTTTATCATAGATCCAGACAAAAAAGTTCACGAAATGTCCGTTTCGGAAAAGCAGACGGTCGAAATCGTCAAGGTATTGTTCCGAGGCGCGGATATTCTTATTCTGGACGAGCCTACCGCAGTTCTGACTCCGCAGGAAACCGAAACGCTTTTCAACGTGCTAAGGGCAATGCGCGACGACGGTAAATCGATAGTCATCATAACTCATAAATTAAACGAGGTTCTGGAAATATCCGACAGAGTTACCGTTTTGAGAAAGGGCGAGTTTATCGCTACGGTCGATACCAAAGATACCGACGAGCAACAACTCACCGAGATGATGGTAGGCAAAAAGGTGGAGCTCAATATCGACAGAACGGAGCCTGAAAACACCGTCAGGCGGTTAGAGGTTTCTTCCCTTACGGTATTCAACCACGAAGGCAGAAAGGTTCTCGACGACGTTTCTTTCGAAGCGTTCAGCGGTGAAATTTTAGGCGTCGCGGGAATTGCGGGCAGCGGTCAGAGAGAGCTTCTCGAAGCCGTTGCAGGCTTGCAGAAAACCTCGCAGGAAAGCAGTATTATATATTATCCGCCTCACGGCGGACCGAGCGAACAGCTTATCGGCAAAAAGCCGATAAAGATAAGGGAGCTGGGCGTCAGGCTGTCGTTTATTCCCGAGGACAGGCTGGGAATGGGACTTGTCGGCAATATGGATATTACCGATAACGTTATGCTGAGAAGCTATAAAAACGGCAAGGGCTTATTCCTCGACAGAAAAACGCCCGAGGAGGTCGCCAACCGTATCGTCGATGAGCTTAAAGTATTTACGCCGTCCGTTCACACCAAGGTAAGACAGCTTTCGGGCGGCAATATTCAGAAAGTGCTTGTCGGCAGGGAAATATCGTCTGCGCCGTCGGTGCTTATGGCGGCGTATCCCGTAAGAGGTCTGGATATTAACTCCTCCTACGCCATATATAACCTTATGACGCAGGAAAAGCAAAGCGGAGTTGCGGTTATTTTCGTCGGCGAGGACCTCGACGTATTGCTGGAGCTTTGCGACAGAATAATGGTTATAAGCGGCGGTAAAATCACAGGCATAGTCGACGCGAGAACGACGACTAAGGAAGAAGTCGGTTTACTTATGACAAAGTCCTTTGAAAGAGGTGAAAACAAAAATGCAGACTGAAAACAACGTAAAAACGCATAAAGAACCTTTTTTAAGGATAATTCGCCGAAGCAACGCTTCGCTTAAAGAAAAGATAATCATATACGCCGTCGCGGTGGTCGTCGCGCTGTTTCTCGGTTGTACGATATGCGGAATCTCGGGAACGAAGACCAAGGATCCGTTCACCGTTTTAGGGTATTTTTTCCAGGGCGTAACAAAAGGCTCGGCGTTTTTGAACTTGCTCGGCGATACGTCGCTGTTACTGCTCGTGTCGCTTGCTATTTTGCCGGCGTTTAAAATGAAATACTGGAACCTCGGCGCAAACGGTCAGGTTTTAATAGCCGCCCTGTTTGCATTTCTCAGCGGATATCTGATGCGAAACGGCAATGCGCCGCAGGGCGTCGTCCTGTCGGTTATGTTCGTTTCTGCCGTAATCGGCGGAATGCTGTGGGGTTTGATTCCGGCAATTTTGAAGGCTTTTTTAAGAACCAACGAATCGCTCGTCACGCTTATGATGAACTATATCGCAATCGAGATGATAAATCTTTGCAACGAGCTGATATATAAAGGACAATCGCAAAGCAGCGTGTTTCAGACGACGCATCTTCCCGGCAGCAGGTTTATATATTTTATAGCGACAGCGGTTGTCGTAACGCTTGTCATTTCGGTGTTTTTAAAGCGCAGCAAGCAAGGCTACGAGATTGCAGTCGTCGGCGAAAGCGAGAGCACTGCAAAATATATCGGCATAAACAATAAGGCTGTAATCATCAGAACTATGCTTATTTCCGGCGCAATATGCGGTATCGTCGGTTTCCTTCTTATGGCGGCTCAGGATACGAGCATTAGCACGGGTATGGCAAAAAATATGGGCTTTACGGGCATTATGACCGTTTGGCTTGCAAAGTTTAACCCGATTATGACGGTCGTTACCTGTCTGTTCATCACGTTTATTCAAAGGGGAACCACTTACGCAGGCTCCTTTGCGGGGTTAAACGATCCCAATTCGGTGTACGTCGTTGTGGGCGTGGTATATTTCATAATCATAGCCTGCGACTTTTTATTGAATTACAAGCTGAAATTCAATTTCAGAAAGGATAAAAAGGATAAAAAGGATAAAACGGGTAAAAACGTCGGCGGAACGAAAAGCGAAGTTAAGGAGAATAAACTATGATATCATTGATAGTTTCAGCTATAACGATAAGTGCGGTTTATCTTCTGGGGTGCGTAGGCGAAATAATCACTGAAAAAGCAGGTCACTTAAATCTCGGCATACCGGGCGTAATGTGCGTAGGCGCGGCAGGCGGATGCTGGGGAGCGGTGCTTTATACGCAGATGGCTAACGGTAATCCCAATTATCTTCTGCTTTTGATAACGGCAGTTCTGTTCGCGTTTGTTTTCGGCGCGTTGGCAGGCGGAATTTATGCGTTTATTACGGTAACTTTAAGGTGCAACCAGAATATTACGGGACTTGCCCTGACCACCTTCGGCGCAGGCTTTGCGCAGACGATGATGAAAAACTTCGTCCTTACCGAAAAAATGAAGCCCGTTATGGCAATAGCCGTTGCAACGGCGAAAAAGAGTTTGCCGTTTGCCGCTGATTTAGGTGCGTTCGGTCAGATATTTTTATCGCACAATCTGCTTTTTTACGTCGCAATAGTAATTGCGATAGTGACGGCTGTAGTCCTTAAAAGGACGAGGCTCGGCTTGCATTTAAGAGCGGTCGGAGAAGATCCCAAAACGGCTGACGCAACGGGTATAAACGTAACGGCTTATAAATACGGCGCAATCTTAACGGGCAGCGCAATCGCGGGTATGGGCGGAATGTATTACACGCTGGTATACATTGGAACGTGGGAAAATCCGTCCACGACCGAAGGCTTCGGCTGGCTGTGTATAGCTCTCGTCATATTCACGCTGTGGAAGCCCGATCTTGCGATTTTAGGCTCAATACTCTTTTCCGTTCTCGGCTTGTTGTTTATGCGCGTTTCCGGAAGCTGGATGTATATATTCAAAATGTTCCCGTATATCGCAACGATAATCGTTCTCGTTATAACGAGCGTTATCGGAAGCAAGGAAAATCAACCGCCCAAGTCGCTCGGCTTGCCGTATTTCAGGGAAGACCGATAGCGGACAATAAGTAAGTAATCGCAATTTAATATAAAAAAGGCATACGAACAAGGAGACGATTATGAAAGCGATAGTATCGGTATTAGGAAAGGACAGAACGGGTATCATAGCAAAGGTATCGGCTGTTTTATATAATCTCGACGTCAATATTGAAGATATTTCCCAGACTATTATGCAGAACGAATATTTCACGATGATAATGATGGTCAAATTAAAGGAAAACGACAATATCGGAACGGTTGACGGCGAGCTGCAAAAGGTTGCAAAAGAGCTGGGCGTGGAAATAAGGTTACAGCACGAAAACGTTTTCAATCTGATGCACAGGATTTAAGGTGAGATTATGCTGAACGTAAACGAAATATACGAAACCATCTTAATGATAAAGGATCAGCATCTCGATATAAGGACGATAACGCTGCATATCAGTCTTTTCGACTGCATATCCGACAGCAAGGAAAAGACGGTTAAAAACGTCTATACAAAGCTCAGCGAGACTTGTTGCAACCTTGTCAGGGTAGCAAACCATATTCAGCAAAAATACGGCATACCGATAGTCAACAAGCGTATATCGGTGACGCCCGTAAGCCTGATAGGCGCGTCGTCGAAAAGCTGGGTGGAAATTGCCGAAGCTATGGATAAGGTCGCAAAGGAAAACGGTATAGACTTTATCGGCGGATACACCGCACTCGTTCAAAAATCGATGGCTCCGTTCGAAAGGGAGTTTATCGATACCATTCCTACGGTGCTGGCAAATACGGAAAGGGTATGCGCAAGCGTTAATATCGGCTCGACGAGAGCAGGTATAAATATGGACGCCGTCAAGCTTATGGGCGAGATAGTAAAAAAGACGGCGTATCTCACTAAGGATAGCGACAGCTTAGGCTGCGCAAAGCTTGTAATCTTTGCCAACGCAGTGGAAGACAACCCGTTTATGGCAGGCTCGTTCAATGGCGTAGGCGAAGGCGACAAAGTCGTCAACGTAGGAATTTCAGGTCCCGGAGTGGTTAAAACGGCGTTGAAGAACGCAGGCGACTGCGACTGCGCAAAGATGAGCGAAACGATAAAGAACACGGCGTTTAAGATAACCCGAATGGGCGAGCTTGTCGGAAGAGAAGCCGCGTCTATGCTCGGTGCGGAGTTCGGAATCGTCGATTTGAGTCTTGCGCCCACGCCCGTTTGCGGAGATTCCGTCGGCGAGGTACTTGAAGAGATGGGCTTATCCAACGTCGGGGTACACGGTACGACGGCTTGCCTTGCAATGCTGAACGACGCCGTTAAAAAAGGCGGTTCGATGGCAAGCTCGCATATAGGCGGACTCAGCGGAGCGTTTATCCCCGTCAGCGAAGATATAGGTATGATAAACGCCGTGAAGGACGGATTTTTGAGCCTTGACAAGCTCGAAGCAATGACTTCGGTCTGCTCGGTAGGACTCGATATGATAGCTATTCCCGGCTCGGCTTCGGCAAGCACGGTTTCCGCAATCATCGCCGACGAAGCGGCAATAGGAGTTATCAACAACAAGACGACGGCAGTAAGGGTTATCCCCGTCGAAGGCAGGGATAGCGGCGAAGTAAATTTCGGCGGTTTGTTAGGTCACGCGCCAATTCTTGAAGTAGGCAAAGGCGACGCCGACAGGTTTATTTCAAGGGGTGGAAGAATTCCTGCTCCGATACACTCGTATAAAAACTGATTAAAGCGCGGAAAACTGATAAAAAGGCAGGCAAAAACCTGTCTTTTTCAATTAAAAAACAAAAAACCGCCTTGACGGCAACTGCCGTTTTTGTTACAATATCAAATAGAATTGAAATGTTTTTAACGGAAACGAAGGGGAGAATATGAAATTTATTCATCTTTCCGACCTGCATCTCGGAAAACGCTGGAACGAATATTCGTTGACGGAAGATCAAAGGTATATTCTCGGCAGAATACTCGAAATTGTCGATAACGTATCGCCCGACGGCGTAATAATCGCAGGCGACGTTTACGATAAATCAAATCCGTCCGCCGAAGCGGTAGAGCTTTTCGACGAATTTTTAGTCGGCTTGTGCAAGCGTCGTCAGCGCGTTTTCGTCGTAAGCGGAAATCACGATTCCGCCGAAAGAATTGCTTTCGGCGGCAGGATAATGAGTAACAGCGGCGTGTATATGTCGCCCGTGTACGGCGGAGCCGTAAAGCCTTATACTTTTTCGGATAAGTACGGCGAGCTTAACGTATATGCGTTGCCGTTTATAAAGCCTGTAAACGTGAAAAAAGCTCACCCCGACAGGGAAGACGACGTGTCGAGCTATACCGACGCGATAAGAGTAGCTATAGAAAATATGAACGTAGACGTTACTGCAAGAAACGTCCTTATAACCCATCAATTCATAACGGGCGCAAGCCGTTCCGAGTCGGAAGAAATAAGCGTCGGCGGCAGCGACAACGTTGACGTCGAAGTCTTTAAAGATTTCGATTACGTCGCGTTAGGACACATCCATAAAGCCCAGAACGTCGGCTCCGAAAAGGTCAGATACTGCGGAACGCCGTTGAAATATTCATTTTCGGAAATGAACGATAAAAAGAGCGTGACGGTAGTCGAGTTAAAGGAAAAGGGCGAGCTCAGCGTGGAAGTCGTTCCGCTCGAACCGCTAAGAGAGGTTATGGAAATAAAGGGTAAGTACGACGAACTGACCGCAAGGTCTTTTTACGAAAACAAGCCCTTTTGCAATGCGTATCTGAGAGTAGTTCTGACCGACGAGCAGGACGTTCTGAACGCTCAGGGCAAGCTCAGGAGCATTTATGAAAACGTTATGGAATTAAGGTACGAAAATCAAAGGACGCTTCGCAACGAAAGTATAGAAGGCGCGGCTGCAGACGCCGAAAAACAGCCGTTGGAGCTTTGCGAGGAGCTTTACAGACTGCAAAACAACCAAGCGATGAGCGATACTCAGAGAGATTATTTAAAGCAGATAATAGAAAACGTGTGGGGTGAGGAAAAATGAGACCGATAAAACTTACGATGTCGGCGTTCGGACCTTATGCGGCTAAGGAAGAAATAGATTTTTCCAAGCTCGGAAAAAGCGGCGTTTACCTTATCACGGGAATAACGGGCGCAGGCAAAACCACAATTTTCGACGCCGTAAGCTTTGCGCTTTTCGGCGAATCCAGCGGCGACGACAGAAAAGAAAGTATGTTGCGCTCCAAATACGCAGAGCCCGCAACGCAGACGTACGTCGAGCTTGTCTTCGAATACGGTAAAAAATTTTATTCCGTAAAGCGCAGTCCTTCTTACGAGCGTCTGAAAACAAAGGGCGAAGGCTTCACTACGGCGCAAGCCTCGGCGGAGCTTACTTATCCCGACGGCAAGGTCGTGACGAAGATAAACGAAGTCAATGCGGCAATAGAGCGGATTATAGGCGTAAACAGGGAACAGTTTTCCAAAATCGCTATGATAGCTCAGGGCGATTTCAGAAAGCTTTTGCAGTCGTCCACCAAGGACAGGCAGGAAATATTGAGGCATATTTTCAAAACCGCAAACTATCGGACGCTGCAAAACGAGTTGTCCGTGAAATCAAAAGAGTTGGCAAACGGAATAAAAGCCTTGGAGCAATCCTTTAATCAGTACTTAGAAGGCGTTTTGTGCGATGAAGATTGCGAGCTTTACAGCGAAGTCGAAAGGGCGAAAAACGGACAGCTTGCGCCGTCGGATATAATGGATCTGATATGCGGCGTTATAGAGCTTGACAAAGCCGCAAACGAAGGTGCGGAAAAGCAACTTAAAGCGGTCGAGGAAGAAATTTCGCTCAATGGGGCGGCGTTGAACGCAGCAGGCGAGTACAATAAAAAATCGAACGAACTTGCCGAAAAAAAGAACGGGCTTGCCGTTGCGACGAGCCGTTTAAAACAGACGGAAGCCGAATACGAAGCCGCAAAGGCAGAGCAGACCGAAATCGAAAAGTACGACAGGCAAATTGCTTTAATCGGCGCAATGCTCGGCGAATACGACGAGTTGGACGAGTTGAATAAAAGACGCAGCGAGCTTTTAAAAAACTCCGGTATTCTTGCGCAGGCGGTGGCGGAAATCAAAACCGAACGAGATAAAAAGGCCGGAATTGTCGCCCGTGCGGAGTCGTTGAAGGCCGAGCTCGAAAACGCAGGCGCAAGCAAAGCCGTGCTGCAATCGGAGCAAACGGAAATAAGGAACAGGCTGAGAGAAATCGTAAGCATTGCGACCGATATAGAAAAACTTAAAGACGAAAACAAAAGAGCTACGCAGGCAAAAAACGAATACGTCGCGCACTCCCAACGGCTGGAAAAATGCAACGCCGAGTTTAATCGTCTGAACAAGGCTTATCTCGACGACAGGGCAGGCGTACTTGCTGAAAATCTGGAAGAAGGCTCGGCATGTCCCGTCTGCGGTTCGTTGCATCACCCGAAATTAGCCGAAAAAGCGGTAACCGCGCCGACCTTTTACGAAGTCAAAGAAGCCGAATCCCGACTTGAATACGCAAGGACGCAAGCGGAAAAATACAGCGGCGAAGCCAACAGGTTAAACGGCGTCGTAGAAGAAAAGAAAAAGGCTTTAAAGTTAAAGGCGGAGAGTGCGTTTAGCGGCTGTGAGTTTAACAGCTTTAACGAGGTTGCAAGCCGTTGCGCCGAAGTTTCGTCAAAACTGAGCGGCGAGCTTGACGAGCTTAACGGAAAAATTGCCGAAGAAGAAGAAAAAATAAATAAAAAAGCTAAGGTCGATAAAGCCCTTCCGCTTGAAAGGCAATTCCTCTTAGACCTTGATAAACGGCTTGCCGACAAGGAAAAGGAGCTGCTTTTATGCGATAAAGAATATAAAAACGCCGAAGCCGCCGCCGAAAGTCTCATCAAAAAGCTGAGCTTTGAGAGCAAGGTGAAAGCCGTTGCTAAAATCAACGAGTTAGAAGCCGCAAAGCAAAATTTACAAGAAGATTTCAAGCTGAAAGAAGACCGCTGTTTACGGGCAAAGGCAGAAATAAGCGAGTTAAAGGGCGCGGTTTCACAGCTTGAAAACCAACTTAAAGAAAGCGTTATATACGACGAAAACGCTTTAAAAACCAAACAAACCGAGCTGGAATCAAAAAAGCGGGATATGTACAATCAGACGAAAAGCAGCCATAACCGACTTGAAAACAACGTAACGGTTTTAAAAAATCTGCAAAATTGCTGCGATAAACTGACGGCTCTCAAAAACGAGTACGGCTGGCTTGACTCCCTTTCCAAAACGATGAACGGCAGTTTTTCGGGTAAGGAAAAAATCGAGTTGGAAACTTACGTTCAGATGCACTGTTTCGACAGGATAATCGAGCGCGCAAACGTCCGTCTTATGCAAATGAGCTCAGGTCAGTACGAGCTGAAACGCAAAAAAGCCGGTTTACAAGGCTCCGGCGGTCTGGACCTGAACGTCGTCGATCATTACAACGGCTCCGAAAGAGCGGTCGGCTCGCTTTCGGGCGGAGAGTCGTTCAAGGCTTCGCTTTGCCTTGCTCTCGGCTTATCCGATGAAATTCAGGCTCGGGCGGGCGGCGTTAAGCTGGATACGATGTTCGTTGACGAAGGCTTCGGTTCGCTGGACGACGCTTCTTGCGAGCTTGCGTTAAACGCTTTGGCGGACCTTGGTCAGAGCAACCGCCTTGTCGGCATAATTTCGCACGTTCCGCAACTCAAAGAAAGGATAGATAAACAAATCGTGATAACGAAAGATAATTTCGGCGTAAGTCACGCTAAGATCCAGTCGTAGCAGCCGAATCTTCTGAAAAGCAAAAACTGAAAAAAATTTATATTAAGTGTGGGTAATATGAAAAAAATAATAGTAGTAACGAGTTCGCCGAGAAAAAACGGCAACTCAGAAACCTTGGCTCGGAAATTTGCGCAAGGCGCCGCTTCTTGCGGCAACGACGTTCAGCTTATAGCTATCCGCGACCTGAATCTGCAGTTTTGCACGGGTTGCATGCAGTGTAAAACGCACGATAAGTGCGTTTTGAACGACGGTATGAACGCACTTTATCAACAGTTTGAAAATGCAGACGTCATAGCGTTCGCAACGCCCGTTTACTATTATGCGGTGTGCGGACAGTTAAAGACTTTTCTCGACCGACTCAATCCGTTATATCCGAGAAAAAACAAATTCAGGGACGTTTATCTGTTAGCGACTGCGGCAGACGACGTCGAAAGCGCAATGGACGGCGCCGTCAAAGATATTCAGGGTTGGATAGATTGTTTTGAAAACGTCAGGTTAAAAGGCGTGATCAGGGCGATAAATCTCGAAGAAAAGGGCGCAGTCGAGGGAACGGCATATATCGAACAAGCCTACGAGATGGGTAAAAACGCATAACGAAAATAAAAAAACGAGCCCCATAGGCCCGTACGGAAAATAATATGCGTGCAAAAACAGATTAAAAAGCTTATAAAAAAACAAGTCCGATTTTTTTTAGTCGGACTTGTTTTTTTTGGTCGGAGTGACAAGAATCGAACTTGCGGCCTCTTGAACCCCATTCAAGCGCGCTACCAAACTGCGCCACACCCCGAATTGCCGCGTAACCGGCAGACTGCAACGCATTACTGCGTTACATATATATGTTATTATTGTTGAGACTTAACTGTTACGGTTATCTTGCAGGGGATTCCGCTTATGAGCTTAATATCCGCCTGGTAGTCGCCGAGCTGTTTGATGCTGTCTTTAAGAGCGATTTTCTTTTTATCCACGTCGTAGCCGACTTCTTTTAAAGCGTTAGATACTTCCTGAGTGGTTACGCTGCCGAATATTTTGCCGTTTTCACCGCTTTTTACAAAGCAGGCAACGGTTTTTCCGTTGATTTCCTTAGCAAGCTCGGTAAGACGTTTGATTTCCTCCCGACGGTGAAATTCCTCGGCTTCCTTTTTGATTTTAAGGCTGTTGACTTCAACGCTCGTAGCAACCTTGGCAAGGTTCTTTTTGAACAGCATATTTCTTGCAAATCCGTCGCTAACTTCGCAAACGTCGCCCTTTTTGCCCGTGCCCTTAACGTCGGCAAGTAAAATAACTTTCATTCCGAAATCCTCCTTGCATTACTATTCTATACTTTTTTTTTGACTATGTCAATTATATTTTTATCGAATTTCGGACATAATAAGCAAAGGAGGTTGCTATGGATATCAATAATTCTATTTGTTGCGACGTAAACGCTTGCCGACACAATAAAGACGGCAGAAATTGCAGTCTTGAAAGAATCAAGGTAGGTTGCGGTTGCCACGATTGTACTTGCTGTGAAAGCTTTGAAGAATAACACACTCAAAAAGCGGTTTTTTTTGAAATGCACCCCAAATGTTAAATGCTCTTGGGGAATTTGCGGGTAGGTTGGTTTTAACTGCCTACCCGTTTTTTTGTTCCCTGTGCTTTTTATGACACGTCGTACTGTGGGAGACGGATTGCCCCTACAAACTTGTAGATGATTTTCACTTCCTGCATTTTTC
>JBJEVF010000027.1:0-3978 GCA_051884215.1 Christensenellaceae bacterium | reverse complement strand
TAAAAACAAGGAAAATCAAGTCGTTATTCTGGAAGAATCCAACGTGCTCGGCGGTATTTCTCAGACCGTAAAATACAACGGCAACAGAATGGATATAGGCGGACACAGGTTCTTTTCAAAAGACGATACGATTATGAATTGGTGGAAGGATATTTTGCCTTTACAGGGTGCAAAGTCTTTCGACGACAAGGTTTTGGAACGTGACAGTCAGTTATTCGAGGGCGGTCCCGATCCCGAAAACAGCGACGAGGTTATGCTGGTAAGAAAAAGGGTTTCGAGAATATATTACAAAAATCATTTTTTCGATTATCCCGTCACTATGAAGTTCGAAACCATAAAAAATATGGGTTTTATAACGACCGTGAGAGCAGGGTTCAGTTATATCTGGGCTTCAATCTTCAAAAAGAAGGAAACTTCTTTAGAAAACTTTTATATCAACCGCTTCGGCAAGGTTCTTTACAGTATGTTCTTTGAAGATTACACCGAAAAACTCTGGGGTATTCATCCGAGTGAGATTTCACCTGATTGGGGCGCTCAAAGGGTAAAAGGCTTGTCGATAAAAGCCATGATAAAGGACATTTTCGGTAAAATTTTCAAACGCAAGAACAATAAAAACGTTGAAACTTCGTTAATTGAAGAATTCTGGTATCCTAAATTCGGACCGGGACAGCTTTGGGAATTGGTCGGCAAAAAATTCGAAGAAAACGGAGGTAAAATTCTTTACGGACGCAAAGTTGAAAGCGTTGTTACCGAAGGCGACAAAATAGTTAAAGTCGGTTGTCGGGTTGACGGTAAAACCGAGTATTTCGAAGCCGACGAATTCGTTTCGTCTATGCCTATTGCGGATTTTGTGAAAGCTCTCGATACTGCTCCGCAGAATATCAGAAATATCGCAGAGAACCTGCCTTACAGAGATTTCGTCACCGTAGGTTTGCTCGTCAACAAGCTTAAACTCGTAAATAAAACGAAAATCAGAACTCTCGGCGATATCGTTCCCGACTGTTGGATCTACGTTCAGGATAAGGGCGTTAAACTCGGTAGAATTCAGATATTCAACAACTGGTCGCCTTATATGGTAAAGGATCCCGAAAATACCGTCTGGATAGGTCTTGAATACTTCTGTAAGGAAGGGGACGATTTCTGGAATATGTCGCAGGAAGATACCGTAAAACAAGGCGTTGCGGAGCTTATTAAGATCGGCGTTTTAAGCGACGACAATATTTTGGATAGCCATCGTGAAAGAGTTAAAAAAGCGTATCCGGCTTATTTTGGCACTTACGGCGAGTTCGGCGAGGTTCAGGAATATCTCAATAAATTCGAAAACGCATATTTCGTCGGCAGAAACGGTCAGCACCGCTATAACAATATGGATCACTCGATGCTGACTGCCATCAATACTGCAAAAATAATTGAAAACGGCGGAGATAAGAATGAAATCTGGAACGTTAATACAGAAAAATCTTATCACGAATCAAAGTAATGGAAATAAAGAGACTGTTTTTTGGCGACAAACTTAATATCGGTCAGTTTATAGAGAAAAACGCCGTGCTTCTGACTTTCGCTCTGTGTATGTTTTTGACTCCGCTGTCTTTTATGAAGCAGTCGTTCATTCACCCGGGAAATATCTTCTATCTTTGGGGGCTTCTTGCTGTAATCGGCATCGTTTCAGCGTTCGTTCTCAGCAGGTTTTACGCTTTAAAAAGCAACGTTCTGACGGTTTTGTTCGTTGCGTTTATGCTTGCAGGCTGGTTATGGCTGAAAGGTCTTAATGCAATCGAGCATAAAGCCATATATGTATTCGTAACTATGTGGCTTGGCTTGACGGTTTGGTATGCCGTAATGGTGATACTTAAAAAAGCTACGTTCAAAACCACGATTTTGTTCGTTTTTCTGATGAGCTTCTGCTTGAGACTTTGTTACGTTCTCGTGACGGACATAGGCACGAGACAGCACGATTTTTACGGTTTCGGCGCAGACGACGGTCACGGCGGTTACATAAAATATATTTACGAACACGGCTTCAGATTATATGACGGAGATCCCACCAAGATAGATCAGTTTTATCATCCGCCGTTGCATTATTATATCTGTGCGGTATGGTGGAAGTTGCTCGCAAACTTCGGTATTGCCGACGCGTTTGCGCAGGAAAGTATGCAGATGCTGACTTTGTTTTATGCGTCGGTATGCCTCATCACGTTTTACAAAATCTTGAATATGTTTAACGTAAAGGGTATGCCTGCTCTGATAGCGTTCGGCGTTTTCTGCTTTCATCCGACTTTTATCATTTTTTCGGGAAGCATTAACAACGATATTTTGTCCGTAACGTTTATGACGGTTGCTTTGTATTTAGCGTTGAAATGGCATAAAGAACAAAGGCTGACGGATATAATTTTCTGCGGAATTGCAATAGGTCTTGGAATGATGACTAAGCTTTCGGCTTATATGATATGCGTACCGATAGCTTTCGTGTTTATATGGCATTTCGTAAAAGATATGCTGAAAGACCGTAAAAGTGCGTGGAAAAAATATATTAAGCATTTCGGGCTGTTTCTGCTCGTTTGTGCGCCGCTTGCGCTGTTCTGGTCGGTCAGAAATTACGTCAGATTCGATATTCCCTTTACTTACGTTCAAAAGCTCGACGAGAATTCGTGGCAGTACGTCGGAAATTACTCGTTTTTAGAAAGAGTTCTTCTGCTTTCGCCCAAACAGTTTACAAGCGTTTACGATATGTGGACGAACAGGGGACCGAAGCTTTATAACGAATACAATCCTATGATCTCGTTGCTTAAAACCGCAATGTTCGGAGAGTATATCAACGATTACAGCAACCCGAGTATAAAGGGCTTCGGCGAAGTGCTTTATATAAGCTCCGTCGCTCTTGCGATTATTTCGCTCGCGTCAATGGTTTACTCAACGGTGACGGCGATAAGAAAAAAGGAAAATCTCGTATTCAGATTGACCGTGCTTATATCGCACGTCTTTATGGTGCTGTTTTATTACTATTTCTGTTTCAGTTTTCCGCACCACTGTTCGATGAATATAAGGTACGTCAGCCTGCTGATTTTTTCGGGCGTTATGTTCATTGCGTTTGCGCTCAGCGATCTCAAAAAGTTTTCAACAAAGAGAACTTATAATATATGCAGTGCCGTCGTCGGAATTGTCGCCACGTTGTTCATAAGCTTTTCAACGTTGTCGTACGTCGCCATTTCCGTTTAAGTTAAATGAAATAATAGTTAAATAAAATAATAGCCGAAAGCTATCGCATAAAAAGATAGTCTCGGCTTTTATTTTGTTGCAAAAAAATAAAACGCTGAATAAGAAAAATTCAGCGTTTGTATGGAGCTGATGACGGGACTTGAACCCGTGACCTCCGCCTTACCAAGGCGGTGCGCTACCGACTGTGCCACATCAGCAAAATCAAGTTACTATAATATTTTATATGAACGAAACGAAAAAGTCAACAAATATTTATCATCTTTAACAACCTTTTTCAATAAAAAAATCATAAAATATAATAATTTTTAAAATAGTGAAAATTTTTCTTGATAATTTAGATAAATTTTTCTTGCATTTATAAAACGGTTATGATAGAATATAACAAGGTTGCTACTGTGGCTCAGTCGGTAGAGCAGCTGATTCGTAATCAGCAGGTCGCCGGTTCAAGTCCGGCCAGTAGCTCCAAAAGATTAAGCGCAACCAGCTTTGGTTGCGCTATTTTGTTTGTTTAAAGTGCCGTTGAACCGTCTTGACCTGCTGATTAAAAAACGGGGTCCCCAAAAATGAAAGCATTTTTGGGGGTAACAAAAGGTCGCCGGTTCAAGTCCGGCCAGTAGCTCCAAAAGATTAAGCGCAACCAGTTTTGGTTGCGCTATTTTGTTTGTTTAAAGTGCCGTTGAACCGTCCTGACCTGCTGATTAAAAAACAAGGATAGCGGAAAAACGGCAAAAACTCTATCGGAAAAAAGCGAAGATAAAAAAA
>JBJEVF010000026.1:0-18125 GCA_051884215.1 Christensenellaceae bacterium | reverse complement strand
AGATTTTTAATTCCACCGCTCCAAGCGGTGGTAGATTTTCGCTAAAGGCTACAACACAAAAAAATCCGCCGTAAATACGGCGGATTTTTCTTTTTATTCAACCGAATGCGCTATTGAGTTTATGTGGTCGGCAACCCTTTCGAGATTTCCTACGAGATTTATAAATACTCCGCTTGATTTAGGCTGGCATTTACCCTCGCTGAGCCTGTCGATATGCCCCTGAACCAAGGCTCTGCGCATATTATCGATACTGTCTTCGAGCTTGTCTATTTCGGGTATTAGACCGGTATCTTTAGTGCTGAAAACGGCAACCGACATTCCGAAAAGATTTTCTATGCTCTTTACCATTTCCGCAAGCTGAGCTTTAACGCTTTCCGAAAAGACCATCTGCTCGTTTACCGAACGCCTTGTGTGCTTCAAAATATTATCTGCCAGCTCCGACACCCTTACGACGTCCGCAACGACGAAATGCAGTTTGCCAAGCCTTTGTTCGTCGCTGAACGAAATCTGGCTGGCTGAAATTTTTACGGCGTATTCCGTAATGTTCCTGCCCATCTCGTTTACGGTCTCTATCTTTTTAGTCACGTCGTCGAATACGGTCGTATCGCCTTTTAAAAATGCGTCGAACGCTGTTTTTACGGCGTCCATAGCGACGTCGGCTGCGTCAACTATCTCCCTGTCGGCGCAATCTATCGCAACGGCGGGAGACCGCAAAACCCTGTCGTCGAGATGAGTGGTGCGCAGGCTGACTTCGCCCTTATCCTTGAACAACCTTGCGGCAATAGCGACGAATAGCTTGGAAGCAGGCAAAAACAATACCGTACACGCCACGTTGAAGAAGGTGTGGAACATAGCGATTTGCGAGGACGGGCTGGCAAACCATCTTGCAAATGTCAGATTCATAAAATCTTTGAAGATACAGAGTATAATGAAGAATATAACGCTGCCTAACGTGTTGAACAATATATGAATGAACGCAGCTCTTTTACCGTTGGCGTTTGCAGAGAACGCAGAAAGCACTGCCGTCGTACAAGAACCGATGTTCGTTCCGAGAATGATGAACAGCACGGCGTTTCCGCCGCCGCCGATAGTCAATCCCTCGCCCGCCATGGCTATGAGTATGGAAGTTATCGCCGATGAACTCTGCACTATCGCAGTAGTAATAAATCCGATAAACACCAGAAGAAACGGATTGTTGATTTTTTGCAGCGTCTCTCTGACTACGGGATATTCCTTGAACACGCTTATAGCCCCGGACATCATTCCGAGACCTACGAAAATAAAACCGAGACCTGCGACAAGCAATCCGACGGTTTTGGATTTGTCTTTTTTAGTGAACATATTGAGCGCGATTCCCACGAGGCAAAGCGCCATAGCCACGTCGGAAACGGGCAGTTCGTTCAACGACGCTATATGAGCCGTTATCGTGGTACCGATATTTGCGCCCATAATCATCGCCGTCGCCTGATACAGACTCATCAGTCCCGAGTTTACGAAGCCGACGATCATAACCGTCGTCGCGCCGCTACTTTGAATTATCATAGTCGCAGCCGCGCCGATCGCAACCCCGATTACGGGATTCTTGCTCGTCTTGTTGAAAAGACTTCTGAGACCGCTGTTGGCAATCTTTTCCATATTGTCCGACATAAGCTTGAAGCCCATCATCAGAACGCCGAGACCTGCCAACAACTGCATTATAGCAGTAAAGTTCTCCATTAAAAACTCCTTAGTTGTTAAAGCTGTAAAAATCGTCCGTGTAAATTATAGTCGGTTGCAACCATTATTTTACGGCTGCGCCCTTTTAAAACGCCGTTTTTGAAATTTTTTTCGATGCGCAAACAGTTTTGACATACGCAAAACCATTATAATAATATCACAAGAAATTATCTCTTGTCCACTCTATAAACGAATAAATTAAAAATTCGCAAGGCGCGCCTACCGTCCGGCGCACGCTTGACTTTAAAACGTAAAAAATTGCCGTCGCAAACGTTTGCGACGGCAAAAATCTTCCGTTACGGAATTTTATCTTCCGTTTCCCATATAAAACAACGCGCAAGTACCCTGCCCGGTGTGGCAACCTATCGTCGAGCCTATATCGAAAATCTGTATTTTGCCTTTGAGATTATGGAACTTTTCTTCAAGGACGTTTTTTACGGCAAGAGCGTCTTCAAGGTCGTTTGAATGCGAAATAAAGCATTCGCCTGCGTAATCGTAACCGTCCACGGCGTTTTCAGCCATTCTTTCGCAAATGACTTTATAAACCTTTTTCTTTCCGCAGATTTTCTGTCTCGGAATAAGCTTGCCTTCGTTGTCGACGTTTAGCAGAGGACAAATTTTCAAAAGCGTACCGAACCAGCCTTCGCCCTTGGTTATTCTTCCGCCGCGGACGTAAGTCGATAAATCGGTGGAAAAAAATCTGTGATTGACGTTAAGCTTGTTTTGCTCAACCCAATTTATAGTTTCTTCCAGACTCTTTCCTTTATCTCTCTGCTCGCACGCTTTAACCAATAAAAGTCCCATACCGGAAGAAGCGCAAAGCGAATCGACGACGAAAACCTTGTTTTTGCCTTCGGCGTTTATCCTTTCGGCTGCTAAACGCGCACTGTTTCCCGTTCCCGAAATTCCGCTCGATAAAGAGACGTGCAAAACGTCGCCTTCGCCGATAAGGCTTGAAAAATAATCGTAATACCTATCCTCGTTTATCTGCGAGGTCGAAGTCCTTGCCCCGTCCTTCAACGCCTGATAAAACGTTTGCTGACTGATAGATTCCCAATCGTCGTCGACGTATTCCTTGTTGCCAACGTAAAAATTCATTCCGATGGTTCTGATATTCAGCTCTTGTTTTACTTCTTTTGATAAATCGCAGGAATTTTCCGCACTTATTATAAACATAAAAACTCTCCTTTTGGCGAAACTGCTTACGCCGTATTTATTTTTAACAGACCGGTCTTTTTAAAACTTTATTAAGTTTTTTAAGCCGTTTTTAAACATTCTGAATTTGCAGGCTGTATCTCTGAGAGGTTTCGTCGGCTTGCTTTACGGGTAGGATAAATCTTTTTTGAAAAAATTACAAGCGAATATGAAAATTTTAATTCTACACTTGTTTTTTGCAGTTCTCCTGACAAGCGAATTCGACATTTTTAGCATTATAGCCGTGTTTTTTATTGTAAAATTAAAAAATTTATGTTATTATTTTTATATGGACGAGAAAGATATTATCGCTAAAAACATAATACGCTACCGTAAGAGCAAAGGCTGGTCGCAGCTCGAACTTGCAGAAAAATTGCAGTACAGCAACAAAAATATCTCCAAGTGGGAAAGGGGCGAAACGGTGCCGAGCGTTTTCACGTTAAAACGGCTTAGCGATATTTTTGAAATATCGCTCGACGAGCTCGTCACTCCTTACGACGAAACGGCTGCCGATGAAAAAACCGCCGCTTCCGCCGAGACGGTCAACAAAGAAACAAAACCCGCAAAAAAGCCGAAAGCAGGTTTCAAGTTTAAGCTACTCTTTCTTTTCCTTGCGATAGCTATCTTGTACGCAGTCGTGTTTATCGCAGTTTCCGTACTCGGCTTTTTGGGCGTAAAGTCGTTCAACTATTGGCTGATATTCCTTTACGCAACGCCGTTGGTTGCGACCGCAACGATGATTTTTATCCGATGCACGTTAAAACGCATCGATTATATTTCGCTGTCGCTTATCGGCTGGCTGATTGTCGTTTCGGTATATCTGACCTTTAAAACATACGACAAAATCGGCTACGTTTTTCTGCTCGGTCTTGCATACCAGTTCGTGGTGCTTTTTATCGGCTTGCTGGTTGATTACAAGTATATACAAAAAGCTCGCGCGGCAAGAAGGCTCAAAAAGCAGCAAAAACAATTAAAGCTTCAACAGCTTAACACGCCCGAAAGCTTAAATTCCGCAACGCCCCCCGACTCAACAACAAAGGATTAGCGTTCACCGCAAAAAGCTTCAAATTCGCAATTACAGAAAAAGAACTTGGAATTTTCCAAGTTCTTTTCGTTTAAAAAGTGTTGATAACCGTCTTATACGAGCATATTTCCTTCGGAAGTTTTTACGACTTTAAAAATCTGACTTTCTTTGCCGGTTACGGCGTCGACGTAAACGTAATAGGTCGAATCGTTGTAAGTTCCCAGAATTTCGTAGCAGAGTTTTTCGTTGTTGTTTCCTTTCGGGATAACGCACAGCCTGACGTTTTCAACGTTAAGGTTCTGACTTAAATTCTTGACCGCCTGCTCCTTGCTGATTTTTGCGCTCTCCGTCTGACGACTTTCGTGATTCAGATAGTAGCTTGTAGCGTCGAAGCTGTTCACGATCTTTCTTTCGAGGCAGACCGAAACCTTAATCATATCCGGATAGTAAATAACGCCGTCGTCCTGATATACGAAATTGATATATTGGGTAGAACCGTATTCGTTGGTCCATACCGCTTTCATATTTTCGATGCCGATATTTTTCAAAAATTCTTCGGCAACCTTTACCGCGCCTTCGCTGTCGAGATTGTTGACGTCGCAGTCTTTATAATAGTTAAAGCTTAAAAGCTTACCGCCGACTTTGGTAATCGAAGCGTAAACGGTTAAGTCGTCAACCATACCTTCAACGTTGTAGGTCTTAATATCGCCCTCGGTTTCGCCGACTACTTCGACGCTTGAAAATGCGTAATCTTTAAAGTAGGACTTGAACGAATTTTTAGCTTCTTCGATATTAATTTCATCGCCGCTGAGACCTTTTACCTTGACGGCTTCGAGTCCGTCGGAAAACGGTCCGTCGTAAATCATTTGCGGATAATCGACCGCGTTTTCTTCGAGAGTGACGAAAGATTTCAGAACGACGTTTTCCTTGTCGTCGCTAAGCAGACTCATAAACCTGTAATTTTCGCCGAGTTTGGACGACAAGGTTTTAAGTTCTGCCGACAGAACCTGATTTATCTCGTACATAGAGCCGATATTTTTCCAGTCGCTTTCAGTCAGCTTTTCTCCGTCTATAAGCTTTGAGGAAAGATATTTCGAAAAATCACCGACCTGATTGATATATTTTGCCGTGTAATACTTGCTTTCATCCTGCAAGGGAAGGTCGCCTATATTCTTTGAGGCAAGGTTGGCTTCTACCATAATATCGCCGATTATTTTTTGCTGTTCGTTCCGATCGCCCGAAACCATCAGCTTCGACATATTGGTATCTATATTATCGACGTAGGTTACGAGATCGTAAAAATCACGCTCCATACTTGCTTCGTAATAATTGTTTCCGCTGAATCTGCCCATAAAGGTTACGGTAAAGAGCGTAGCGAAAACCAAGGTCGCAACCGACAGGGAAACTATTGCGACTACAAAGCCCGTTGCGCCTTTGTTGCCGTTTTGACGTTTTTCGAGGCGTTGAGCCCTTTTTTGGGCTTTTATGCGCTGTTTTTGCTCGGCTTTTTCCTTTTGCTTCTGATATCTGGCCTGCTTACGTTCCTGACGAAGTTGTTTTCTGTTTTCTTTCGCCTGAATTTTATCCGCGTGCTTTTCTCTGTAAAGCTTAAGTCTTTCTTCACGCTGATTCAGCTTTTCTGCCTTAGCCTTTTCCTTTAACCTTTTTTTCGCCTGAGCCCGCTCGTATTTTAACTGCTTTTTTTTTGCAAGCTTTTCGGCTTTCATCTTTTTAGCCTGAAGTTTCGCCTGCTTTTTTTGCTGTTTCTTTTCGATCTTGGAAAGTCCTTTGTTTACTCGCTGTTCGGCTTTACGAGCCTCGCTGAGCCCCTGTTCGAAATCGTTGTCGTAGCTGTTGTTTGCTACGTTGGCTATCGTGTTCTGCTCGTTGCCGGAATTGTTGTCGATGATGTTTTCAACCTTTTCAGTTGCATTATTCTTCTTTTTCTGCATAATTTCTCCTCGTTAAATAGCGAAAACGTGATTACCGATAGTCGTCGTCGTTTTACGCGAATATATCCACTGGCTCGTGGCTGTTTTGGGGTTGTAATAATAAATAGCTCCGCCTGAAGGATCCTGACCGTTCATCGCAGCCTGAGCCGCTTTTAAACAGCTTTGAGTCGGTTGAAGGTTAATCTGCCCGTCGGCAACGGCTGTAAACGCATAAGGCTGATATATAACGCCCGAAATGGTGTTCGGGAAGGACGAGCTTTTTACTCTGTTCAACACGACTGCCGCAACCGCAACCTGACCGGTATAGCTTTCGCCCCTTGCCTCTCCCGTGACAAGCCTTGCAAGAAGCTGAACGTCGGAATTGGAATAGGTCGTGTTATTGCCCGTCGAAGTCGAACCCGTACTCATACCCAACGCCTGCAACGTTTTGGTACCTACTATACCGTCGGCGACCAAGCCGTTTTTCTTTTGAAAGTATATTACCGCACTTTTCGTCTTTGCGCCGTATATGCCGTCGACCGCTCCGGTATAATACCCCCAATTTTTGAGTTTTTGCTGCAACGTTCGAACGTCCTGACCGCGACTGCCCTGTTTAAGCGTCAGGCATTCGAGAGCTTCCTCGGTAAAGGCGCTTTCATTCATAGCGTTGACCGTAGTTAAGGATATTGCCAAGGTCATACCGAACATCAGGATAAGCGCTGTAACCAAAATAATCTTTTTCATTTAATCTCCTTATATTTTAATTTGAAATTATCGATAATTTCCTTTATCGCAGATTTGTATTTTACGTTCTTGCTGTCAGTAAAGCAGAGCGGAGGAAAAACCACGCACCACCAATTATCGCCTTTGCCGCTTCCGAGATTTACTATGACGGCGTCGTAATCACCTTCTTCAAGAGTCAGATCGCCGTAACAACGCGTCGGAAAATGTTCCTTTCTGATAGCCAAACTCGACTTGTAATTGAAGCCGTTCTTTTGTAAAAAGCTATCTATAAGTCGATTAATCGCATCAACGTTTTGTTTTATAGAACTTATCGCCTCGTCCTTTGAATCACAACCTGCAATTATCGGAGTAAGGTATTCTACAATTTCGTCCTTGACGAGATACTTGACGTTCTGATCGACTGCGTCGTTGGAATTCGCCCTGATATGAATACGAAGATATTCGGTATTCGTTTCGGGCTTTTCCTGCGCTCTGCCAACAACTGCCAGCACGATTATTATGGATATTAGCAAAAAAGATATACACGTTTTTCTCATTTTTTTCACCTTGATTTTTTTTGTTGTAGAAATTATTGACATAATATATTTTTTTATACCTGTTTTTCACGTCAAAAAAAAGCGTGCGAAAAAATTTCGCACGCAAAAACCGCCAACGCTTTTTTTGGCGGTCTTTATTTTTGATTACAGACGTTTTTCGAGCAGATTAAGCTCTCTTTTGGTCAGCGTTTCCGCAACGAAAACGTGGCGGTATTTCTTTTTCAGTTTATCCTTCGCCCACAGACATATCTGATAATTATCGAATATCGCAAAAACAGAGCTTCCGCTTCCGGACATACACACTGCCGAAGGGCTGAGCCTGACTAAATCGTCGTGCGCTTCTTTTATTTCAGGATTCAAAATCGCCGCCGATTGATACAGCGCATTATAAAACTCGTCCCTTTTAACGATTCCCGTCTTTAAGCTTTCGATGAGCATGTCGGCTTTTTTATCGGTTACGTTTGCTATTTCGTCGTATTTTTCGAAACACTCTTTTGCCGTAACGCCTTTTTCGGGGGTTACTATGACCATCCATAATTTAGTGTTGATTCTGCATTCTTCTATAACGTCGCCCCTTCCGCTCAGCCTTGCATATCCGCCTTCCAGCAAATACCCCGAATCACTGCCCAATTTATCGGCAAGCGGTTTAAGGTCGCAATTTATCATATACAGCTTTTTCATTGCTTTAAGAACGGCAACGATATCTGCGGACGAACCGCCCAGACCGCTGCCTATCGGTATTTCGCGATTTATGCTGATATTTGCGCCCGTAGTGCCGAACGTATCCATAAACAGCTTCGCCGCTTTATAGGCGTTGGTATCTTCGGATAAAGGCTTGGCGAAAAGCCAATTTTCTTCCTTGACGTTTATTTTATTATCGCTGTTTATCGACGCGGTAACGACGTCCTTTACCGAAACCGTACAAACCACGGTATCAAGCATATGAAAACCGCCGCTTTGCCCGACTATATCCAAGAACAAATTGACTTTTGCGTGCCCTAAGGCTTTTACCGCTTTCATACGCTATCTCCCGTTTGTATTTTTTATACCTGCTTTATCTGTCTGAAGCAAATAATTTTTTCGTTCTTCTCCAAAGGAAATTGGAGCTGAGGATTAAGCTCGTAAATATCGTCGATACTCACGCCGAGAGCTTTGGTCACGTCCCACTCCGTTTCGCCTTTTTCGGCAACGTAAACCGAAATAACGCTCTTATCGGCTTTCTTCTCGTCCCCTTCGGCTACGTCGCTTATAAGGCTTAAAGTCTCGTCCTTATACACGCAGTATTCCAACTCGACTTCGCCGTCGAATTCTATATTGCCTGAACGGAATTTGTAATTGCAGGTCAAAAGCTTTAATCTTACTTCCCTTATTTCGTCCACGTTTTCGAAGCTGAACGACAACGGACTCCTACAAGGTATGGAAACGGTGTTCTGCTCTCCGTCGACCATAATTGCGTCCATCGACAACAAAGCTTCGACGTTGACCAAACCGCCTTCGTAAGAAACGTCGATTATTTCCGCCCTGTCCGAAACGGTTGCTACAAACCTGCTGTTTTCGGGTATTTCCGCCGTCAGCTTGCCGCTTATCCGCTTCATCGATAATACCTGTTCTTCAAGGCGTTTAAAGGTTATCGGCGTTTTTACAGCTTCCAACTCGCAACACGGCGAATATACGTCGTCGATAAAATCCAAGTCCTCCGACACGTAATAATCGGTCGTAGCGTTAAGCTTAATATCAGACTCGACTATGCTCCTGTCGCGCTCCTCGTCTATGTAAACTTTCAGATTGAGCTTTTCAACCTTTACCTCACAATTACAGGTTTCCTTTGCGAAAGCGTCCGTCTCGACTTCAAACCTGAAAGGGATGCTCCTCGTTTCTTTTATTATATCACTTCTTTGATTATAATGCAATACCCATATCGACAAATTAACGTCGCCGTCAAGAACGGCAACGCCGCCGGAATGCGCTACTGACTTTAATTTCACCGTAGCGTCCGAACAGAGCACCTTATAAATCTTGGCGGTATCGAACTCGTCGTCGAGATCGAAACCTACGACCTGAGTCTTTCTGACGAGGTATTCGCGCTGACAATTTTTGCTGAGCGTATCCGTACCTTTCAGATATTTTACTTCGTTTTCGCAAAAAACTTCTATTTCGGCGGTAACCAGGCTTTCGATATAAACGGCGTTGCCGTTATATTTCAATTCGCAGTCTCCCACCGATAAATTCACCTTGCAGCCGTCGTCTTCGGAAAAGTCGCCGCTGACCTTAAAGGTAAATTCCATACCCGACTCTACGCGCTCGATTTCGTCCGCCAGATATAATACGTTATGAGTAATTCTTCCGCTATAAATCAATTCGCCTTTATTAACTCTGCAATCGATTAAATTTACGTTACCCGATACCGACATCAGCTTATCGGCTTTTTCCTTTTCGAGATTCAAAGGCACGCTTACCACGTTCTGTTCCTTCAACGCCTTGCTCGACACGGTCTTCAAAGTGCTGTATTCCGTTTTCAAAATTCCACTCCTTCGGCATTAGCCATATTATTGTAATAATGTATATTCAACGCCGATTTTTTTTATGAGCTTTTTGACGATTTAACAAAATTTGCGACCTAATAGCAAAAAACAGTGAAACTCGTCACTGTTTTTTATCCTGTTCTTTTATCGTCTTTATGACGACCTGATTGCACATAATCTCGTTGTAAGAAAAGCTGGTTTTGCCAACGTAAACTTTTTCCTCCGGCTCGATAGTAAACAACGCCGGATAAACCCCGCTTATCTTTGCGAAATATTTTAAAAACTTGTTTCTCCCGAGATTCTGTATTATCACCACTCTTGCGTGCAAAAGTTTCGCCACGCTTTCCCTTACCAGATTATAATTGCCGACACCTTTTATCATAGAAAAAGTATCGGCAATTTAACCTGAAATTATTCAATTAAAATCCTCGTCGTCGTCTTCGTCGGAATCTTCATCCTCGTCGTCGTCGCTTAAAAAATCGGATTCGTCGATCGGTCCCACGTCGAAATCGTCGACTTCTTCATCGACTTCGTCGTGATAATCGTCGTCGCTGAGATATTCTTCTTCATCGTCGAAAAGCTCTTTGGCTTCTTCCTGTTGAAGCTGATCCAACGAAAGCATCTCCTCGCTGTCTTCGCTATTGATGATTTCGTCTTTCTCGTCGTCGTCAAGAAATTCCTTCCATTTATCATCCTCGTCTTCGGCTTCCTTTTCGGATGCGTAAAGACTGTCGTGGCGACACCTGTCGCACATATCGGAGCCGACCGGTATATAATTCTGGTTGCAGACGGGACACAGTTTTTCCTGGTTATCGTCGTCTTCGTCAACGGCAAAAACAAGTTGCGGACCGATTTTCAGTTCCGCCTTGCAGACGCTGCAATATTCTTCTTCTTCCTTAATGTAGTTTAGTTCGCATCTTGGACAAAGCTTGTAACCCATAAATACTCCTTAGCGAATAATCGTAATTATTTGCAAAACAAAAGTTTTGACCTTTGTCTCGAATAATTATATTAGTATTGTATAGATTTGTAAACTGTTTTGTCCAAAAAAACACGAAAATTCATAAAATTTTTGTAATTTTTTATTTTTTATCGGATATTAGGCTCCTTCGAGCAACATTTTATCCGCAACGAGCGCGATAAACTCACCGTTAGTCGGCTTTTCGCTGCCTACGTACGCCCTTACGCCCAGCATAGAATTGATGCTTTCTATCCTTCCCCTGTTCCAGGCAACTTCTATCGCGTGGCGGATTGCTCTTTCCACCTTCGACGGCGTAGTATTGTATTTTTCGCTTATCTTCGGATAAAGCCTTTTTGTAATCGAATTGATAATTTCAGGCTCGTTGACCGCCATCTTCACGCCTTCTCTCAGATATCCGTATCCCCTTATGTGCGGCGGAATACCTACTGAAATTATTATTTTTGAAATCTTTTCGTCAAGACCTTTTTTATCCTGACGTTCGTTAGTATTACCGGCTGAAAAAATATCCTTGATTCTCGCAACCAATTCTTCCGTTTTTACCGGCTTTACAAAATAATAGCTCGCTCCTTTACTGATAGCGCAGTTTATTATGCCTTCTTTATTGACCGAGCTGTAAACGACGCTTTTCGTCTGAGGCAGAACTTCCTTCAAACGAGCCACTACGCCGATGCCGTCGATGTTTTTAAGCATCAGATCGGTTATAACCAAATCAGGCTTCAACTGCAATACCTCCCCTTCGCTACTTAAATAGTCGCACGAATACCCCAAAACCTTAAGCTCGTCGCTTTCTATCTGCTTCTTAAGTTTTTCGCACTCGTCCTTATCATTAAGTATCAAGTACACGCTGTTGAACATATGTTATCTCCTTAAAAATGATAAATTCATTATAACATATTTTTTTGTAAAGCGTTACTATTTTTGAAAGAAATTCTAATATTTTTGTTTGAAATTGTCGAAAGCGCAAAATCTCGCATATTTAGCGGTATTTTTACGAATAATTTGAAAATTTACGAGCAAAAACGATGTTTGTAATTGAATTTCGTTCAAAATTATGCAAAATTCGACAACTTTTATTCCGCACATTAAAACAATTTATTTTTTTACGACGCAAAAAAAAGCTCAAAGCCCATACGGCTTTGAGCAATTTTTTTCGGATTGTAATTATTCAGCAACTGCGGTAGCGCCTGCTTCCTTGAATTTAGCAACCATCTTTTCAGCTTCGTCCTTGCTGACGCCTTCCTTAACGGTGCCGAGCTTTTCAACGAGACCTTTAGCTTCAACAAGGCCGAGACCGGTAAGTTCTCTTACAACCTTGATTGCTGCGATTTTGTTTGCGCCTGCGTCTTTAAGAACGACGTTGAATTCCGTCTTTTCTTCAGCTGCTGCCTGAGGAGCTGCTGCGCCTGCTGCCGCTACAGCTACGGGAGCTGCTGCGCTTACGCCGAATTCTTCCTCGATAGCCTTAACCAGGCTGTTGAGTTCGAGAACGGTCATCGATTTGATTTCTTCTATCATTTTTGCAATATCTGCCATTTTAAATTTCCTCTCTTTATTTTTTTATTTTTGAATTGTTTTTTAATTATTCACCCTGCTTTTCAGCGACTCTGTTAAGAGCAACTGCCAAACCGCGAATGAAGTTTGAAAGCGTGCCTGCCAAAGATGCAACCAAAGCGTCTTTTGACGGAATTTTTGCCAATGCCTCGATGCCCGCTTTATCGACGTATTCGCCGTTTACGAAACCGCTCTTTACGAAAAGCTTATCATCGAACTTCTTTGCGTTGTCAACGATAATCTTTGAAGCCTGCGTTTCGTCTGCGCCGAAAGCTATTGACGTAGTGCCGTTTAAATCAGCGTCGAAAGCGTTGACGCCAAGCTCGTTGAACGCCTTTCTTACAAGCGTGTTTTTCAAAACCTTGTATTGAACGTCCGCCTTTCTGAACTCGTTCCTCAAAGCCGTGTCTTCCGCAACGCTGAGTCCCTTATAGTCGATAAGAACTACCGATTTCGATGCCTGAATCTTCGCCTTGATTTCTTCAACGATTACTTTTTTATTTTCAATATTCTGCGACAAGATAATTACCTCCTTATAAAGTTTAACCGAAAGAAAGCGCCCTATGCCAAAGCATAGAGCGCATGAAAAAATTCATTGAACTTGTTGCCTCGGCGGGGAAGTCTTGCGACTTTTACTGTAACCTGCTTTCTTAAGCTATTTAGTTTTACGATCAGATTGTACCACTTATCGAGCCGTTTGTCAAACGATTAAACGTTCTTGTTTAAAACTTTGACGCCGGGGCCCATCGTGCTTGCAAGTGCGACAGACTTAACGTACTGTCCTTTTGCTGCGGCAGGTTTAGCTTTAACGATTGCTTCGAACAATGCGTTGTAGTTTTCGATAAGCTTATCCTTGCCGAACGATTTCTTGCCGATCGGGCAGTGAATGATTGCGGTTTTATCCAACCTGTATTCAACCTTACCTGCTTTGGTATCGTTGATAGCTTTTACTACGTCCATAGTAACCGTTCCCGACTTCGGGTTCGGCATAAGACCTTTAGGTCCTAAAAGCTTACCGATTCTACCTACGACGCCCATCATATCCGGGGTTGTGATAACTACGTCGAAATCGAACCAGTTTTCTTTCTGAATTTTAGCTACCATTTCTTCTGCGCCGACGTAATCTGCGCCTGCAGCCTGAGCGGCGTCTGCCTTTTCGCCCTTAGCGATAACCAAAACCTTGACTTGCTTACCCGTACCGTTAGGAAGGACGATAACGCCCCTTACCTGCTGATCTGCCTGTTTAGGATCGACTCCCAGACGGACGTGCATTTCTATAGTTTCGTCAAATTTTGCCTTTGCGCTCGACAAAACCAAATCTACCGCTTCGCCGATTTCGTATTGCTTAGCGTGATCGTAAGCTTTCTTGCTGTCAGTATATTTTTTACCGTATTTCATAAAAAGATCCTCCTCGTGGTTAAACGGAGCAAAGCCCTCCCACAAAATTATAATTATTCTTCGACGGTAATGCCCATACTGCGAGCAGTACCCTTAACCATGCTCATACAAGCTTCGATCGAAGCCGCGTTAGTATCAGGCATCTTAATCTTTGCGATTTCTTCTACCTGAGCCTTCGTGAGCTTAGCAACCTTGTTCTTGTTAGGAGCAGCAGATCCAGATTCGATCTTAACTGCTTTCTTGATAAGAACAGGTACCGGTGGCGTTTTGAGAATAAACGTGAACGAGTGGTCTTGATAAATCGTGATAACTACAGGAATAATCAAGCCTTCCTGACCTGCCGTCTTTGCGTTAAATTCCTTTGTGAAACCGAGAATGTTAATTCCGTGAGGTCCCAAAGTCGAACCTACAGGTGGGCCTGGCGTTGCCTTGCCTGCGGGTAATTGAAGTTTAACTACAGCCGTAACTTTTTTTGCCATAAAAATCCTCCATATATGTGGTGATTGCAAGGCGCCATAGAAAAAATTTAACGCCTCTCCCACTAAACCGAAAAATTCGGTTATTTAGCTTCTTCGTCGTTGAGTTTCGTTATATCAACGAAATTGAATTCTACTTCGGTATCTCTGCCGAACATAGATACTTTAACCCTCGCTTTCTGCGAAGATTCGTTCAAACTTATAATTTCTCCGATAAGATTATCCAAAGGTCCCGCGCATATCCTGACAAGATCGCCTACCGAATAATCGGCGTTCGCTACCTTGCTTTCAAGACGCATTCTCTTTACTTCTTCTTCGCTGAGCGCAGTAGGTCTGCCCTGAGGGCCGACAAAACCCGTTACGCCCCTGATATTCGTCAACAAATACCAAAGGTCGTTGTTATATATCATCTTTATAAAAACGTAACAGGGGAGAGTTTTGCGCTCGACAACTTTTTTCTTACCGCTCGGCTTCTCTTCTATGGTCTCTTCCTTAGGAATCCTTATATCGAAAATCGTATCTTCGAGATTATAGTTTTCTATAACCTTTTTGAGACCGTCCTCTACAAGCGATTCGTAACCGGAATAAGTGTGAAGCACGTACCACTTTGCGTTATCGATATTGCTCATACTGTTATCCTACCAAAAGAGTCAATAATTTCTGCAAACCGAAGTCAAATGCGGTAATTACGACCAAAAACAACAGCACTACGCCCAAAACTACGCCCGTCTGTTTGAGAGTCGTAGAAAATTTAGGCCAGCTGACCTTTTTCAGCTCCGCCCACATATTCGAACAGGATCTTTTAATTCCCCTGAACATACGAACGAAGAAATTCGGTTTTTTAGCCTTACCGTTTGCTTTTTTATTTTCCTTGACGGTTACTTGCTTTTTATCACTCATAATAAAACCTCGCTGGGGTTATCGTAATTCGCCGATTACTTCGTTTCTTTGTGAGCCGTATGCTTCTTGCAGAACGGACAATACTTATTCAATTCGATTCTATCCGGTGTATTCTTTTTGTTTTTATAAACGTCGTAATTTCTCTGTTTACATTCGGTGCAAGCTAACGTAATCCTAACTCTTACTCCCTTTGCCATATCTTTTCGCCTTCCTGTTTTTCCAAAAAATTAACACCCCGAATTTCGAGATGCTAATAAATTTTACTATATTATATAAATATTGTCAAGCGTTTTTCGCATATTTTACGGCTTTTTTCAATCATAACGGCAACTAAGCCTTGGTTTACAAGATACTGCGATTTTTTAAAAGCCGAGACACAACATATAGCTTCGAACGCCCCGCAGCGCAACCGCGCCCGGACAAATGCTTTGAGCTTTTTGCAAAATACGCCGGTTTACACACTATGACTTTAATCGGTTTTTATCCGAACCGACGCCTGCTCTTTCGGCTTTCAGCCCACCGAAGGAACTACGTTGGAAGTCCAACCGCTGTCGTCAACTGCGCCCGTGATTTTAGATGAGCTTGAAGAAGGCTCCTGGCTTGAGCTCGGATCTTCAACAGAAGAAGAATCAGGCGTGCTTGTCGAATCGCTCGAACTTGGAGTCTGGCTTTCTTCGACGGAATCCGAAGAGCTCGTCGTCTCTGATTCAGACTGAGATTTCGAAGCTTCGCCCGAGCTGACCTGTGAACGTGAATATTCGCTTGAAGATGATTCTTCGGGCGTAGGAGCAGGTTTCTTACAAGCAGTTGCGGTGAAAGCAAAGGTTGCGATAACCGCAATAACCGAAATAACTAAAAGTAACTTTTTCATATTAACCTCTTAAACGTATTTTTATAATTATTATCGAAAATTATGCGTCGAACGACGTTTCGATTATTTTTTATCTTCTTTTGCCTGCTGGAAGGCTTCAATACGGCTGATTGCATCGACTTCCTGATATTTTTTGTTTTCCTTGAATCCGTAAAGCTCGGCGCATTGATCAATAAGAATTTTCGCATACTTGACCGCACGGCCCGATTTGATTCTTAAAAGAACCGGAACGGTGACGTAGGTCTTTTTATCGCTCATATCCTTACAATGGAACTTGGGATCCACCGTATTTATATCCATATTCAGGTACAGCTTGAGCGTTTTTCCCGCAACCGAAAGCTTAACGAACTGCAATCTGCCCTGATTGATCGAATCGAATTTTCTCGAAATTCTCGCCTTAACCCGTTTGAAACGGCTTGCGTAGTTTAAAAGCTCGTCGTACCTGTCCTGCAATACGTCGCTTGCTTCGAGCATTTTCTGCGCAAAGGTCTTGGAAATAACCTTTTTCTTCTCGACGCCTTCAACGTCGGCTTCCGTTAAAGCGACGTCGTTTGCGTATTCCGCAACGTCCTCGGATACGACCGTTTCGGCAAATTCTCCGCTTTGTGCATAGTCGACCGGTTCATATTCCGCGGCGTCGGCATCGTTGCCTTTTGCGCTCAGTAAGCGACCTTCGGCATCGATAAACTCTTCGTCGATTATTGCGAATATATCGCGATTTTGTCTTCTTAATTTATCCATAAGCACAAATCCTTCTAAACAGTCCGCACGGGCGGTACAAATCTATACGCTACCATTATATATTATTAAATAGAAAATATCAAGCGTTATTTCAAAATTTTTTCACTTATTTGAAATCAACGCTCCGTTTTTTTGTTTTTTAAGCCGAATAAATCGATTATCGTGTATAAAAAAGTTTGCTTTTTTGATAAAATGCGACTAAAATATTAAGGCTGAAATACAGCTGTTTATAAATGTTATTCACAAAAAGGTGTTCTTATGACAGGAATTGCGCTTACGGTAACCTGGCTCGCCATAGCCGTTCTTTGCGGACTTTTAATGACGAGGCTTGCCAATCTATTGAAACTCCCCAACGTCACGGCTTATCTCGTCGCAGGTCTGATTTTAAGCCCGTACACGTTTAAACTTATGAAGCCGGAGCTTCTGGAATCTTTTAGCATACTATCCACCATCGCTCTCGGATTTATAGCCTTTTCGATAGGCTTCTGCTTCAAGATAGGCAATCTCAAAGCGCTCGGCTCTAAAATTTACACGATAACCGTCGTTCAGGCGGTTGCGACCGCCGTGTTAGTCGACGTTTCGCTCGTCGTTTTGCACCTCGTCGCACCCGAAAAAATTTCCTTATCCGAAGTACTCGTGCTGGGCGCAATCGCAACGGCGACGGCTCCGGCAGCCACACTGCTCGTCGTAAAGCAATACAAGGCGCACGGCATCGTAACGGATACGCTTTTACCCGTCGTCGCTATCGACGACGCCGTAGGTCTCATAATCTTTTCCGTATCGCTTTCGGTGGCGAAAGCTCTTGCCACGGGCGACGCGCTCACCGTGACCAATATGCTTCTGGAGCCTTTGAAAGAAATAATACTTTCGTTGCTTACAGGCGGAGCCATAGGTTTGCTCCTTTCGGTTTTATCGCGCTGGTTCGATTCGCGCGCAAACAGGATAACTCTTATCATCATCGGCGTTTTCCTCGGCGTAGGACTCAGCGAAGCGTTCGGGCTGTCAAGCCTGCTGCTTTGCATGATGATAGGCGCGGTTTACTGCAATCTTTACAAGCAGAACGAAAAGGTTATGGAAGTTTACGACCGCTGGACTCATCCTCTTTACATCATATTTTTCGTGTTAAGCGGCGCCGAGCTTAACGTCAGAATAATTTTCAGCGTAGGAATTATAGGCATTATCTATCTCGTTGCCCGCAGTATCGGTAAATACACGGGCGCATTTCTCGGCGCAAGTCTGGCAAAATCGGATAAAAACGTCAGAAAATATCTCGGCTTTACGTTGCTTCCGCAAGCAGGAGTCGCAATAGGTATGAGCGCAGTCGTTATGCAGGAGCTTCCGCAGTTCGGCGAATCGGTGCGCACTGTCGTACTTTGCGCAACGCTGATATACGAGCTTGTCGGACCGTTGATCACTAAAATCGCACTCAAAAAAGCGGGTGAAATCGACTGACAGCCCGTTGCGGTTTACTAAGTTGCAAACATAAATCAAAACCACCACTTCAAGTGGTGGTATGCACTAGCCCTTCAAGGGCATAGT
>JBJEVF010000025.1:0-18205 GCA_051884215.1 Christensenellaceae bacterium | reverse complement strand
ATTGCTGCGTATTATGCGAATAAAAAACCAAAGGCAAAAGAGAAAAAATAAACAACGTCACATATTAGCAAAACCGAATTTTTTCAATTATAGCTACGCCGTTTTTATCGTAAAAATTGTCCCATTAAAGCCGTATTTTTAGGTCGTGGCGGTTGTTTTTGCTATTTTTGTTGACAAAACCGCCTTTTTGATATAGAATATTTTCAAGGTAATTTATGATTGACTTTTTTATATTTTTTTCGTTAACTTTAATAATATTCGCATTCGGCTTCTGCACGAAAACGGCAAAATCGTCTTCGCTCTGGCTGCTCGCGCTTCTTGGCGTTTTGACTTACCGCTTTTACAGTATTCAGGCTTTTTTGCTGTCAGCGGTTATGCTCATTATCGTTTATGCGCTGAAATTTGCCTGCAAGATTATAATAAAGCGCAAAAACGGCTTGCAAAATTGCGAAGACTCGCTCGATAAAACCTTTTCTCTGACGGCAACGCTGTTTATCGAAATTATGTTTCTCGTCGTTTTAAAATTCAATTTCAAAGGCTTGGAATTCAACTTTTCATACTTTAAATTCGCATTCTTAGCGTCGCTTACGACGGCTTTTGCCGTCGGTTGTCAACCGTACGTTGCTTATATTATCGCTCCCCTTCTTAAAAAAGCAAACGGACTGAAAGACGGCAAGTTTATATTTGGCGTTACGATAACGGCACTTCTGTCTTTGATATGCGGAACGGCGACTTTTGCGGTGACGAAAACTTTTCTTTATAGCCTGCTCATATCGCTATCTTCTATACTTTCCTGCTTTGCGGTAGCTTATTTCAAGGACTATCTTGATAACAAAAAAGCCAGAACCGCACGAACAGAAACGACGGAAACGGCACAGCCTTCGACCGCTGAAACGGCGGAAACCGCGGCGCAGTTAAGCGAAAACGGCGAATTTCCCGAATCGGGGGAAAATACTGCGGTCCCGGAAGCTTTGCAAGCCGTCGGGACCGACGACGGCGAAAGCGCCGCAAAGGTTGCCGACGACGGAGCAGAAAGCCAAAAACAACCGAACGCACAGGTAGTCGAGTTAGAAAACACGTCCGAAGCATACCGCATCGCAACGACTTTTTTGACGATGACCGTAGCTATAATATTAGCTTTGATAATCAAATATTAAAACTCAATATTAAACCGCCGTTGCGTGCGCAACGGCGGTTTAAACGTATGTCAAAACAATAAAATTAAAGACTTTTTAACCCGTTTGGATAAAGCGATCAGATTTTGATTTTAAAAACTGCTTTTTTAACGAAATCGTGATTAGCTCTGATACCCGGGCAGTGAGCGTCGGTAGGATAAAGCATCATAAACTGACCTTCTTCAACGGTGAGCGGTTTGCCGTTTTCGGCTGTCAAAAGGTATCTGTCCTTGACCTCGTCGTATTCGGTGGTTTTTGTAGCTTCGTCGAGATTTTTCCACAAAATGGTTTCGCTGCCCTTAACGATATACTGAATATCGAGATATTTGACGTGAGATTCATATCTCGTCGAAGTGGTCGGGTTTGATTCGAGAATATTTACGAAGCATTCGTCGCCAAGGTCGTATTTGCCTTTTTCAAGATTTGCCATATCGTGAGTCGAAATAAATTCGTTGATTTTATAAAGGTATTTGTTGCAACCTTCATAAAGCTTCAAATTTTTTGCATAATCGAAAATCATAATAAATTCCCCTTATGTTTAATATAATTATATTTTAACACAACAAGATTTTTTCGTCAATTATAAAGCGCATACGCATTACGGCGTTTTTTGAAAATTTTACAAAAATTTTTCAAAACTACCAAAAAATATAAACTGCTTTTAGTTGCTCTTGCGGTTGTTTTAGTGTAAAATAAAGATAACCTGTTTTATGGGAGGGTAATATGAAAGATTTTATCTTGAACAATCAGCACAATTTTATATTTTTCGGACTGCTGTTGCTCATTCTCGTCATCGTCGCGCTTGCGTTCCTCTTGGTTAAAATCTACCGTTTATCGGCTAACCTTACCGTGAAAAAGTTTAAAATTTACGATATTAACGAACAGAACGAGTTGGATTTTAAATTGCTCTACACGATCGTAGTTTCAAACACGTCGATTAACGCAGTCACTATCGATTCCATAGGCGTCGTCCACGACGGCAATTACTTCAACTTTGCCGACACGCTAAAAAAACAGCTCAGCGGCGACAGCTTCTCCGCCACCGTTCAGCCTCGCTCGATAATAAAGCTCAGGCTTGAAAGCAGTTACCTCGAAAATATCGTTTTTCCTTCGCTGTCAACTCATAAACTGAAAAAAATCAAAATTTACGTCATTACCGCAAACGGCGAAAGATTTGAAACTTCATCGAAGATAATCGGCAAAAAATTGCAGGAAGATTATAAAAACTACTACGCTTTTCACCGCTACGAAATCAATAAAAACTTTTTGGACGTCGTACACGAAAAGCTGGAAAAAAACATTAAGCTCGGCTTTTTCGAAAACAGACGTTATAAGTCGCTTTGCAAGGTTATGCCGCACTTTGTCGCCGAACGTAAACAAAACGCAAAAACGGCGGTTAAAGACGATTCGTCTGCAAAAGAAATATCCGAACCAACCGAATTACGCCGTGAAATAGCAATCGCGGACGAAAAAGATAACGAACAACAGTCAGATAAGGAATAAATTATGCGCAAAACGAAAATAATTGCAACAATCGGCCCGGCGAGCAGAGAAATCGATACGCTCAAAGAAATGGTCAGGGAAGGAATGAACGTCGCAAGGCTTAACTTTTCCCACGGAGATCACAATTACCACAAGGAAACCATTAAACGCTTAAAACAAGTCCGTCAGGAAATGGGCGTTCCGCTTGCCATTATGCTCGATACCAAAGGCCCTGAAATAAGAACAAGGCTTTTAGCCGACCACAAAACGGTTGCGCTCAAAAGAGGTAACCAGTTCATTCTCACCAACAGGGATATAGAAGGCTCCGAAACGGAAGTTTCCATAACTTATAAAAACCTTCCGTCCGAAGTCCCTGTCGGCACCAGAATTTTAATTGACGACGGACTCATCGAATTGAAGGTTATCGACCTTAATCAAACGGATATAGTCTGCAAAATTATCCGTGGCGGAACTCTCGGCGAAAAAAAGGGCATCAATATCCCCTCTATCAAGCTCAATATGCCATACCTCAGCCAGACCGATAAGGACGACCTGCTTTTCGGCATCGAAAACGACGTTGATATTATCGCCGCTTCTTTCGTCCGCTCAAAAGCCGACGTCATAGAACTAAGAAAATACATTAATTATTACAGCGGACACGATATAAAGCTCATTTCCAAAATCGAAAATACCGAAGGCATTCAGAATTTCGACGATATTTTAAAGAACAGCGACGGTATTATGATAGCCCGTGGAGATATGGGCGTCGAAGTAGATTTTACTCTGCTTCCGGGCTTGCAGAAACAGTTTATCAGAAAATGCTATCAATCGGGCAAAACGGTTATCACGGCGACGCAGATGCTGGAATCGATGATTAAGAACCCCACGCCTACCCGCGCCGAAATTTCCGACGTTGCAAACGCCGTCTTTGACGGAACTTCCGCCATTATGTTGTCGGGAGAAACGGCAAACGGCTTATACCCCATCGAAGCTATCAAGGTTATGTCGAGCATTGCCGTACAGGCGGAAGCCGACAGAACGGAAGCGTGCGTGTACTCGTCGAATTACGATATTGACGAGACGGATATTACAAACGCCGTGTGCGACGCCGCCTGCACGACCGCACGCGATATAAAGGCAAAGGCGATAATCGCCCTTACGCTTTCGGGTAACTCGGCAAGAAACGTTTCCAAATTCAGACCTATTCAGCCTATCGTTGCGGCAACGCCGAGCGAAAAAACTTACCATCAGCTTTCGCTTTCCTGGGGCGTGTATCCCGTTCTTGCAAGACACAAAACCACCTTTGACGACCTTACCGTTCACGCAATCGACTGCGCTAAAATGTTCGACTACGTCGTAAAGGGCGATTCGGTGGTTATCGTTGCGGGTATGCCGCTCGATACGCCGGGTATGACGAACACCATAAGGGTTGCGCCTGTCAAATAGTCTCATCTCGCCAAACGATAAATTTATAATTAAGAAGGTAAATCTGTATGAATAAAAACAATGATATAATATACGTCGGCGTGGACGATCACGCTATCGATCTTTTCGAAGGTATGTACGACGTGCCCAACGGTATGGCTTATAACTCTTACGTCATAACGGACGATAAAATCGCCGTTTTAGACACCGTAGATAAAGGCTTTACAAACGAGTGGTTTTGCAATCTCGACAAGGCTTTTGACGGCAAAGAGCCCGACTACCTTATAGTTCAGCACATGGAACCCGATCACTCTGCAAACGTTGCGCTTTTTATGGATAAATATCCACAAGCAAAAATCGTCGCAACCGATAAAGCGTTCGTTATGATGAATTTTTACTTCGGAACAGACTTTGCAGATAGAAAAATCACCGTCAAGGAAAACGATACGCTTTCTCTCGGCGCACACACGCTCAGATTTATCATGGCGCCTATGGTGCATTGGCCCGAGGTTATGGTGACGTACGACGAAACGGCAAAAGCTTTGTTCAGCGCAGACGCTTTCGGTAAATTCGGCGCGCTCGATACGGATGAAGATTGGGCTTGCGAAGCAAGGAGATATTATTTCGGTATCGTCGGAAAATACGGTATGCCCGTTCAGACTCTGCTTAAAAAAGCAAGTGCGCTTGAACTGAAAACCATTTATCCGCTTCACGGTCCTATCCTAACCGAAAATCTCGATTATTATCTCAACCTTTATAATATCTGGTCGTCTTACGGCGTAGAAAGCAAGGGCGTTATGATAGCCTACACGTCCGTTTACGGCAACACCAAAAAAGCCGTCGAGCTTTTAAGAGACAAGCTCATTGAAAAGGGCTGCGAAAAGGTTGCGGTCAGCGACCTTGCAAGAGAGGATATGGCAGAAGCCGTCGAGGACGCTTTCAGATACGGAAAACTCGTGCTTGCCACGACTACCTACAACGCAGATATTTTCCCGTTTATGAAGCATTTTATAGATAGCCTTACCGAAAGAAATTACCAGAACAGACAAGTCGCTTTTATCGAAAACGGCTCGTGGGCGCCGCTTGCTGCTCAGGTTATGAAAAAAATGTTTGAAAAGAGCAAAAATATAACCTTTGCCGAGGCAGGAGTTACCATAAGGTCGGCTCTTGACGATAATAGCGTTGCCCAGATAGAAGCGCTTGCAAACGAACTCGTAAAGGACTGATAAATAAAATTACAAAGTTAAAATCACCGAAAACGCCCGAAAGCTGTCAGCTTTCGGGCGTTTCATATTGCATTTATTTTTCGATAAACATATAAAAGTCGGTCTATAAGACGGTTAATGCCGTTTTACAGCTTTTTTAAAATTTTGTCGCAGTCGATAACCGTCTTGGAAGCATCGACAACACTGCTATCCATCGTGAGCTCTCCAATCTCATCCGCCTTGATATACCCGCCCGACGGATTGAACACGCTATCAACCTTTCCGTTGATTTCTGCGTTCACCGACGTATACTCGAAAGCAAGCGTGGTGTTTATGAGCTTGCAGTTTTTTAAAGTAAGGTTTTCGATATAACAAAAGCCTTGCAAGCTCTCGATAGCGCAGTTGATAAAAGTCAGGTTTTTGGAATTCCAGCCGATATATTCGCTGAAAATATAAGAGTCGCTGACGGTAACGTTTTCGCTGTTCCAGAATGCGTCCTTAGTTATAAGTTTGGAATTTTTGATATTTACGTTTTTAACGCCGTCGAAACTATATTGCCCGTCAAGCGTCAGACCTTGGCAATCGAGATTTTTCGAATTCATAGCAAAATACTCGCCGTGCGCCTGAACGTTTTTAAGTTTTATATCCGAACAGTCCCAAAGCGTTTCCTGCGCATCTGTCATAGTGACGTTTTCGACGTTCAAGCCATTACAGCGACGAATACACTTCGGGGCTTTTATCACGCTGTTTTTGATTTCGACGTCGTTACAATACCACAACCCTGCACGGGCGTCGGCAAACAATACCGAATCGGTTATCCTTACGCCGTTGCAATACCACACCGGATAGCGCCATTTAAACGCACAGTTATCAACGAATACGTCGTTACATTCTTTGAGCGGAGATTCGCCGTCGCAAAAAACGGTATCGCTGACGGCTATGCCGTTCTTTTTATATAAGGCGCGTTCGCCCGTTAAAATCCGACTCTTTATTTCCTGCATAATACCACCTATTTTACAGCTTTTTATCATTATACCGCTAAAAGCGCAAAAAGGCAATCTTTTTTTACGCCGCTTAATTTAAAACGGCGACCGCAGTCGCCGTTTTTGTTAAAGCTTTTCAGTCATCGACTTAATGAATTTGCCGACGTATTCGGGCGAATTTACGCCGTGCTCTGCTATAATCCTGACTATTGCCGAGCCGACGATAACGCCGTCTGCAATATCCGACATCGCCTTTGCCTGTTCGGGCGTCGATATGCCAAAGCCTATGGCGCAAGGCACGCTCGTATTTTTCCTGATAGTCTGAACGATGGATTTTAAATCGGTGTTAATTGAGTTGCGCTCGCCCGTCACGCCGAGGCTGGAAACGATATATATAAACCCTTCGGCTTCCTTTGCTATCGTCTCGACGCGGTTTTTGCTTGTCGGAGCAACGAGTGAAATCAAATCTACGCCGTACTTGCGACAAACGGGCAGAAACTCGTCCTTTTCCTCAAAGGGCACGTCGGGCAAAATCAGTCCGTCTATTCCCGTTTCCCGACACGTTGATATAAACTTTTCTGCGCCGTAGGAAAAAACTACGTTTGCATAAGTCATAAATACGAGCGGAATTTTGACCGTCTTCCGCAACTCCTTGACAAGCCCGAAAATCTTATCCGTCGTCACTCCGCCCTTTAACGCTCTGGCGTTTGCGCTCTGAATTACGGGACCTTCAGCCGTAGGATCCGAAAACGGTATTCCGAGCTCAATGAGATCTGCGCCGTTTTTTTCGGCTTCGATAACGGCTCGTTTGGTCGTTTCAAGGTCCGGATCGCCGCACGTTATAAACGCTATAAACGCTTTTTTGTTTTTAAAAGCCGATTGAACGTTACTCATAAATTTCTTCCCCCCTGTATCGTGCAATAGCCGCACAATCTTTATCGCCGCGACCTGAAACGGTGACGACTATAATTTTATCCTTTGCCATCGTCGGGGCTATTTTCATAGCGTATGCTATTGCGTGCGCCGACTCTATTGCAGGTATTATGCCTTCGGTCTTTGATAAGTATTCGAACGCGCAGACGGCTTCTTCGTCGGTAACGGGAACGTATTTCGCCCTGTTAATATCGTGCAAATATGCGTGCTCAGGTCCTACGCCGGGATAATCGAGCCCTGCGGATATTGAATATACGGGCGCAATCTGACCGTATTTATCCTGACAGAAATACGATTTCATACCGTGAAAAATTCCAAGCCTGCCCGTATTGACGGTAGCCGCCGTTTCAAACGTATCTACGCCCCTTCCTGCGGCTTCGCAACCGATAAGCTCGACAGAGCTATCGGCTATAAAATGATAAAAGCTGCCTATCGAATTAGAACCGCCGCCCACGCAGGCAATCACTGCGTCGGGAAGCCTGCCTTCCTTTTCTTTGAGCTGCGCCTTTATTTCTTTTGAAATAACCGACTGAAAATCTCGGACAATCGTCGGGAAAGGATGCGGCCCCATAACGGAACCTAAACAATAATGCGTATCTTCGACGCGCTTAGTCCACTCCCTCATAGCTTCGGATACGGCGTCCTTCAAGGTTGCCGTTCCGCTTTCAACAGGCACGACCTCGGCGCCGAGAAGCTTCATTCTGTAAACGTTCAACGCCTGGCGGACGGTATCTTCCTTCCCCATAAACACCACGCATTCCATACCCATAAGCGCAGCCGCCGTCGCCGTTGCAACGCCGTGCTGACCTGCGCCCGTTTCGGCAATAAGCCTGCGTTTCCCCATTTTTTTAGCAAGCAACGCCTGACCTAACACGTTGTTGATTTTGTGCGAACCCGTATGATTAAGGTCTTCTCTCTTTAAATAAATTTTCGCTCCGCCCAGGTCTTTCGTCATCTTTTCCGCATAGTAGAGTAATGACGGTCTGTTTGCGTAATCGTTGAAAAGAGCCGTCAGCTCGTCGTTAAAAGCCTTGTCGTTTTTATAAAATTTGTATGCTTTTTCAAGCTCTGTTACCGCATTCATCAGCGTTTCGGGTATATATTGTCCACCGTGAATACCGAATCTCCCTTTGTGATTAGTCATATTAACTCCTTATTATCTTTTTTGCGCCCTTACGGCGTCGATAAATTCCGCTATTTTTTCTCTGTCTTTAACGCCGTCGGTTTCGACGTTGGAGCTTACGTCCACGCAATAGGGCTCAAGCTCTTTTATCGCATCGGTTACGTTTTCACGGCTTAGTCCGCCTGCAAGGAAATAACTGCGATTAACCGATTTGATTAATTTCCAATCAAAAACCTTGCCGCAACCTTTTCCCGAATCCAACAGAACGAAGTCCGCCAAACTGTTGTTCACAACCTTTAAATCTTCTTCGCAATTAACTTCAAAAGCTTTGATAACCGTCTTATCGGTGGACTTTTTCAATTCGCGGACATATTCGTCGCTCTCAAAACCGTGCAACTGAATTGCGTCTATAATTCCTTGATTTGCTAAGTCGCATATCTTTTTTATATCATCGTCAACAAAAACGCCTACCGCCGTTACGTTTGGGTTTAATTTACTCTTTAAAGCCTTTGCGGTTTTAAAATCTATACTTCTTCTAAATCCGCAAGACAGTATAAAACCTATATAGTCGGGCGCAAAATCGTTTGCGACTATGATATCTTCCATTCGCGTTAAACCGCAGATTTTAACCTTTGTCATACGATCCTCTTAAATTCAGTCAAAAGCGATTTTTTATCCTTTGCGCGCATAAGCGTTTCGCCTATAAGCACGGCGTCGGCGCCCGATTCGATTGCGTATTTTATATCCGAGCTATCCTTTATTCCGCTTTCCGACACGAAAAGCACGTCGTCCGGGACGATTTTTCTTAACCGACGACTGTTTTGACGGTCAACGGTAAAATCTTTCAAATTTCTGTTGTTTACGCCGATAATGCGAGCGTTGCACTCCAATGCGGTTTCGACTTCACGCTCGTCGTGAACTTCGACGAGCGCGCTGAGTCCGAGACCTTCGGCTACGCTCATATACTCGCTTAACGACTCTTTATCAAGTAGCGACACTATAAGCAAAATTGCGGAAGCGCCCAACGCTTTTGCTTGGTAAATCATATATTCGTCAACGGTAAAATCTTTACGCAAGCAGGGCAATAGCACGGTTTTCGATATATTTTCCAGATATTTATCGTCGCCTGAAAACCACTTCGGCTCGGTCAGCACCGATATGCAATCCGCCCCCGCTTCTTCATACTGCTTTGCGATATCCATATAATTGTATTCTTCATCGATAACGCCTTTTGACGGCGACGCCTTTTTGCATTCGCAGATTAAGGAAAGACCTTTTTTCTTTAATGCCGTCTCAAATGAAAATCCGCCCTTATCGCAAGCTAACGCAAGGCTTTTTATCTGACTCAACGGAATTTTTCTTTTATATTGCTCAACCCTGTATTTTGCGTAATCGGCAATACTTTCAAGAATATCCATAGCTACTCCTTATAAATATTGCTAAGCTCGATAAACTTTTGCAGCGTGTTATAAGCCTTACCCGAATCAATGAGTTGCGAAGCTAAATCTATGCCGTCCTTTATGCTTTCGGCTTTGCCTGCGATATATAACGAAGCTCCTGCATTCATCAAAACCGCATTGCGCTTATAACCATTCCGACCTTTTAAAATTCCGGCGGTTATCCTTGCGTTTTCTTCGGGAGCGCCGCCGGCTAAATCCTGCTTTTCGCAACGCTCGAAGCCGAAATCTTCGGGCTTTATCGCATAGCTTTTAAACCAGCCGTCCTTAAACTCGCAAACCTTGGTAGGCGCACTTAGCGAAATTTCGTCGAGCTTATCCGTTCCGTAAACGACCATTCCCCTTTTTACGCCGAGAGCCATTAAAACCTGAGCAAGCGGTTCGACGAGATAATCGTCATATACGCCCAGTAATTGCATTTTCGGGCTTGCGGGATTTGTCAGCGGTCCTAATATGTTGAACACCGTTCTGAACCCCAATTCCTTTCTTATTGCGCCGACGTACTTCATTGACGAATGGTATTTCTGCGCAAAGAAAAAGCACATTCCCACTTCGTTTAAAAGCTTTACGCAGGATGAAGGACTCTGATTGATATTTACTCCGAGCGCTTCGAGACAATCCGCCGTTCCGCAACGGGAAGAAGCTGCTCGGTTGCCGTGTTTTGCGACCTTTACGCCTGCAGAAGCTATCACGAGAGCAGCGGTCGTCGATATGTTGAAGCTGTTTGCGTTATCTCCGCCCGTTCCGACTATTTCGAATACGTCCATACCCGTTTCCACTTTGGTTGCGTGGTCTCGCATAGCCGTTGCGCAGCCTGCGATTTCGTCAATGGTTTCGGCTTTTGCGCTCTTAGTAGAAAGCGACGCAAGGAACGCCGAGTTTTGAGTAGGCGTCGTTTCGCCGTTCATAATTTCGTTCATCACCGTATAAGCTTCGTCGTACGTCAGGTCCTGTTTGTTTACAACTTTTACTATTGCTTCCTTAATCATTTCGTTCACCTTTTAAAATCTATAAAGTTTTTAAGCATAGCCTTTCCGCATTCGGTCATTACCGATTCGGGGTGAAACTGCACACCGAAAACCGGATATTCGACGTGCTCGACAGCCATTATTTCGTCTTCTTCCGTCAAGGCGGTAACCTTTAAACAGCTCGGCACCGCATCGTTTAAAGCTATGAGCGAATGGTACCTTGCAACCGTGCATTTTTCGTCAAGCCCTTTAAACAGCGCGCTGTTTGTATCTAAGCGCACGACGGACTGTTTGCCGTGCATAAGCCTTTTTGCGTATCCTACTTTTCCGCCGTAAGCCAGGCATATCGCCTGATGCCCTAAGCAAACGCCTAAAACGGGAATATCCTTTCCTAACCTTTGCACCGCTTCTACGATGACGCCTGCGCTCTCAGGTTTGCCGGGACCGGGAGAAAGCACTATCCTTTCAGGGTTGAGCGCTTTGATTTGCTCAACGGTCAATTCGTCGTTCCGTATTACTTTTATATCCGGCTCTATTGCGCCTATAAGCTGATAAAGATTATAAGAAAAGCTGTCGTAACTATCGATAAGTAAAATCATAATTCTTCCTCGCTCGCCCGTTTAAGAGCTTCAACTACCGCTTTTGCTTTATTTATACATTCCTGATATTCCTTTTCAGGCACGGAATCTGCCACTATACCCGCTCCGCTACGCACGAACACCTTGCCGTTTTTCTTGTAAGCTATCCTGATTGCGATGCAAGTATCCATATCGCCCGTAAACGACAGATAACCTATTGCTCCGCCGTATATGCCGCGTTTGTTGTTTTCAAGCTCTCCTATCAGCTGACACGCCCTTATTTTAGGCGCGCCGGACAACGTACCGGCAGGAAGAACCGACTCTATCGCATCGAGCGCGTCGCACTCGATTTTTATTCTTCCGCTCACGGTCGAGCCGATGTGCATAACGTGCGAAAACCGCTCTATAGCGTGATATTTCTCGACTTTGACCGAATTAAACTCGCTTATTTTACCAAGGTCGTTTCTGCCTAAATCAACCAGCATATTATGCTCTGCAAGCTCCTTTTCATCGGCAAGCAGTTCGGCTTCAAGAGCTTCGTCTTCTTCCTCGGTTTTCCCTCTCGGACGAGTTCCCGCAAGCGGAAAAGTATGCAGAATACCGTCTTCAAGTTTAATAAGGGTTTCGGGCGATGCGCCGGCAACTTCGACGTCCGTCCCCGAAAAATAGAACATATACGGCGAGGGATTAAGCGTTCGCAGCACTCTGTAAGCATTCAGCAACGAACCTTCAAACGGCGCGCTCAGCCTGTTGGATAACACTATCTGAAAAATATCGCCTTCACGGATATAAGCTTTTGCTTTTTCTACCATTTCGCAATACGTTTTTTTATCGAACAACGCTTTTACTTCGCCCGTGAGCTTTCCGCCCGTTTCTTTCGCTTTTGCTCCGCCAAGGAGAAGGTCGCGAAGCTGTTTCAGCTCGATAACCGCCTTATTGTAGCCCGTTTCGCCTTCGGATAAATCCATATTGACGATTAGAATTATCTTTTGTTTATAGTTATCGAACACGATTACTTTATCGAAAAGCATCAGGTCCACGTCTTTGAAATTTTCCGTATCGAGAACGTCCGTCTTGACCTTCGGCTCGCTGTAACCGAGATAGTCGTATGAGAAATATCCCACGAATCCGCCTGTAAAGGGCGGAAGCTCTTTGATTTTCGGGCTGCGGTAATTAGCCAACACCTGCCTTATATAAGAGGACGGATCGTTCGTTTTCACCGTTACGGAGCCTATTTTCAAAACGCCGTCGATACAGGTTATTTCGAGTTTGGGATCATAACCTAAAAAGGTATATCTTCCCCATTTTTCGTTTTCGGCGACCGATTCGAGCAAATATGTGTGCTTTGAAACGTTTTTTAAAATTTTCAATGCTTCTATCGGCGTTAAAACGTCGGATAAAATTTCACAGCATATCGGCAAAACCTTATAACAACCCTGCTTTTCGTAATACTTTGCCCGTTCGGGGGTCGGCGTTATTACCATATAAATTCCTCCAATAAAAAAATCCTCGACAGAAAAATCTGTCAAGGACGAATAAACCTATCCGTGGTGCCACCTTGTTTCGCGGTTTTTGCCGCGCGCTTTAAGGATACTAACATATCCCCGACAACTGACGTATGTCACACGTTGCGTAATACTAAGTAAAAAACTTTTCCACGCACCCTCGGCAGTCCATTTGATGATCTGTTTTCAGCCTGATTCTCAGCATCGCAGGCTCTCTGTGTGAGCATAACCACCGTTATCTCTGCTTCAACGGTTTAGATTAAATTTTAGTGTATTTTATCACTTTAATCTGCGTTTGTCAACAATCGCAAAGGCATTATTAAAAATTTTTCTTCATTTTTTCGAAATGCTTTCATTATAAATAATACTGAACAATTATCGAAAAGTTACTCTTTTTTTCAGTCTTTTTAATTGTGTTAAATCGGGGCTTGTGTTAGAATATTAAAAAACGGGGAGGGTAAAAATTAAAAATGATCTTAGCCGTTTGCCTGGACGATAAACTTGGCTTAGCTTTCAACAATCGCCGACAAAGCCGTGATAAAATACTTATTAAAGATCTTTTGAGTTACAATAAAAAGATATATGCGCTCGATATTTCAAGCGACCTGTTTTCGCCGACCGACGACGTTTGCTTTGCGGAAAAACTGCCGAAGCTGAAAAAGGACGATATAGCTTTCATCGAAGGCTCGATTGAAAACGTAAACCCCGACGACGTCGACGGCTTAATTTTATACCGCTGGAACACTATCTACCCTGCCGATAAATATTTCAGTTTGAACCTAACCGATTTTAAGTTGACGGCAAAAACCGATTTTGTCGGCAACTCTCACCCTAAAATAACTAAGGAGATTTACGCTAAATGAAAAAATTTTATTCGGTTTTACTTGCGCTTTGCGCGTCGTTATGCTTTATTTTTTCAGCTTGCGCTCCGCTTGGCGAAACGACTCCAACCTCGTCAAGCGCTATCTATGCCGACGACCTGAATTCTTTACCTGAGTTTTCTAACTCGCCTTACGTTATAATAAACAATAATCAGCCTTACTTTACTCAATCGGAAATAACTTCTTCGAGCTATGAATATTACAGTCCGCTTGACGGTTTAGGACGTTGCGGCGTAACTCACGCCTGCATAGGGACCGATATAATGCCGACCGAGGAGCGAGGCGAAATCGGTATGATTAAACCTTCGGGCTGGCAAACGGTAAAATACGATATTGTAAGCGGAAAATACCTTTACAACAGATGTCACCTTATAGGCTTTCAGTTAGCAGGCGAAAACGCCAACGAAAGAAATCTCATCACCGGAACGAGATACCTGAACGTCGAGGGAATGCTGCCGTTTGAAAATATGGTCGCCGATTACGTCAAGGAGACGGAAAACCACGTTTTATACAGGGTTACGCCCATATTCAAAAACGACGAGCTTGTTGCCCGAGGCGTGCTTATGGAAGCCTTATCCGTTGAAGATAACGGCAAAGCAATTTGCTTTAACGTATATTGTTACAATAATCAGCCGGGCGTCGTCATCGACTACAAAACGGGCTTGAGCGCACTTTCAGGCGAAGAAATTCCTTCCCAAAGCAACAGTCAAAGCAGCGGTAAAAGCTCCGCCGCAGAAAATTCTTCTTCGGCGGCGGCTTCTGAAATTTCTTCTGTAACCGATTCCGAAACCTCGGTTCTTGTCGTTACTTTCGTGTTTAACACAAGTACTAAAAAATTTCATCTCCCCGAATGCTCGTCGGTAAAAAGCATGTCGGAACAAAATCGTCAGGATTTTTACGGTACACGGGACGAAGCTATCGGAAAAGGCTACGCTCCGTGCGGAATCTGTAAACCTTGACGTCGCTATAACTGTTTCATTCCTTAAAAATACACGGTCGCCGTTCTTTTCAGGACGGCGACCGTTTTTTTTCTAAAAAGTTATTAAGTGTTTTTTGTTTAAAATATAAATCCTAACAAGAGTGCGGATACGCAAGCGACAATCGAAACGACGATAAGACTTTGCTTGAACAAACTCAAAACCACCGCAACAACGACGGCAATAATCGCCGTTACAACGTTGCCCGTAGAATAAAACACCGCAGGGAAGGTCATTGCCGAAAGCACGGCGTAGGGAAGATAATAAAACAGACTCCGTATATATTCAGACTTGATCTTTTTACGCAGAAACGACATAGGAAGCATTCGGATAAGATAAGTCACACCGGCCATAGCCAAAACGTAAAGCGCCATTTGCCACTCATTCATCGCTTTTTCCCCCTTTTATCGGGAACAGATACGCCAACGCGAGCGACGATACTACCGCCGAAATTATTATTGCAAAACCGAACGATATTTTATCCGCCAGAAACGGAACGTAATATAAAACGCAGCTTATCAGCGCACTGAAAAGCACCGCAAGACATACGCCCTTATCGGCTTTTATCGGCGGAACGATGATTGCAATAAACATCGCATATAGGCTTATTCCCAAAGCGTTTTGTATAGCCGACGGCAACACGGCGCCAAGCAGCGCGCCAAAAAGCGTGCCAAGCACCCAAAACGCATAGGGCAGGACGATGAGTCCGAAAAAATAACTGACCTTGACGGACTTTCCTTGCGTTACGGAAACTATAAAAATTTCATCGGTTATAAACGCCGAATGCAAAAGTCTGACGGGCATATTATATCCGTCGTCAAGCTTTTGCGTGAGCGTTACGCTCATTAAAAAATATCTGCTGTTTATTACGAGCTGAGTCAGTATCAGCTCTATGAGAGTTCCTGCCCGAGCGATGATTTCCAAGCCGGCAAGCTGACCTGCGCTCGTAAGATTGGTTGCGGAAATCAGCACGGATAACAGTACGGGCACGCCTAAAAGCGACGATTTTACGCCGAAGGCAAACGAAACGGATAAGTACCCGAGACCTATCGGTAATCCGTCCCTTATTCCTTTTTTAAACTGTGCCGTCTTTAAAGAATTGTCTTTCATAAAAAATGCGAAATAACCGTCCTATAGCCCTATTTTATATCCCATAATCAAGAAAATGACGCCGAAGACAATCGGTATGATAAGCTGATGCAAAACGTAGATCGAAAGCGAGTTTCTCCCGGCAAAGGTCAATGGATTATTGCTGTATCCGCGCTTAAACAACGACTTTTTATCTGCGTAAAACGCTTTTCCGATAAACACGCCTATAAACGTTTCGCCGCCGTAGAGTATAAGCGGCATCGTATCGCCGCCGACCTCTATAAGACCGATTACGGATAACCAAAGAGCCTTGAAAAAACTATACTCGTCGTAAGATACCCTGACTTGCTTCGTATGGATAAAAATTCCAACCGTCACGCAGATTATGCCCGCGACAAGGTAAACGTATTTATCCGTCCCGGCTTTTTCAAGACAGCCTACAATCAGAAGGCTTAACGACATACAATGCAAAACGCCGAATATTACGGCGTTATTCATATCGCCGATAACGAAGCTTACGACGTGCGTAACTACGCTTACACCGAGCGCGACCAAAAAAAGCAGTCCTCCTCGTTTCAAGTTGCTCCTTGAAAAGGAACAGCAAACGCCCGTCAAAGCAAAGAAAACGAAAATAACGATTTCCTGAACGACTATTCTCACGTCCCACAGCCAATAATTATACGAAGCGTCATAAAGCCAATTAACGAATGTGTTTGCGCCGGGGTAGTTCGAAAATATATTCGGAAACAGCCCGAACATATCGAACATTGCGTGGTCGAAAACCATTAGCAATATACACGCGCCTCTTATGACGTCTATTTCCAATATGCGGTTTGTTAAATTTTTCTTGCCGAAAAGAGCCATAAAGCCACTCCCTGAGTCTATGCAACCGGTTTTCTTTCTTCCCGTTATAAATTGCTGCGCAACCATAATATATTGTAGCACAACGGCACGACGATTTCAACAAAACGCCGACAAAAAACCAAATGGCAGTCCGCCATAACTGCAAACTGCCACCTGATTAAAATATATGATAAGGGGGAAAATGATGAACTAAATTAAATAACGTAAATGATGATACTACTTTAAAAGTTTTTTTGCAAGCAAAATTAACCGCTTTTTTTAATTTTTTTTATTTTTTTAATTTTTTTACCCGATTTTCGCATAATCGAGTTGTTGACACGGTCTTTTCTTTATTCTATAATAAAAATATAATCGCTTTTTATCGCATAATAAATAAAAAGGACTTTGCGTTATGGATAATCTCACGTTGAAAATAGAAAACGTCGAACAAAAAACGGGGCGTCTCGGCGGTCTGGATATTTTGAGAGTGATTATGTGCGTTCTTGTAGTTATGCTGCACGCAAACCCGTTTTCCGTCCCCGAACAGTATAATCCGCTATCCGCCGCAAATCCGACGATTTACAATATTATGTATTTCGATTGTTTTGCGCTGTGCGTTCCTGCGTTTTTGACGCTAAGCTGTTACCTTTTCTTTAAAAATTCCGTAAAAAACAAAAACTATCCGTTAAAGCGTTTGGGAAAACTAATTCTTTACGCAGTTATCTGGAACGTCATTTTGACGCTCGTGCTTTACAATAAAAACGTCAAAAATCTGTTCGCAGGCAAATCCTTCTTCGATATTTTTCTCGTAGCCATCGGCAATCACAATATATCGTATTATCTTTATATGCAGATTTTTGTAAACTTTATTTTATACGTTTTACAGTTCGCCCTGAGAAAGCTTTCCGTTAAAAACTTTTTGATAGCGGCTTTTTCAGGTCTTGCCGTCACAATGCCGATCAGCTTTTTCTCTATATCCGTCGCAAAGTTTTTTATCGGCGAAATCAACGGCGCAAAGCTCGGCTATTCCAATATACTCTGCTTTCTGCCTTGTATATTCGCAGGTCTTATATGCTACTATTTTATCGACGTAAAAAAATCGGATAAAGCGACTCGGATAAGCTTTGGCGTATCCGCCGTTGCGTTCGTCGTTTTATCGATACTCGACTGGAAGGTTCAGCACGCTTTTGAAAATCTTTGGAGCTATCATTACTTCCCTTCGTCGAGATTTCAGCTGCCGTTTTCTTCGATGGCTTTAATTTTAGGTTTTTCGCTCGTAAAAAAACAATCGATACCGATTTTAAGCAATCTTTCCAAACTCACGTTCGGCGTATTCATAATGCACGTTGCGGTACTCCCCACCGTTTTAGATATTTATTTTAAGCTGTTTAACACGACGAATAATTTTGTTGTTTTTCTGATAACGTTGGCCTTTTCGTTTGCTCTTGCCGCCGTGTTCAGAATACCGTTTATCAGGGATAACCGCCTTATAGCCCCGCTTATCAGAATTACAGGTCTTTAAAAAGCCAATCAAAACCACCACTTCAAGTGGTGGTATGCACTAGCCCTTCAAGGGCATAG
>JBJEVF010000024.1:0-4278 GCA_051884215.1 Christensenellaceae bacterium | reverse complement strand
ATTTATCCGATAAAATCAGGTTGAACCGAAGATAAGAAACCTATAACAACGGTAGAAGCCGATAGAGCGTGACTGCTCTATCGGCTCTTTTCTATGTCCGAAAATTCTCAAATTCTTCCATAGAAACAAATAATCCGAACGACTTACGAAATACGAAGAAGTTCGGATTATTACAATTTGGCTGGGGTGGAGAGATTTGAACTCCCGGATGACGGAGTCAGAGTCCGTAGCCTTACCGCTTGGCGACACCCCAATGTTGAATTTTTATAGGCAAAGGCTGCCGATTGTCCTTAGGCACATATTATATTACCAAATAAATGTCAAAAATTCAACTGTTTTTAAGTCTTTTTTTATTTTCCGTTAAAAATTTTTCTGTTCATGAGTTTTTATTGTATTCTGAAAGATAATTTTTTAATTCATCATTGACTTTTATCGCTTGGCGCACGCTTAAATACATCATCGACGTATCATACCTTGCTTCGTGGTTATCCAGCTTAAATTCGCCGAAAATATCTTTAACGAATCTCGAAACGTCATAAGAATAAACCTCGTAAAACTCGGCTAACTCAATTAGCTTCGGAAATTTATAAGCGTCAACGGTGGCTCTTTTCAGTTTTAATATCGGAGTAAAATACCGCATCGTGTCAAAGCTTTGTTTGTATCTGAATTGTTCCCCGATATAATCAAACTCGGCTATCATAAACGATAAATCAAACTTAAAGTTGTGGGCGACAAGTAAATCAGCGTTCATAAAATCCCGATGTATCTCGTCGGCATAATCCTCAAAGATCTTGCCACCTGAAAGTCTGTGAGCGTCCTCAACGGATATGTTATGAACTCGCTCAGCCGAAGGCTCTATATAATTTACGTCAAAATAAAAATTTTTTCCTACCGTATGCGTGCCGTAATCCATTATGTATGCCAGCTGTATTATCTTGCCGGGATATAATCCCGTCGTTTCGGTGTCGAAGTATAAAATCATAAGATAACCGTCCTATAACTCGATTTTTTCTATTTGTTCAAACTTTTTAATCCGTGCGTAACCGCCGTTTTTAGCGCCTTTTGCATAGACGCCCACACGTGCGCCCGTCCACCTTAGCGGTGCGCCGTTAAACTTATAATCATAAATTGTGCCGTTGAAGGAAAATGTGTAAGAAAAATTGTCCGCATCTACGTTTTGTGCGTTTATCGCAAAGCAGACCGATTCTGTATCAACGTCAGGAATGCTTCTTTCGTATAAAACCGTTTCTTCTTTTCCGATAGTGCCGGCAGTCAGCCTTAATATATGTACTTGCCCTTGTCTTATAACGGATAAGAATGCGTAATCGTTGCCCAAAACGAAACAGCCTGCCTCGTCGCCCTCGTTAATCAGGTTGAGCGACGCTTCTATTTTTACTTCAAAACTGAAATATCTGATTTTTTGCGTAAGCAGTTGAGGCAGAAAGCACAACCTTTCGTCGCCGCTGTTACAGCAGTTGAGCTGAATGAAATCCTTATTCCAAACGAAAAAATTATCTTGCTTGTTTGCAGGAGTCTGCCATTCCGGACTGTCGAGCGTATTCAGGTTATTCGTTCGATAATCGTTCTCGGCGGCAACTTTTACGGGATATTCGCCGTATTTTACAGGACTTGTGGCGTTGCCTATAATCGGCCAGCCTTCGATAAATTCGACGGGTTCAAGATAAAGCACTCTGCCGTAAGCACCCATATCTCTGAAATGCAAAAACGCATATTTATTGTCGGGGGTATCCACAAGCGCGCCTTGGTGCGGACCGTTTATATCCGTGTCGTTCTGTTTGAGAACGATTTTTTCTTCGAACGGGCCGAATATCGATTTGGAGCGCAATGCAACCTGCCAGCCGTATCTGACTCCGCCGGCAGGCGCTAAGACGTAAAAATAATCGCCGATTTTATAACATTTCGGACCTTCGATCGTAGGTTGAGTAGCAGTTCCGTCATAAATTACGGTGTAATCGTCGTCGAGGCACGTTTTAAGATCGCAGTCGACTTCATAAACAGCCAGCTTGGAATTGAAGCCTATCCGACTTTTGGCAAACGCAACAACAACGTAACATTTATCTTCCACCCAGATAGGGCAGGGATCTTCTAAGCCGCATCGTTCGATAAGCAATTCCGGTTGTGACCACTTCTTAAAAGGGTCGGTGGTCGAAGAAACGAAAATACCGACGTCGGGAAACGGAATGATACAGTAATAGACGCCGTCGTGAAATCTTATTGACGGCGCCCACGCGCCAAAACCGTATTTAACCGTATTATAGCCCGAGATTGGTATTTTATCGTAAACGTAATTTATGATTTTATAATCTACCAGATTTTTGGAATGCAGGACGGGGATACCCGGACAAAAGCTGAAGCTCGAAGCGACGAGAAAATAATCTTCGCCGACGCGAATAGCGTCGGGATCGGAAAAATCACAGCTTATAATAGGGTTGGTATAAATCATAATTTACCTCTGGATATTGTTAGCGCAAACTATAATTCCTTGCTGAATGCTGAGTGCGGAATTTTAAAATGCGAGGCTAACGGAATAGCTCGCATTTTCGGCTGTCTAAAATTATTGCTGATGCGACAGTGGGTTTGTCAAACCGCAAAAAAACGGAAAGTAACTGATATACCCTTGCTATTTTGCGATTTCGCGCGCGACGAATATTCCGCTTGCCGACGCGTGAGAAAGCGAATGCGTGATTCCGCTGCCGTCGCCGATTACATAAAGTCCGTCGTATTTTGTCTGCAATTTTTCGTTAACTTCAACTTCCATATTATAGAATTTTACTTCGACTCCGTAAAGCAGGGTTTCGTCGTTTGCCGTTCCCGGTGCGACTTTATCGAGCGCATAAATCATTTCGATTATTCCGTCCAGAATGCGTTTAGGGAGAACGAGACTCAAATCGCCAGGGGTTGCGTTGAGCGTTGGAGTCAAGAAGGAGTTTTTGATGCGTTCGGGCGTTGAGCGTTGACCGCGGACCAAATCTCCGAAGCGTTGCATCAATACTCCGCCGCCGAGCATATTGCTCAATCGTGCGATCGACTCGCCGTAACCGTTGGAATCCTTAAACGGTTCGGAAAAATGCTTGGAAACCAGGAGCGCGAAATTGGTGTTTTCCGTCTGCATGGCAGGGTCTTCGAAGCTGTGACCGTTTACGGTAATAATGCCGTTGGTGTTTTCGTTTACGACCGCGCCCTTGGGGTTCATGCAAAAGGTTCTTACCTTATCGCCGTATTTCTGAGTGCAATAAACTATTTTGCTTTCGTAAAGCTCGTCCGTCAGATGCGACAAAACTTCAGCCGGAAGCTCGACTCGCACTCCGATATCCACTCTGTTCGATTTGGTCGCGATATTCAGCTTTTCGCAAACGCTTTCCATCCACTTGCTGCCGCTTCTACCGACGGAAATGACGCAGTATTTGCCTTCGTGTTCGCCCTTTTTGGAAAACACTTTATAGCCGCCGTCAACGACGGATATAAGCTCTACGGGCGTATCGAAATAAAACGTAACCTTATCTTTAAGGAAAGCGTACAGATTTTTCAGAACGACGTAGTTTTTATCGGTGCCTAAATGTCGTACGGAAGCGTCGAGAAGATGCAGTCCGTTTTGTATGCAGAGTTTTTTGAATTTCGTGCCTGCGGTGCTGTACAGCTTAGTGCCTTCGCCGCCGTAAGCAAGGTTGATTTCATCGACGTAGCGCATAAGCGACAGCGCTTGCGTCTTACCGATATATTCGTAAAGAGTGCCGCCGAAATCGTTGGTGATATTGTATTTTCCGTCCGAAAAAGCGCCTGCGCCGCCGAAGCCGCTCATAATGGAACAGCTCGGACATTTAATACAAGATTTAACGTTGACGCCGTCGATAGGACACTTTCGTTTTTCAAGTGTGTGTCCTGCCTCGAACACGGCGATTTTAAGATCAGGATTTTGCCTGACAAGCTCGTAAGCGGTAAAAATTCCTCCCGGACCTGCGCCGATAATGATAACGTCGTACTTCATATTGACTCCTTTGGACTTAACGTATTGCGTAATAACCGTTGCGTAAATCTTTCCGACGGAAAAATCTTTAAAATCCTTCCGACGGGAAGCCGTAAAACAACCGGCTCTTTATCAGAAGCTTATCGCCGTTTTATTCGCAAGCGGGCAATCTGACGGAAACATTATACCACGACTGACGTAAGATAGCAACGGTTTTTTAAAAAACAAGTTTTTTTACCTGTAGGATTACAATAGATGTGAGACAGTGAGTGTAAAAAAAGTAGCAGATACAA
>JBJEVF010000023.1:0-18779 GCA_051884215.1 Christensenellaceae bacterium | reverse complement strand
CATGAAAATGCACCTCCTAAAAGTGTCTAACTTTTGGGGTGCATTTCAAAAGCTATCCCGACACTTTTTTTGTTAAATTTTTCTTAAATCTTTTCCTTGAAACTGAATGCTTACCGTATTTTTTGATGCAAGTCTCGAATATATCCTTTCGCCGTAACGCTCTAAAAGCTTTTCGGGCGACAGGTTGGTGGTGATTATTATCGGCTTTCCGAACTGCATTCTCTGCGACAGTATCGAGAGCAAATATTCAAACGTTACGTTTTTATAGACCGGCTCGCAACCGAGATCGTCTACGACGAGCAAATCGCAGGTTGTTAAAATATCGTTGTATACCGATTTATCAAAACTGTCCGAAAGGTGATAATCGAGCAAAGCTTGATTAAAATCAAATATTGAAAAATACAAAACGTTGTAATCCGATTTTGAAATTTCGTTAGCGACAGCCTGCGCCAGAAACGTTTTACCCGTTCCGGGACGACCTGAAAATAACAGGCTTTTCGATTGACCGTTGAAATTTAACGCGTATTTTTTACATTTTTCAAAAACGTTTGCAAAACCGCATTTTTCCGATAAAGAGTCGGCGTCAAAATCGTTGAGAACGGGCGTTTTTATTCCCAAAAAATCATAGGCTGCTTTCGTCAAGTTTTCGTAATAGCAATGACAATGCGAGCCGTCGCCGAGTGTTCCGCCGTCTTTACATAGAGAACAAGCGTATTCCGTCTTTAAGTGCGCCGACGATATTCGGTTGTAGAGCGACTGTTTCTTTTTCTTTAAGGCGGTAACTCGGTTTTCAAGCTCTTTTAAATCGGGGAGGTTGTCGTATTTAGCCTTTTCAAGCTCGTAAACGGCTTTATTTAAAGCGTAATGCGCTTCCTTGTAATCTTTATCGTCAAGCAGTTTTTCGTGCAGTATAAAGTCGTTCTGGGCAATTTGCGATTGCTTTTGCAAATAATAAGAATTTAATTGGTTAAGTAAATATTTGTTTTCGATCATTAAAAGTCTATTTCGTCGATGTTATTAAAGAAATCGTCGAAGAACTCCTTATTGTATTCTCTCTCGTTGCCGAAGGTTTCGGCGGTGCGTTTTGAAGCGGTCGGGCCGGGTTCGGAATTTGAAGGTATTTTATCTTTGGTGAATATTCCGCCTGCCTTCCAGTTGCTGAGTACTATGTTCATATACGAAACGGGGTTGTTTTTGCCCGAAGAAAGCTTTGCCGCTTCAACGAGCATTTCGTCGCTGAACCCCCAATTTCGCCAAAGGTTGAGATTATCTCTGTCCCACTTCGTAGGTCGCCTTACGATTTGCGCATAATCTAACAGGGTTTTTATAAACTCGTCGTTTTTTGAAAGCGTTTTGGTGTAGCTGACGATGCTTTCGAGGGTTACGAGTCCGTTTTCGTAAAGATTGTTCACCGTTTCGTTCATATCTTCAAAGCTTTTCTTTTTCTTTTTGAAGCAATAATTGGATATGAACAAAAGCGTTTCGTCGCTGAAACCTTTGCTTTTCCACGGCGATACGTAATTATCGATATAGGGGGTGATAATCTCGCAGTAAACCGAAAGATTAGTCGCTATTTTCATCGTCGTAGCTTTCAGCTGTTCCTTTTCGTTAAGATAATTTTCAATTTCTTTTGCGCAAAAAGCCTTGTTTGCGTAAAGCTCGTTCATAGTTGAATTGAGTTTTTCCATAGTATGTATTTTGAGTTTTCTGGCAACGAAAGCGATAGCGGAAACTTCAAATTGCATTTCGTTGTGCCATTTTTTGAAAAACTTTAAATCGTCGATGTCGGGTTTCTTTTTTATTCCTGCAGCTTTGAATATTTCGAGAATGTCGCTCGTGCGCATATTGTAATCGCTCAGCTCGTTTTCGATAGCTTCGATAGTGGTTATCTGTCTGAAAGCAAAGTCTCTTGCGACGGTAAGAATATATTTTCCGCCTATATTCGGACCTTTAAGGTCTACGCAGTATTTTATTATCATAAGCATAGCTTCCGGCTTGATAAAATAATCTTCCATTATGGCGAAATACTCCGCATACTCGTTAGGCGGTATCATTCTCGTTATGATAGACTGAACGGCTTTTGTGAAATCGGAATACTTCTCAGGCTTGATTTTTCTCGGTTTTCCGGTTTTTGCGAGATTGAGATATTTAACCGTGAACGGCTCGTGCGATATGATTGTAAGAACGCCGTATTCTTCCCAGAAACGGAAGTAATCTTTGACGGTTTCTTCGTCGAGATACAAGGCTTCCGAAAAGGCTGTGATATTGACGTCTACCGACGAGTTTTCACACAGATATAATCCGTAAATATAAATTTTAACGGCGTCGCCGTTGACGTCGGAAAGATAATCGGTGATAAACGAATTCTGTATAGTGGTCGTCTGAGCGGCGCCGAATTCTTTTGAAAAAGAGCAGAATGACATAGGTGTATCTCACTGTATAACATTGAATAGTTGTGTAGAAAATATAATATAATAAATCGACAAAAAAATCAAGGCTTTAAAAAAATTTTTTATCAAAACACAAAATGTAGTGTCTCTTTTTTGCGTTTCAACTAACGGCTAACGGCGTTTAAAACGGTCCTCCTTTATTTTTTCGGTTAATAAAATCAGCTTATCATACGCGCTTTTTCAAAACGTAAAAACTTTAAAAATTCCATATTATATACGGCAAAATTAAAATTTTTACGACTGACGTAATTATATTTTTTGTGGTATTGGTCTGTCGCGAAAAATTGCTTTTCAGAAAAAACGGTTTAAGGTATTTGACCGCTTATTTAATTTTACGGCGCGAAATTTTGCGATAATTTTTTGAACTGCAAAAATTATCATTCGTTTTATTATTTATATAAATTTATATAATATAGCTTAAAAACGTTCGCAAAAATTTTAAAAAAGGTGTATAATGGAGTCGCAAAGCTAAGAAGTTAAATCGATTACTTGTTGATTTTTGAGGTTTATATGAACGTAAATGGCAATTTACTTTCGCCGCAAATGTTGTGGAAGGATTTCAATACTGCAATACCATCTAACCCCACTTACCTTTCGGCGGATATATACGAAGGCATCGAGACGAAGAGTTTATATTTTTCAGGCAGAACGGTAAATAAAGAAAAGGTCAGAATTTTCGGCGTGTTTGCGTGCAGAAAAACTGTGGCTAAAAACAAGTCGAAGGGTGCGTTGCTTATTTTGCCCGACTGCACGAATACCGTTAATTACGAGCTTGTTCAGGAATATGCAAAGCTCGGTTATTCCGTCTTTATGATCGATTATCGTGGAGCGTATCCCGAAACGACGAATTTTACGGAATACCCCAAGGAAATCGAATACGCAAATTACCTTAACCGAGGAAGGCGCCTCGATTACGCCGACGAAACGGCAAAAGAAACTTGCTGGTACGAGTGGGTTGCTTGCGCAAGATTGGCGATTTCTTTTTTGCAGGAACAGCCTAACGTTGAAAAAATAGGAATTCTCGGCATTAAAGAAGGCGCAAATATTGCTTTTATGACCGCAGGCTGCGATAAGCGAGTCGATTGTATCGTTCCGCTTTTCGGCTCGGGCTGGCGGGCTTACAAGGGCGTTTTAAGAAGCAGCGGACTCGATATCGATATCGACGAAGAAAGAATGAGATTTCTTGCCGGCGTCGAGGTTCAGGCTTACGCGCCCAACGTAGCGTGCCCGGTGTTTTATATGACTTCCACTAATTCGCCGGACTTCGACTTTGACAGATCCGCCGATACCTTGGTCAGAATCGGCGAAAACGCTTTAAAGGATAAGTCTTCAAAAGGCAATGGCGGAAAGTTTGAAAAAATCTGTTACGTCAATTATGCGCCGAGATTGAAAAATTATCTTGACGAGTATTGTAAAAAGGACGTAGAGTTGTTTTTAGCGAAATATCTTAAAGACGACGACGTTTATTTTCCGTCCGATCCCAAGCTCGAGCTCACTCTCGTTCCCGTTAAAGATAAGCTTGAAAGCGGAGTGGACGAAGAAAACGCTCTGACCGTCGGTTACGAAATACGTTGCGACGTAAAAGCGGAATTTAACGACAAAGCGAGATTTAAGAGCGTTTCCGTGTTTATCAGCGAGGGCATAGAAAACTATGCGTTCAGAGACTGGAACGAGATGACGCCGATAAAATCCAGAATCGAATCTGAAAGGAAGTTCTTTTACGTTCTCAACGGCAACAGTTCTTTCGTGAACGTTTTTGTCCGTGTGGAATACAGGAACGGCGTTACTCTGTGTACGCTTCCGGTGATGAAAAAGATTGACCTGATGAACAAGCGAGGCAACAAATTGCTGTATTCGACTGAATCGGGACTTTCCTCGTTTACTATAAGCGAACCTAAGCAGAATCTCGAATTGGGGTTGTTCGTGAGAACGAATAATATGCTTGAAATAGCCGAGGACGCAGGCGTTAAAGGGTTGACTTCGAGATACGGTCTTGTGACTTATAAGGCAAATAAGACTTTTCTTAGCCTTAACGAGCTTTCTATTTTTATGACCGACGTTTACGCAAGGGAATTTACCAACGTAAGGTTTACGCTGATTACCGCTCAGCCTAACGGTGCAACCTGCGAGCATAGTGCGGTTTGCTCGGTTTCGGGTGCGGAAGTATGGCAGAACGTACTGTTGAAATGTACTGATTTTAAATCCGAATACGGCAAGTCCGTTAAGGATTTTTCGCTCGTATCTGCGTTGAAAATAGAATTTGACGGCAACGTTTTGTTTAATAATATTTTATTTATTTGATTTTGATTTTTTATTTATTGATTGTTTATTTTTATTTATTGATTATTTGTTCATTATCGTTTATTGATTTTTTGAGATTTATCTGAGATTTGATTATTTTCGGTTGTTAGTTTAAATATGTGGCAAAATGGTTATGACAACTTAATAATGCAGCGTGAAAAGGAGCGCAACAGAAACAAATACGCAAATATTTTTTTGTGTTCCCTTGCGTTTTTCCTCATCGTGCTGATTATATTGAAAACCGTGGTTTTTTCGTCTGTAGTCGTTGACGGTTCGAGTATGGAAAACACTTTGTTTGACGGCGATATTCTGATCGTCAACAAATTGAAAAAACCAGAGCGTGGCGACGTAGTAATATTTTATATAGCCGATATTGACGAAAACGGAAATATAAATTACCGTTACGACGCAAACGGAAAAAAGATTATGTACGTCAAGCGCGTAATAGGCGAGCCGCAGGATAGCGTTTATTGGATAGACGGCAACGTTTACGTTGAATATAGCAATAACGAAGGGCTTGTGACGATAAAGCTTAACGAGCCTTATGTTAAAGGCGGTACCTACTCGGGTTACAGAGGCGACAAAACGAGAGACGAAGCGACGGTCGTTGACGAAAACAAATATTTTGTTCTGGGAGACAACAGGGAAGTGTCCGTCGATTCCAGAATAATAGGTTGCGTCGACGAGCGGCTCATTGTCGGGGTAGTTGACGATTTTGTCATTCAACACAAGAATAACTTATTCTGGAAAACGATATATAAAATGGTATAGGAGAATTATATGAATTACGTAGTAACTTCTGACAGCACTTGCGATTTATCCAAAGAGCTTATCGCTGAAAATAACGTGCAGATTATGCCGTTAGCTATAATCATCGACGGCAACGAATACCGCGATGGTGTGGATATTACGTCGGAACAAATAATAAAACACATTGAAAACGGCGGAAATTTGCCAAAGACGACGGCTATATCGATCGGCGAGTACGAGGAGTTTTTCAAAAAATTTACGGAGCAGGGATTAAGTGTAATACACTTCAATATTTCTTCCGGCGCGTCGTCTTGCCATTCGAATGCAAAAATTGCTGCCGAGGGGCTGGAAAACGTTTACGTCGTCGATACCAAGCATCTGTCAAGCGGTCAGGGACTTCTTGTTTTAAAGGCTTGCGATATGCTACGAGAAGGCAATTCCGTACCTGATACTTATAATAAAATCTGCTCGCTGTGCGATAAGGTGCAGACTTCGTTCGTTCTCGACAGGCTTGACATTTTACATAAAGGCGGAAGATGCTCGTTGGCGCAGCTGCTTGGCGCAAAGCTTTTAAAGCTGCATCCGTCGCTTTATATGACTGAAGGCAGCCTGAAAGTCAAAAGAAAATATATGGGCAGTCTGCAAAGAGCGCTCGACGCTTACGTTAACGACTTATTCAACGAGTACGCAAACTACGATAAAACTCGTTGTTTCGTAACGCACTGTTGCGGAGACAGAGATAAGGTCGATTCCGTTATTAAAAAAGTTAAAGAAAAATTCGATTTTAAAGAAGTTATCGAAACGCAGGCTGGGTCGACCGTAACGTCACACTGCGGCAGAAACACAATAGGAGTTTTATTCATTACCGATTAGTTTTTAAGGAGTTTTTATGTTGGACAGAAAGGACGTACCTCTTAATCATAAATGGGCTACCGAAGATATTTACAAGAACACGGACGAATGGGAAAGAGACTACGAGTCGGTAAGGGGCGAGTTGGATTTTAAAGATTACGAAAACAAGTTATCCGATCCCGACGTGCTGCTTAGCTGTTATAAAAAGCTGGAAAAGGTAACGCTTATACTTGAAAAGTTGGACGTTTACGCATATATGCGCCACGATGAAAACGTTGAGGACACGACGTTTTTAAATCTTTTATCGAGAATCGAGAACCTGTGCGTTCAGTTTTCTGCCGAAACGGCTTTTATCACGCCGGAGTTGACAAGCCTTGACGAAAGCTATATCCGCTCGCTTATAAACGACAGCCGTTTTAAAGATTACGATTATGTTTTAAAGGGCGTACTCAGACAGAAAAGTCACGTTTTATCGAAGGAAACGGAATCGGTGCTCAGCTTAGGCGCGAAGGTGTTTTCAGGCTATAAGGACGTTTTTTCTATGATTGAAAACGCCGACCTTAAATTCGGTACGGTCAAGGTTGACGGAGAGGACGTAAAACTCAGTCACGGTATGTACAGCGTGCTTTTGCAGTCGCCTGACGTCAACGTGAGAAGGGAAACCTTTAAAAGTTATTATCATTCGTTTCACGACGTTTTGAATACCATATCGGCAACTTATACGGGAAACGTAAATAAAAACGTTTTTATTTCTAAGGCGAGAAAATATAAATCCTGCCTTGAAAGGGCCTTGTTCAACGAGGACGTCGACGAGAAGGTATATAACAATCTGATCGAAAGCGTTCACGGCGCGTTGCCCGTTCTGCACGAGTACGTTTACAACAAAAAAAGAGAGCTTAACCTTGACGAAATGCATATGTACGATATGTACGTTCCGATCGTGGAAGACGTAGATTTTTCACGGGATTACGAGGAAGCCTTCAAGCTCGTAAAGGAAGGTCTTGCAAGTCTGGGGGCTGAGTATCAGATGCTGTTGCAAACGGCTCACGACGAAAGATGGATAGACGTAGAAGAAACGCCTTGCAAACGCAGCGGAGCATACAGTATTCACGTTTACGCACTCAAACATCCGTATGTATTACTGAATTATCAAAAGACAACGAACGATATATTTACTATCGCTCACGAGCTCGGACACGCAATGCACAGCTATTTTTCGGCAAAGAGTCAACCGCAGTCCAAGGCTGATTATAAGATTTTCGTAGCGGAAGTGGCAAGCACTGTCAACGAAGTGCTGTTGCTGAAATATCTCGTGAAAACGTCGGAAGATAAAAAGCTCAAAAAATACCTTTTATCTTATTATATGGATATGATAAAAGGCACGCTTTTCAGACAGACTATGTTTGCGGAATTTGAATATATCGTTCACAAAAGCGCCGAAAACAACGAGGCGTTGACCAAAGATTTTTATAATAAGGTATATCTTGACCTCAACAAAAAATATTATGGCGACGGCGTGATAAGCGACGATGAAATTGCATACGAATGGTGCCGAATACCGCATTTTTACAACGCGTTTTACGTTTATAAATACGCAACGGGAATCACGAGTGCGATAAATATTGCGGAAAAGATATTATCCGGCGAAAAAAGCGCAGTCGATGATTACTTTGAATTTTTGTCGGGCGGCGGTTCCGACAGTCCTGTGGAATTGCTCAAAATAGCAGGCGTGAATCTTATGGAAAAGGCTCCGTTTGAAGTTGCGCTGAACGCCTTTTCTCAGGCTCTTTCAGAATATAAAAAACTGTAACCGGTGTTAATATGATAAATAAAAAAACAATGCCTTACAATTTAGAAGCAGAGCAAGCCGTGCTCGGTTGCATTCTGCTCGATCATTCCGTCGCAAGCGATATAATCGCCGAATTAAAGCCTTACGATTTTCTGGTTGAATCGCACAAGGTGATTTTTGACGCTATTTGTAATCTTAATCTCGATAATAAAGTCGTGGATATTGTTACCGTTGCCGATTATCTTCAAAAGACGGCTAAGTTAGAGTCGATAGGCGGAATATCTTATATAACCGAACTCACGAACGTAATACCTTCTTCGGTCAATTATAACGAATATCTTGAAATAGTTAAGCGTGACGGTATTTTCAGAAGGCTCATCGACGCGTCAAACGGTATCATAGAAGACGCAACGACAAGTCTTGACGGCAAGGCTTCGTTAAACAGAGCCGAGCAGGCAATTTTCGATATATCTCAAAGCAATGACAGAAGATCGCTTGAAAACTTAGCCGATCATATCGATTCGGTTATCGATATGTTCGAAAACCTGCAAAACAACGAAAACTATTCGCTCGGCTTGAAAACGGGTTTTCGCAGATTCGATTATATGACTAACGGTCTGCATAAGGGTAACCTTATAATTCTGGCTGCCCGTCCTTCGGTAGGTAAAACTACGCTTGCGATGAACATAGTCGAAAATATTGCGATAAAGGAAAAAAAGACGGTTGCCGTATTCGCACTCGAAATGACAAGGGGCGAGCTTGGTCAAAGAATGGTTTGTTCGTTAGCCAACGTTAATATGGGCGACGCTTTAAAAGGTAAGCTTGCCGAGACGGATAGCGACGCTCTCAGGCGGCTTTGGAACGCTAAAAAATCCATTTCCAACGCCAATATATATATTGATGAAAGCACGGAAGTAACTCCTCAGGATATTTTATCCAAATGCAGGCGTCTGAAAGCGCGTCTCGGACTCGATTTGATCGTAGTCGACCACATTCAGCTTATGCAACCGGCGAGAAGAAATCCCAACCGCCAGCAGGAAGTAACCGAAATTTCAAGGGGATTGAAAAATATCGCAAAGGAGCTTGACGTTCCCGTGCTTGCCTTGTCTCAGTTATCCCGTGCCGTAACAAACAGGCCTGACGGCAAGCCTGTGTTATCCGATTTGAGGGAATCGGGTTCTATCGAGCAGGACGCCGATTTGGTTGTATTTATACATAGAGCGGAAAGAGACGAAAAAACCAAGAATCAGGAAAACGTTGCGCCCGGACATACCGAACTTCTTATAAGGAAAAATCGTAACGGCAGCTGCGGCGATATTCCGCTGGTATTTAAGGGCGAATACGTTAAATTCGTCAGCGTAGACGACGGCGGCGTAAAACCGCCGCCCGAAAGAATAAATAAAAACGACGCCGAAAGGTCTTACGATCAAGGAGCAGAGGCGGAGGACTTAGGCACTATCAGCCGGGAAGAACTCGATTCGTTTGTAGTCCCCGACGAAGTTGATCCTATTTATGGTTGATTATGAATACCGAAATATTAAAGGTTGACGAATCCTCGTTAAAAAAAGCCAAGGAATTGTTGAACGACGATATGCTCGTAGCGTTTCCTACGGAGACGGTTTACGGTTTAGGTGCAAACGCTTACAGCTCTGAAGCTATAAGAGAGGTTTACCGGGCAAAAGGCAGACCGCTTGACAATCCGTTGATAGTTCACGTTCCCAAAGATTACGACGTTAATGAAATAGTTTACGACAGCCCGTTAGCAAAGCGTGTAAGAGAAGCCTTTTTACCGGGACCTCTGACCATTGTATATAACGGTAAAAACGTTTTATCTCCGCTCGTTTCCTGCGGTCTTGAAACGCTTGCCCTCAGATGTCCCTCGCTTGAAGCTTCACAGCAATTTCTCTCATTCGTCAACGTTCCCGTAGCAGCCCCGAGCGCAAACGTTTCAAAGCATACGAGTCCTGTGACTGCGCAGCACGTTTTCGAAGATTTCGACGGCAAGATACCCCTGATTTTAGACGGCGGCAGGTCGCAAGGCGGTATCGAATCAACGGTTCTGGATCTCACTACCGACACGCCTGTTATTTTGAGAAAAGGTCTCGTTTCGGCAAGCGATATTAAAAAAGTCGTCGGAAAATGCGTTTACGCCGAAGAAAACAGCGAGCTTAACAAACGCTCGCCGGGAACCAAGTACAGGCATTACACGCCGAAGGTCGAAACGGCTTTTTTCGATAACAGCGAACTGAATAAGGCTTTAAACTTATACGAGCAAGCCGTGAAAAGCGGCAGAAAGCCTTACGTTATGTGCGACGGCTTTGTTGCCGAAAAGCTCGGAGGTTACAACGTTTTCGACCTTGGCAAAAGCGGTGAAAGTATGGCTTCGCGCTTGTATTATTATCTGCATGAAAGCGAAATCGCTTGCGATCTTTTAATCGGAATTTCCCTGAACGTTTGCGACGAACTTGTGCTTAGCGTAAACAACAGGTATTTAAAGGCTTTTGCTTGATATGAAAAAAATTATGTTCGTCTGCGACGGCAATACCTGTCGCAGCGCAATGGCTGAGACTATATTAAAGTCCGTCGCTAAGCAAAATAACGACGCGTCGATTAAAGCGACCTCGGCGGGACTGTGCGTCACTGAAAACAAAATGCACCCTTATGCAAGGCTTGCGCTCAAAGAGCTCGGCTATTCGCCTAAAAAATTCGTTCCGAAAGCCGTTACCAAAGAGCTTGTAAAAAAGCAGAACGCAGTTATTTGCATGACTAAAGAACAAAAAGCAAGATTTTGCGGTTTTATGAATATTTATACAATATCCGAGCTGACAGGTCTGCCTGACGTACCCGATCCTTACGGTTCCGGAGAAATCGGCTATATCCGTTGTTGCGCAGATATTGAAAAAGCCGTTGAAATCATATATAAATTGATTGTGGAGGATGAAGAATGAAAATTGCTGTCGGATGCGATCACGCAGGCGTAGAAGCAAAAAACGAGATTATAAAACATTTGACTTCCAAGGGTTACGAAACGGTAAATTTCGGTACCGATACGACCGATTCGGTCGATTATCCCGATATTGCTTTACCCGTTGCTTTGGCGGTTAAAAACGGTGAATGTACCTACGGAATTTTGATTTGCGGAACAGGCGTTGGTATAGGTATCAGCGCAAATAAAGTCAGGGGCATAAGGTGCGCTTTGTGTTCGGATGCTTATACGGCGGAGCTGACTCGCCGTCATAACGACGCAAATATGATTTCTATGGGCGCAAGAGTGTTGGCGGTTCCTAAAATGATAGAGATCGTGGACAAGTTTTTATCGACGGATTTCGAAGGCGGCCGTCACCAGAAAAGAATAGATAAAATTACTGAAATAGAACGCTTGCAGGATACGGATAAATAAAAATTGTAATGTATAATTATTAAAATAACAGGAGTTTAATACAGTATGAAAAAAGTCAGAAAAGCGGTTATCCCCGTTGCGGGATACGGTTCGAGATTGTTGCCTTGGACAAAGGCAGTGCCAAAGCCTATGCTTCCCGTCGTCTGCGTTCCGGCGATACAGAGAATTGCAGAAGAAGCAAAGAACAGCGGTATTGAAGAGATACTGTTCGTAGTCGGTCAGAAAAAGGAAATCATAGAAGCTCATTTCAACGAGTTCAGGGAGCTTGAGGAAGTTTTGAAAAAAGGCAACAAAACGGAATTGTTGCAATCGATTAAATATCCCGAAACTATGGTGAAAATCAGCTTTGCCGAGCAGAAGGAGCAGCGCGGAACGGCAGACGCGATAGCCGTTGCCAAAGATTTCGTCGGCGACGAACCGTTCGCGGTTCTTTTCGGCGACGACCTTATCTACAACGACGAAAGGCCCGTTATCGGTCAGCTTATCGATGCGTACTATAAGACGGGCAAGACGATTATCGGCGTAAAAACCGTACCGCACGAGGACGTTCCCAAATATGCTTCCGTTGAATACGACAGCCGTGAAGGCAATCTTTACCGTATGACGAAAATCACCGAAAAGCCGAAGTTAGAGGACGTAAAGAGCGATATTTCACCGCTCGGCAGGTACGTTCTTGCGCCTACGATGATGGATATTATATTGCATCTCGAACCCGATCCCAAGCTCAACGAATATTGTCTGACGAGCGCATTCGATATAGAAGCCGAAAAAAACGGCGCGTACGCTTTCGAGTTTGACGGCGTAAGGTATGACCTTGGCGATAAGCTCGGCGTGTTGAAGGCAAACGTCGAATACGGACTAAGGGACGATAAGCTCGGAAAGGCTTTCAAGGACTATCTTAAAGAGCTTGCCGAGTCGTTGTAAAAAATAAACGGATTTAACCGTACGTTATAATGCGTGCGGTTATTTTTTATTAAAAAAACGGCATAATTGGCAAAAAATACTAAGAATTGTCAAAAATGGTATTTACATTTTGCAGTTATATTGTTATAATATATAAAACTAATTTTTTCCGGGTTAACGTATGCTTTGTCCTGTCTGTCGAAAAAGAGAATGCACAAGAAACGTACAGCGTCAGTTTTCGGGCGTTGTCGTTTACGGCGAAATTTGCGATAAGTGCTATGAGATCGCGCTCAATATGTCAAAAGCGGATTTTTATCGGGCTTTTTTTATGAACGAGGACAGAGCCTGCTCGAATTGCGGCAGAAAATTATCGGAAATCGAATCGACGCTGATGGTCGGTTGCAAGGATTGTTATTCTCAGTTTTATACCGAATTGAAACCATTGATAGACAGGCTGCAGGGAAGAAACAATGATAAAGATTAAAGATACGTCCATTGCCGTTTCTTCGAGAATAAGACTTGCGAGAAATATCGAGAACTACAAATATTCGGCTGTCATTCGCGGTACCGCAAAAGAAAAAGAAATTTTAGAGTACGTCAGGCAGTTTTTCAATAACTACGGCGGTTTCAGGTTTGTCGCGATACACGGACTGAGCCAGCTTGAAAAACAATACCTTGTCGAAAGCTATCGCATATCCAAGAATCTTGCGCTTAACGAAAACGGCGCCGTTGCGATAAGCGACGACGAAAGCGTTTTTATTATGGTCAACGAAGAAGACCACATAAGAGAGCAGTGTATTTTAAGGGGACTCGATTTAATCGGTGCGTATTCGAAGCTGGAAAAAGTCGATAAATGCCTTAATGCAAACCTGCATTTTTCAAAGGACGGGAATTTTTATTACACGTCGTGTCCGACAAATCTCGGAACGGGAATGCGGGCTTCGGTTATGATGTTTTTACCGGCTTTGACCGACACCCGTAAATTGGACGATATTATATACGTTGCGAGAGAGAACGGCATAACGTTCAGGGGTGCGTTCGGCGAAGGTAGCGCAGCCGAAGGCTATTGGTATCAGGTCAGCAATTCCTATACGCTCGACAGATGCGAAGACGTTATGCAGAAGGTCGAAGGCTTCGTTCTCGATTTATGCGACAGAGAAAACGATATGCGCTACCGCATTTACAACAATTCAAAGCTTGCCTTCGAGGATAAGTGTATGAGGTCGTTGGGAATATTGAAATACGCAAAACAGTTGGATTCGGAAGAATGCTTAAAGCATCTGGCGAACGTAAAGCTTGCGAATGCGCTCGGCGTTATTCCATTAAAAAATTCCGGGATTTTAGACGACCTTGCAGCGACCGTAAAGAGCGCAACGCTGAAATATCTCAGTAAAGGTAGCGACAGCGTGGAAGTTTTAAGGGCGGATTACGTTAACAAGGCGATGAGGATGATAGAGAAGTAAACGATATGAGTATTTTTGACAGATTGACGGATAAATCGAGAGCTTGTCTTATGGCTGCTAAAAATTTTGCGGTCGGCAATAAGTTGCATTACGTTGCAACTGAATTTATCGTGATGGGAATTTTATCCGTAGACTGTAAAGCAAGGGCGCTGCTTATCGAACACGGCGTTGAAAAATCTAATTATTTGCCGAGGATCGTGCATTCCTTCGACCGCAATTCACCGATTGACGGTTGCACCGCCAACTGCCTTGCGGTTATAGATAAAGCCGTAGGATTTGCCGTTGAAGACGGATTGCTTTACGCCTGGCCGGAGCATATTCTGCTTGCCGTGCTGTCGAATAAAAACTGTCTTGCGTACTCTGCGCTTTTGGAGATGCGCGTCAATATCGAGTCGCTCAAAAGACAACTGAACGAGTTTATAACCTACGTCGTCAATAAAGAAAAATCAAACGCAACGCAAAATCGCAAAGCAAGCGAAAACAACCTTCGTTACGAACCTGAAAATACGCAAACGCAGGACGATGACAGGTCGATTTCTTTATCGGGAATTGCGGAGCGAGAAAAAATTATTTCTGAAAATTGTCCCTTATTCGGCTTTGGCGAAGATCTTACTTTAAAGGCTTTGAAAGCAAAGTTGGATCCCGTAATAGGCAGGGACAACGAAATTGCCAAGGTAATTCAGGCGCTTTCACGCAGGCTGAAAAACAGTCCGTTGCTCGTTGGCGAGCCGGGTATAGGCAAGAGCGCGGTCGTTGAAGGACTTGCGCAGAAGATAGCTACGGGCGAAGTTCCTTCCACCCTGAAAAACAAGACGGTTTTTGCGTTGGATATGACGCTTGTCGTAGCAGGGGCAAAATATCGCGGCGAGTTTGAAGAAAGATTCAATAAAATTATAAATTACGCCAAGGAAAACGACGATATAATTTTGTTTATAGACGAAATTCATACTCTTTGCGGTGCCGGCGGCGACCAGATGGGCGCAACGGAAATGTTAAAGCCGCTGCTTGCGAGGGGCGGTCTGCAAATAATAGGCGCAACCACCGTAAGCGAATACAGGAAATTTATCGAAAAGGACGCCGCACTCAACAGACGTTTTCAGGTTATCGGTCTTGAACCGCCAAAGCCTGAGGAGTGCATAAAAATCATTAAAGGCATTAAAGAAAAGTTCGAAGCTTATCATAACGTCGAAATATTGGACGAAGCCGTCGAGAGCGCGGTGTTGTTGAGCGAAAGGTATATAACGGACAGATTTTTACCCGATAAGGCAATAGACCTGATCGACGAAGCAGCCGCTCACGCAAGAGTGATAGCGAACACGCCCGATAAAGACGTTACCTTAAAGGAAGAAGAAGTCGTCAGGCTGGTATCCGAAAGCGAATATTTATCGAGACAGGGCAAGGACGTTTCCCGTATAGAAGAAAAGATTACCAAGCTGAACAACGAGCTTGACGAAACCTACGCGATGAACAACAAGAAAAAACTCCGCAACAGAGTTTTTATCGACGGCGACGACGTTGCAAAGGTGCTGAGCGAGATGACGAGCATTCCCGTCGCTAAGCTCACCGAAACCGAAGCTGAAAAGCTGAAACGGTTAGATAGCGTGCTTTACGGCAGGGTAATCGGACAAAACGATGCTGTCGAAGCGGTAACGAGAGCCGTCAAGCGTGCAAGGGCTTGCGTCAAGGACGCCAACAGACCTATCGGTTCGTTTATTTTCGTAGGTCCTACGGGAGTGGGAAAAACCGAGCTTTCAAAGGCGTTGGCTGAAACGCTTTTCGGCGACGAAAAGGCTATGATTCGAATCGATATGAGCGAATATATGGAAAAAGCCAGCGTTTCAAAGCTTATAGGCGCGCCGCCCGGGTACGTCGGTTACGACGAAGAAGGTCAGCTTACCGAAAAGGTAAGAAGAAAGCCGTTTTCCGTAGTTCTTTTCGACGAGATCGAAAAGGCTAACGTCGACGTTTTCAATCTTATGCTGCAAATTCTCGACGACGGCAGACTTACCGACAGCAAAGGCAGAACGGTCGATTTTAAAAACACGATTATCATAATGACTTCAAATATCGGAGCTAAGGAAGCCAATCAGAACAGCAGCTTCGGGTTTGGCAAAAAGTCGGCTACCGAAGTTAAGGATATATTCAAGACGGAATTGAAAAAGCATTTCAGACCGGAGTTTTTAAACCGTATCGACGAAATTATCGTCTTTAACAAGCTCGAAAAGGAAGATTGCAAAAAGATTGCAAAGCTGATAGTCGATAAGCTTATCGAAAGGTTAAAGTTGCAGAATATAGTTCTTGCAGTCGACGAAGGCGTTTACGATTTGATTCTTGATAAAGGCTACGACGGCGAATACGGCGCAAGACCGTTAAGAAGAACGGTTCAACGCCTGCTCGAAGACAGCATAAGCGAATGTATCATTTCGGGCGAAATAATATCGGGGAACAAAATTACCGCCGTCACGAAAAACGGCGAAGTAAAATTTATTCATTCATAATATGGAAATTGGTGTATCTACGGCGACGCTTTTTTTAAGAGCTTACAACGAAGATGCGTTACCGTTGCTCGATAGCATCGATTCGCGCGTCGTCGAAATATTTTTGGAATCTTTTTGCGAATATACCGAGGAATACGCACGTCTTTTAAAGTCACGGTTAGGCGGTTTAAAGGTTCATTCTGTTCATACGCTGAACACTCACTTCGAGCCGCAACTTTTTTCGGTGAACGAAAGAGCTCGGGCCGACGCGTTGAAATTTTTTACCGAAGTAGTTGAAAGCGCAAAGATTTTCGGGGCGGAATATTATACTTTTCACGGACCGATGCGATTTAAGAAAAATTCCGTATTCAATCGTTATGACGAATACGTTAAACGTTTCAACGTCTTGACGGATATATGCAACAAATACGGTTTAAAGCTTTGCCTTGAAAACGTTGAGTGGGCGATATACGGAAGCGCAGGCTTTTTCGGCAAAATTAAAAATCAATGTCCCGATTTAATGACTTGTCTCGATATAAAACAAGCCAAAATAAGCGGTTACGATTACCGCGACTACGTTGCTGAAATGGGCGACAGAATTAAAACGGTGCATTTATCCGATTTTGACGATAACGGCAGGATAGTTTTGCCCGGCTGCGGAAAATTCGATTTTAAAGAGCTTTTTTTACGGCTCAGGGACAACGGCTTTGATGGCAATATGCTTATTGAAGTTTATAAGGAAAGTTTTGACGATATTAAAGAAATCGGCAATTCATTGCAATATTTAAGAAATTTAAAAAGCGAGGTATTTGGAAAATGAAGCTTTCGAAAGAATATAAAAACAGTATGAAATTGACGTTTGACTACAACCACATGACGAGCGAGTTTATCGGCGACGAAGGAATTACCGATAAAGAGCTTGCTTCATCAAAGGCGTTGGCGAAAGAAGCTTTCAATTACTTGAAAGAAAACCGCGGCAAAGGTATGTGCGGTTGGACTGAGCTGCCGTACAATCAGAAAGAAATCGCAGACGACATCAACGAATTTGCTAAAACCGTTCGCAAGAAATACGATTATTTCGTAGTGCTCGGTATCGGCGGAAGCGCGCTTGGTCCCATTGCGGTTTTTCAGGCTTTGAAGCATCTTCATTACAACGATTTACCTAAGAGCAAGAGAAAAGCGCCTAAGTTTTACGTCGAGGACAATATCGATCCCGAAAGAATGAGTGCGCTCTTTGACGTAATCGAGCCTGAAAAGACTATGTTCAACGTAGTTTCCAAGTCCGGCGCAACGAGCGAGACGATGGCTCAGTATCTCATCATTTTTGATTATCTGAAAAAGCGTTTCGGCGATAAAGTCGGAGAGCATATTTGCGTCACGACTTCGCGCGACAGCGGAAATCTCATCAAGATCGCCAAAGACGAAAATTACAAATCGTTTTATATTCCCGACGGCGTAGGCGGAAGATTTTCGGAGCTTTGCCCCGTAGGTCTGGTCTCTGCGGCTGTCTTGGGTATCGATATAAAGGAAATGCTTGCCGGAGCCGCATATATGGACGGCGTATGCAAAAAGGGAGATATTTCAACCAATCCTGCGCTTGCTTTTGCTCTGACGCAGTATCTCGCTATGCAAAAGGGCAAAAATATATCGGTTATGATGCCTTATGCCGACAGCCTTAAATATATGGCGGACTGGTATGCTCAGCTTTGGGCTGAAAGCCTTGGCAAGGTCAACGAAGATGGCTTGAACGTCGGACAAACTCCCGTAAAATCGTTGGGCGTAACCGATCAGCACAGCCAGGTTCAGCTTTACGTTGAAGGTCCTTTCGATAAAGTCGTTACTTTCGTTACGGTTAAAAATTTCAGGAGCAACGTAGAAATTCCGCACGGTCTTGAAAAATTCCCTGACGTCAGCTTTTTGAGCGGTCATACTTTGAACGAGCTTATTTCAGCCGAGCAGTTTTCAACAGACTATGCGTTGTACACGCATAAAAGAATGTGCAACACCATAACCTTGCCCGAAGTTAACGCATTTACGCTTGGCGAGTTTATGTATATGTTAGAGCTTGCGACGGGTTACGCAGGGTATATGCTTAAAGTCAACACCTATAATCAACCGGGCGTTGAAGCAGGCAAGAACGCTACTTGCGCGATTTTTAATAAAAGAGGCTACGAAGAAAAGAAAAAGGAATTGACTTCTGCGAAAAAGAATTCTGACAAATACGTTTGTTAGAGTCGGCGTTTTGCGGCAGTTCAGTTTAAATAAAGGAGATATACGATGAAGAAAATAGTGATAATCGGGGGCGGACCGGCAGGCTTGACCTGCGGTCTGGAATTAAGTAAAAACAAGGAAAATCAAGTCGTTATTCTGGAAGAATCCAACGTGCTCGGCGGT
>JBJEVF010000022.1:0-20016 GCA_051884215.1 Christensenellaceae bacterium | reverse complement strand
TGCCATTGAAAATGCACCTCCTAAAAGTGTCTAACTTTTGGGGTGCATTTCACAATTTTCGCTCTTTTTTTATGCTTATCAATTTACAAAAACGTTTTATTGGTATATAATTTATATAAACGTAATATTAACGACAGGAAATTAAGTGTAATATGGTTAATTCAAGATATCTTAATCTCGGTTCGCAGCGATCGGTTATAAGAGAACTGTTCGAGTACGGCAATAAAAGAAAAGCTGAAATCGGCGAAGAAAACGTTTTTGATTTCAGTTTAGGCAATCCGAGCATCGCTCCGCCAAAGTCGGTCAATAGCTCGATTAAAGAAATAATAGATAATAATTCTCCGCTTGCCGTTCACGGTTATACCTCGGCGCAGGGCGACGCCTCGGTTCGTCAGATTATCGCGGATAAAATCAACAGAGATTTTTCCGTCGGGATAAATAAAGATTTGATTTATTTAACCTGCGGTGCGGCGGCTTCGCTGACTATTTCGCTTTGCGCTCTTATTAACGAGGGCGAAAAGGTTCTTGCGTTTCAACCCTATTTTCCCGAATATAAGGTTTTTGCCGAGACTGCAGGGGCAATTTTCGATACCGTTTTACCCGATAGCAAAATGCACGTTGATTTTTGCGATCTTGAAAAAAAGCTCGATCCGTCCGTAAATGCGGTTATCATAAACAGCCCGAATAATCCGAGCGGAGTGGTTTATTCCGAGTCGGAAATAAAAAAGCTCGCCGAGCTTTTGCAAAGAAAACAAGCCGAATACAATCACGAAATTTATATTATTTCCGACGAGCCGTATAGGGAATTAAGCTATGGCGATAACGTGCCTTACGTTATGAATTATTACGATAACACCGTCGTTTGCTATTCTTATTCCAAGTCGCTGTCCTTAGCCGGCGAGCGTATCGGCTATATCGCAGTATCGCCTAAGGTTAATAAGGACGTGTATTTTGCGGTTATGGGCGCCGGCAGAGCTTTGGGATACGTCTGCGCGCCAAGCATTTTTCAGCGAGTCATAAAGGCTAATATAGACGCAAAGTGCGACGTATTAAGCTACAAGAAGAACCGTGATTTCCTTTGTAAGGAATTGGGCAGAATAGGTTTCGAATTCGCCGAGCCCGAGGGTGCGTTTTATCTGTTCGTAAAAGCGCCGGACGGCGACGGCGACCGTTTCAGCGAGCTTGCCAAAAAGCACGAGCTTCTCATCGTTTCGGGCAGGGGCTTCGGCGTTGCTACCCACGCAAGAATTTCTTATTGCGTAAGCTTCGATACGATAAAAAATTCCATTCCTCAGTTCGAAAAGCTGATGCAGGAATATAAAAAGTAATTATCAGTTTTTGAAAAGCGGTAAAACATTCTGTTAAGGACGAAATGAACGGCAATATCAAGTGGTTGAGCTCCAATCTCGGAAAACTTAAAAAAAACTATTTTTTAATCATTCTGCTAAGCGCTATATCGAGTGCGCTTATGGTCTTTTTCGCTCTGTCGATAAAAGATTTGATTAACTGCGCCTTAGCAACCGACGCAACTTATCGACTTCTTATCCGCCAATCGGTTATCTCGTTCGTTTTGCTTGCTTCGTCGGTTCTTATTTCCTTGCTTAATAAAATTCTGACCGATAAGTGCAGGTTTTTATTGGAAATAAAAATCAAGAAAAAAATGTTTTTATCCCTTGTGGATAAGGATTATCTCGCGGTCACGAAATTTCAGTCGGGCGAGGTTTTAAACAGGGTTCAGCGCGATAGCGAAATCGTTGCTAACGGCATTGTGATTTTGCCGACTCTTGTTTCGATGGTGATTAAAATCGTGCTTTCCGTTGCGGTTTTGCTCGGACTTCAACCCTTGTTCACTCTTATATTGATTGCCGTCGGAATTGTGTGCATTGGTCTTTCGTTGCTGTTTCGGCGGTATTTCAAAAAACTGCACAAGGCTACTCGTGAAAGCGACGGCAGGGTTATGAGCTTTTTCAACGAAGGCTTTAACAACGTTATCGCTTTAAAGGTTTTTTCTTCAAAAAAGAAGCTCGAAGATACTTGCTCAAATCTCACCGAAAAATATAAAAACGCCCTTTTAAAGCAGAGAAATTTATATTCTGCGCTTATTTCGGCGTTCTCGTTCGGGTTTATGGCGTTGTATCTTGCTACAATCATCTGGGGCGGCGTCGGCTTTATCCGCCACGATGATTCTATGTCGTTCGGGCTCATTCTGTCTATGATACAGCTTATTGCCATTTTGCAGTCGCCCTTTGCCAATATTTCTGCGGTAATTTCCGTTTATTACGAAATGCTTTCGAGCGTCGACAGGTTAAAGGAGCTTGAAAACCTGCCCGAGGATAAAGCTTACGATCTCGTAGATCCCGAGGCTTATAATTCTGTCAGCCGCATTTGCGGAAAGTCTCTTACATTCGATTACGGCAGAGAAAAGGTTTTTGTCAACGCTGAATTTTCCATCGGAAAAGGCGACGTTTGCCTGATTAAAGGTCGTTCGGGTATAGGTAAAAGCACGCTGTTTAAACTTCTTCTTGGCGTTCTTTCGGGTTACGAAGGCGAGCTATATTTCGATTCAGGCGATAGTCGCTTGCCGATAAACGCCTCCACCAGATCATTGTTTTCCTACGTTCCGCAAGGTAATATGCTCTTTTACGGCACGATAAGAGATAACGTTTGCTTGCTTAACGAAAAGGCTACGGAAAGCGAGATACAGTCTGTTATAGAAACGTGTGCGCTCGATTTTATCAACGACTTCAAGGACGGGCTTGATACCGTCGTCGGCGAAGGCGGAGTGGGACTTAGCGAAGGTCAGGCGCAAAGAGTGGCTATCGCTCGGGCGGTGCTTTCCAAAAGACCGATACTTCTTCTTGACGAGGCGACTTCGTCGCTCGATAGCCTGACCGAAACGAAAATTCTTTCCAATATTAAAAATAAGGCAAAGGATATGACGGTGATTTTGATTTCTCACCGACCTATGCCAAAGGATTTAGCTGATATAACGCTCACTTTTAAAGACGGCGTTATCCTCAAAGAATAATCAGTTTTTCGAAGCCGAAAACAGAGCGAATACCATAAAGCCAAGGTTTGCTCCGACGATTATTCCGATTATAATTCCTACAACCATAATACTCCAGATAAAATTTTAATATATTTATTATATCCGTATTGAATATTTTTAAACCGTAACGAGGTGTTTTTATGAATCTAAAAAAACAGATTTTAAAGATTTTGACCGAAGATGCGAGATTTACTTGCGATAAAATCGCCACGATGCTCGGCGTAGGCGAAAAGGAAGTATCCGAAGCCATAAAGGAAATGGAAGCCGACGGCGTTATCGTGAAATATACAACCGTCGTCAACAACGACAAAGCAGGCGAGGAACTTGTCGATGCGTTAGTCGAGGTTAAGGTTGTTCCGCAACTAAGGCAGGGCTTTGAAAAAATAGCGTCGGAGCTTACGGCTTTGCCCGAGGTCAAGGCTGTATATCTTATGAGCGGAACCTACGATTTTGCTATTTCGCTCGAAGGAACCGTTATGCGCGACGTTGCGCTTTTCATCAGCGAAAGACTTTCAGGCATCGAAGGCGTAACCAGCGTCACTACACATTTCATACTTAAAAAATACAAGGAAGGCGGAGTCGTTTTGGACGGTACATCTAAATCAAAACGGCTTGCCGTTCACGAATAATGAATTACGATAAATATATTTCCGAAAGAGCTAAAAATATCAAGCCTTCGGGTATAAGAAAATTTTTCGACGTGGTTGCGAAAAACAAAAACGCCATTTCCTTAGGCGTCGGCGAGCCGGATTTCGATACTCCCTGGAACGCTCGCAATTTTGCTATGAGCTCGATAAGGGACGGCTATACGCATTATACGAGTAATTGGGGTTTTTTGGAGCTAAGAGAGCTTATCGCTAAGTTTTACAGCACGAAATATAATCTCGATTTTAATCCGCAGAACGAAATTATCGTTACTATCGGCGGTTCCGAGGCGGTCGATATTGCCATAAGAAGCCTCGTTAATTTCGGCGACGAAGTCGTAATTATGGACCCGAGTTACGTCTCCTATGCGCCCTGCGTCGAGCTTTGCGGAGGCGTTCCCGTTGCAGTTGAATGCAACAAACAGACGGAGTTCAAGGTTACCCGAGAAAATCTGGAAAAGGTTATCACCGATAAGACCAAGGCGGTTATTTTATCTTATCCGAACAATCCCACGGGCGCCGTTATGGATTACGACGACTATGAAAAGCTTGCCGATCTCATTATAGAAAAAGATTTAATGGTAATAAGCGACGAAATTTACAGCGAGCTTACTTACGAAAAAAAGCACGTATCTCCCGCTAACGTCGCCGGTTTAAGAGACAGGACGATTATCGTCAACGGCTTTTCCAAATGCTTTGCTATGACGGGCTGGCGTTTAGGCTACGTTCTTGCGCCGTGCGAGATAGCAAGGTGTATGGTCAAAATTCATCAGTACGCAATAATGTGTGCGCCTACGATGTCGCAGTTTGCAGGTATTTCCTGCCTGAAAGACGGCTTCTTAAACGATTTTGCCGTCGTTAAGGAAATGCGCGAAGAATACGACAGACGGCGCAGGTTTTTGTTCAGCGAGTTGCAAGCGCTCGGCTTTAACTGCCTGTATCCGCAAGGAGCGTTCTATATTTTTGCCGACGTGACTAAATTCGGTATGGATGGCGATACGTTTGCTCAAAAACTGCTCGATACCGAAGAAGTTGCCGTAGTGCCGGGCAGTGCGTTCGGTGACTTTGGCAAAAACTTCGTCCGAATCAGCTATGCTTACAGCATAAAGGACCTTAACAAGGCGCTTGCAAGAATTAAAAAATTTGTCGAAAATTTATAATCTTAAAAAATGAAAAGTCTGTCAATAACACGGTTATCGACAGACTTTTTACTTTTTTTATTTGATTTACGTTTGCAAAGCAACCGTTGCGATGCCTTTTTTGATACGTTCCAACGGGCGTAAAAGCAACATACAGATTACCATATTTATCATAGTGAACAAAAAGGTGAACGGTATTCTTGCGCCGAGATAACCAAACAGCGTCGTTTTCGACGAGCCGTAAAGATACATCATATATATCGCAGTGCTGTTGAGTACGAGCGAGGCTATAACGTAAGATACGACGAATGATATTGCGGTTTTGAGGTATTTGTTGAAATTAAAATACCAGAATATCATACCCGGCACAAATCCCCACATAGCCGAACCTAAATTCAGTATTGGGTTATATACTCCCTGCGGTGCGATGATTGCGCCGATTAAGTCTCCGCAAAAACCGACGGCAAAGCCCGGCATCGGTCCTAACAGCATACCCGATATGAAGCATACGGCGGGAACGAACGAAAATTTTATTTTATCCGGACCGAAGGTATATACGTTTGCGACGACGGTTATCGCAGACAGCATTGCTATAAGCGTTATTTTCTTCGTTTTCGTAACGTCAAGGCGTTGCTTGGGCCTGACGTATATGCAAACCATAAACATTATCACGGCGCAGTAAAACAGTATTATGTAAAAATTTGCGTCTGTTTTCAGGTTTGAAAAAATTGATTTAAAATCGAAGGGCGCTATCGTAGCGGCTAAAAAATTGAACATAAAAAAACCTCCCAGTAATGCTGAAAGGTCCGAAACTTGAAACTGAAAAGTTTGACTGCAACGGACGCGGACAGACACCGCAGGAAAATTCCTTTCGTTTGCAAACAACATCCCGTTTTGCAACACTTAACGCGCCTGTCCTACTCTGCATTTTCAATTATTTTAGTCCATAAAAAAGTTTTTGTCAAGCGGAATTCCTGCTCGATTTTAAATTTGAAGCCTTCAATACCTCTTTAAATTTTATAACGCCTGTAATCGTCAAAAAAATTAAAGTCGTCAGGGCGCACAGCATACAGCAAGCAATAAGCTGAATCAGCGAAAGCCGTTGCGGTAGAAGGTTGAGGAAAAACTTGAAAATCAACGCCGTTGCCAATGACGATAAAAAGCTGAAAACAAGTTCTTTTTTATATTTTAAGTTATTGAATATCTTATCAAGCGTATATATGTTCATTACCGCAGTGAACACGTAGCTTATCGCATAGCCGAAAATCAGCGAATACACGCCCATATATTTCGGCAAAAAATAAACCGAAAGCATCAGCATAACAGAGCCGATAAGGTAATATGCAAGCGTCGTTTTTTCCTTGTTGATAGAGTTTAACACGCTCGTCGTAATCATCGTTACCGACATCGGAAGCATAATTATCGCAGACTTTTTCAGCATTATTCCTGCGTTTTGGTTGGAGTAGATAAGCATACCCAGGTTCTCGCCGAACACGAAAAAAACGGGCATAATCAGCGCCGAAATAATTATCGAGCAATTTATGGCTTTGGATATTTTGTTGTTCAGCAGATCGAAACGGCGGGTATAGAAATTTTCGCTTAGCTCAGGCACCAAAACGAGAGCGATGGAGCCGATAATCGTCGAGGGGGTGAAAAGCAGCGGAAGCGCCATACCGGTGAGCTCGCCAAAGCTTGCAATGGCTTGGTTTTGTAAAAATCCGTAATAAATAAGTCGTTGCGGCAACACCGTTGCGATTATGGAACCAAGCAAAGACATAGCCGTCCGCATAATGGTTATCGGAAGCGACGAGTTAAGCAGCGGATACATTTCCTTTACGGGGTTTGCAAGGCGGTTGCCCTGAAAAATAAAAACCGCAGTCGATAAAAGAAACGAAAAAATATAGGATATAAGTATCGCCAATCCCGCGCCGAAAAAACCCTGTTCGGGCGGACTGTTGGAAATAATTATAACGCCCGCAGTCAGCATAACTATTTCTTCAAGCAGTTCTATAACCGAGTAGATTAAAAACTTCTTATTGCCCCAAAAAACGCCCCTTATTACGGCGTAAACGGAAGTCAGCACGACTCCGGGTAAAATTACGAGCAATAAGTCGTAACAGCGTTTGTCGGCAAAAATAAACGATAATTTCGGTCTGAAAGCATATAAGATTACGGTTATCGGCAAGCTGAGAATTATAGCCGTCAAAATGCCGGACGAAATGACCTGTCTTTCACGCAGAGCGTCGTTTTTTGCGCGGTATTTCATAATCAGTCTCGAAACCGTTATCGGCGTTCCGCTTGCCGTCAGAGTGACGAGTACGCCTACGACCGATAAGGTGATCTGATATATGCCCATGCCTTCCGCGCCTATCGAGTGCGAAAGATAAATTCTGTATAAAAATCCGAGAAATCTTTCAAAACAACTGAAAACTAAGACCAGCGATACGCTTTTAATAATTTTATTTATAACCCACCTCTGCGAATATATCCGCATTTACTTAAATATATTCATACTATGACGGATAAATGCGGAAGCCCTTTCAAGTTTTTTAAAGTTACCAAAAACCAGACCATTTTAGACGTAGCAAAAATTATTTGCGTACCGCCGCGAATCATTATCAATATGAATAATCTGACTGAAAATGTCTCAAACGGCGACGTGCTTATTTACGACAGAGCTTACAGATTGACCGTCGTCGATTTTGCTTTTTTTGCCGATAAATCCAAAGCCGAGCTGGAACGTATTTTAAAACTCAATGAAATCGAATACTTTTATATCGGTCAGATCGTTGCGGAAGATTATTCGGATTAAAGGCTTTTTTACAGATAATAACATATAATACGGCAGTTTTCTGCCGTTATTTTTTTATTTTCCGATAAACTATTGACAAAATTTAATTTGATATTTATAATAATAAATATAAAAATTTGTTTCGATAAAAATCAAATTAAATTTATGGACGCAAAGAGTGTTATCAAAGCGGTTTCCGACGATAATCGGCTTGAAATTTTATCGTTGCTTATGAACGGGGATAAATGCGTCGAAGAAATCGCAGGACAACTTAATATCAGCGTTTCGACCGCAAGCTTTCATCTTAAAAAACTGACTGCGGTCGGTTTGCTTGCGTCGAAAAAGGAGCAGTATTACCGTGTTTATCACTTAAACAGGGAGCTGCTCGATTTCAGCCTATCGGATTTTATCGGGTTCTGTTTTAAAGAAAAGTCTGATACTCAAAGCGACGGCCGCCGTGATTATTACGAAGCCGAAGCCGATGAATATTATTCCTCAGGCACTCTTAAAAAGTTGCCTACAAAAGTCAACGTGAGAAGGGCAGTCCTTAAAAAAATCGCAAACGACCTGAAACGGAAAACGTACACCAAGCGGCAGTTATATCTTGAACTCAGTTATATTACGGACGATTTCAAGAAGGTTGCCGACTTGCTGATAAGCCAGGGCTATCTGGTTGCAAAAGGCGATAAATACGGCGTTGACAAAGCCGATTAAAGTCGCATCTGAAGTTAAAAAAAATAAATAGTTATATAAACGGGAGAAATTATGGGAGAAGAAAATTTGAAAAAACAAAAAGGCGAAGCGGTTTTGAAGGACGATTACACTTCCGACAAAATCAAAATACTCGAAGGCTTGGAGCCTGTTCGTATAAGACCGGGTATGTATATCGGCTCGACGAGCGAAAAGGGCTTGCACCATATTTTGTGGGAGATAGTCGATAACGCAATCGACGAAGCCGCAAACGGATTCGCCAACCGTATCGAAGTCGTGCTTTATAAGGACGGCAGCGCGTCTGTAGAGGATAACGGCAGGGGCATACCGACGGACGTTCACCCTACGGCAAAGGTTTCGGGCGTGCAGGTAGTTTTCACCCAGCTTCACGCAGGCGGTAAATTCGACAACGAAAATTATTCGTATTCGGGCGGATTGCACGGCGTCGGCGCTTCTGTTACCAATGCGCTTTCCGAATGGCTTAAAGTCGAGGTGTATAATAAATACGTTTATAAAATGTCCTTTAAAAGCTGGACGGACAAGCGTGGCAAGCACCACGCGGGTATTCCGAACGCACCGCTCGAAAAGACCGACGAAAAGACTAAAAAGCGAGGAAGCTTTATCCGTTTCAAACCCGACGCTACCATTTTCGAAACGGTGGTTTTCGACGCGGAAACGGTATCGAAAAGGCTTAAAGAACTTGCTTTCCTTAATAAGGGCGTGCATATCATATTCACCGATAAGCGTGGCGATAAGGACGTTGCCGAAGAATATAAATACGACGGCGGTATCGTAGATTTCGTTAAATATCTAAACGAGGGAAAGACTTGTTTATACGGCGAACCGATTTACGCATACGAAGAAAAAAACGGCATCAAAATTGAATATTCCGTTCAGCATACAAGCACTTATACCGAGAGTATTTACTCTTTCGTCAACAATATTCCCACGCCGGAGGGCGGTATGCACGAGATAGGCTTTAAGTCGGGCGTGACTAAGGCTATGAACGATATTATGCGCGAAAAAGGCGCGCTCAAAGCCAAGGACGCCAATCTTTTGGGCGAGGACTTCCGGGAGGGTATGACGGCTATTATTTCCATAAAGCTCAAAAACGTAGAGTTTGAAGGTCAGACCAAAACCAAGCTCGGAAACCCCGAAGTCAAGCCTGCGGTCGAGGCGGTGACGATAGCTAAATACACTGAGATGTCCAAAAACAAAAAGCTTGCCGATACGCTGACGAAAATGATGGATAAAGCAGTTGCCGCCGCAAAGGTAAGGACGGCTACAAAGCAGGCAAAAGAGCTTGCAAGGGCAAAATCGGTAGCCGACGGAGCAAAGCTCGTCGGCAAGCTGTCGGACTGCTCGTCGAGAAAAGCAGAGCTTAACGAGCTGTTTATAGTAGAGGGCGATTCGGCAGGCGGCAGCGCAAAACAGGGCAGGGACAGACAGCATCAGGCTATTCTTCCGCTCAGGGGAAAACCGCTTAACGCCGAAAAGAAAAGTCTTAAAGAAGTTCTTGAAAACGAGGAGATGTGTTCGCTTATAAGCGCGTTGGGAACGGGGCTCGGCACTTCCTTCAATATAAAAGGTTTAAGGTATGACAAAGTAGTAATCTTATCCGACGCCGACCAGGACGGCGCGCATATCCGCTCGATACTTCTTGCGTTCTTTTTCAGATATATGCGCGAGCTTGTTCAGGAAGGGCACGTCTATATCGGAATGCCGCCGCTTTATAAGGTTTATAAGAAAGATATAGTCGAATACGCATACGACGATAAAGAACTGAAAAGCAAGATCGACAAGGTCGGTAGAGGTTATCAGTTGCAGCGTTACAAAGGACTTGGCGAGATGAATCCTTCACAGCTATGGGAAACGACGATGAATCCGCAAACGAGAATTTTAATGAGGGTAACGCTTGAAGACGCAGCTCTTGCCGAAAGGCGTATAAACATACTCGTTGGCGACGGTCTTGCCGAACGCAAGCAGTACATTCAAAAATACGCAGATTTCAACAAGGAGGATAATTTCGAGATAAGAAAGAACGATTAATCGGTCTATAGCTCGATTATTTAACAGGTGATACTATGGAACAATATGTAAGACAATCCGTAATAACTAAAAATCTCGAGGACGTTCTTCACGATTCGATGCTCCCGTACGCTGAATACGTTATTCTGGAAAGGGCGTTGCCGAGAATAGAAGACGGCTTAAAGCCCGTTCAGCGAAGAATACTTTATTCTATGTACGAACAGGGAATGACTCCCGATAAAGGCTACAAAAAAAGTGCGAGAGTAGTCGGCGACTGCCTTGCAAAATACCATCCGCACGGCGATTCGTCCGTCTATGACGCTATGGTCAGAATGGCTCAGCCTTACAATATGGGAATGACGCTTGTCGACGGTCAAGGCAATTTCGGTTCTATCGACGGCGACTCGGCGGCGGCTATGCGTTACACCGAAGTCAAACTTCAACCGCTTGCATTGGAATTGCTTAAAGATATAGATAAGAACACCGTGCGCTGGAAACCTAACTTTGACGACAGTCAGAACGAGCCTGATATTTTGCCGGGAAGATTTCCAAATCTTTTAGTAAACGGCGCAACGGGAATTGCCGTAGGTCTTGCGACTAACATTCCCACGCATAATCTCGGCGAGGTTATAGACGGCGCGATAGCTTATCTTAAAAACCCGAAAATTACCGTCGGCGAAATGATGCAGATAGTAAAAGGTCCCGATTTTCCGACGGGCGGTTACGTTATCTGCGGTAAGGAGCTTCAGACGGCTTACGAAACGGGTAAGGGCAAAATTCGCATGCGTGCAAAGATGCACATAGAAACAGAAGGCGATAAGTCGGTTATCGTAATAACGGAGATTCCCTACCAGATAAACAAAGCCGACCTTTTGAAAAAAATCGACGACCTTTCCGAGAGCAAAAAAGAGCTTTTCGGAGATATTGTCAGCGTAAACGACGAGTCGGACAGAAAAGGAATGAGAGCCGTTATCAAGCTAAGAAAAGACGCCGACGTCAACAAGATTTTAGCAGGACTTTATAAATATTCCAATATTGAATCGTCTTTCAGCATCAATATGGTGGCTATCGCAGACGGCAAGCCGAAGCAGTTAGGCTTGTTGGATTATTACGGCTACTATACCGATTATCAAAAATCGGTGGTTTTAAAGAGAACCAAATACGACCTCGATAAAGCTAAGGAAAGGGCGCATATCTTAGAAGGTCTTATCGTTGCGGTAACCAATATCGACGAAGTGATAAGAATTATCAAAACGTCGCCGGATACGCCTACGGCAAGACAGAATTTGAGAAACGCGTTCAATCTGACCGAAAGGCAGGCTAACGCAATACTCGATTTGCGACTTGCAAGAATAACCAAGCTCGAAGTCGATAATTTAAAAGAAGAATTAAGACAGCTCGAATTGCAGATAAAGGAATATACGTCTATCATCGAAAGCAAGGCAAAGCTTATAAAGGTCGTCGAAAGCGAATTATTGCAGATCAAGAAAAAATTCGGCGAAGAGCGTCGTTCGGTTATCGTAAACAGCGAGGAAGAAATATCCGTCAAACAGCTTACCGAACAAAAGGCGAGCGAAGTCTTTATGCTCGGCTTGAACGTGCTCGGCAAAATCAGGAAAATTAAGATAGCCAACTATAAAAAGCTCGTAAAGGAAGCCGAACCGCAACTTAGAGACGTTTACGTCAATAAGATTCCCGTCAGAAACGACCAGACGGTGCTTATGATAACGAACAGGGGCAACCTTTATAAAATGGACGCCGAAGTCATTGAAGAAGCACGCGGACTCAATATCGAAGGCTACGATTTCAACAGTCTCGTCAAAGATTCTCAATCGGGCGAAAAGCTCGTTGCAATGCTTGCTACAAGCAGTGACGAAATGCAGTTAGGACAGCTTCTTTTCGCTACTAAAAACGGCTTGGTAAAGATAAGCGAGTTTGCCGAATATAACTTGTTAAAGAGTCCGTATCTTGCGATGAAGATAGATGATAACGACGAGCTTATCTCCGTTCAGAGCTACGATAAGGATAAAAACATATTCTTCGTTACCAAAAAAGGTATGTGCGTAAACTGCAACACCGAATTTCCCGTATATAAGCGTGTTTCGGGCGGCGTCAAGGGAATTGATTTATACGAAGGCGACAGCCTTATCGGCGCAGAGCTCGTCACCGCAGACGACTTTATTTGCGTCGGAGCAACCAACGGCTGTTTCAAAAACGTTGCCGTTTCGGAAGTAGGCGAGCTACCCAAGGCGAGAAAAGGCGTCAAGATATTCGAATTAGGCGACGCCAGATATAACGAAAGCCTCGTCTTTGCCGCGTCTTTCAGTCAGGATGAAAACAAAAAGCTCGTTATCGTCGATAGAATGAGCCAGGTATATTACACCGAAACGAACTCAATCACAAACGAATCGAGAGTAACCAAAGGCAGGTATATTTCAGGCGTGGGAAAGATTATGCCCGAAACCGTAACGGTTTACGATTACGAAGGTGAAGACAAGCCTTCCAATCCGAAAAAAAGTAAGTTGGAAAGCAAGGATAAAGAGCCTGTAAAAAAAGCTGCGTCCATTGAAAAAACTACTGAAAAGACGGATAAAAAACCTGAAAGAAAAGTTGTGTCGGAAACGGCGAAAAAAATCGAAAAGCCCCTCAATGAGTCGATTAAAGCAAAAAAAGCAAGTAAAAACGAAGGGCAGATTTCTTTCTTTGAGCAAAAGGAAGTCAATTACGATAAGGCTCAGTCCGACGTAGATTCAGCCCTTAAAAAGAGCAAAGAAATTCTTGACGAAGTCGCAAAAAACAAGGGGCTTATAACCGTTGAAGAAAAGCAGGCTTTAAAAGGTATTAACGAGTATATTCAAGCCATAATTATTACCAAAGAGCTTTACGATTCCAACGACGTAAACCAAAAAAATCTTGAGCTTGCGGTAAACAGCTCGCAATTCGGTAATCTGTTTGCCGAAGCAAAGAATCTCGAAGCGTTAAAGAGCTTTGCCAAAAACCGACTGCTTACCGTTCCGCAGGTGTTTATAGCTTCGGCTGTTTACGATATCAAGAACGTGTCAAAACTTTCAAAATCGCTTTACGATTGCATAAAAGCCGTTTACGTCGATTTATATGAAGACGACGGAGGTTTTGAGATACTCACTAAGCAGCTTGTTGCATTTTTAAAGGAAAAAACGATAACGATATAACATTATCGTTGACATCGAAAGAAAAAATCTATATACTGTTTAAGAGGTAATTATGAAAGAATTTCGCATTTCCCTTGCAGGCGATTTAGGTAGCGGAAAAACTACCGTAGCCAAGATTTTGCAGGATAAATACGGCGCGGAAAGAATTTCCGCAGGTATTATTCAGCGAGATATGGCAAAAAGTCTGGGACTTGACATCACACAGTTTAACAAATATATGGAAACGCATCCCGATATTGATAGAGAGCTCGATAGGGGAATAGCCGGATACGATAAAATTCCGGGCAATTTTATATTCGACAGCCGTCTTGCTTTTCACTTCGTGCCTTCTGCCGTCAGCTTTTATATGTCGGTCGATAAAACCGTTGCTGCAAAGAGAATTTTCAGCGAATCGCGCCTTGACGAAGGATACGGAAGCGTTGAAGAAGCCGAAAGAATTTTATCAGAAAGACGGCGAAGCGAGGTTTTAAGGTATAAAGAATTTTACGACCTCGATATTCTCGATATGTCTAATTACGACTACGTCATCGATACAACGGATCTGACTGTTAGTCAAACGGTAGAAAAAATCGAGCAATGCTTCACTATGGGAAAAAGAAAATAAAAAATCACGCTATAAGGCGGTTATCAATAACTTTTGAGGTGTTAATATGCATTGGGCTGAAAAGATTGCAGATGAATTGATTAGCAGAAATCCTGATAAGGAAGAATACGTTTGCGCGGCGGGAATAAGTCCTTCCGGCTCCGTACATATAGGTAATTTCAGGGACGTCGCTACAAGCTATTACGTTTGCAGAGCGTTGGAAAAAAAGGGTAAAAAGGCAAGGCTGCTTTTTTCGTGGGACGAGTTTGACCGTTTGAGAAAAGTGCCTTCAAATATCGCTAAGATCGCACCTGATTTTGAAAAATATCTGGGTATGCCTTATGCGATGATTCCCGATCCTTACGGCAAAACGTCTTCTTATGCCGAATATAACGAAAAGGAATTCGAAGAGTCGTTGGTCGAGCTTGGAATTAAGCCCGATTACAGGTATCAGGCAAAAGAATATACTTCGGGAAGGTATGCCGACGGTATAATTTTCGCACTGAAAAACCGCAAAGAAATTTACGATATTCTGATGAGCTTTAAAACTCAGGACGCAACCGAGGAGGGCAGGGATAATTACTATCCCCTGAACGTATATTGCGACGATTGCAAGAAAGATTTTACCGAGGTTTTGTCCGTCAGCGACGACTGCGAAGAAATCACTTTCAGGTGCAAGCTGTGCGGTGCTGTCAAAACGGTTAAAATAAGAGAATATAATTTTATCAAGCTCGTTTGGAAAGTCGATTGGCCGATGCGCTGGGGCGTTGAGGGCGTAGATTTCGAGCCGGGCGGAATAGACCATGCGGCTTCGAGCGGCAGTTACGTCGTTGCGAGCGAGATAGCTGAAAAAGTTCTCGGCGTTAAACCGCCTCTTTTTCAGGGCTACGGCTGGCTGTCTATCGCAGGGCTTGGAGATATGCACTCGTCCACGGGAAACAACATCACGCCTAAAAAATTGTTGGAAGTTTACGAGCCCGATATGATAAAGTGGCTCTTTGCCAAATACGAACCGAAAGCGCCATTCAGCTTTAATTTCGACGATACCATTATTCGTCATTACAGCGAGTTCGATAAAGGTCTCGAAGCCGTAAAAGCAGGGACTGCGGACGAGTTTAATCAGACCGTTTATGAATTTGCTTTGAAGGACGGCGCAAAAACGGGCGCAAAAGTGCCTTTCGGCGTTCTTGCGAGCATTGCACCAATAGTTGATTTCAATCCCGAAAAGGTCAAGGCGTTGCTTGCGAAAATCGGCGTGGAATTCACCAAAGCCGACGAATCGAGACTGACGAGAGTTAAAAACTGGATTTGCAACCATCAGCCATCGAAAATGTACAAGCTGCTTGAAAACAAAAACGAAGAATTTTACGCAACGTGTACAGACGAGCAGAAGGGCGCAGTAAAAAAGCTGCACGATTACGTCCTTAATACCGAAACCTTTACCGATAAGGATATTCAGCAATATCTTTATACGATAATCAACGACGAAACGCTATCCAAAAAGGAAAACGTCGCACGCCAGATGCAGTTTTTCAAGGTGTTTTATAACCTGCTGATAGGTTCGGATCAAGGTCCGAGATTGTATCTGTTCCTTGCTGCAGTCGATAAAAATCAATACCTTCCGCTTCTCGAATTTTAATATCTGAAAAAATTGCTCTCTTTATCGCGTTTCACATAGGGATAAATTATATAACTGTTGTAATCGACGTATAAACGTCAACTGAAATTATGACGCAAGTTCATTGACAAATAAAAAAGTCGCGATACAATAAAAACAAAAGGCTTGAAAGAAGAAAATTCTTTCAAGCTTTTGCAATAAAAGGAGTTGTATGTTATACTATGTTTGAAAGTATTAGACAGATTCTGGATAATATTTTTGGAGTCAGCGGAGTCGGATTCGTTATAAGAAAAACGTAAGCCCTGAAAATATCGAGACTTGCAACGGCGTTGCTATAAACGACGACAAAACACGGACTTGCGCGTTATGCGTTGCTCTGAACGATACGGTCTTTATAAAAAATAATAAACCCGAATATTATATCCGAATTGTAAATGCAAAAACAAAGAATATGAATTAGCAAACCTGTTTTTGATTTTCCGCTTAAAAAAATTACCCGTTATTTATTTGTTAACGAAAATAAAAAAGCAATGACGCGGACAATGGGCTACACGGTCGAAGATTCTCAGGAATTATATAATTTAATTGAAGCCGAAGTAGAAGAAAAGTTTTTATTGGGAAATTACGTTTTGAAAGAACTGAATAAAAACGGTCAACGCTTTACCGTGAATATGATTTTAGAAGGGAAAAGAGAGCATACGGGTGAAAAATTTAACTGTCACGTTGGTTGCGTCGCGTGGCCCTAGTGACGAAGATATATTGGAAGATCTACCCGGTCATGATCCTGCGTGGTGGTGTAAGGTGGAAGACGGTTACATATTAAATCTGAAAGGCGAAAGAAAGAATAAAATCCTTTACGATTATGACTCTTGACTAAAAAACGTATCGTCGGGCAAAAGCAATTAGAAAAAGTAAAAAACAAAGGTTTAGCACACTATACTTCGTTAAAGCGAAATAAAGCGTGCTTTTTGTTTTGGTCGCAAAACGTTTTGCAACAAATTTCTGCGAGAACCGCGCATTACGGGGGAGCTTTTTTTCGCTAAAAAAAATTATAATTAAACAAAAGCTATAAATATTTTCAAAAAGCAATTAATTATAATTCTTTTAATGGAAATTTACTTAGAGTACGCGATAATAGATAATTTCGTTATGGATTTCATCCTGCTTACGACGACGCATAAAATACTTAAAAAAATGCCGTCCTATTTCAGAATAATTATGACGGCTATTTTTTCGACGACGGTAACCTTGATTTTAGCGACGTTTTCGATAAAGTCGGGCTATATGTTGATTATCAAGCTGTTTTTGTTGGTTTTAATAACCCTGATTTCTTCCAGACACGATTCCGTTTTTGCGTTTTTCAAGTTTATGAACGTTTTTTTGCTGCTGACTTTTTTTTGCGGCGGAATAATATTCGGAGTGATGTATCTGCTGGATATAGATTACTTTACGGATAAGCCGTATCTTAAAGGCGTTCTGCCGGTAGGGCTGAACGTGCTTATTATGGTTGCGGTCTATAAAACAGTCAACAAGATAGCGTTGTCTTTTTTAGATAAAATAAGTAAAGGAAATGTTTGTTTGTGTATCATATCTGCCAACGGAAAAAGCATAAAATTAAACGGGCTTATAGATAGCGGAAACCTGCTTTACGACGTCGGTACGGCATTGCCCGTAGTGGTTTGTTCAAAGTGGGTGAAGGAGCGGTTGAGGCTGAAAAAGCCAAAGGGCAGAATGACCGTGCAAACAATAAACGGCGAAAGCGAAGTGGAGCTTTATTCCGTCGATAAGATTGTCGTTAAAATCGGGAATGAAAGCTACAGACGAGACGCTGTTTTAGGAGTTACGGACGTCATAGGTAAAGATTATCAAATAATTATAGGCTGTTCGCTTATTTAAAGGAGGCATTATGAAAGGTATTAAGGAAATTATCCTAAAAATCAAAAGTCTGTTTAAAAAAGAAAACGCTCTGCACTATATGACGGTCAAGGAAAGCTTGCCCGAGCCGTTTTCGCAAGAGGAAGAAAGCCGAAAAATAGAGCTTTTAAAGTGCGGCGACGAGGAAGTAAAAAAACAGCTTATAGAGCATAATCTGAGGCTCGTCGTATATATTGCGAGAAAATTCGATAATACCGGCGTGGAGCTTGACGATTTGATTTCAGTCGGAACCATAGGACTTATCAAGGCGATAAATTCCTTTGATACGGATAAGAATATCAAGCTTGCGACTTATGCTTCAAGGTGTATCGAAAACGAAATTTTAATGTACTTGCGCAGGGTTGCCAAAATTAAGGGCGAAGTATCGTTTGACGAGCCGCTCAACGTCGATTACGAGGGCAACGAGCTGTTGCTTTGCGACGTTCTGGGAACCGACGCCGATATTGTCTGTAAAAATCTGGAAAAGAGCAGTGAAGAAAAAATGCTGTTCGAGGCTATGCGGAAGCTGAATAAGCGCGAACGGCAGATAATGTGTATGCGTTTCGGGCTTGACGGAAGCAACGAGCTGACTCAAAAGGAAGTCGCCGACGTTTTAGGAATATCGCAAAGCTACATATCGAGACTTGAAAAGAAAATAGTAATAAGGCTTAAAAAGGAGTTGCAAAAATCCAACGCCGAATAAAAAACGTAAAACTGCCGATAATAGATTTATCGGCTTTTTCTTTGCCGGAAAACAATGGCGGTTTTACACGCCCTTGTAAAAGAGTTTTATGAATAATAAAGTCGTTATTTGCGGTATAGATACTTCCAATATAAAAAGGCTCACAAAGGAGCAGCAGCGGTCGGAGTTGAAAAAAATCAAGATGGGCGATAAGGTTGCAAAAGACAATTTTATTATGTCCAATATAAAGCTCGTGCTGGCGGTTTCTAAAAAATTCAACAAAGAGGGAGTTTTCGCCGAGGATCTTTTTCAGGCCGGCTGTATAGGTCTCGTTAAGGCGACCGACAATTTCGACGAAAGCTTTATGGTGCAGTTTTCGACTTACGCCGTACCTATGATAGAAGGGGAAATCAAAAGGTTTCTGCGAGCAAAAAACAGTCTGAGAGTGTCAAGGAATATCCGTGATATGGCTTACAGAGCGTTAAAGGCAAGAAGCGAGCTTGAAAAGCAGAACGAAGCCGTTACCGTAGAGGATATTTCCCGTTCGCTTAACGTCGATAAAAAGGAAGTCGTGTTTGCGCTCGACGCAATATCCGATCCCGTGTCGCTGTACGATCCCGTTTACAACAATCAGGGCGACGAAATAATGCTCGTCGATCAGATAGCCGACGAAAAAAATACGGTGGAAAACTGGACTGAAAAGGTGGCTTTAAGAACGGCGATAAAAAATCTCGGAGAACGGGAAAGAAAAATACTCTATCTCAGGTATTATATCGGTAAAACTCAGACGGAAATTTCAGAGGAGATAGGTCTGTCGCAAGCGCAGGTCAGCCGTCTTGAAAAAAACGCTTTAAAAACGATGAAAAGCAAAATGTCGTAATAATTATAAACGAGCGAGCATAATATATGCTTATGAGCATCATAAATTACAGTCAATTAAAAAAGAAAAACGTCGTCAACGTATGCGACGGGAAAGATCTCGGTAAAATCACCGACCTTATTATTGACAGCGACAGTTTCAGGATAAAGTCGCTTATCGTTGCGCAAAAGAATTTTTTCAAATGCGATGAATACGAGATAAGCGTTTGTTGCGTGGATAAAATAGGCGACGATACAATCCTCGTCAATCTTAACTCGCCGCAGGAAATAACCTCCTGCGAGGATGACGATGACAACTGAAAAATTTACTCGCCCCGGAAGCGTTATCGGATTCGGGGGCGTTTAACTTTTGCCTCGGAAACCGAATAAAATTTCGCTAATCCGTCACAATGTGACAAATAAATGAAATTAAGCGGGCCGAGCCGTTTTTATCAATATATCTTTTGACAACTTATGACGCTTTTGATATAATTTATTTAATAACTGTTCGGAGGTGTTATTATGGCAAATCAAAACGATTACTTTGGTCTTGATCCTATCATCAGCATTATTCTTGCTATCTTCGTAGGACCTATTCTCGGTATCATCGTACGCTTTATGCAAGGCAAGATTGTTCCTGCCGTAGTGCGTATAGTCGCTTGCGTTATCCTGATAGGTGCGCCGATTATCTGGCTTCTTGACCTTATCTGGATCATCAAGGATAAGAAAATCTGTGATTTAGGCGGTATTATTTAAGTCAAGTACCACCGGCTTAGCCGGTGGCTTGATTAGGCGCTTCAAGCGCAGG
>JBJEVF010000021.1:0-20444 GCA_051884215.1 Christensenellaceae bacterium | reverse complement strand
AGGCACGTTGTTTTTAGCGTCCACCCAATGTATCGTTCCCTTACACTTAATGGACGATGTGTCGTTTCCGCTCTTGGATTCCTTGATATAGTCGCAGTGTATAACGAGCGGCGTTCCGTCGTCGTCCATCTCTACGCCCGTACATTTTACGATATATGCGCCTTTCAGCCTCACATACCCGTCAAGTTTGAGCCTGAAATATTTGGGCGGCGGATCGAGCGAAAAATCGTCGCTGTCGATATAAATTTCGTTAGAAAAAGTCATTTTACGCTTACCGAGACTTTCGTCGTTGGGGTTGACGTCCGTTTCGACTTCTTCACTGCCTTCGTAATTATCTATCACTACCTTGACGGGCTTTATGACAGCCATAGCCCTTTCTGCGTTGTAATTGAGATAATCTCTTATAAAATGCTCTAAATATCCGACTTCGATTTCGGAATTTGCTTTGGCAACGCCTATTTCCTCGCAGAAATTTTTAAGAGCTTCGGCAGGAACTCCCCTCGACCTTAAACCCGTCAGCGTAGGCATTCTCGGATCGTCCCAGCCTTCTACGGTTTTTTCTTCGACAAGTTTTTTAAGGTATCTTTTCGACATAACCGTATTGGTTATATTGAGGCGCGCAAACTCTATCTGACGGGGCTTGTGCTCAACGCCTGTGTTTTCGATGGTCCAGTTATAAAGCGGACGGTGATCTTCGAATTCCAAAGTGCAAAGCGAATAGGTAACCCCCTGCATCGAATCGCAGATAGGATGAGCAAAGTCGTACATAGGATATATGCACCACTTGTTTCCCGTTCTGTGGTGTTCGGCGTGCAGCACCCTGTAAATTACGGGATCGCGCATATTGATATTTGGCGAAGCCATATCGATTTTTGCACGCAGAACCTTTTCGCCGTCGCTATATTTACCGTCGCGCATTTCTCTGAAAAGTTTAAGGTTTTCTTCCACGCTTCTGTCTCTATAAGGCGAGTTTTTGCCCGGCTCCGTGAGCGTTCCGCGCATATTTTTTATTTCTTCGGCGGATAAATCGCAAACGAAAGCCTTGCCGTCCGTGATAAGCTTTTCGGCAAGCTCGTAAATCTTATCGAAAAAGTCCGAAGCGTAATGGATTTCCTGCCATTTAAAGCCGAGCCATTCGATGTCCTTTTTGATAGCTTCAACGTATTCTGTCTTTTCCTTAGAAGGGTTGGTATCGTCAAAAAAAAGATTGCAACCGCCGCCGAATTTTTCGGCGATACCGAAGTTCAGGCACATAGACTTTGCGTGACCTATATGCAGGTAGCCGTTAGGCTCGGGCGGAAAGCGAGTGTGAACGACGTTTCTTACGCCGCTACTCAACTCCTCGGTTACGATTTCTTCAATAAAATTTACAGCGTCCATAATTTCACCTATAAAAATCAACTTTACGTTTTTAATATTTTATCACTTTACGACCAAATAATCAACTTAAATTGATTGATTTACGGCGTTTTGCTTGACATCCTGACGGTATTTTAATAAAATATTTCCCGTGAAGTAATAAACAGAAGGTGCATTATGAGCGATAACAGTAAAGTAACTATGGAAAAACTCGTCAATCTCTGCAAGTCGAGGGGTATTATTTTTCAGGGAAGCGATATCTACGGCGGTATGGGCAACACCTGGGATTACGGCCCCGTAGGCGTTGAAATCAAAAACAATCTTAAAAAATGCTGGTGGAAAAAATTCGTTCAGGAAAGCGAAAATTCTTTCGGCGTTGACGCCGCTATACTGATGAACGCAAGAGTCTGGGACGCAAGCGGTCACACGGCTTCGTTTTCCGACCCGAAAATGGACTGCAAGGAATGCAAAACCCGTCACAGAGCAGACACGCTTATCGATAACTACTCTAAGGGCGCGGTTAATCCCGACACGATGTCCAACGAGGAGATGGAAAATTACATAAAAGAACACAAAATTCCCTGCCCGAAATGCGGTAAATCGAATTTTACGCCGATAAGACAGTTCAACCTTATGTTTGAAACTTCAAGGGGCGTTACGGAAGACTGTCAGAATAAAATCTATTTGAGACCGGAAACCGCGCAGGGCGAATTCGTAAACTTTTTGAATATTCAAAGAACGACGAGAGCCAAAGTTCCTTTCGGTATCGCGCAGATAGGTAAAGCTTTCCGCAACGAGGTTACGCCGGGAAACTTTATTTTCAGAACGATCGAGTTCGAACAGATGGAGCATCAGCTCTTCTGCAAGGAAGGCACGGACGTAGAGTTTTATGAAAAATACAAACAGCTTGCCTGGGATTTCTTGATTTCTCTCGGAATTTCAAAAGAGCATCTGAGATTTAAAGACCACGACAAACTCGCTCACTACGCAAAAGCAGCTTGCGATATTCAATACCTTTTCCCCATCGGCTGGTCGGAGCTTAACGGCATTCACAACCGCACGAATTACGACTTATCACGCCATCAGGAATATTCGGGAAAGAGTATGCTTTATACCGATCCCATAACCAACGAAAAATTCGTTCCTTACGACGTAGAATACTCTATCGGCGCAGACAGACTTATGCTCGCGGTTCTTTCCGAGGCTTACGAAGAACAGACTCTCGAAGGCGGAGATACGAGAGTGGTAATGCACTTTGCGCCTGCCGTTGCGGCTTATAAGGTCGCTGTTTTGCCGTTACAGAAAAATCTCAGTCAGAAGGCAAAAGAAGTTTACAAAAAATTATCGGCTTCGTTTATGGCTACTTACGACGAAGCAGGCTCTATCGGCAAACGCTACCGCCGTCAGGATGAAATCGGCACGCCTTATTGCGTAACGATAGATTTCGACACTCTCGAAAACGACACCGTCACCGTTCGCGACAGAGATTCCATGGAACAGATAAGGCTTTCAATAGACGAATTAAAAGACTATATCGCTAAAAAAATTGAATACTAAAAGCAATTGTACAGAGCGATTAACGGCTGAAATATTTTTCAGCCGTTACTTTTTTCGCGTCAGATTGAACAGTTTGACAAATTTGTCGCGTTTTTTTCATAAATCTGCTTTAAAAACAATAAAATAAAACGGCTGAAAAAACCTACGAAAATTTCACATAATTACGACGTTAAATCAGCGCCGTTTAGTTGACTTTACGAAACGCATAAGTTATCATATAAATACTAAACTGCAAGGTGTAATAATGAATAAAATTCTGCTCAAAAAATTAAAGGAATGTTTCTTTTCGGTAGTGCCGATTACGGTCATTATTACAATCCTGAATTTTGCATTACCCGACAGAATGAGTGGCGTCGAATTGTTTAAATTTTTATTCGGCGCTGTTTTGCTGTTCGTGGGTATGGTGTTATATAATCTCGGCAGCGAAACGGCTCTGGAACCTATCGGAAAGCTTATAGGAACCTCGGTCACAAAAAAAAAATCTATTCCCCTAATACTTGCGGTCGGCTTTATAATAGGCTTTATAGTCACAATCGCCGAACCCGATCTTATAGTTTTAGGCGAACAGCTCGGCTCTATAAAATGGACTCTGATACTGACTATTGCGCTTGGCGTCGGACTGTTTTTGGTTATTGCGTTGCTGAGAATTATCAAAAAAATCAGCTTAAATATAGTGCTAATCGTCCTATACGCCGTTTTATTCATTATTGCGATATTCGTCGACAACAAATTTATTCCCCTTTCATTCGACTCGGGAGGCGTTACGACAGGTCCCGTCACGGTGCCGTTTATATTGGCTATAGGCGTCGGCGTAGCTTCGGTTATCGGCGGAAAAAAAGGCGATCAGGACAGCTTCGGAATAGTAGCTATCTGCTCGATCGGTCCCATCGTATCGGTTCTTATTTTGTCGTTGATATTCAAACCGGCTATCGATTCGAGTATAACCGTCGCTCAGGCGGACAGTATCGGAGACGCTATCAAATGCTACGTATTCAGCGCGCCGAAATTTTATAAAGAAGTATGTATTGCGCTTTTACCCATTTTATCTTTCTTTCTGATAATGAACGCCACTATGATAAAGCTGCCGTTTTTGAGGGTGCGCAGAATACTCGTCGGAGCGCTTTATACGTTTATCGGCTTATCGTTGTTTTTACTCGGCGCAAATATGGGATTTATGTCCGCCGGCTTACAGCTCGGCGAGCGGATAGCTTCGTTGCAGGCAAAGGAAATTCTGATACCCGTCGGTATGATTATCGGATGCGTAATCGTGCTTGCCGAGCCTGCCGTAGGCGTGCTTGCCAATCAGGTTGAAGAAATTTCCAACGGAAAAATCAAAAAGAGTAAAATGTACCTCGCGCTTTGCGTTTCTATGGCGGCAGCTCTCGGCTTATCTATGCTCAGAATAGTCTGCAACATACCTATCTGGTACTTTATTATTCCCGGCTACGTTTTAGCGTTGGGGCTGACTTTTTTCACCCCTAAGGTTTATACGGCAATAGCATTCGACTCGGGCGGAGTCGCCTCCGGTCCGATGACTACGGCGTTTATGCTTCCGCTTGCTATAGGTGCGGCTACCGTTATATCGGGCAGCGAAAGCGTGCTGTTCAACGCTTACGGCTTGGTTTCGCTCGTTGCGCTGACGCCGCTTATAACGATACAGATATTCGGTATCACAACCAGGAAAAAAGTCAGGAAAAAAGCCTTCGTTTTACCCAAAAATATCGTCGAATTGTTTGAAGGTGAGATTATCGAGCTTAACGCCGATTACCAAAAGGAGACGAAAAAATGAAACAGGATATTTCGCTTAAAATGTTGATAATTATCAGCGAACGAGGTTACGCCGATAAAATCTGCACCGCACTCGATATGGTAGCTCATTTTCCTTCGATTACACGAAGCAAAGGCACCGCACCTAACGATATTCTGACGGCACTCGGCATTGGCGAGCCCGAAAAAGACTTGCTGATCTGCTTCTGCGAGCAAAAAAACGTGTCGGTAATCTATAAGATACTCGACGAGGAACTGAATTTCAGACAAAAGCACTTAGGAATAGCTATGACGGTCCCCGTCTCATCCGTCGCAGGCAACGTGACGCTGCAAATTCTTTTAGGAAAAACAAGAAATCTTTTATAGGAGTTACACAATGAATCAACTTATCGTAGCTATCGTCAACCAAGGCTTTCAGGAAGAAGTTATGAAAACCGCCCGTGAAAACGGCGCTCGCGGCGGAACGTTTTTTAACGCTCGCGGAACAAGTAAATCGCTTGAAGAAGTTGAATTTTTAGGCATTAAGCTTCAACCCGATAAGGAAATCGTTCTTATTCTCACCGACGAGGAACACAAAAACCCTATTATGAACGGCATAAAACAAAATGCAGGACTGACGAGCAACGGCGCAGGCATTATATTTTCGCTGCCCGTCGATAGCTTTTACGGCTTGAATAACGATAACGACCAATCTGAAAACCAAGCGATTACCGAAACTGAAGGAAAAGCCGATTAAAATCAAACTCAAATAAACGCACTAAAAAATTCGCTTGCGAAATGCAAGCGAATTTTTGTTTTTACAATAATAAATTCTTTATCAGCCTCTCAATATTTTATCGATTAAACGCCCGGTTATTCCTTGCTCTTTACGTTTATATAAAGCTCGTCGAGCTGTTTTTGCTCTACTTGAGACGGAGCTTCGCTCATAAGACACGACGCGTTCTGAACCTTCGGGAAGGCGATAACGTCTTTTATAGAGTCGCTTCCGCTTAAAAGCATCGTCAGCCTGTCAAGACCGAAAGCAAGTCCGCCGTGAGGAGGAGTGCCGTACTTGAAAGCATTGACGAAAAATCCGAATTTCCTTTCGATGTCTTCATCGGTGAATTTAAGCACGTTGAAGATTTTTTGCTGCAATTCTCTCGAATAAATTCTGATCGAACCGCCGCCTGCTTCCTGACCGTTGATTACGAGGTCGTAAGCCTTTGCGCGCATCTTCGTCGGATCAGTTTCCAAAAGATGCAGATCTTCGTCTTTAGGAGCGGTAAACGGATGGTGCATAGCAACGTATCTTTGCTCCTCTTCACTATATTCGAACATCGGGAAATCGACTATCCACAAAACGTCGTATTCCGATTTGTCATAAAGATTGAACTTATCGGCAAGGTGCAACCTGAGTCCGCCCAAGGTGTTGAAAACAACGGTGTCGGAATCTGCCGAAATAAAGCAAACGTCGTTATCTTCTATTCCCAGCTTTTCGGTGAGTTTAGCTTTTAAATCTTCCGTCAGGAACTTGTTGAAGGATGACTTAAACGGCTCGTTAATCGGCTTAGAGAGCCACATAAGACCTTTTGCGCCGAGCGTTTTCGCAAATTCGACCAACGCGTCGAGATCCTTTCTCGAAAGCTTGTCGGCGTGGTTTTTAAAATTGATCGCGCCCACTCTGCCGCCTTTTGAAATTGCGTCGTTAAAGACCTGAAATTCGGTGCCTTTAACCTGTTCGGTAACGTTGTTAAGCTCTAAACCGAAGCGTGTATCGGGCTTATCCGAACCGAAGCGTTCCATAGCTTCCTGCCAGGTCATCTGTCTGAAATGGTCGTCGCCTAAATCGAGGTTTATCGTGTCCTTAAAGATCTTTTTCACCAGACCTTCAATAGGATACATTACGTCGGTTTCCTGTTCGACAAAACTCATTTCAAGGTCGATTTGCGTAAATTCCGGCTGTCTGTTAGCGCGCAAATCTTCGTCCCTGAAACACTTTACGATCTGAAAATATCTGTCGTAGCCGGCAATCATAAGCAACTGCTTATAAAGCTGCGGCGATTGCGGCAACGCGTAAAAACAGCCTTCGTGAACCCTTGACGGAACGAGATAATCTCTTGCGCCTTCGGGCGTGGATTTACCGAGAAAGGGAGTTTCTATTTCCAGAAAATCATTGTCGATAAGGTACTGCCTTGTCGCAGTGCATATTTTCGAACGCAACATAAGGTTTCTCTGCAACGGCGCGCGTCTTAAATCGAGATACCTGTATTTAAGGCGAAGATTTTCGTTGACGTTGGAGTCTTCCAAAATCTCGAAAGGAGTAACGTCGGCTTCGGAAAGAATCTTTAAATCCGAAGCTAAAATCTCTATATCGCCCGTAGCTATTTTGGAAGTTTTTGAGCTTCTTTCCCGAACGACGCCCTTAACCGTAATTACGAATTCGCTCTTAGCGCATTCTGCTTTTTCGAAGATATTACGGTCGCAGGTTTCGTCGAAAACTATCTGAACGATACCCGTTCTGTCCCTTAAATCGATAAAAATAAGACCGCCAAGACTGCGCTTGCGCTGAACCCAGCCGCAAACGACGGCGCAAGCGCCGACGTCTCCGATTCTGAAATCTCCGCAATACGAAGTGCGCCTCAATCCGCCCATACTTTCCGCCATCAGTAAACCTCTTAAAAAACGTTTTCTATTATTTTACTTTAACGGCAACTTAAAGTCAATAATTTTTCGACCCTTTCGTCATTTAACCTTGATTTTGCGGATTTTTAATTTTCAGCCGACGTATAGCTCCGCCCCGTAAACGACTGAGTGAGCCCGAAAGCTTGCTATACCTTTGACTATACCTTTCAATCGATCAAATCTTTTAAATCGTTTGACGGCGGAAGGCAAACGTTATTTTTGCAAACGTAATAAGTCGTTTTTCCGTTAAGAAGCTTATACTCCCGCCGTTCGTCGCTCATCGGTTTAATATCCGCATAAAACGGAAGCGACGGAATAATGCGTGAAATTGATTCGTCCCTTTTACAAACGACGACTATTTTTGCCGGCGGATAGCTTTCGACCAACAGCGAAGCAGTAAACATACTGTGACCGAAAGGCAAATCAGCCGACTCTGCGGATAAAAATTTTTTCTGTTTTTCCCTTAAATCAGCCCATTTGCCGCTGACGTCGAGTTGATTCAATCTCGTAAGAACGTAGAAAAACGCCGAATTTGCGGAAGGCATAGCTCCGTCGTAAGTTTCCTTTGCCGAAATAATCAGCTGTTCGTTTTCCTTGCCGTTCGTTACATATCCGCCGTCGCAAGCGGAAAAAAGTTCGTCGGTTACGACAGCCAACGTTTTTGCCCGTTCAAGATATTTATCTTCGCCCGTGACGGAATAAAGCGATAACAAAGCCCAACAATAAAATGCGTAATCGTCGAAAAAGCCCTTTCCGAAACGCTTACCTTGTCGAATACCGACGTATAGACGGTCTTTTTCGCACAACTCGTTTTCGATAAACCGCGCCGTCGATAAGGCAGTTTGAAGATACTCGCTTTTGCCCGTCACCCTATAAAGGCTGTTGAACGCGACTATCGTAAGACTGTTCCACACCGTTAAAATTTTATCGTCGAGTCTTAATTTCATTCTTTGCTTGCGGTAAGAATACAGCTTACTCAGCTCATCGGAAAAATCCTCCGCAAAACCGCCGTTAAGGCGATTAAGAATGTTTTTGCCTTCAAAGTTACCCGTTTCCGTAACTCCGTAACAGTCGTTGAAGGCTTTTCCTTTTTCTTTGCCGAGCACGGACAAAATCTCATCGTGGCCGAACAAATAAAACGCGCCCTCGCCGTCTTCGGTATCGGCGTCCTGCGCGGAATAAAAACCGCCGTTTTTATCAGCCATTTCTTTAAGAACGTAATCGGCGCAACGCTCTGCGGTAGCAAGAAATTCCCGATTTTCGGAAAGCGCATAACCTGCGGAATAAGCGGTTATGAGAAGCGCGTTGTCGTAAAGCATTTTTTCAAAATGAGGCACGAGAAAAATCTCGTCCGTAGAATATCGGCAAAAGCCTCCCCCGACCTGGTCGTAAATACCGCCTCGTTGCATTTTCGTCATAGTGAACGACGCCATCAAGCTTGCGGAGTCATCTTTTTTCAAATACCCGTACAACAACAGAAACAGCAGATTGTGCGGCGTAGGAAATTTCGGCGCACAGCCGAAGCCGCCGTTTTTTTCATCGAACGCACCGCTAAACTGTTTAATAGCCTTTTCTACGAGTCCGTCAGCCTCAGCCGAGCTTCGGCTCTTTCGTTCTTTAAGCTGAGAAACGATATTTTCCGCCGATTCTATCAACCTTTTCCGATCCTCTCTCCACCTTTTTGCTATGAGGCAGATAAGCTCGTAAAAGCCTGCGAAGCTGCCCCTGCCCTTTGGAGGAAAATAGGTGCCGGCAAAAAACGGCTTTAACTGAGGAGTAAGGAATAAACTCGTCGGCCAGCCGCCGCTTCCGGTAAGAGCCTGACATACGTTCATATAAACCTGATCGACGTCGGGACGTTCTTCCCTATCTACTTTTACGCTGACGAAATAACGGTTTAACGTATCTGCGATTTCAGCGTTTTCAAAGCTCTCTCTCGCCATAACGTGACACCAGTGACATGTGCTGTAACCTATACTCAGAAATATCGGCTTATCCTCGCTTTTTGCTTTTTCAAACGCTTCTTCGCCCCACGGATACCAATCTACGGGATTTTCTGCGTGCTGTAATAAATAAGGACTTGTTTCATACTGCAAACGATTACTCAAAATTATGACCTCCTGACCAGTTTTGTATTATTGCCATATTGCGATAAAATAATAACTTTACCGAACGCACAGCCCCAAAGGAATGATTTAACCTTCCTTCGGGGCTGCCGCTTAGTCTTTATTCAGTTAAAGTGTAAACAAAACGTAGGAAAATTAAATATTTTCACAGCATTCGTAATCGTTATCGACGTAGTGAGCAATAATTCTTGCTCGCAAATTCCTTTGGTTGCAAAGCGCCATCGTGTCGAAAACGTCGAGGTCTTCGGGAAGAACGAATTTAACGCAACGAACAGTTACGTCGCTACAGGTATCTTTGGTGTGCGCAGGGACTGTCATCGTCTTTAAACCACGCTTATGCTCGTTGCCTTCACCGTCAACCTCGTTGAGAATGACAGCAACCGCTACGCGCTTGTTGGGACATACGTTTTTCAAAGTGAAGTCGAGCATCACTATTCTGCCAAGCGACTGCATTTCGATGTCGCCTGCGTCAAACTCGATCGTATCCGAACAGCCCGTAGCGGTAAAATCAACCGGCGTAGGACACGGTTCGATAACAGGCGTATCGCATTCGACTTCAACCGTAGGAGACGGGAAATTCAAAACGTTTCCTTCCGTATCGGAATAAGAAACGGATTCGTTGACTTCCGTCTCGCCTATGCAATCGCCAATGTGACGAACGGTAAATTCAAAAACTGCGCCCTCGCTTCCGGTTACGCCGAGTTCGTCAATTTTCCATTCGACGGTTTGACTATCGAGCATTGTCGCAGTGCCTTTGGTGGGCGAAGTCAGCGACGTGACTTCGAAACAAGGTATAACTTTATCCGTCAAAACTATATTTGTTGCACCGGGGTTGGAAATATTCTGCGCAAGGTCTTCAAAAATGTCTTCAAGCTCTTCATCGTCAGGCGTGATGACAAGGTAAGCCGAAGACGGACTCGATACCCAGTTTTCCAACGCTTGCTCGTCTATTCCGCCGTTGCCGGATAAGCCTATTCCGTAAATGATTACGCCGTCCGCCTTCGCCTGGGTTGCTACGGTGTTGGGATCAGAGCCTGCAGTCGTCATACCGTCGGTAAACATTACCATAATCTGCTGGTTGGCTGTCGAGCCTTGAAGTAAATCGCTTGCTTTGGTAAACGCGTCGGCGTGATTCGTCGAACCGCCTGCCGATAAGCCGTCTATCGCCGTCTTTAAATCGTCAATGTCGGTTATCAACGCAGTATCCTGCGTAGCAATATCTGCAAAACTGACTATTCCGATATGCGTTCCGCCGGCAATCTGACCGCCCGTTCCGCCGGTAGAATTGTAAATAATATCTACAAACGCCTTTGCGCCGTTTTTAAGATTGGCTAACGCACTGCCTGCCATACTTCCCGAACGGTCTAATATCAAAACTATATCGACGGGATTGGCGGTAATATCAGGCTCAGCCGTCAGGGATAAACGTATATTCAACGACTCCCCACAGGAAATTTTATCTACACTTAATTGTTTGTTATAATTGGTTACGCCCATAAATACATCCTTTTTAATAATATTCCGTTATATAAACGGTCCACAATATTATATGAAAATCACCCCCAACTCCGTGAGTTTTATCGGCTCGTTGCCCGACGCCGATTGTAATCTTATCTTTTCTCACGTTTTCGCAGGTTAAGGTTAGGATTTTTTATTGAATTAAAAATACGCTACCGACTTTCAGCAGCGCATTTTTCAGTTGTATTAAGTGAGTTTCAATTACAGTAAATCAGGATTATATTTTGCACGCTCGCCGCCGATGAACTTCGGACGAACCCTTGCGCAAGTCAAATGCGCACTGCCGATTTTGTTGACGCTAAGCCGCAACGGAACGGCGACTTCTTTTAAGTGCATACCTATAAAAGTATCGCCAATATCGATGCCTGCGTCGGCTTTTATATGCTCTACGACTATTGCGTCGTCAATATTGTTATATGCGTGAGACGCAAGCGCGCCGCCTGCCTTCGGCATCGGAACGACGTTGACTTCATCATAAAATACAAGAGCCTTGCGCTCGATCACTATTGCTCGGTTCAAATGCTCGCAACACTGAAACGCAACGAAAATTCCACGCTCATTAAAAGCTGCGTATAACCCGTCGAAAATTTGCTTTGCCACTTCCGTGCTGGAATTCGAACCGATTTGAGAGCCTGCAACTTCGCTCGTAGAACACCCTACGACGACGATATTGCCCTTTTTTAGTTTTGCCTTTTCGATCAATTCTTCCGCGCACTCTTTGCTCTGTAATAAAATATCCATAATTAAAGTTTAAAACAAAACCGTTAAAATGTCAATAAATAACACGGTTTGATATTACCTTTTTAAGTTAAACTTTTCAACCGACTTAAACTTGGATAAAACTTCAACTAACTCCCGAATAAATCGGGAAGTCGCACCCGAAAAATCACTTAAAATTAAAATTTTAAATGAAAAATTTTTTATTTTGTCAGCGTTAAAGAATCTTCGTCTGTTTCGTTTATTGCCAAACGCGCGTAAAGCTTAACGCTACCGCCGTTATGCGTATAAGACGAGCCGTTATAGCGAAGTGCGCCAACCACGGCAAGACTTCCGCCGTTTATAACAAACTGCGAGTTTCCGACGTTATCCGCACCAACGCTGATAGTTTGCGTGTTGAATGCGTTATCGTTTTGCAAAAAAACCGCAGGTCCGTATGCAAACGTGTCGTATATCTGCTCTACGTTACCATCAGAAACAATCAGGTAAACGAGTTTGCTGCGCGTAATAGGGTATAAATCGCTAAACATCGTGCTTTCAGCCGTCCAATTTTCGCAAAAATCTTTCAGTTTCCGACCGCAACGAGTAAGCACCGTACCATTTTGCAAGCAGCCTTCTACCACTCCCCCGTTTCCGCCAACTTTAATAGCGTTATAATAACACGCCGTAACGAGCTTTTTTATATAGTGATTATCGCAGCCCGAAAAATCAACGCCGTATGCGGCAGCGGAAATTGAAGCGTTAACGCAATACACGCCCGAACCGTTTCCCCTTATAGCGTAACTCGTCGATATATTACTATCTGCAGCGCCGTTTTTCGGGAATACTATGCGAACGCCGTTCACGCCCGCATTCGTCGATAAAGTAATCAGCGCTTTCGAGGTTGAATCATAGCTTTTTCCGTCGCCGTAATAAGCAAGTAAAACCGTACCTTTTGTCGAGCTAACCTGATCGCGAGCAGGCGAGCCTGCACTACCTCGTAATTCTACGTCAGCCGGAACGTTTATTGCGTTGTCAAGCCGATAAAAACCGCTCGGAATATAAACTATTCCGCCGTTTACGCCGACCTTGTCAAGCAAGGCTTGCAGAGACGCCGAAACGTCGCTTGCGCCGCTTGAATCGCCGTTGAAAACGTGTAAAACGGCGGCAGGCTTTTTATACGCAGACGAATAGTCGACGACGTACTGACCGACGCCTGAATCGTTATCGGCAACGACTTTTCCCGTCGTTCCGTCGGGCGAATTAACGTTTACCGTTTTTACAACGCCCGAAGTGTTGTTCTCAATACTCCTTATACTTCCGCTTAGCTCGCTGTTTGCAACCGTCATTCCCCATCTCGAGTCTATGCTATCTACCTTTAACGCAATATCGCAATCGGTAACTTTTGCATCGCATAAAGAGCCTGCAAATTCGATGCGGCGTCCTTTTACGATTTGAATTCCGTATTTACAGTCGGATACTTGTAAACCTACAAATTGCGTCCACTCAAGGTCACCAAGAATGAATCCGACGGCGTTTTTTCTCGTGTAATTTTTTATTGCCGAAAGCGTTGGACGATCGAAGTCAATAGGACATTGCGCCCAATATTTTGCACTTACGGTAACAAGCTTCCAAGTGCCTACGTCCGCCTGATTGTACATTTCGGCGGCAGTTTTTAAGAAAGTGCCTTTAACGTTTTCAACCGTAAACATTTCGTGCGCGTTATTTCCGCTGACGCATGCGCCGATACCTTGATATCCGTTAATAACGGTGCAATTTGTTACCGACGCCAACATATAACTGTCGCCAAGCCCTGTCGTGTAAAAAGTAAACGGATAGGACTTTACGTTCGTCAGACTTTGCTCCGGATAATAAACGGTCAATCCGTTTACACCCGCAGATCCGCCTATCAAAAACAACGCGTCGTCCGTATCGGAGCCTGCGTCCGACACGTAAGCAAAAATCACCGTCCCGTAAGAAGTCCCTTCGTCGGGGTCCTGCCAGTCGCCGTGTAGCGTGCAGTATGCAGGTACGGAAACAGTTCCGCTTACCCGGTAGTTTCCGGCAGGCATCCAGACAGTGCCGCCGCCAACGCTTGCAACGTCGGTCAACGCTTGATTGATTGCGTCGGTAGCGTCGGTTTTACCCGTCGGATCTGCGTTGTAGGGAGCTTGGGTAACGTCAATAAGCGCAACCACAACTTCTGTAGTCGGATATAACGTTTTCGGAATAAACGCAGATTTTTCACTCAGTTTTTCAGGCTCGACGCTCCCGTCGGCGGTAAACCTGAAATCAGCTATCTTGCACCCTTCGATTTTGTTAGTCGGCGAAACCCAATACCAACGTATCCAGTTTACTGCGGAGCGGTTGCACTCGCCGAAATTTAACGGCAAATCAATTTTTATGTGATTCCAACCGTCAATAATAGTCTGATTTTTTAAAAATGCGTTTCCCACCCAATTATATTCTTCTATATCGCACGTTCCGGAAGAACTCAATTCAAACTGAGTCGCAGTCGATAACGCCGTTACGTTAGTAGCGTCCGGAACGTATAAATCAAACTCGATGTAAGTCATTTCCGTCAGATCAACGGCTTTAAAATTAAAACTCGTTACCGAATCGCCCATCGTAAAAGTGGCGGCAGTTTCTTTGGTCTGCGTCGCCCAATCAATATTAGGAATAACGTTGTATATTACGCTTACGTTTCCGCTGTCAGTATTTTCCCCGTCACCGCTATCAGAAGTAATTCCGCTATTATCGCCCGAATTTATCTGGCTTTTTCCGTCTGAGACAGTTCTGCTTTCACTATCCGACTTTGTTTCACCGTTGCTATCCGATTTTGTCCGGCTCCTGCTTTCGGAGATTATTCCGCTTTGCTTATCAGGGCTTTTGCACGAAGCAAGCACGCCTACGCAACTGCATAACGTAAGAACGGCAACCATCAAAGCCAATATTTTCTTCATAAATTATCTCCTTTTCCTTAAAAGCTCAAAGTTATCCTGACCAAATCTTTCAACCGTAAGTTTTTGTTATTTTGATATACGCTTTTTTCTTGCAATTTTATTTAAAGCGCACTATGTGCTGAATAAAATTATTATATAACTCTCAGTCCGCACTGTCAACCGTTCTTACTAACGACGCCCGATCTTGTTTCCGCGGCTAAAAACGCACGAAAATAGGAGAATAAATTTTAATCAATGCCGGCTGTTTTTTTCGTTGAAATTTATCAATAACCGTCAACCTTCACAATATTCGTTAAATAGTTTTCGCCCCGATATTTTATTGTTTTTTGTCCCGACGTTCAATGCGTAAGCAATAAAAAAGCCGAGCGATTCTATTGCCCGACTGCCGTTATATGCACTCACGTTTTTAAGATTTATATTACTTCAATTTTATTTTTCTTCATTTCAAAATTTTGCAGTTTTTCACCACATCGCTCCACGTTTTGCGATTTGATAGTTTTATAACCTCGCTTTTCAAAAAACGGCTTGGCGGTAATAGACGAATGAGCAGTTATAACGGAAAAATCGCTTTCTAACGCATCGCATAAAGCGGTCGCAACTCCTTTCATTTGATAATCTTTATGAACAAAAAGCAAATCCAAGTATCCGTCTTTATCTATACTACCGAACCCGACTATTTTGCCGTCCGTTTCAGCAACCAACGTTTTTTGCGTTAATAAATCGTTGCATCGACTTTTCAAACTATCCTGGTTCGGCGCCCACGCATTTAATTGTTTTGTCGTATAATTTTGCGCGTTCACAAAATGCACCGTTTCATAAAACAACCTTGCAAGCGTTTCAAGATATTCAATTTTATAATTCTTTATAATCATAATTTTTTATCGTATGTTTATCTTAATACCCAAATAATGCCTCGCAAAGAAAAATACGAACCCGTTAGAGTTCGTATAATCAAACACTTGGCGGAGAAAGAGGGATTTGAACCCTCGCTACGATTTACTCGTACTACTCCCTTAGCAGGGGAGCCCCTTCGGCCTCTTGGGTATTTCTCCAGACCGAAAATCTTTTTTGTTTTTTGTACAGCACTATATCTGCAACGCTATTATGATAACACAATTTTATGCCGTTGTCAAAATATTTTTTCGATTTTTCTTAAAAACATACTGCTATTATGTCGATAAAAATTTATATTGAACAAAAATTGCTTATTATCGTTATTTTTCTTGACAAAAATTACTTTATGACCTATAATTTATTGCGTTAAATAAGCGATATTCTCCTGTTCAGCTCCGATTATCGCAAATTAAACCGCTTTTATATTATTTGCGCCATTAGCTCAATTGGATAGAGCGTTGGTCTACGGAACCAAAGGTTAGGGATTCGAGTTCCTTATGGCGCACCAAAGAGGTATAATCCGAATTATATCATCGTCACAGGCGAATGGTTCGGATTTACTTTTTATATTTAACAAACATTGGGGACGCGATTGGTGCAAATCGCAACAATCGCTATGCTGTCATATCAAAAGCCGCTCCATACGGATTTGCTTTTTTATTGATTAACAATAAGCCGAAGTCGCTCTCTAATGGAGATGACTCGCCTTTAAAATTTGGGTACTAATAATATTAAGAGACTTGCTGAAACTGCAGGTCTCTTATGATATTTATGCAATTGAAGCCGATGCCTTATTATCACTTCGACAATCAATTAAGAATATAGAATCATCAACAAGTGCCTCTTTTTTAGCATCAGAGATCATTTTCGTTACTTTTAATCGTTCAGCTTCAGAAAAATAAAATATAGCATATAAACTATCATCACATTGATTAGCTTGTTCATATATTTTAACTTGTTTAAAAATGTGTGATAAATTTGGATTGCTGGCTAGTTTAAATTCAGTTATGTTCTTCGTATGGGCACCGAATGATACTTTAACATCGGACTGCCCACGACCATTATTAGTCTCAAAATTAACATCGTATATGCTACCATACCATACAAATCGGAACAGCCTTTGTAAATCATTCTCTGTAGATATCGGTAGCCCCTTATAATATAAAACCTTATATCCGTCGCAGTGTTCAATTATATGCTTAAACCATATTAATCGCCTTTTTGCTTCTTCGCGTGCAGATAATCCTTCAAACGATTCAGAGCATTTATCCTTGAAGATCTTAACAAGCTCCTCTGAGTTGACATAAAACTTTTCCAATTGTTCGGTTGTTTCGTTAAATGAACTATCTGTTATTATGTCTTTTTCTGATTCTTTTAATTTAATGTAGTAATCATAAAGTTCTGGTATTTTATCTAATGCTTCCATAAAAGCGTATTTTTCAATTTCTGATATGCCAGAATCTGTAGCCTTTTTATTGTTTAATTGACACGACCTCTCGTATTCCGCAACGGCTTTACAAATATAGTTTTCTAACTGACTACGTATAGCATCATTATCAATTATATTTCTGACTCGATTATAGTTTTTGGCTAAATCAGCTCTATTTAATGTAGGCTCATCTTTTCTTAATATGTCTCTAGGAGTTAATATGACGAATTCACGTTTGCCTTTGTTATTAATTATAAAAGGAAGAATATACTCACAGCTTTCAAAAGTTTCTGTTTTATAATTAAATTTGGCATCTAAATAAAATGTATCCAAAAAACGTTTATCTATATTATTAAGAGAAAACTTTTGGGTGTACGTTGCAAGATAATCTAAAATCAGTCTTGTAGTAAGGTCGCTAACCTTATCTCTACCGCTTCCTTTATGCAATAGGATTGTTTTTTCAAAATGAGTTCCATTACTTATTCCGTGGGTTTGGAGACAAAACTTTAAATTAGCGGCAAAAAAACGTGAAAACTTTTTTCCGTTTCCATTACCGACATTGCCCTTTTTAGAATAACCAAACCAATTATTCTTTATTTCGCTAAAATTAAAATAAGTAGTTAATTCACCTTCACTAAACCCAAATCTTGATTTTTCAGCTAAAAAATGAAAGTACTGTATTATTTGATTGTGCAAATTAATATATTCTGGTTTAGCACTATTAAATATAAGCATTGGATCAATAAACAGTGGTAAATCGCATATTAAATTTATGTCAATTGCACCATAATCCTCTATCTTTTGTTTATCAACCTGAAAACAGTCAGAAAAATACATAATTCCCTCTTATCTCTTATTATATTTATTTTAGCGTATTTACTATATAAAGTCAATATAATCATTACATTCCTTAAAACCTCTATAGATACGATAAAAACACTATTATTCATCATAAACAAAAAGGCTTGCGGAAATTCCGCAAGCCTTCTGCCGTTTTTGGTAGGTTTATAATCTTCGGCACAACCTCGTCGCGGCAAACTCCACTTAAAGGCGATTATGTAAACAAAATCGCCAAATTCGCTTCGTTGCCGCTCCTCTTCCCAAAAAGTTCTTCGATACTTTTTGGAAGCCTATTTTTCGTTCAAATATGTTTTTTAGTCGATTTATTCTTTTGTTGCGTGAGCTTGTCAAGACAAGCTCACGCATAACTGCCATTTTTAATTTATTTATTAGATTTAGAGTGACTATCTTTCTTTTTCCACGATAGTTTCAAGACAAATTTATCGAGAAGATACAGAACAGATGGTAATACGATAGTTATCATAACCACTGAACAAATCGTACCCACGCCGAGCAGTAAACCAACGGTCGAAATTGAATTCTGACTTGAAATAAAATGCACCACAAATCCGCATACGGTGAGAATAAGCCCTGATGAGAATATAGTCGGCATAGCCGCTTCAACCGATATATAAAGTGCTTCCTTTTTGTCGAGAGTACGCCTGTGTGATACATAGTTGCTCGACATCAATATGCCGTAGTCAATCGTTGCCCCCATAAGAATACAGGTTGCTACGATATAACTCATAAAGAACATTCCGCCGCCGAAAAGCTGAAACGACATTGAAATCCATATTGCACCCTGAATTACTGCAACGAGTATTACGGGGAGGGACAGAGAGCGGAATATCACGGCTACGATTACAAATATAGCAACGATTGTGAATATTGAAATTAACAGGTTATCGTGACTGAACGTTTTCTGTAGGTCGTAGGTTGATACTATTTCTCCTGCGATATAAGCATTTTCTCCGAAAATTTCTTTGGCGGTTGCGGATAGATATTCTACGAATTTCGTCGTATCGTCACTCTCGTTGGGGAGATTTACAGAGAGCAATAAACGTGAATATTCTTTACCTATAAACAGCTCTTCCGCTCTTTGCAAATCTTCTTGAGCCTCGTCGACTTTTGCTCGCATATCCGCTGTCATTTTATGTTTTAACAGTGAATTGGTTTGCATATTTCCGCTTACGAAATCCAAAAGTTCAAACGCCATTACAGGTATTGCGAGTTTGTTTTCGTGTGTGACGGAATATTTTATATATACGCCGGCGATTTTATCTTCTTCAGGTGCTGAAGCTGAGATACCGCTTTGAACGGCGTATTGCAGAGCTGTAAGCCTTGCGTGCAAATCAGCAAATTTGTATTCTTCCGTATCCGAAAGATAGCCGTCAATAGTCAACATATCGTCAAGTCGTTGTTTATCTTCTATGGAAATTTTTGCGGCTACAACGGTATTCGCCTTATAGGCTTCATCTACAAAAGTTGTAAAGTCTTTACCGTTGATTGCACCGTTCGGCATAGTGCCGTTAAGATAAAAATACATAATGTACATCTGCTGTACGGCATCGTCCGTTACGGTAATTTGCGGTTCAGCACCCGTAAGTGCGGTTGCTACTTGTCTTAGCACGGGCAAAAACTGCATATAACCGTATTCGCCGTGAACGACGGGGTAAAGTTGGTTGTCCTGCGGAATCGTTCCTATAACCGCTGAAAGTTGAGTTAGCTGTGCAACCGTCTGTTCGTCAAACATTTCCGACACGTTTTCATCTTGTGAAGCGGCTATCATAAAATTGAGCATTGCAGCAAATTCTACGTTGGGGTTTTCTATTTCGTCATAGAAATACAGCCCGTACATCTGCTTAACGGAGAACAAGTCGAGAGACACCCCGTCTATACCTTCGTTGAGTTTAGTGCAAAACTCTTCTGCGGTATTGTCGTTTGTCATTACGTTGCCTATCAGCTTTAACGTTTGAATAGTATGAGTTGTCTGCCCGTCTGCAAATTCAAGGGCATCGGGGTCTGTTTTAATCAGCTCGTCGGCATAGTCAATAAATTGCGCAAACGTCAATTTAAGCAATTCCGGAGTGCGATACAAGTTATACATAGTCAAAAGCAATTGGGCGTCGTTTTCCGATAAATCGAGTTTTTGACTTGCTTTTTGGGTGTCGTACACTTCTCTTGCCGTATTCGTATATGCCGTATAGCTTGTAAGAACGGGTGTTCCGTCAGATTTTTTATAATTTGTAAGAGTGTCAGTCAAAAGTTGCTCGTTCGCAAAATTGTTTTCGGAATTTTTATAGACCACCACGACCGCGTTGTTCTGCCCGAACGTCTGCCCGATTGCAGAGAGATTGTTTTTATTGTCGCTGAAAGTGTATTTGCTCAATGGTTGCAACGCACCGCAGGCAATTATCAGTGCAAGAGCTACAGGCACGATTGCCTTGCTCGCCTTAAACGAAGTCTTACAGAAAACCTGCCCTTGGGGAACGAACGCCTTTTTGTGCGTTTTTTCAAGCGGTTTATCGAGCAATAATACCAACGCCGGTAACAGAGTGAGAGAAGTGATAGCCGAAATTACTATACCCTTCATCAACACGATACCGATATCGAAACCTATGGTAAAAGTCATAA
>JBJEVF010000020.1:0-4750 GCA_051884215.1 Christensenellaceae bacterium | reverse complement strand
ACGTACGTTCCGATTACGAGATACGCTAAAACGTTTAACGTTACCGTCTTTGCACGTTCGGATTTATTCCTCAAAATAAAGTAACCGCCGAAAGACGTACCAATGATTATCACTATCCACAAGATATGCCATATCGAAAACAAAGTTATTTCTGCGCTTCCGCTTGTCGTTCCGAAAATACGTTTAAAAAATTCGCTCATTTGTCCGTTCATCCTTTTGTTTTTTTAATTGTTTAAGTTTTGTATACCATCTTTCCTCTTTGGACAGCGTGATCCGCTCGACCAAAGCCGTTGTCGCAAAAACGACAAGCAGACCGGCTATTCCTATCATATAAGTATTAAACCAACTCATTGACGGCACGGGGTTTTCCAATAAGTACATACAATTGGGCGGATCCAGTTTTGCCAATCTGAAAATCCCTATCATAATCACTCCGTCCAAAAGCAGAAATAACAACCCGCACAATACGCTGAAAGTGTTTTTTACACGGATTTTTATATAGCCGCCGACAAGCAGATACAGACAACCGAAAAACAGGGTTGAGTGACTCAGCAAGCCTTTGAGTACGCTCCAGTCGGAGAGATTGGGATTGCCGCTGTAAATTTCGTTAAACAAAATGCCGACTATACCGCCTACGATACCCAAATAAAAAGTAAATTCCGCAACGCAGGCAAAAACTTCCGACTGTTTGTTTTTACTGAACGCCACTATGACTAGCAACCACATGGCAATATGGCAAGGATATATCGGAAACAGCAACGAAGAATCAATCTTTGCCTGTCCCGTTTCAAGATAAGTGACGTAAAGAATTGAAAAATGAAAAACAACCGTTAAAACGGCGGCTGATTTCAATACCAGGTCTTTTTCTTTTTGCTTTTTGACAAGACGTCGGCATAGTACCGCTAACGCTGCCGTAAAAGAAAAAGAAATAATTATATATAAGACGTGAGAAAAGTCAAATAACATACGAGCATTGTAGCATAATACGACAAAAAACGCAAAAAATTTACATTATAAAATGATATTTTGGACAAAAAAAAACAAATGTGCAAAAATCGATATCCGCTGATTTTTTTAAAATGAACTTCAACTTAATCTATCGCATCCGAGAACCGACGCACAAACGTTTCATTAGGTTTATCAATACAAATACACAACAAACTGAAAAAACACGATAAAGTCAGACGCACGTTACCCGTGCCGTCTGTTTTTTCTTTATTAATCCTCAACGAAAAAAAATTCATATTTAACGCAGAGTTTTAACCAGACGACGTTCGACGAAAAATATATCATTTATTTTTTGTTTTTATTTCTGACCATTCGCTTTCCGTAATCGACATCAGAATATCGTCGGCGTATTCCTTACCGTTTAAAACGGCGTCGCGTAAAACGCCATCTTTCTTGAAACCGGCTTTAAGATAAACTTTTTCGGCACGAGTGTTAAACGAGAATACGTCTAACGAAAGACGACGTAATTTTAACGTTTCGAATGCAAAATCCCTCGTAACCTCTACCGCCCATGTACCTATTCCCTTACCTTGTTCTGCAGGTTGAAAAATACCTATCCTGAAATTTGCGCTTCCTTCCTGCTCGTCGATTTCGTTTATCACGGCTTCGCCAATAATACCGTTGTCGGGCGAAATAATCAAAAAATGATAGCGATCACGAGCCTGAATACTTTTTAAGAAAAACGACGTTACTTCTTCTTGCGAAAAGTCTTCTTTGCTACCCGTCAACCGTGCAACTTCTTTATCCAATGGATTAAAATTCTGTAAATAATAGTTTTCGGCATCCGCTTTTTGCGCAAGCCTTATTACGTATCCGTTTTTTGTCCAACGTAATTTTTCCATAACGTGACGATATCCTTTTTTTCAAAAAGAGACAAGTAAAACCGCATAAAAACGAAGTTTAACGCCAGAAAAGATTGCAACGAATGAAAATCTGCCAATAATCAATAACCGTGATATATCTCTTCTACCTTGCTTTTATCTGCCAGAAATGCGTCCACAACTTCCGGGTCGAAATCTACTCCGCGTCCTTCCATGATGATCCTGAAACATTCTTCCAAAGGCATTGCGTCTCTATAACAACGTTTTGCCGATACCGCATCAAATACGTCAGCAACTGCAATAATACGCGCGCAAAGAGGAATTTCCGTCCCTTTAAGACCCTTGGGATACCCTTCGCCGTTCCATTTTTCATGATGGTACATTGCAACGTTGTATGCCATTGTCTCATACCCTTCATCAAATAAATGCCCGAACGTTTCTTCTATTATCTTTCCGCCAATGCTCGGATGTTGTTTAATGATCTCAAATTCATTCTCTGTGAGCCTTCCCGGTTTCTGTAAAATAGCATCGGGAATCCCGATTTTACCGATGTCGTGCATCGGAGCGGCTTTGTTCAGATTGTTCAGGAAGTCCTGATTAATTATATTTTTGTACTTTTTGTTTTTGCTCATGTTCTCAGAAATCAAAAGAGCATAAGCCGAAGAACGCCTGATATGTCCGCCCGTGTTGTCGTCTTTGTTCTCTATCAACGTTGCAAAACCCATTACCATCTCGTTGTGATAGTATTCCAATCCATGAATAGCGGGGTTTTCCATGTTCAGATAAACGCTGACGAGAATCAGAGCAATTGCCATACACGATACCAAAGATTCGGGAAAAACAATCTGTATCGTAAGAATAATGGCAATGAACACTGACGTCGTTGCCAATCCTACCATTTTTCGCTTTGGAATACGGCTTTTGTTGACCGCAACAAATACGATCGTAAAAATCATGTGAATCACAACGCATAAAAAACAGACGTAAACCGACGTACCCATTGAATAATTGGTGGTTTTCCCCTGCAGGAATTCGACATCGGGAAGAAAAAGTATCGTAAGAATAACGGATATCACACACGGTAACGTTCCTACGATCTTTACCCACTTCTTTTTCGGAATCCCTACCGTAGCAGATACCCAATACCAGAATAAAAGCGCGATAAAGATTTCATACGACACAAACATACCCAAGTGTAAAAACAAATTGAGTATTCTCGGTACTTTATCCAAATAGTTGACGGTACAGGCCGTTATCGCATCAAATAATACTGCAATCTCAGCCACTATAAAGTACACGTCAAAAAATGAATTACAATAGGATTTTTTCGTAACCTTTTTCAGGTAATTTCCTTCTTTTATGTACGTGCAACCGATGTATGCAATAATAAGCAAGCACATAATCTGCATCTTACACCATTGTATTATCTCCATTGTTCCTCCTGTGTTTCCACAATAAACGCTTGACTCCGTCAAAAGTCAACTTGAACCGCGTCTTTTGGCTTATTTTTAATCCGATTGGAAGACTTGGCTGTTCAAAACACCATAACGAATCGACCTCGTTAGAATCTTTTTCAACCGTGACGGGTAACGATAATCTAAAACGGATATTGCTTCTGTGCGATTACCAACAAATCACGTTCACCCGTAGAAACTTCTTTATAATTTTCAATTAAATCTACTATCTTTAAGCCGACTTCCGCAAAAATTACTTTTAGTTCTTCGATAGCCAAAGCACTGTAATAAAATTGCCGGTTAAACATTGTTCCGATAGTTTCGTCATTACGATTTCCGTGCGTAAATAAAAAATATGCGCCGTAATTCATCAGAGACGCTATTTTTCTGTAAATATCGCGTTGTTTCTCTTTTGCTATATGCCAGATGCTATCGAACGCAATAACGCCGTCATATTGTAAATCGGCTGAAAAGTCTAAAATATCCTGTTTTATAAAGACCGCTTTTGGAAGTTGCAATTTATTGGCCTTATCTATCATTTTTTGAGATACGTCTATTCCCGTAACAAAAAAATTACGTTCGACCAAATACTGAGCAATAGGATATCCGGTACCGCAACCGACATCCAAAATTTTTCCGTTCGGCGTAATTAAATCACAGAAATCAACTATACATTTATTGATTTTAGTGGAATTCCTGAATTTTTGCCAATCGTCACAGATTAAATCGTATGCTTGCTCAATATCAATTTTTGCCGACATAATAAAATCCAACCGTCTCTTAATCAACGTATATTATACTAAAAACTTACGGGATTTTCAAGTATATGAACGGCAAAAATTCATAGCAACGGCACTTCACGGGTACTTGAATAAATAAAAAAACGCAGAGCAAAATTCCGCAGTCAAGTTCAGATAAAAAAGCAAGCTCAAAACCGAGAGAAGCGATAGGTTATCGCTGAATCACTTTCCGACCGCCCCGAAAACTGCAATCGGACAAATCCTTTTCGGTTTATAAGTAAAGAGTTTTGTAATAATAATTCGGTACAGTTTTCTTCGTTCAATTAAAAAAACCCAAAACTTTTCTACTCTAAAAAAGTAGTTCGTTTCAGGTTTTCACTGGTGGGTAATAAGGGACTCGAACCCCTGACTTCCTCCATGTGACGGAGGCACTCTACCAACTGAGTCAATTACCCGTGATTCAGTACTATCATATAATAGCAAAATAAACAAAAAAATGCAACAATTATCCGCCAAAAAAATTGACAAATTTTTTCTTATTTGATAATATAATTCCGTTACTTTGATGCAAGCTATAAAGGCAAAATACGGAGGTGTATCGAAGCGGTCACAACGAGGCGGTCTTGAAAACCGTTTGGGTTAACAGCCCCCGGGGGTTCGAATCCCTCCACCTCCGCCAAGTGAAACCTAAACCGAACCCCAAAAGTTTGGTTTAGGTTTTTCTATA
>JBJEVF010000019.1:0-20847 GCA_051884215.1 Christensenellaceae bacterium | reverse complement strand
TTGTACTTACCGGTATTAGCGTAACCGGACAAGGCAACACTTCGAGAGTACCGTAATCCATAGCGATAACGTAGTTAGCAGTGACGTCTTTTACGCCGTTTGATACGGAGTATCCTACAACGTTGTCTATTGCCCCGACGTCCGTTATAGCGCTGTACCCTGCCTTAGCTATAAGGCTGTCGCCCGTTGCGAGACTTCCCTCAATAATCGCGAAGCCTTCGGCGTTAGACAGGGGCAGGTTATCGTAATATTTGCTATCAGTAGAGGTTAAGACGGTTATTTCCCTTTGAGTGATAGTCAGATAGCCGTAAACGTAAGTTATTTCGTAATAAGAAGTGACATCGTTATCAGAGCCGTCTAAAATGACAATATCGAGAACGTTTTCGTACGCGCCGCAATCGATATACCCTTCCGAAGCAGTCGCCGTTATGCGGTGAGAGCTTAAGAGATAGCCCTTAACTACTTCTACGTTGAGATTTATAAGCGGCAGACCGTCGTAAACCTTTGTATCGGTCGCAGTTTCAACCGTGATTTCGAGCTTGGATATGATAAGCAGACCGGGATTGCAAATAACGTTGTAATTTTCCGTCACGTCTTCTTCGCCGAAGAAAATACGCACAGTCGCCGTGCTTTCATACTCGCCGACCTCGCTCTTAGTCGTTATATCGCTCAATCTGATTTCGTGACCTTCTACGAGCCGATAGCCTTGATCGATAGCGTAGCTTTCGACAAAATGCTCAAATCCGTCGTACTCGAAAATCTCCGTGCCCAAAGTTACGCTTAAATCACGCTTGATAACGCTGAGCTTTCCTGATTCGACGGTGACTTCGTAATATTTCGTCGTAACGTCGTTGCCGTTCTTATCGTAAACGGTTACCCCGGTAACGCCGTTTTCCACTTCTCCCTGGCTGACCGTGGTAACGCTTCCGTCGGTTACGGCAACGACCGTATGTCCTTCAAGAATGCTGCCCTGAGTGATTTCAATTTCGCTCGACTCTAACGCCGTGCCGTCGTAAACTTTGGTTTTATCGACGGGCCTGACGGTAATTTTGCGTGCGGTTACGGTCAAATACTGTCTCGTAGTGCTGTATTTTATCGTATAATTTGAGGTAACGTCGTTGTTCAACGCGTCAAATATCCCTATACTCTTTACATATAGACGTTTGGATGAAATTTCCGTAAGCATTGTGGAAGAACAGCTCAAAACCTTATAGTAGTGACCTTCCGCAAGCGGAAAATAGCCAGAATAGCTGCCCTCAGTCAGAAATTCTACGTCGGGAGCTTGCTTGGTGCCGTCGTATTCCTTGGTCGTTGGCAAAGTCGAGCAATATACGGGACGGGCTTCAATAGTCAGAGCGCCGTATTCCGCAGTGATTTCGTAGTTTGCGGTAACGTCCTTGGCGTCGGCGTAAATTTCTATCGTGAAAACGTTTTCAACGCTGCCGACGTTGACTATTTCCGTCAGATCTTTTACGGCGACGGTATGACCTGAGCATAAGGAAAGCTCGCTCGTTATCGCGAAGCTACCGCACGACAAAACCGTGCCGTCGTAAATCTTGCCGACTGAATCGGTCTTTACGGTAATTTGCCTTAAATCCACCTGCACGGCGCCGTATTCATAAATCAATTCATAGCTTTCCGTAGCTAAGGTTTCGCCGTTATATACGGCAAGCTCCAACACGTTGTCAACGCTCGTAACCTGACCGTCTTCGGCAAAGATTACGTCGTTTAATATCGTCTTTTTAGCTATGGTTATAACGTCGGTTGCGGCTAACGCCGAACCTTCGTAGACTGCGTCGGCAGGTTTTAAAAACTCGTAACCCTCGAACGAGTGGTTCTCTCCGTCGTAAACAACGGAACCAGATTGAGTTTTAACCTGAACCGTGCGCTTGTTTATAGTTATGGTTCCGGCAATAAACGTTATTTCGTAGTTAGCCTTTTTGTCAATTTCGTTTTCATCGCAGATAGTGAATTCCGTTTGGTTTTTATATTCGCCGCTGAAACGAGCTTCATATTCTTTTGTGACTACGAATTTATGACCTGAAACCAAAGCGTAATCCAAATCACCGACCGAGGGCTCGGCATAAAGCGCGCTATCGCTCTTTAATTCACCGTCATAAACAGTATCAAAGGTTGGCGATAGGACGGTTATCGGGCGTTTTTTAATGTTTAAAGTGCCGTAAGTCTGTTTTAAGTCATAGTTGGTCAGGACGGAAGAATTTTCACCGTCTAAAATATCGAACCGCAATTCGTTAGAGTATTTACCCGCTTCTACGGCTTTTGTGTAATCGGTAACGACTAAAACGTGATCTAAAACGAGCGTTCCGTCGGTCAACGAATAATCTTCACAGAAATATTCGTTGCCTGTGTAGTAATCTTCAAGACTGCCCGTCGCAACGATTATCGTGCGTTTTAAAACCGAAAGCGAGCCGTATTCGACGGAAACGTTGTAATTTGACGTAATATCTTCACCGAGAATATTTTTAACGTTAAATGAAGTTATTTGGTTATCGTAAATCTTTCCGACGTCGGTCAGGGTTTTATCCGTTTCAATCGTTATTGTATCGCCTTCTACGATTGTTCCGCTGACGACCTCAGCCGTATCGGATACGAGAGGCATACCGTCGTAAACCTTTTCCATATCCTGCGGTTTGATTACTACGTAACGTTTGATTACGGTCAGCGCGCCATAGCTTGTCACAAATTCGTAACAAGCCGTTCTGTCAGTCAAATCTGTGTTGGTAACCACTATATCGGCAATTTCGTTATCAGTTATCTTGCCGACGTTTATAATGGATTTAGTGCTTTCAACGACTGCACTGTCGCCTTCGGCAAAGCCGTAGGGCGAAGTTTGCAATACGACGCATTCATAAGCGGTAAGCGCAATGCCGTCGTAGGTTTTTATCATATCCTTCGGCTTGATAAGTACGGTGCGCTTTTTAACCTCGAGCGTGCCGTATTCGTAGCTTATTTCATAGTTTGAGGTATAATCCAGATAGCCCTGATATACGGCTACCTGCAAAACGTTTTCAACGGCGCCTACGAGCGTCAATTCGCTCCTTTCTCTAACGACCGCATTATCCGAGCCGACAACCGCCGGCTTATCGTCAACGACGTCTGTACCTTTTGTGACGACAAACCTTTCGCAAGATAAAGGCTGTCCGTCGTAAATCTTTACGGCGCTGTCCGTCGAAACTATTATGCTGCGCTTGTATATCGTCAGCGTTCCGTAAATGTATTCAAGGTCATAGTTGGTCGTTACGTTATTTTCTGCGCCGTCGTAAATTTCAACGACGAGAACGTTCGGAACTCCGCCTTCCGCGTAAGTAGTAATATTAGTCAGACTCGTAACCCTTGCAGCGTGTCCGTCAACCAGATTGAACGGCGTAAAGCCCTTGTTATAGAGAGCTTCGCCGTCGTAAATCTTTCCGTCGCTGAAAGTGCTTATCGTTGCCGCGCGCCTTTCGATTGTCAGAGAACCGTACTGCATCGTAATTTCGTAGTTAGCCGTTTTTATAAGTCCGTCGCGCAATACGTCAACAGTCAGAACGTTTTCGTAAATTCCTGCGTCATAAACTTCCGTAACGCCGGTCACGACAAGCTCGTGTCCTGCCGCAAGACCTGAACCGCCGATTATTTCAAAGGTATCGTCGCTCAGCTTCTCGCCGTCGTAGATTTTTTGCGAGCTGCCCGTCAGAACTGTTACGGGGCGTTTTAATACGGTAATTACGGATTGTTGCAGCGTAACGCTGTAATTTCCCGTCTTTATAACTGAACCGCTTAAAATTTCAAAGGAAGCTATGCTCGAATAGCTTTCGCCAACGTCCGTTTGCGAACCGTTAAACCGGGCTGATATAAAGTGGTCAAGCACGAGACTGCCTTCGGTGACGATAGCTCTCGTAGGCGTAATCGCCTCGTCGGAGTAATATTCCGTCACTTCTTGCGGAGCAATGGTGACGGGTCTTAACGTAACCTTTAAGCTACCCGACAACAGCGTTATTTCATAATTCGTGCTTTTGTCGAGTCCCGAAGAATCGACGATCTCGGCAAACGTTATATTATTATTATCGAGATAATCGCTCTCGTTTGCGTCGGTAACGGAACCGTCGGTCCTTAACAATATATAATGGTCTAACACCAGAGAGCCGGAAACAATCTCGGCGGTACTGCCTTCAAGCGGTAAACCGTCGTAAACCTTTTCCTCATCCTGCGGTTTTACAGAAATCAGACGTTTTGTAACAATCAACTCCTGCGTGTTTTCATAACCTATCGAGTAGTTATGCGTTTTATTCGTTGAGCCTTCTAAAATCGCAACTTCAAGCCAATTCAGTACAGAACCGACTTCGGTAATTTCCGCCTGCGCGATAATCGCCACGGTATGCGCCGACAAAATCTTTAATTCGCCTATATCATCGTAATCGTCGCAAGTAAGCTTTAATCCGTCGTAAACCTTGGTATCGCCCTTTGGCGCAATGGTTACGCTTCTTACCGTCACGGTAAGATTTCCGTAAACGTAATTTATATCGTAGTTTAAAGTCGTTTCAAAATCGCCTTTATATACCTGTATTTCCAATACGTTATCAACCGAGCAAACGTCGTTGACAACGGCGTAAGATCCGCTCTTTACGACCGAATTTTCGCCGTCGGCAAGACTTCCGAGCGTAATTTCAAACGAACCGTTATATAAATCTTCTCCGTCGTAAATCTTTTGCGAAGAAGCCGATTCAACCCACAACTCACGCTGTAAAATTCTAAGCTCGCCTGCATTCAACGTTATATCGTAATTGAACGCTTTTGAAACCGAGCTGCCTTGTCTTTCCAGAATTTCAACGCTCGTTATGTTGTTGTCGGTCTCGTCAAAAACGTTGATAACCGACCTATCGGTGGTTATTTCAATAAAATGTTCAAGCACGAGCGAACCTGAGACAATTTCGCATTCGTTGCAGGTTAAGCTTGTTCCGTCGTAAACTTTGTACTTATCGACGGGCTTGATTGATATAGGTCGCTTATCAATAAAAAGCGTTCCGTATTCGTAGCTAATTTCATAGTTTTCGGTAACGTTCGAATCTCCGTCGTAAATTCCGACGGTAAATTCGTTAGCCGTTCCGCCGCTCGAAAACTCCGTTATCTGCGGCAATGCGGAAGAAACTCTCGCCTGATGATTCAAAACGGGTTTAAACTCGCCGACAAATTCAAACTCGCCGCAGTCGAAAGCCGTTCCGTCGTACACTTTGTTACTTGAAGCGGTTTTTACCGTTACGGGACGGGGAAGCACCCTTAAACTGCCGTACCGAGTTGTTACGTCGTAGTTAGCCGTTACGTCACGGTTATTTTTATCGAAAAACGTTATTTCCGTGAAAGCGTTATCCGTTATCAAGCCGACGTCAGTCACCTGCTTATCCGTTTTAAACGAAACGCCGTCGCCTTCCGCAAGGTCGTAACAGCCCGTAGCCTCAACCACGTTGTATCCGCCCGAAACGAGCGGTAAACCGTCGTAAATTTTCAGCTCGTCGCGAGGTTTCAAGCAGATATTGCGTTGAATTATCTCTATACGACCGTACCGATAAGCTACGTTATAGTTCGCAGTTTTATCTGCCTGATTATTGATGATTTTAACAGTCATCACGTTTTCGACAGAACCAACGTCTTTTATAAAAGTATAACCGCTTATTTCGATGCCGTCGTTAAAGCCGAGCTCGCACTCAAAAAGCAAAACGCTTTGGGCGTAATGCTCGTAGCCGTCGTAAACTACGCCCGAAACGTCGGGCGTGACGACGGTTATATCTCTTTTCGTTATTTCGAGCGTGCCGCAATCGTAAGCGATAACGTAATTCTGAGTCTTTTCGACGCCGTTCTCGTTTTTGATGATTACGGACAGCTCGTTTGCAGCCGTTCCTGCGTCGACTATTTCCGTATGACCTGATACGAACGCCGACTCGCCTTCGCTCAGCGCGGTAGGCGCGACTATTTCGAAAGCCGTGTTTGCGAGCGCGTAACCGTCATATATTTTAGCGTTACCGAAAGTTTTTATCGTGACAGGTCTTTTATCTACGACCAGCCTGCCCGCAACGGTATCGATTTTATAATATTCGGTTATATCCTCGCCATCGGTATCGGTTACGGCGTAACGAGTCGGCATATTCGGATATTCGCCTGCGTCGCCCGAATTGGTTTCCCAGCCCACGACGGCTAAAACGTCGCCGTTGATAAGATTACCCGAAGAAATTTCATAGCTTTCGGCAGCGATAGGCTGTCCGTCGTAGGTTTTCGAACCGCTTGCCGTAGTTACCTGTAACGCTCTCGGCGTTATATCGAGAATTTTTTCCAGTGCGGTCATACCGTAGCTTGAAGTCACGTCAACGCCGTCGGCGTTCGTTATTCTGACGCTTTCTATTATCGGCAGATACGAAGTTTTGAGAGAATAAAGCTGAGTTATACGGTATTCAAGCTCGTCAAAAGCTACCGTATCGCCTTGCGCTAAATCGATATCCGCCTGCGGCTTTTCGCCGTAAACGGTGCTGCCGCCGTAAGCCGAGACGGTTACGCCCCTTTTCAATATGGAAAAAGTAGTCGGTTCGGAATAATTCTTTATCCCCAAAAACTTTCTTGAAACGGCCCTTACTTCATAATCGCCGGGGCTTGTCGGTTGTTTATCCGACCAAGTTTCTTCGCCGACTCGCCTGTATTCGTATTGCGCCCTGCCGAAAACTACGCCGATACTGCTGTCGATTCCGTCTCCGTAAACTATCTGATCCGAAACGGTGAGCCGACCTTTGAAATTGCCCTTTACAGCCTCGAACGCGCAGAACAAGGCAAACAAAACCGCAAAGCCGATAATAAACCAGATCTTATTCTTGATGATAAAATCTCTGATTTTTACAAGCTTCATTATTCGCTTTTTATAAGTTTCGTAAAGCATTGTTCTCTCCTTTCATTTAACGTTTCGGTCAACGGTAAAGGCTGTCTGCGAACCTTTTACGCCGTCGGGCTCAGATTACGGCAAGTGTCATCGGATCGGATGAAATCTGGTAATTTTCCGTAACTTCTTCGTTGCCGTATTTTGTATTCGTTATTTTCAGGCTGTCCACGTCGATACAGATTTCGCCCATATAACTGCCGAGCGACGCCGTATCGAACGAAACGATAATCTTACCGCCCGTTATTTTCACGCCCGAAATCGCACCCTCCAACGCGCCGTCGACGAATCTGACGCTGGACGAATCGATTACGTCGTTTGCGCAAAGTCCTTCGATAGTCCAGGTCAACGTCAACTCTCCGCCAAGAACCGTGACGTATTCGACGTATTCCTGATCTGCGGTAAGCGTAAGCTCCCTTGCCGTTATCGTCAGCCAACCTCTGTCGGCGCTGCTTTGGAATCCGCATTGGTAAGAATTGCTGACGTCGCCGCCCGTCAAGGTGTTTTCGACCTTAAAGTCAACTCTGTTTTCATAAGTTCCGACGTGAAGAGCGGAAATCGTCTTCATACTGCCGTCGACTATCTGATGATTTTCTTTAAGCGACGAGGCGTCCACGACGGTAATGCTTTCAGGGCTCGTCTGGAAAAGCTCGCCGTCATAAACCTTCGTCTGAGAAACGGTTCTGAAATATATTACGTCCTTCGTAGCCAAAACCGTCAGCTTTCCGAAGCGGTAAGTGACGTTATAATTTCCGCTTACGTCCGTCGTTTCGCCGTCGATGGTCTTTTTGATCATTACCACCGCCGAATTATCCACTTCGCCGACGGCGGTTATCGTTCCGTAAACCTCGACTTGCGCCGTCTCGCCCGAAGGCATCCAACCCGTAACGTAATAAGCGTCGGTATGGTCTTCGCTGTTGTACGTCAACGGCGAACCGTCGTAAACCTTGTTTGCCGACTTGGTTTCAACGATTATATTCAATTTGTTTACGGTGATTGTTCCGTCGTGGAATATGAAATTGTAGTTTGACGTAACGTTCTGCCCTTCGCCGTTTAAAACGTAAGCGTTGGCGAACGTGTTGTCCGCAACTCCTGCGTTTATTACCGAAACGTTCAGCTCGCCGTAAAATACGTCGCCGGGCATAAGCTCCTCCGGCTGCAAATACGTCGGGCAGGACACGGGCTGACCGTTATACGTCTGTTCGAGCGAATCTGAAAAGACGTTAAGATCGATTTTATAAACCGTCAGGTCGCCTTCGATCACCTGAATATCGTAAAACGAAGTTGCGTCTTTACCTTCTGCGTCGAAAACTTTTAAATCGGCGGTATTTTTTGAAGTACCTACTTCCGTCCTTTGTCCCGTAACCTCAACGTAAAGGCTGTGACCTTCGATAATATTTCCTTCGGTAAGCTCGTAAACGTCGTTTGTAAGAGCCGTTCCGTTATAAACCCGATCCTTGGAGCCTGTCGTGAGTTTAATTACTCTCGGCACCACCGTCAGTTTGCCGTAAACGAACGTTATATCGTAATTGTCCGTTATATCCTGCTCGTTTTCGTCGGTAATTTTTGGCAAAAGCACGTTATCCACCGAGCCTACGTCGGTTATTTCGGTTACCGATTGACAGCTTATTTCGTGTCCTTCGATCAGACCGCCTTCCGCAACGGAATAACCTTCGTTCTTCAACGGTTCGCCGTCGAAAAACTTTTCGTCGCTTGCGGTGGTTATCGTTATATCCTTTTTCTTTACGGTAAGCTTTGCGTCGATTTGTTCAACGTCGTAATATCTCAATGCGTCGGCGCCGTTAAAATCGGTGATATAAACTATCGTCGTAAGCTCGCTTTCGCCGACCTCGGTCTGCTCGCCGACAAACACCACTTCTATTTTGTGATCCTGCCTTATTTCGCCGTAAGATATCCTGTATTCTGAACCGACAAGCGGCGTTCCGTCGTAAACCTTCGTCTCGCTTTTCGCTTCGATGACGAGCTTTATCTTGTTGCTTTGAATTACTCCGCTTAACGACAACGAAAAATAGATCGTCATAAACGCAATTGTTGCGACGATTAACGTACAGAGTATGAATATAATTTTTCTGCGCATTGTTTTCATCGTTTAGTCCTTGTATAAGTCGATTATCACGAATTTTTTTCTAACTGATCAACGTATTGTCTGCATTCGGTCATCTTGTCCTGTCCGAATAGTTTATCGAGATATTCCCTCAAGCCCTGACAGCTGTTCCTGACGTACACGGGATTTTTCGATTCGAGCTTCCTGAACACCTTCTTTGACATTATATCGTCTATCGCGTCGGTTTCTTCCCCTCCGCAGGCTATATATACCGCTACGTATTCACGCATCTGCTTCATTATTCGGTTTCCGAAAGTTATCTTGAACGTATTTATCATATACCTGTCAAGCTCGTTTATCCTCTTCATATTCCTTTCGGTTATCTCGTATTCTCGTTTCGCCCTTTCCACCAATGCGTTAAATTTCTTCGCGCTGAGCTTTACTCCTTCCGTATCTTCCGCTTCAAACGTCCTCGCCTTCTTATCAAGGTTCATTACCATCGCCCTGTCGTACACCTTGTCCGATATGGCAAACGTCGAGTCGTCGTTGTTTATCGTTCCTATAAACCACATATTATCCGGCAATCTAACCCTTCCGTCCTTCAACTGCTTCGGATCGTTTTCCCATTTGTCGCTTACTACGTCCAGATACCTTCCGTCAGGATCGGGTATCTCCAACAACGACAAAAACTCCGCAAAGTAATATTCCACCCTTGCTATGTTCATTTCGTCAAGCACCGTGATATACATCTCGTCGCTTAAATTAGCTTCGTACAACTTCTGCAAAAGCGCCGTTTCGTTGAATTTCTTGGTGAATTCGTTGTAGTATCCGATAAGGTCCGTCCTTTCCTTCCACATCGGCTGGATAGGCACTATCGTCGATCTGTTCCCTAAAAACTCCCCGAACGCATACGCAAGCGAAGTCTTACCCGTTCCAGACATTCCCTGCATTACGAGTATTTTCGAAGTGGCAAGTCCGGCTATAAATCTTCGTATATCCTTTATATCGTAGTAAAGCCCCAATCTCGACGCCGAAAAAGCTCTGAATTTTTCGCATAGCTTTTCGAGCGTTATTCCGTTATCGAATTCCGTAGCCGGCTTGCTCTCGTATTCTTTATCCGTCTTGGTCAGCATAAAAAACCTTGAAACCGACGGCGTTTCTTCGCCTTCGTCATCTTTATTTCCCTGCTCATTCACCTTTTCCGACGAATAAGCTTCCTCGGTTTTGAAATTTTCGGGAACGCCACTGTCGTCAAAACCGTTTTGATAGTTTATCTTTCTTCTCGTTAAAACGACTAAAATGAGCAAAACGAGAAGCACCGGCAGCAAGATCGCAAGCGCCGTAATTATGTATAACGTTTCGCTCGGTACCAACGGCATATTGAAAATACCGTCGATATTCGGCGAATACGCAATGGAAAAGGCTAAAAGCGTTCCCACTATTATGACTGCCAGCAGGAGCAGTATATGTCTGAAAGTTCTCTTTTTCATATATGCGGTTAATCTTCTTTAAGCGACGTATCGGCACCTTTTTCGGCTTCGTTATTTTCAACGCTTACGTTTGAGCCGTCGTCTTTTTGACCGTCCTTTTTCTCAGGCTTGAAATTTTCGTCAAGTATATAGTTCTCGTCCGGTTGTTCGGGTTGTTTTTTCAATTCCTTTTCTATGGCTTGATATTCGTCGTAGCGCATTTCGCCGTCGCGTTTCAGTTTCCACAAAATTTCCCGACGGATACGCCTTTTCGTTTGCTTCCACTGATCTTTAAAGAGTGCGAAAAACGCTTCGAATTCTTCTTCGAGCTCGTCAAAACGCTCTTTTGAAGTGTAATCTTCGGCATTCGTAGTAAGTCCGTTTTTCTGCCTTAACGCATTGAGCTCGGCAACGGCGATTATTCTTTCGTTTTTCAGCCTTTCGTTTTCAGCTTTGAGCTGTTGCATCTCTTCTATCAGCTTATTTTCCTTTTGTGAATAAACGCCGTTTCTTTCGGTAAGTTCCAACGAACATTTTTCAAAGTATTCACGCATTTTTCCGTCGTTTTGCTGCTTATACAATGCGTAATCGTTATCAAGCTCGTTGCGGCGGCGATGTAAATCCATTTCAGCTTCTTTTTTGAAAAGCTCAACCTGACGGTTATACTGCTTTTCAAACTCGAGCTTTTCCGCCCAGAGTTGTTTATCGTAGTCGTTTTTAAGCTCGTTGCACTTGTTTTCATAAGCAAGGCGGTCAGCTTCTATTTGCTTATCCCTTGCTATAAGCTCTTTTTTATGCTCCTGCTGTTCGATCGTCAGCTTCATCAGCTTGTCGTCAACTTCGGCTTTGTAAAAATTCAAATCCTTTAACAGCGCGGCATTTTCTTCGTCTTTCTTGTTGCAGACTTCTTTTAATTGCTCGAAATCGAGTTTCAAGCCGTCAAGCTCCTTTTTTACGCCGTTTAAATATCTGTTGCGGTTTTCCAGCTCAAGGACGTACTGCGGATAACCGTTTCCGTGCTTTTCCATAAGCTTTTCAAGCTTTAATTGCAATAACGAGCTTTTTTCTTCTTCTTCGGCGATAAGCTGAGCTTTAAGGTTTTCTTCGAACATTTCGGTAAACTTATTGCCGTAAACGTAAACGTAAAACGAATTGAGCACAATAAGCTTGGAATATTTATCGAGCATATCCTCGGTAAACGGTTGATATACGTTTTTAATTTTTTCTATGCTGTAACCCTTTTCGGTATAAGCCGTCAGATAGTGATAAAGCTCTAACGCATGAACGAAATTATTGTTCATTTTCAACACGTTGGTAGTTACTATCGGCGGTCTTATCATAGGTACTTTGGAAACTTCCTGCATAAGCGGAGTCGCTAAAAGCGAAGCGGTTATGCTCTGCAAATCCTTAATTCGCCGTATTATAGGCAGAGATTTATTGAATAAGTGCGAATAGCGGTCGTTTTTATCTTCGTCGGAAATCTGCAACTTATAAACCAATCTGCGTTTTTGATACCTTATGTCCTTTTCGATAGCAAAATCCGATTTGTAAGTATTTCCGACCTCGGTTATTTCATCCAGCCTTATTGCGATAAAATCCCTTAAATAGCACAACAGCAGATATAAAAATCTGTTTTCGTAAACGGCGTAATCGGTCAGATTTTCTACCATATACAGCTTGTCGGGGATAATATCCTTGCCGTCCTCCGGCTCTCTCGTAATCAGGTTTGCGTGCCTTGCAAGATGCCTTACCGTAGCGTCGGAAACCTTTTTTATCTTTTCTATCGGCAAAACCTCGCCGTTTTTGATGATAAACTGCCTTTCCTCGGCGATAGCCTTTTCGACGTAAACGATTTCCTTTTCGATCTTTTCAACCCACTTCTCGTCGATATTGCAATAAGATCGCAACGATTCGAGTTTTTCTATATCCTGCGGAGCAAGCTTTACGGCATCGAAAAATCGGTCGAGCTCGTCATTTTTCCCGACCTTTTCGTAAACGTTTTTCAATGCCCTGTATAAAATATCAAACTGATCCATAATAAACGCCGATTATCACGAATTTTTTTCTAACTGATCAACGTATTGTCTGCATTCGGTCATCTTGTCCTGTCCGAATAGTTTATCGAGATATTCCCTCAAGCCCTGACAGCTGTTCCTGACGTACACGGGATTTTTCGATTCGAGCTTCCTGAACACCTTCTTTGACATTATATCGTCTATCGCGTCGGTTTCTTCCCCTCCGCAGGCTATATATACCGCTACGTATTCACGCATCTGCTTCATTATTCGGTTTCCGAAAGTTATCTTGAACGTATTTATCATATACCTGTCAAGCTCGTTTATCCTCTTCATATTCCTTTCGGTTATCTCGTATTCTCGTTTCGCCCTTTCCACCAATGCGTTAAATTTCTTCGCGCTGAGCTTTACTCCTTCCGTATCTTCCGCTTCAAACGTCCTCGCCTTCTTATCAAGGTTCATTACCATCGCCCTGTCGTACACCTTGTCCGATATGGCAAACGTCGAGTCGTCGTTGTTTATCGTTCCTATAAACCACATATTATCCGGCAATCTAACCCTTCCGTCCTTCAACTGCTTCGGATCGTTTTCCCATTTGTCGCTTACTACGTCCAGATACCTTCCGTCAGGATCGGGTATCTCCAACAACGACAAAAACTCCGCAAAGTAATATTCCACCCTTGCTATGTTCATTTCGTCAAGCACCGTGATATACATCTCGTCGCTTAAATTAGCTTCGTACAACTTCTGCAAAAGCGCCGTTTCGTTGAATTTCTTGGTGAATTCGTTGTAGTATCCGATAAGGTCCGTCCTTTCCTTCCACATCGGCTGGATAGGCACTATCGTCGATCTGTTCCCTAAAAACTCCCCGAACGCATACGCAAGCGAAGTCTTACCCGTTCCAGACATTCCCTGCATTACGAGTATTTTCGAAGTGGCAAGTCCGGCTATAAATCTTCGTATATCCTTTATATCGTAGTAAAGCCCCAATCTCGACGCCGAAAAAGCTCTGAATTTTTCGCATAGCTTTTCGAGCGTTATTCCGTTATCGAATTCCGTAGCCGGCTTGCTCTCGTATTCTTTATCCGTCTTGGTCAGCATAAAAAACCTTGAAACCGACGGCGTTTCTTCGCCTTCGTCATCTTTATTTCCCTGCTCATTCACCTTTTCCGACGAATAAGCTTCCTCGGTTCGGGACTTTTTGTGTTTTTTTGATTTTTTGAATTTTGTCGGAGCTTTTTCCTTAGAAGCTACCAACAACGGCAGTTTATGTTCGGATATTATTACCGAGACTATAAGCCCAACCATAAGCAGAACCAGCAATACAACGTAAAAGCAAACCATCGCGCGTTCGGTCAGAAAAGACCAAACCAAAGAAAATATTTTGCTAAGTTCCGGCGCTAACAGCAAATTATACATCAACGTTATCTCCGTAAATTAAGTAATTACGCTAAATTCATAGCTTTTAAGGCCCTTAAACTGTTGGTACAGTTGCCTTCGCCAAGCAAGTTTACGATAAACTCCGCAATTTTGATCTCGCTCTTATTGAAAAGAGCAGGATCCCAATCGGAAACGGTCGGAAGAATTCTGTTGGCAATCAAAACGTCAAGAGCCTGGCTTTCAGCAAACCGCAAACCGCACAGAGCAGCTGCGTAACGCTCTAACTGCCTGAAAAAGATATTGTCGATTTTATAGTCCTTGACGCTTGCAAGGTATTTTTCCAGCTCGTCTATCTTTTTCCAACTATCGAGTCCGGGCGAATGCTCCTTTAAACACTCCTCGGTTATATCGGTCAGATTTTTATACGATATAACGTTATTCGTATTAACGAGAACGGAACCGTTGTAATAATCGTCTTCGTTATTAACGGCGTTTTCTGCGTTGACGCCGCCGTTTCGCGCATTCTGAGCGGCGGTACCAACCGTCTCGTTATCATCGCTTTGCGTCAGGGCGACCTCCTGATTCGCGGAAGAAGCGTCGCTGTTGTCGCTTTCCGTACGGCTGAACGGGACTTCTTCCCGCAAGCTTTCCGCTTCGGCTCGATTTTCCGCTGCGTAGTTTATTTCTTCCGATAAATCTTTATCGAGGTCGATAACGGTAGCGAATTTCAGATACCGCATATCCGTTTGGGATTGCTTTCCGCCTGCGACGAACCAGACGTTGGGAGGAAGCGTCACTAATCCGTTATAGATTTTGTCGTCGAATCCCTGCAACCTTTCGGTTTTGCCGATTTTAACCGCATACGGGTAGTTAGGAGCTTTAACGTAACGCAAAAACCTTGAAAAATACAAATCTATCTGCGAAGTATTGCATCCTACCATCGGCACGACGTTTACGGCTTCAGGTCTGTAAACGGCTTGAAATACAGCCGTCGCAAAATCGGTTTCGCTGTTTTCCGAGCTGCTGAAAATCAACTGATCGTGGCTGCGATATCCGAAAACGCGGTCCGTAGTTATCATTTCATACCCGAAAAACGCGCCTAATACCCTGACAAGCTGCCTGACCGATACGTTGTTGCCCTTTATCACGATAAGTCTCGAAGAAATCATTCCGGCAACAATCTCATTCAAAAACACTTCGTCTATTCTTACGTTGTTTATTTCCAGATGTCTTTTCAGCCTGCTTTTAAAATCAGATACCGACAGACCGTCAGAATATACGACGCTGCGCCTTTTTTGTATCTCAGTCATAGCCAGTCTGATTTTTTCAGAACGGAAAAACACGCCCGACGCTCCTTGAAAACCATTCTGACCTGAGTCAGGCTTTTGGTATCTGACGTAATTACCCTTCGTCTTTTTCAGATGCTTTATCGCAAAGAAAAGACCTGCGTTTACGCCGACAATACATAAAATCAGCAGCGTGATGAGTATCATCGAGCCGACGCTTACCCTGTCGAATCCGCTCATTCCCGACGAGGTGTAACCTCTGTTCACAATGGCTGCGACGAGCATTATAAACAGTAAAATATCCGCTATAACCGCCCCGAATATGGCGGAATAAAAATAAAACGCCCAATCTATCGTAGTTTTTACTCGTTTTTCCATACACAACTCCTTCGGACCGTCTGAGTTTCTCTAAGCCCCGGTAATATATAAACACTATTAGATAATAATTATACTATACGCGAAAATTTTATCATAATTTCGTTTGCGTTGTCAACGCTCTTAAATAATTTGCACGTTTTGTGCATAACTACGTCCACATATAACAACAATTTAAACTCCAAAAAAAACAAAAACGGCGGAAAAAAATTTTCTTCCTCCGCCGTAAACGTTAAAAATTTGTTATTATGTGCCTCTATAGGTCGATTATCTGCGTATTTCAAACTGTTGATTCATTATGAGTCTTATCGAATTCTCGTTGTCGTTAAGGTTAAAATCGCCGTGCATAGTATGCTTTATAACCGATGAAGCGACTGCAAAATTGACAATTTCATCCGGCTCCATCTGCCTCATAATAGCGTAAATCATACCGCTTGCGAAAGCGTCTCCGCCGCCTACTCTGTCGAGAATATTGAACCTGAACGTTCTGCTTTCGTACGTTTCACCGTCATACCACATAAACGCCTTCAACGAATTTTCACTGCCTGAATGAACGTACCTGATATGTCTGCCGATAGCCTTGAAATGATAACGCTTGTAAAGCTCTCTGAAAATTCTATCCTGCTCTTTATACGTCGGATTCATCGAAAGCCCGTCTTTTATATCAACGCCCTTTTCGTCCTTTAAATTGATAGGTTCGATGCCGAAAAGCACGTCAACGTAAGGAAGATATTCGGTTATGCAATCTCTCGCTTCCTGCCATTCCCAGAGCGCGCTTCTGAAATTACAGTCGAAGCTCACGGTCAAACCCAACTCCTTTGCGGCTTTTAGCGCAAGCATAACGGCATTCCTTGCGTTCAGCGACAGCGCAGGCGTAATTCCGCTAAGATGCAACCAGGTATAATTTTTGAGTTTTTCCTTAAAATTCACCTGAGAAAAATCATAAACCGAAAACGCCGAATTATCTCTGTCGTAGGTTATTTTCGACGAGCGTACGCCGAAGCCTTCTTCAAGGAAATAAATTCCCATTCTGCCTTTATCCGAATAAATGCAGGGCGAACAGTGAACGTCGAAGGATCTGAGATACCTTATCGCCGCCTTGCCGATAGAACTGTCGGGAACTACGGTAAAATACGAAGAATCAACGCCGAGATTCGAAAGCGAAGCCGCCACGTTAGCTTCCGCTCCGCCGTACGTCACCTTAAACTCGTCGGTGGTTCTGATTTTTTCATAGTTTGGCGGCGAAAGCCTTAACAAAAGCTCGCCCATAGTGATAAATCTTTCTTTTTCTATATTGACCATATCTTTCCCTCTGAAATCTTATTTTATGTGAAAAGCGCAAAAAAGTTGCGCTATAAGGCGGTTATCTCTTTTTTTAAAGATCGCCGCACGAATTTTCGGAAACAGTTTTTTAAATCAGACGACGAAAAGTTATTGCTGATATTTAAGATTGATTTCGCTCATTCTGTCAAAAAGATGAAGCTTATCAAGCTCGATTTTAAGCTTTATTTCGTCATTTTGCTTAATTTCGGTTTCGTTACCGATAAGAATCTGCCATTCGTCAACGGTCCTGAACGGCACTTTTACTGCAGCTACTTTATAATTGCCGTAATTTTCCACGCCCGTCACCGTTGCCGAAATTTCGCCGTCGTCGCAAATTTTTAAATCTTCGGGACGAATACCCGCAGTCAAACCCTTATCGCTATTAAAATAATCTGCTAAAAGACTATCCCTTGCGTCGTCTGTTTTCAGACTGAAACCGCCGAATTTCAGGCATTTTTCGCCGTTTGTATCAACGGCTTCGCAAGGCGCGAGATTAATTTTCGGCGAACCGACGTAATCGGCTACGTAAACCGTTCTCGGGTTGAGGTATATATTCGTCGGAGTATCGAACTGCTCTATTTTTCCGCCGTTTATAACCATTATTTTCGTCGCCAGAGTCAGAGCGTCGATTTGATCTCTCGTTGCAAAAACGAACGTTGCGCCCAATCTGTAATGCAGCTTTATAAGCTCCTGGCGCATAGTTTTCGTCAGCTCGTCATCGAAATTCGTGAGCGAATCGTCGAACAGATAAAGATTCGGCTCGCGAACGATAGCACGCGCCAGCGCAACTCTCTGGCGTTGCAGCGCGGTAAGCATTTTCGGTTTCCTCGAAAGGACGTCTTCGAGAGACATAATTCTCGCCGCTTCCCTGACTTTGATATCGATTTCGGTTGCAGGAACCTTTCTGAGCTTCAAGCCGAAGGCCATATTGTCGTAAGCCGTCATATGCGGAATAAGCTGGTGATCGGGGAATATCATAGCGACGTTTCTATCCTTCGGCACAAGGTCGTTGCTAAGCTCGCCGCCGATCAACAGTTCGCCGCCGTCGACGTTATCAAGACCTGCAACAAGCCTTAAAATCGCCGATTTACCGCTGCCTTCGCCGCCGAGTATTACGACGAACTCTCCGTTTTCAATCTCGAACGAAAGGTCGCTGAAAAAATCGTTTTTTCTGTCGTAGGATTTTTTTACGTTCTTTAAAACCAAGTCGGACATATTCCACCTCATTGAAACTATACAATCTTATGCTTATATTTTACTACCGTTAAAAACTTTTTGCAATGGGAAAATGCAATAATATTATTATCCGAATTTATATATGTTGCCTAAAAAAAGCCGTTTTTTGTTGAAAATATAACGTAACCGTGATATAATTAGCGTATCGAGGAGCAATATGGATATAAACACCTATTTACCGAAAGGAAAAACCGAATTAAGGTCGCTTGTCAGTCTTAAAAACGCATTGCCGACGGATATTTTCGAGCTGTTGTCGTGCGCAAAAAAGCTGAAAACGCTGTCAAAGTACGGCGAGCTTCCGCAAAAACGCTCGCAAAGCTATTCCGTTCTTATTACGACCGACAAGCTTTCAACGACGAGAATCGCCTTTGAAATTGCTGCCGATTCGCTGAATATCAAACCCATAATACTGAATTTGAGCCAAAGCTCTGTTGAAGATTTTTTAAACAACGAAGACTTTGCAAAAATACTCGGAAGATTTCCCGTAACGTCCGTCGTATTCGATACCGACGCTTGTTCGGTTGCCGAAACGGCTCAGAGCAAATTGCTTATCCCGACTATTTGCGCCAACGCTCTTACAGGTCCTTGTCAGACGCTCGCAGCGCTTCTTACCGTCTGGGAAAAGAAAAACAGGTTAAACAACCTTAAAGCAGTCGTCGTAACAGATAACGCAACCTCCAACCCTTCTCTTTATGCAGGTATGGCAAAATGCGGAATAGACCTGACTATAGTCTGTTCCGAAGCAACCGGTTGCGACGAAAGCTTTGTAAAAGAGCTTAGACAATTCAGCAAAGTCAGCGTTACGACTAATCTTGCAAGCGCGCTTAAAGACTGCGACGTTATTTACTGCGAAAATCATAATCTCGGCGCCGATTACATTGTTACGCACAACCACCTTGAGCTGACAAACGACGCCTTATTTTTGCAAAACTTCAACTTTACACGCAACAAACAAGCGGAAAGCAAGGTTTACGACTCGCATAATTGCTGTATTTACGACGTCGGCGAAAATATGCTTAACGTACTCAGAGCAAGCCTTAGCTTAATCAGAAATTAAAAAAACTTATTACCCGCACGGACGGGAAAAAAGGTAATAAAACGGAAATAAGATGAATTACGATTTTTTCGCCTTTATGGCAAGAATGAAATATATAAAAAGGTGGAGTCTGATGCACTCCATCGTCGAAGAAAACATAATGGAGCATACCGAACAGGTTGCCACCGTCGCTCACGCCCTTGCGGTCATTAAAAATACTTATTATGGCGGCGAAGTCAACGTAGAAAAAATACTTCTCCTTGCGCTCTATCACGAAAGCGGAGAAGTCATCACCGGCGATTTACCGACGCCGATAAAATATTTCAACGAAGATATACGCAGCGCATACGCCAACCTTGAGGATAACGCCTGCAAAAAGCTGTTGAATATGCTTCCAGAAGAAATGAAACCGTCGTTTGAGCCTTACGTTCTACACGATACCGCGACTGACGAATACAAACTTGTAAAATGCGCGGACAGAATCTGTGCGTACATAAAATGTCTCGAAGAGCTTAAAGCCGGAAACAGCGAGTTCAAAAAGGCGAAAGCGTCTATCGAAAAAGAGCTTTTAAACAACGAACGCCCGGAAGTCAAATACTTTATTGAAAACTTTATTCCGGCATACAAGAAAACTCTCGACGAGCTTGAATAAACTAAGTTCCTATCACGACGAATGCAACCCGAAATGCAAAAAACGGCGAAAAGCTTCGCCGTTTTCGTTTTTTTAACCGATTAGATTTCTGCAAAATATTTAATCGTTCTTACCATCTGTGACGTATAAGAATTTTCATTATCATACCAAGAAACAACCTGAACCTGATACAAACCGTCGCCGATAGCGGAAACCATCGTCTGAGTTGCGTCGAACAAAGAGCCGTATCTCATACCGATTACGTCGCTTGAAACGATCTGGTCGGTATTGTAGCCGAACGACTGATTAGCGGCAGCTTTCATTGCTTCGTTGATACCTTCTTTTGTCAATTCGCCGTCGAATTTAACGACTGCGGTCAGGATTGTCGTCGAACCGGTAGCAACAGGAACCCTTTGAGCCGAACCGATAAGCTTGCCGGCAAGCGACGGGATAACCAAGCCGATAGCCTTAGCTGCGCCCGTTGAGTTAGGAACGATATTTGCAGCGCCTGCTCTTGCTCTCCTTAAATCGCCTTTACGGTGAGGACCGTCAAGAATCATCTGGTCGCCTGTGTAAGCGTGAATGGTTGACATAATACCCGACTGAATAGGCGCATAGTTGTTCAATGCGTTAGCCATAGGAGCCAAGCAGTTGGTCGTGCAGGAAGCGGCAGAAATGATTGTATCTTCCTTTGTCAAAGTGTTTTCGTTTACGCCGAAAACGATTGTGGGAAGGTCGTTGCCTGCAGGTGCGGAAATAACGACCTTTTTAGCTCCGGCATTGATGTGAGCCATTGCTTTTTCCTTTTTGGTATAGAAGCCCGTGCATTCTAAAACTACGTCAACGCCCAAAGCGCCCCAAGGAAGGTTATTTGCGTCAGCTTCCTTATAGATTGTAATTTCCTTGCCGTCAACGATGATTGAAGTTTCGGTTGCTTCGACGGTATGAGCGTTTTCGCCGATTCTTCCGCAGTAACCGCCCTGAGCCGTGTCGTACTTCAAAAGATTTGCAAGCATATCGGGTTTTGTCAAGTCGTTGATAGCAACGACTTCGTAACCTTCAGCGCCGAACATCTGTCTGAAAGCCAGACGACCGATACGACCGAAACCGTTAAT
>JBJEVF010000018.1:0-21272 GCA_051884215.1 Christensenellaceae bacterium | reverse complement strand
TGTATCTGCTACTTTTTTTACACTCACTGTCTCACATCTATTGTAATCCTACAGTCGTTTTTCTTATATATGCTAACAGTTATTGACAATGAAATCATAAAAATGGTATAATAGACTCTATAAAATAAAAATTATTTCGGAGTTTATTACAACTATGTCGGAAGTCAACACACAACTAACCAATAACAATGCGTTACGCAACGAAACGGAAGGTGCGCTCGTCGCAGATCGCGTCGGTGAGCGAGACTTGACAGTCGTTCGTTTTCTCGACGGGGAAGTGGAAAAAAAGGCGGATCCGTCGCCTGAAAAGCAACCCGTGAAGGACGAGGAGGCTAAAACCGAGCCGTTCGAATATTGCGACTCAACGCCCTTAGCTGCTGACGGCGAAGCTTTCGTCGTTCGCTTTAAAGAAGACGCAAGGGCTTTCGTTGCTTCTGAAAATAGCGTAAATATTGAAAATACCACGATTTGCGAGACGTGCGACGCATCCGTCGGGGGTAAAGACGAAACCCCGAAAGACGCAGCGCAAGACGAAAATCCCGCCGAATTATCGACTGTTACCGCAATTAAATCCGATACGGATAGCGCAATCGCGCTCGAAGGAGCAGAAGAAGGCTCTCAGCCCGTTTCCAAAAAGGCGGTCTTTAAACTTACGAAGCCGGAAAATTTCGAAGAACTCAGTCAAAAAATGTGTTGCAAGCGCGGAAGGAAGCTGATTTACCGACCTGAGGAGGCGTTGTTCGAAGCTACTTTCACCGTGCTGGGAACGGATAAGAAAAACGACGAAGGCATAAAGGTCAAGGATATTCTCGAAGCCGAGATAAAAGAAGGCGTAAAGCTCGGATATATCGATAAATTCGACGGTTTGAAAACTTCCGAAATCAAGGAAGAATACGAAAACGACACCGTTTACGAATACGCCGAGCAAGAGTTCAGAAAGATGGGAGTAATCGCCGACGGTCAGTCGGTAAAGGTGTACGTTTACGATTGGGACAGGGTAGGTATGCACCATATCGGTTATATCGATAACGGACAGTTCGCTCAGGCTTTGCCGTATTTTGTCGATAAGGAAAAATACAGTTTCGATTTGTGCGGAATAATTACGGGCGGAAAATCCAAAACAGTAAAAAAGGACGCTAACGGCAAGATTACCATAATAAAAGAAAAGGGCGACAGCTTAGGCGTGGAGCTTGACGTTACTATAGTATTGAGAAAAGATTGATTCTGAATTAGTATTAAATAACGGGGGTGTAAAATATGTTACAGCTGAAAGGCATTACTAAGGAATACGTTACCGGCGACCAGAAGGTTATGGCTTTAAACGGCGTAACCGTAAATTTCAGGCGCCGTGAGTTCGTCTCTATTTTGGGCGCGTCGGGATGCGGAAAGACGACCTTGCTCAACATTATCGGCGGACTCGACCGCTACACCGACGGCGATATCGTTATCGAAGGAACTTCGACTAAGGATTTCAAGGACAGAGACTGGGATACGTACAGAAACCACTCGGTCGGTTTCGTTTTTCAGAGCTATAACCTGATACCGCATCAATCGGTGCTTAAAAACGTAGAGCTTGCGTTGACGTTATCGGGAATCAAGCGAGACGAGCGTCGTCGCCGCGCCAAAGAAGCTCTGGAAAAGGTTGGTCTCGGCAACCAGCTCAACAAAAAACCCAACCAGATGTCGGGCGGTCAGATGCAAAGGGTGGCTATTGCAAGGGCGATAGTAAACGATCCCGAAATCATACTTGCCGACGAGCCTACCGGCGCGCTCGATACGCAGACGAGTATTCAGATAATGAATATTCTGAAGGAGCTTTCCAAGGATAGGCTGGTGATTATGGTTACGCATAACCCCGATCTTGCCAAGGAATATTCCACGAGAATAATCAATCTTAAAGACGGCGTTATCGAGGGCGATACTATGCCTTACGACGGCGTAGAGACGGAAACCGAAAAGAAGATTACCAACAAAGGCAAAAAGCCTTCTATGAGCTTCTGGACCGCGCTTTCTCTGAGCTTCAATAACCTTGCGACCAAAAAGGCAAGGACGATATTAACCTCGTTTGCAGGCTCTATCGGTATAATCGGAATCGCGCTCATACTGTCGCTGTCGGCAGGCTTTAACGCATACATAGATCAGGTTCAGAAAGAGACTCTGACCAGCTATCCGTTAGAGATAAACAAGACCTCGTTAGGTTACGATTCGATAATGACAGCCATGATGACAGACAGCCGCAACGAAAGCGATAAATACCCCGAAGGCGAAGATATTACGTCCTTCAATTTTATCGACAATATGATAAACAACGTTGCGAGCAGTTCTTCAAGAAACGATTTGCCCGCATTTAAGAAGTATCTCGAAGAAAACCTCGATTACAGTCTCGTATCGGGCGTTCAATATACATACGATCTTAACTTCACGATCTATAGGAACCAAACGCTTTTGACGGGCGAAGGTTACAACAGAATATATCCCGTAAAGCTTCCCGACGTTTCTTCTTTCAGTCCCGAGCTTGCCGCAAGCGCACAATTCCAGCAATTATATTACAGCTTCGGCTCGATGATGAGTATGACTTCGGCTTGGTCTGAGGTTATCGATAACGAAAAACTTATCAACGAACAGTACGATTTCTTAAAAGGCGGCTATCCTAAGGCGCCGAACGAGGTTCTGCTCATCGTCGACGAGTATAACCAGATCGACGATATGACGCTTTATATGCTCGGACTTATGAACGACGACGATATACGCTATATCTTCAATAAAGTAATGCTTTCAAAGAGCGAAGCAAAATATGAAAATCCTTATCCCGGCGTGGAGAATCCGAAGTTCGACGAATCGAAGCCCTATTACGGCAAATATTACAAGGATATGACCGACGAGGAGCTTTGCGAAGTTACCACTTTATTGACCGGATATAAACGTTCGGCAATGAAATATACTCTCGACGATTTGTTGAACCTTGAATATAAGTTGGTTTTAGACAGCCAGAAATACGTCGAGCGCGATTCCGTAACTCTGGAAGGCGTGAATACTAAGACTTTTTCAAAAATGAATGACGACGAGTTGAAAAACTATATCGGAAATTCGGCGTATACCCTTAAAGTCTCAGGTATAATCCGTCTTAAAAACGGCGTGACTAACGGAGCCGTATCGGGCGGTATATGCTATACTAAGGACTTGACGGAAACTCTTATTGCTATAAATAACGCAACTCCGATCGTTGCGGAATTCAACAGCGAAAAAGACAGAGCCGAACAAAGAAAAATCAATTCGGGAGCCGAAGACACCAACGGATTGTTCGTAAATATTTTTGCCGAAGTTTTGCCGGAAGAAAGGTATCTCAGTCAGGCGGAGTTTGAAACGCTCGGCGTCAAATCTACGGTGGAAGTGGACGGCGTGAGCTACGAAGTTGGCGAAAACCTGTCGGCGATAGACCTTGAATCGCCGCAATCCATACGGATTTATCCTCTGAGCTTCGAAACCAAGGATGAAATCGTCAGATTTATCGACGATTATAACAAGAATGTCGAACCTTCTCAGCAGATTAAATACAGCGACTTGGTCGGCGTTATGATGAGCTCGATAACGATTATAATCAACGCTATAACCTATGTATTGATTGCTTTCGTTTCAGTCTCGCTCATCGTATCTTCGATAATGATAGGCATTATAACATATATATCCGTTCTCGAAAGGACGAAAGAAATAGGCGTTTTGCGTTCAATCGGCGCATCCAAGCGCGACGTAGCTACGGTATTCAACGCAGAGACCATAATCATCGGTTTGTGCGCGGGTCTTATGGGCGTCATCGTGACGATTGTACTCAATATTCCGATAAGTCTTATCATTATGTCGTTGACGGGTATAGGTAACGTTGCAAGTTTGCCGTGGGCAGGCGGAATTATCCTGACGGTAATAAGCGTATTGCTGACGACGATAGCGGGCTTGTTCCCATCGAGATTAGCTTCCAAAAAGGATCCCGTCGTTGCGCTTCGCACGGAATAATCGCAGTGGCTTTAAGATAATTACAAAAATACACCGCCGAAAGCGTCGCTTTCGGCGGTGTGATATTATGTGAATAAATTATGCTTCGTGCTTTGCGAACGGTCGGAACGCAAAGATATAAAAAATCATATAAAGACCCGCTATGCCCACAAGTCCGTAAACTATACGGCTCATAACGCTCATCGTGCCGAATAAGGTGGCTACGAGGTCGAAAGAAAACGTGCCTATCAGCATCCAGTTAAGCGCGCCGACGATAACGAGAATAAAAGCAATTATGTTTGCTATTTTCACAATAACTCCTCCTGAATAATAATTGACGTTATTATTATCTTCTTTGGGAGAAGTTTTATTCTCATTTATTGGCGTTTTCCAGAATCAGAGAGTCAAAATCGACTGATTCTACAAAGTCGTCCTTTTTAAAAACCACGAAATTGAATTTTGCGTAATTGAAAATATGAGTTTTTAAAAGCAGCGGCGTGGGAATATCGAGCTTGTGACAAATTTCGGTAAGGTAATCGAAAAACAACGAATAGTCCATTTTATCCGCATTGTCGAAAAACACCGTTTCACGCAGCTTTTTTCCGTTTTTAGTTGTTTTTGCCCAAATTTTAATCATAATATAATTGTAGCATATTCTGACGGGTATTGTCCAATCTTTGGCGCTGCGCCGTTAAAATTGCTCGATTTTTTCCTTGACGGCCAAGCCGCTTTGAGCGTCCTGAAAAATCATATAGTAGCCTTCGCCTTTCGGAGCGGTAAGGCTTAACGGAATAAAGCAGTTATAGCCGCTGAAAGCCGAAGGTCTTTCAAAGTAGTTGCCTTTTATGCCGAAGGTCAGATATTTCGGGATTTCGCCGTCGTAAATCACGCCGAAAACGTAGTGCTTGTCGCAGGCGTAATCGAGCTCGTAAAACCTGCCGTTTGCTACGACGTTTTCAAGGTTTTTTTCTTTTCGTCCGTAGCAAAATATTCTTTCAAGCTGTTCGTATTTAAGCAGGTAGTATGGTTTTGCGACTGTTTTTGAGCAAGTATCAGAGTCTTTATCATCAAGCTTTTGCGGTTGGCAAAAAGAGTCCTTTTGCGCCTGTTCTGCAAGCGGGCTTTGTTCTGCAACATCTGTATTACGATAACTTTGTTCTTCAAAATCTTCTCCTATAAGGCGGTTATCGTAATAATTGAAGTCGCAAATCTGTTCGTCGTCGTAACCGCCGTCCTGATGGGGAGCATACAGCTTATCCGTTTCAATCTGCGCATTGCCTTGCTTGAACCGAGCAATAATTTCGCCGCGGCATATAATTGCGACGCAAAAATTCTGCCAATCTCCGTTTTCGAACTCAACGCCGTTTTCGATAAGCATAGATTGCGAACCGTTTCCGAACGCAAGGAGCCAATCCTTTTGGGGTTTATCGAGAATTATTTTACAGAGATTTCCGTTTTCGACGATTTTAGCCACCGTAAAAAAGGTATTATCTTTCGATTTAAGAATTATTTTGCGCACATTGTAGCTTCCCATAAAACGCACCTTTATTTTAAGGTATGTTTCAGCCGTGGAAAATATCTTCTTTTGCAATAATTTAGCGCATTTTGTTGATAATCGAAAAAATTCCGCGCTGTAATCGTTGCGTTTTTTTGCTTAAAAGGGCAAAAATCGGACAAAAAACGCCGACGGTCAAAAAAAATGGCTCAGCGGTTTGAAATTATCTTTACATATTGAAAAAATAGTGATAAAATAATATAGGTGAGAGTTTGGATTTATCGGCGATAAACTTCGCCGATAAGTTTCGAACGGTATGATCAGGTAAAAAAATAAAAAATAAATTTTTAATTTAACGGAGGTTATAATGTTAGTTCAAAACAAAGCAGTTCAGAAGTTTATCGACGAAAGCGTTGCTCTTTGCAAGCCGTCGAACGTAGTTTTGATTACAGGCGACGAAGCTCAGTACGAAGCTTTAAGACAGGAAGCGATCAAGACGGGCGAAATGATTAAGCTCAACGAAGAAAAATTACCTAACTGTTATTTGCACCGCAGTGCGATTAACGACGTTGCAAGGGTTGAAGGAAGGACGTTTATTTGCTGTAAAAACAAGGACGATGCCGGTCCTATAAACAACTGGATGGATCCTCAAGAAGCATATTCTAAGCTCGGCGAGATTTTCGATGGCTCTATGAAAGGAAAGACGATGTATGTTATTCCTTATTCGATGGGCGCAGTAGGCTCAAAGTTCTCAAAGATCGGTATCGAGCTTACCGATTCTATCTACGTTGTTCTCAGCATGAACATTATGACCAGAGTAGGAAATAAAGTTCTCGAAGCATTGGGCGACAGCGCAGATTTCGTCAAAGGCTTGCACGCAAAGGCAGATCTCGACGAAGAAAAGAGATATATCGTTCACTTCCCCGAAGATAACACTATCTGGTCGGTCAACTCAGGCTACGGCGGAAACGTTCTTCTCGGCAAGAAGTGCTTTGCTTTGCGTATTGCTTCATACCTCGGCAAAAACGAGGGCTGGATGGCAGAGCATATGCTTATTTTAGGCGTAGAAAATCCGCAGGGCGAAATCAAATATATTGCTGCGGCATTCCCGTCAGCTTGCGGAAAGACCAACCTTGCAATGCTCATTCCGCCTGAAATTTACAGAAATAAAGGCTATAAAGTCTGGTGCGTAGGCGATGACATCGCCTGGATAAGAGTCGGAAGCGACGGAAGACTTTGGGCGATCAACCCTGAAAACGGCTTCTTCGGCGTAGCCCCGGGAACAAACGCTAAGTCTAACCCCAACGCTTTGGCATCGACTAAGAAGAACGCAATCTTCACCAACGTAGTTCACAATCTCGACGACAACACCGTCTGGTGGGAAGGTCTCGACGAACCTGCACCTACTAACGCTCTTAACTGGAAGGGTGAAAAGTGGGACGCAAGCAAGTTCGATAAGAAAGATAAATCAACTTACGGCGCGCATCCTAACTCAAGATTTACGGCTCCTGCAATCAACTGCCCGTGCATTTCTTCTGAATTCGAAGCTCCCGACGGCGTTCCGCTTTCGGCAATCATCTTCGGCGGAAGACGTGCAAAAACGGCTCCGCTCGTATATGAAGCACGCGATTGGAACAGCGGCGTATTCGTAGGCTCTATTATGGCTTCCGAAACGACTGCTGCCGCAACCGGCGCAGTAGGCGTAGTCCGCAGAGATCCTATGGCAATGCGTCCGTTCGTAGGCTACAATATGGCAGACTATTTCGCTCACTGGATCGAGATGGGCGAAAAGATAGCTAACAAGCCGAAGATCTTCAACGTCAACTGGTTCAGAACCGACGACGAAGGTCACTTCATCTGGCCGGGCTTCGGCGATAACCTCCGCGTTCTCGAATGGATTCTTAAACGTTGCGAGGGCAAGGTTGACGCTCAGGAGGTTGCTATCGGTTACGTTCCTTATGCGGAAGACATCAATATCGAAGGACTCGATATTACCGTTGATACGATCAAGGATCTTCTGACCGTAGATAACGCTACCTGGAAGGAAGAAACCGTCGGTATCGAAGAATTCTACGCTCAGTTCGGCGACAGATTGCCAAAAGAGCTCAGCGAAAAGCTTGCCGATTTGAAAGCAAGACTCGATAAATAACAGAAATTTATCCGTTAGATATCTCGCCGCACCCGTTTCGGGTGCGGCGAAAGTTTTTCATAAAAATCGGAAGTTTTTTATAAAAGAAGTAGGAAAAAACTATATTGACAATCGGGAAATCGCATAGTATAATATAGAAAAATTTCAACGGAGAAAAATTATGTTTACTGATAACTTAAAACGCGTATTGAAGATTATGAACGACAGGCCCTTTAAGCTATGGGGAATTTGCTTGCTCTGTTTGCTGTTAAACGTCTTGTCCTTCTCATTGTTCAGCGGAATCGTCGGCGTGGCTATTGCGATAAACGTTTTACTTAATGCTTCTATGGCCGTTATATTTTTAAGGGCTATAAGGGGTAAGGACTTCAAGACCTTCGATTTGTTTTCCTGCTTTAAAAGCTGGAAGCGGATAAAACACGTCCTTTTCGGTCTGGCGTGGAAATATCTCGTTTTGTTGCTTTGGGCGCTCATTCCCGTTGCGGGCATTGTCTTTGCGGTAATCAAAACGTATCAATACCGCTTCACCGTTTACGTTTTGATGTCCGATTCCGAAATTTCCATAACCGACGCTATGGCAAAATCCAAGGAAATGACGAACGGTCATAAAGGCGAAATGTTCCTTTCCGATATTATTCCCGTCTTATTCTTTTTGGTTGCGTTGTTTGTAGTATTCCTTTTCGGGTTGTTGCTTGGTCTTATAAACGCTTATATCAGCCTGTTTATTATTTACTCTTTGTATTTAGCTCTTGCAGTTTGTTTAGTTGCGTTCGTTCCGCTCTATAGCGGTCTGACCTTTGCTTGCTATTACGATAGAATACATCGTCTTTCAAAAGCTCAGGCAAAAAAAGAAACGGCTGAAAATACCGAGAATACCGAAAAAACAGAAAATACAGAAAATACAGAAAATACCGAGAATCAAGAAAATTCAGAATCGGAAGACGGTGAAACGGAAGAAAGCGACGACGAACCTGATCCGGACTAAGTAATAGCCGCTACGACTTTACTTAATTAAATTTATTCTGAAAAAGCAACGCACGGCTTTTAGCGCCTTGCAAAAGTTAACGAATTTTTGATTATTTGAAAAAACAAAACTTAAAATCGACGAACTGCTTATTCGTCGTAAACCTAAAAGGCTCTCGAATTTTCGGGAGCCTTTTAGGTTGGTTTACAGAGAATTAAGACCTGCTGTTTATAAGCTTTTTCGTAAAATATCTATGATTTCAGTCTTGGTTAGCGTTTTATATCCGCCGTTCATTATAAACGTTCCGTCTGTGATTGCTTCGAGCATATTTTCATTGACGCCGAGCTCGCTTATATTCATAACGAGTCCGATTTCCCGCATCCAATTCTCCATTGCCGAAAGTCCGTCCGCCGCAATCTGCCCGTCCGTTTTATTCGCCGTTTCTACGTTCCAGACGTTTACGGCAAAGCGAACGAATTTTGAAAGTCCGTAAGGGCAAACGTGGCGGTAATAAGCCGTTGACACGGCTGATAACGTCATACCGTGAGTAGCGTTTGTATATGCGCCGATTGATTGACCTATCATATGCACCATCCAGTCGGTCGATTTGCCCTTTGCAATCAGGGTGTTTAACGCCCACGTTGCCGTCCACATGATATTGCTTCTCGCCTCGTAATCGGTTGGGTTTTTAACGGCGGAGCGACTTGAAAATATAAGCGATTTCATCAGTCCCTCGGCGAGATAATCCGAAGTATTGTCGTCCTCGCCTGAAAAATATTGTTCGCAGATGTGGTTAAAAATGTCGTAAATACCTGCAACCATTTGGTATTTGGGCAGGGTGTAGGTGTAAACGGGATTTAAAATAGCAAACTTGGGGAACACGTTCTCACCGAAAACGTGACCGATTTTCAGCTTTTGAGACGAATTTGTGATAACTGCTCCGCCGTTCATTTCGGAACCGGTTCCGACCATTGTCAGCACACAACCCACGGGGATAATTTTGTTGTCTACGTCCTCCATACGAAGATAATATTTTTCCCACGGATCGTCCGTGCAGTAAGCCGAAACAGAAACTGCCTTTGCGTAATCGCAAACGCTTCCTCCGCCTACGGCAAGAATGAAGTCAACGTTATTCTCCCTTGCAAGACGGCAACCCTCGTACAGCTTATGAACGGTGGGGTTGGGCATAACTCCGCCGTCCTCAACGACGGTCTTTCCGCAGTAGTGCAGAATTTTAATCACCTCGTCGTAAATGCCGTTCTTTTTTATCGAACCGCCGCCGTAGCTAAGCATAACCGTTTTGCCGTATTTATTGAGTTCTTCTTTTAAGTAATCGAGAGCGTTTTCCCCAAAGTACAATTTAGTGGGGTTAGAGTATATAAAATTTCCTAACATTTTTATTCTCCTTTTTTTGAGATGCCGTTATCGTTTTTTATTACGTTTCTTCAATCGTCGTTCTTCTTTCGTTCCTCTACCATTTTAACGAACCACTCAACAATATTCGGGTCGGAGTGGGAGAAGAATGAGCTTGTGTTTTTATCGAGCTTTGAAATTTCCGCCATATCGTTATCGTTAAGTTCAAAATCGAACACGTTAAAGTTTTCTTTCATCCGTTCTATGCGAGTGGATTTTGGTATAACGACGATTCCTCTTTGCAGGTGCCAACGCAAAATAACCTGAGCGACGGTTTTGCCGTGTTTTTCGGCTATAACTTTGAGTTCGGGCAAGTTAAACATATCGCCTCTGCCTTCGCCGAACGGCGCCCACGCTTCAAGTTGAAGTCCGTATTTATCGTTCCATTTTTTCGCTTCTTTTTGCTGATTATGCGGATGAATTTCAATTTGATTTATCATCGGCTTGATTCTCGAAAACGAGGCGACGTCCACCATTCGGTCGGGATAGAAATTCGAAATACCGATCGCGCGCAATTTACCTTCTTGATAAAGATCTTCTAAGGCGCGCCACGCTCCGAAGTAATCGGAGAAGGGTTGATGCAAAAGCATTAAATCGATATAATCTGTTTTCAGTTTTTTCATGGAATCGAGCACGCTTTTTTTACATTCGTCGTAGCCGTAATGTTCAATCCAGACTTTTGAAGTCAAGAAAATTTTTTCTCTCGGAACGCCCGATTTTTGAATTGCGCTGCCGACTTCTTCTTCGTTAAAATATGATTGAGCCGTATCGACAGAACGGTAACCGACTTTAAGAGCGTCGAGAACGCACCTTTCGCATTCTTCTTTGCTTACCTGATATACGCCGTAGCCGAGCTTAGGCATCTTTACGCCGTTATATAAAGTTACGAAATCCATAATTTATCTCCTTAAATAATAATTATTTCCGAATTTTTCGCTTTCAAAAACCACGTCGAAGCTTTCGGCAAGCGTTCTGAGAGATCTTGATTTTACCGTTTGCTCCGACGAAAACGCCTTGCTCACTAAACTTTTCCCTTGACGTTGCTTTTTAGCTTTGATATAATCATTGTAAAACCTAAACCTGACTTTATGTCAAGAGGTTTTTATAAATTTTATAAAATAGTTTCAGGAGAGCTTTTATGTTTACGATAGGGCAAGTGTCCAAAATGTTCGGTTTACCGATTTCCACGTTGCGTTATTACGATAAAGAAGGACTGCTTCCGAATATAGAGCGTGAGTCGGGCATTCGTAAGTTCAAAGATAAAGATATAGAGGCGATTAGGATAATCGAATGTCTGAAAAAATCGGGGCTTGAAATCAAACAGATAAAACGATTTATGCAGTGGTGCGCAGAGGGTAGTTCGACCTATCCTCAGCGTAAGGAGCTGTTTGAAACGCAGAAAAAAAGAGTAGAAGAAGAAATCGGGAGAATGAACAGGGTTCTCGATATGCTCAAATTCAAATGCTGGTATTACGGCGAGGCTATAAAAAACGGCAACGAGGATAAATTATCCCCGTTGCCTACTCCGGATATGCCGAGCGACGTAAGAAAGGCGTATCTTAATTCTCATAATTGAATAAATAGAGGAATGCGTCGCCGTATCTATCGTAAAGATTGGATAAATTACTTTCAGACGAAGCGGTATTTTTTGCGATTGGCGATAAAGAATAACGTCGCTATTGCGGTAGCGCATAGTTCCGTTGCAAACGTTGCCCACCATATTCCGTCCGTGCCGAACAAAAGAGGTAAAAGGAACACGAACGCAACCTGAAATACCAAAGAGCGCAAGAAAGAAAGAATTGCCGAAACCAGACCGTTGTTGAGCGCAGTAAAGAATCCCGAAGAATAGATAGCCACGCCCGAAAAGATGAAAGAAAAAGAAAAAGTTCTGAAAGCGTGAACGGTTAAATCGAACGATTCTTTGTCGTAGCCGACGAAAAGCCTTGCGAGCGGTAGGGCAAGAGCTTGCGCAAAAACGGATAAAACGACGCCGCAAACAGCCAGGATGATAATGCTTTTTTTGAAAATGTTCTTCATCTCGTCAACATTTTGCGCGCCGTAATTATAACCGATTATCGGTGCGCTGCCTATCGTATAACCTATCATCAGCGCAAGGAAGATAAGTTGAACGTACATAATCACGCCGTATGCCGAAACGCCGTTTTCACCGTAGAACTTCATAAGTTGTAAATTATAGAGCATACTCACTACTGACGACGCCACGTTCGTCAACAGTTCTGACGAGCCGTTTCCGCACGCTTTAAGAATAGGCAAAATTTCGAATTTCGGTTTTACGAATTTTAACAGGCTGTCGTTTTTCCTTGAAAAATATATAATCGGAATAACGCCGCCCAGCACCTGACCGATACCCGTAGCAACCGCCGCGCCGACTATTCCCCATTTGAAAACCACAATAAAAAGTGCGTCTAAAACTGCGTTCGCGCTACCTGCAATCAACGTTACGATAAGTCCGAGCTTAGGTTTTTCGGCTGCGGCAAGAAAACTTTGGAAAATATTTTGCAGCATATAAAACGTGGTAAAGGCTACGACGGTACGACCGTATAAAACGCAATATTCCATCATATCGTCGGTTGCGCCCAAAAGCCGAGCGACGGGGCGCATTGCCGATATTCCTATAACGGTCAGCAAAATACCGAAAATAGCGGCAAAAATTATAAGCAACGTAAAGTATGCGTTTGCTTTTTCGCCGTCGTTTTCGCCTAAAATTTTCGATACGAGCGCGGTTCCGCCCGTACCTATCATAAAGCCCATACCGCCCAATATCATCGAAAAGGGCATAATAAGGTTGATTGCCGCAAAGGGCGTCTTCCCGATGAAATTTGAAATGAACAATCCGTCGATTACTCCGTAAACAGAAGTAATTACCATCATTACGATGGTAGGGAAAACGAATTTAAGCAATTTTGTGAAATTGAAGTGGTCTGAAATCCGAATTGACATAACGACTGTCCCTGAAATAAAATTTTATTAAATCTGCGACGTGTCCGAGTGATATTTCGTTTCTGTTTCAGTCGTTCCGACTTTCTTTCAGCAGTTTACGGAATAACGATTTACGATAACGCTTTTTTATATCGATAACGACTTTTTTAAATAAAATAAGCGTCCGATTATTATCAAATAACCGAGCGCACCCGACATCTTCTTCGACTGTGGACTGAATTATCGTCCGACTGCTACGGCAGTCAGTCCTCCGATGACTTAAATTTAATTCACGTTGCAAAACGCATTATATCTCTTAAATTAAGGTATGTCAAGTGTTTAAAGCGGAAAGCGTAATCTTAAAAACACTTATTTTTAACCTGACGGTTATCGGATTGTGATTGAACAGCTTCGTAGCGACTGAACACAAATAATTACGAACCTTAATTTTTATGAACTTCGGATTTAACGGTAAGAATATAAAAAAGCCTGCGGATAAAGCAATCTGCCGGCTTTTACGTTTTATCTTGCTTGTTTTTTATTTTGCTTGCCCGTCTGTTGTGTTCGTTTATCATCTGCAAAATAGCGTCCTTTGAAGGCGGCTGTTGTTTGTGAACGGCTTGTTTGCCGTCTTTCGGGACGAGGTTTTTCTTTATAACGGGTGCGGTTGACGTCGTATTTTTTGAGTCGGGGGCAGTCTTTGAGCTTGCCGGATTGTCCGTCTGAACGTTTTTAGCGACTTCGCCGAGTTTTTTTATAATATCGAAAATAGAATTTTTATCCATAACGCCACCTAAAAAAACTTATTCAAAAACGCCGTAAAATATGTAAAACTACAAAAAAATCGTCGCAAAATAATTAAAATAAAAAAATGAACGAAGATATTCGAGAAAACTGTTGATTTAATTGCGTTTTTAATGTATAATAATTAAGTTGAAATTTTTACAGTGGATAAAAGTCACTTTCTAAAATAAAGGAGAAATAAATGAAGAGACTTCTTGGATTGATATTGACGTTTGCTCTGTGTCTGACGCTTGTCGCTTGTTCGCCGTCGTTCAAATCTACGGTGACCGATTACAGCTCGGGCGAAGTAACTTCAAACGGCGGTTTCGCCGTTGAAAAAGGCGAATACGTATATTTTATCAACGGAGTAGAGCAAAAAACTGCTTCTAATACTTTCGGTCAGGTTGAAAAAGGTGCGTTATACCGTATGAAAAAATCCGAAATAGGCTCGGGCGTAAAAGCTGAGCTCGTTATTCCGAAGGTAATGTACGCTAACAGAAACGGCGTAAACAACGGTATTTTTATTTTCGGCGACTACGTTTATTACGCAACGCCAAGCAACCGCAAGGATTCCGCAGGCGACGTTATGACAAGCTCTACCGAGTTTACCAAAACCAAACTCGACGGCACAGATTCTAAGATTATCGCTACCATAAAGGATAGCGACGAATACAGGTTCGTAAAATCGGGCGAAAACGTTTACCTCGTTCTCAACACCTCAAACGACGACGGAGATTCCGTTCTCAGGGTGTATAACGCCGATAATCAGACAATGGTTTACGAGACGAAAGCCATCACTTCGTATATGCTGTCCGACGATATTTCGTCAGAATACGCTTTTTATACAGCTAAGGTCCACAACGAACAGACCGACAGCGACGAATCCTTCAACGCTTTGCATATGTTGAAGCTCGACGGTTCGAGCGACGTTGAAATTTTAGTCGGCGCAGGCACTTACAGCGACGCCGAAAACGGCATCGGCATTGCCGGCGTAACTTTCCAGTTGGTAGCAGTTACCGATAAACTGCTCGTTTTAACCCAGACTACCGTCGCTACTTCCGACGCAAAAATGTATTACGGAATTAAGATTGGGGACGTCGTAACCGAACAGACGGGCGAAACGCCTATCACAAAAACGAACAGCGATAATCTCGTGCTTCTTGATAAAGGCACGTCGTTTGCTTCTTCTATCTTTGCCGATACGTCCATTTACGTCGACCTCGATTGCATTTTATATTTCGACGCTTCTTACGGCCTTGTAAAATACGATTACACCAAGGTAAACGAAGACTTCGGCAGACAAAGGGTATATTACGATGAAAAAATGCTTTCTTCCACGATGAAATTCGTTAAAGGCGGCTATGTTTACATGGTTGACGAAAGCGTCGTTTATTACAGATTTAAGCTTGACGAAGTTATAGATTTGACTACCAAGCAGGTTAAAAACGCAACGACCAAATTCGAACGACTCAACTATATCACTCTTACCGAATCCTGGTACCTGCCTGAAATCGTCGGCGACTATATGTTGGCAAACCTCGATTCTTCGCCGTATAACGGTTACGTTTACGCAATCGACCTCAAAGCTACCTCGGGTATGACCGAAAGCGAAATAGAAGATTATTCCGAAGATCAACAGGTTGAAGACAGAGCGCATCTTCTCGCAAGAGAAAAAATGCTTGTAGGCGCAAAAACAGCCGCCGACGGCAACGCTTTCACTGAATATCTTGACGATCATTATCCGGAAGAAACCGAAGATTCGGCAAGCGCATAATTTTAAAGATTAAAAACATTAAATCGGACTTGTTTTCAAGCCCGATTTTTTTATTTCTTCCGTTATCGTTTATTGCAATTGCCCTGCCGCAAAAAATATTTTTAAAATTTGTAAAAAATATTATATAAAAATGTTGACAAATTATTAAAAAGTGTTAAAATAAATTTAACAGACAGCCAAAGAAGGTTTTTGGAGTCGAGTTTTAAAGGTAAAGGTTTAAAAGTATGTCGAATAGCATATATAGTCTGGTTCTTAGCGACGAACTTGTGGAAATGGTTGACGCAATGGCTTATAAAAGAGGAATGAATCGTTCAAACTTTATAAACAGCGTGCTTGCGGAATACGTCGGATTCGAGACGCCGAAAAAGCGCATCGACGACGTGTTTAATCTTATTGACGAGCTTATTTTGAACGAAAAGCGGATGCGTCTTGAAAACCGCAAGCGAGATTCGAGGTTCGAGATAGTTTCGGCGCTCAACTACAAATACAGTCCAAGGATAACTTATGCCGTAGAGCTGACCTTTTCAAAGCACTCTCTTGGCAATCTCATCATATCTTACAGAACGCAAAAGAGCCAGCTTTGCGAGCTTATCGACGCATTTTTTACGGTGTTCATCGCTCTTGAAAAGCAATTTTTCGGCGACGAAAACGTCAGATATATTTTAAAGGACGGCAAGCTTATCAGGTCTCTGAAACCCATTACGACTTTCGACGCCGACAAGCTGTCGGGGGATATCGTATCTTACGTCAACACCGTCGATAAGCTGTTGAACCTTTATATCATAGAAAACCCCGTCGTGCGCGACCGTAACCTTGCCGAAAGGTTTTCAGCCTGCTCAGACGTGTTAAATATTTAAAAGGAGAGTAATGTTATGCAGGAAAAATTAACGTTAAAGACAATGGAATACCTAAACGGTGCAAAAGCCTTAGCCGACAGCTACGGCAACCCCGAAATCAACGAAGAACACTTTTTGTATCAAGTGCTTAGCGATGAAGAATGTTTTATCAACACGATTTTTGCCGGACTCGGCGTTAATATAGAAGCTATGAAAGCCGAAGTTGAAAACAACATTAAAAGTTTTCCTAAGCAGAGCAGGGCTGATAGCCAGATTTCTCAGGATTTCGCACGCAGTCTTAACTACGCGAAAAATTTTTGCGAGGAAATGAAGGACGAGTATATTTCGGTAGAGCATATTATTATGGCGTTTATCGATAAGCCGTCCGCACGTCTTAAAAAGATTATAGATAAATTCGGTTTGAAAAAGTCCGAATATTTAAACAAATTAAAGAGCGTACGAGGCGGTCAGAGAGTGGTGAGCGACAACCCCGAAGCCACCTACGACGTGCTTAAAAAATACGGACAGGATCTCGTTGAGCTTGCTAAACAAAACAAGCTGGAGCCTGTTATCGGCAGAGAGCAGGAGATAAGGAACGTCATAATGATTCTCAGCCGGAAAACTAAAAACAACCCAGTTCTTATCGGTGAGGCAGGCGTAGGAAAAACGGCCATTGCCGAGGGGCTGGCGCAAAGGATTGTAAAGGGCGACGTGCCTGAGGCGTTGAAAAACCGCAGTCTTTTCTCGCTCGATATGGGCGCGCTCGTAGCGGGCGCAAAATACCGCGGCGAATTTGAAGAAAGGCTAAAAGCCGTGCTAAACGAAGTGAGAAAAAGTCAGGGTAAAATCATACTGTTTATCGACGAGCTTCACACTATCGTAGGAGCCGGCAAAAGCGACGGAGCAATGGACGCAGGCAATCTGTTAAAGCCTATGCTTGCCCGTGGCGAGCTGCACTGCATAGGCGCAACCACGCTTGACGAATACCGCAAATATATCGAAAAGGATCCTGCGCTCGAAAGGCGTTTCCAGCCGGTAACCGTCTCAGAGCCTAACGTTGAAGATACCATATCCATTCTGAGGGGGCTTAAAGAGCGTTACGAGGTGTTCCACGGCGTCAAGATAACGGATAACGCACTTATTGCCGCGGTAACGCTTTCAAACCGTTATATTACCGACAGGTTTTTGCCCGATAAAGCTATCGACCTCGTCGATGAAGCCTGCGCAATGATAAAGACGGAAATAGATTCAATGCCGAGCGAAATGGACGATATAAGGCGCAAGATTATGCAGCTTGAAATCGAACGTCAGGCGCTTAAAAAAGAAACTGACGAGCTGACAAGGGCAAGGCTTAACGACATTGAAAAGGAGCTTGAAGCTCTGAAAGAAAGCTTCGACAGAATGAACGCCAAATTGTTGGAGGAAAAGCAGGATATAGCCAATATCAACAGCGCGAGGGAAGAGATGCAAAAGGTGCTTGGCGAGATAGCTACCGCCGAGCGAAATTACGACCTCAACCGCGCCGCAGAATTGAAATTCGGAACTTTGCCCAAACTGAAAAATAAAATTCAGGAGCTTGAAGCCAAATCCGTAAAGCGCAAGGAAACGCTTTTGAGCGACAGGGTAACCGACGAGGAGATTGCAAAAGTCGTTGCCAAGTGGACGAATATCCCCGTATCAAAACTACTTGAAGGCGAAAGAGAAAAGCTCTGTCATCTCGAAGATGTTTTGCACAAGAGAGTCATCGGTCAGGATGAAGCCGTAAAGAAGGTTTCCGAGGCCATAATCAGGTCCCGAGCAGGCATCAACGATCCAAATAAACCCATCGGCAGCTTTTTGTTCTTAGGTCCTACCGGAGTAGGTAAAACCGAGCTTGCCAAAACTTTGGCTCAGACGCTTTTCGACGACGAGAAGAACCTTATAAGAATAGATATGAGCGAATATATGGAAAAATTCAGCGTGTCGAGGCTTGTGGGTGCGCCTCCGGGATACGTCGGTTACGACGAAGGCGGCGAGCTTACCGAGGCGGTAAGGAGAAAGCCTTACAGCGTAGTTTTGTTCGACGAGGTCGAAAAGGCTCATCCCGACGTATTCAATATCTTATTGCAGGTTCTCGACGACGGCAGACTGACCGATTCGCAAGGCAGACTGGTTGATTTCAAGAACACCGTAATAATTCTCACCTCCAATTTAGGTTCGGAGTTTTTACTCGACGGAATTACCGCAGACGGCGAAATTTCCGCCGAAGCAAGGAGCAATATCGAGCAGTTGTTAAAGCGCAGTTTCAGACCGGAATTTTTGAATAGGCTGAGCGATATTATCTATTATAAACCGCTCACCTCAAACGAGATAAAATCTATTGCGTTATTGATGCTCGAAGGCTTGAAAAAACGTCTTAAAGAAAAACAGCTTACGCTTACGATAACCGATAGCGCATTGGACAAAATCGTTTCCTGCGGTTTTGACGTCACCTTTGGCGCAAGACCGTTGAAGCGGTATATCGAAGCCAATATCGAAACGCTTATCGCCAAGGAAATTATCGGCGGAAAGATTTTGCCGGGACAAACGGTAACTATCGACGCCTGCGAAGAAGGCTTCCGTCTGGACGTATAAGCTTATGCGTCGTAAACGCCGCCCCTTGCCGTGCGCAAGGGGCGGTATTACGTTATCGTCTGAGGTCTCGGTTTTAATTAAATTTATTTATTTCGGGCTTTTTTATTGATTTTATGATTAAGTTGTTATATAATTATTAAAAATCAAACCGAGGCTTATTATGTTAGATATTAAACTTATAGTAGATAATCCCGAAAAAATAAAGGAATCTTTAAAAAAGAAGGGCTGCGAAGTCGATTTTGCCGAGCTTATAAAGTGGAATAACGACAAAAAGAAAATCATTGCCGAAGTAGAAGCTTTAAAGGCTAAAAGGAACAAGGTTTCTTCGGAAATACCCGCTCTTAAAAAACAGGGACAGCCCGTCGAGCATATATTTATGGAAATGCGCGAGCTGGGCGAAAAGATAGAAGCTCTCGACAGCGAGCTTTCAGTCCTGTCGAATAAAATTTTCGATTTCGTCGCAAAGCTTCCCAACGTTCCCGACGACGATTTACTTGCCGGCGAAAAGGAAAACAACCGGGTAGTAAAGGTGTTCGGTGAAAAACCCGATTTTGGTTTTACTCCGCAAAACCACGTCGATATTTGCACCAGATTGAAGCTCATCGATTACGAGCGCGGAGCAAAGCTTTCAGGCGGCGGATATTGGATGTACACGGGCGACGGCGCAAGGTTGGAATGGGCGCTTCTGAATTTCTTTATCAGCGAACATATCAACGACGGTTATAAATTTATTCTTCCGCCGCACATGCTCGGCTACAACTGCGGCTTTGGCGCAGGACAGTTTCCGAAATTCAGCGACGAAGTCTATTGGATAGAGGACGAAGAAGGCGATAAAAAGAAACAACGTTTTATGTTGCCTACCGCCGAAACCGCACTCGTCAATATGTATGCCGGCGAAGTAATAGACGCGGCAAACCTTCCTATCAAGGTTTTTGCTTACACTCCGTGTTACAGAAAAGAAGCAGGAAGCTACCGCGCAGAAGAAAGGGGTATGATAAGAGGACATCAGTTCAATAAAGTCGAGATGGTTCAGTACGCTCACCCCGATAAATCGAAACAGGCGTTCGAGGAGCTTGTTGCAAAAGCTTGCTCGCTTATGGAAAAACTCGGTTTGCATTACAGACTTTCCAAGCTTGCTGCAGGCGATTGCTCGGCTTCTATGGCGCGCACCTACGATATAGAAGTCTGGATTCCTTCGATGGGCATTTACAAGGAAGTCAGCTCGGTTTCAAACGCAAACGACTATCAGGCAAGGCGCAACAACACTCGCTTTAAGGGCGAAGATAAAAAACTCGGTTTCGTTCATACTTTAAACGGAAGCGGACTTGCTACGTCAAGGGTGTTCCCTGCGCTTATAGAACAGTACCAGAACGCCGACGGCTCTGTAACCATACCTGAGGTACTTCGTCCGTTTATGGGCGGTCAGAGCGTCATAAAGTTATAATATCGGAAATAGTCAAACGATAAAAACCTTGCGATAAGACGGTTATCGCAAGGTTTATTTAAAAAAATCTGAATAATTTTAGAGTGGAAACGGTTAAATTTAGCGTTAAACCGTTTTAAAAAGCGAGATGAAAAATGAAAGCAAGCGCAATAGTATATACTTCCAATACGGGGCATACCGCAGAATATGCACGGATTATTGCAACTAAAACGGGACTTAAAGCTTATGCTTTGAAAGACGCTAAAAATCATCTTAAAAAAGGCGAAAAAATAATTTATTTAGGATGGTTATGCGCAAATACCGTCAAGGGCTATAAAAAAGCGGTGAAAATTTTTGAAATTACGGCTGTTTGCGGAATCGGAGTTTGCGAAAGCGGTTCGTCAGTCGATTTGGTTCGCAAAGCAACGGCGTTGCCTGAAAATATTCCGCTTTTTACTATGCAGGGCGGTATCGATAAAACGAAGCTTCACGGTATAAATAAGCTGCTTATCAGAATGATAACTAAAGGTCTTTCGGATAAGAAAGACCGCAACGAAACGGACGAGCGAACGTTAAAGCTGTTATCGGAAGATAAAAATTACGTTTGCGAAGAAAATACCTTCGAGTTTATGAATTGGTATAACGATTGATTGGAATTTGCGATTTTACCGGATTCTACAGAGATAGACGTATGCTTACAAAAAGAGCATATTATCCTTTATGCAAAATAATAGCGGGTTAGCCTAAACGTTTCTTCGGTTTTACGTAGCCATATCGTTATAGCGCAATTATACGAAAAATTCAAGTGTTTCGAGACGTTTTTTATTCGTATCGTACGATACGTCGAGGAAATATAAGATAATATAAATATACGATTGACAAAAAGAGCGGTATAGAA
>JBJEVF010000017.1:0-72528 GCA_051884215.1 Christensenellaceae bacterium | reverse complement strand
TTTGCCATTGAAAATGCACCTCCTAAAAGTGTCTAACTTTTGGGGTGCATTTCACCTTGGCAGCGCGCTTTTTGTGTGGTTATAAACTAAATACCGACTTTGCAATTAAAATATCGGCGTTATTTGCCGTCGGTATCAGACGGGTTTTTCTTGCAGGATAGCTGACAGCAACCGCAGTCGCAAGCGCAGCACGATTTACCCTTTCGTTTATCCTTGATTTTTTTAACTACGATCAGAGCTACGATCGCAACGAGTATTGTCGTGATTATAATGGTAGCCAAGTTGTTTATAAGAAAGTTTAACATTGTTTTTAATTCCTTTCGAGAGTTTTCTTTTTGTTGCGTTTTATAAACAGCATATAGACGAACAAGCCCGAAACGGCAATAGCCGATATAAGACCGAGCGGATAAACCGTTCCTGAAACAGCCGAGCCGATCTGGAAAATCACAAGCGATACGGCGTAGGCAAACAGGCATTGATAAGCTACTGCAAAAGCCGTCCATTTTCCGTCGTTCATCTCTCTTTTGATTGCGCCGATAGCCGCAAAGCAGGGCGCGCATAAAAGGTTGAACGCAAGGAAGCTGTAAGCCGAAATTTTGGTCATACCCTCAAAGTCGAGAACTCCGAATACGCCTACGACTTCTTCTTTGGCGACAAGTCCCATAACGGTTGCTATCGTAGCCTTGATATTTCCGAAACCAAGCGGTGAGAAGATACGACAAACGGTTCTTGCGATATACCCTAAAACGCTTGTTTCAAGCGCCATTTCCGTCGAGAAAGTAAATCTTCCGTCCAAAACGCCAAACGATGAGCCTAACCAGATAATTATCGATGAGATAAGAATGATCGTTCCTGCCTTTTTGATGAACGAGGAAGCTCTTTCCCAAACCGAACGGAAAACGTTTTTAACCGACGGCATTCTGTATTCGGGTAGTTCCATAACAAACGGTGCGGGCTCGCCTTCGAAGAGTCTGGTCTTTTTGAGTATGATACCCGATATTATTATAGAAGCTATGCCCAGAAAATATGCCGACGGCGCAACCCACCAGGCTCCGCCAAACAGCGCGGTGGAAATAAGTGCGATAATGGGTAGCTTTGCGCTACAAGGCATAAATGTCGTTGTGATTATCGTCATTCTGCGGTCTTTTTGGTTTTCTATCGTTCTCGAAGCCATAATTCCCGGAACGCCGCAACCCGAACCTATAAGCATAGGTATAAACGATTTACCCGATAACCCGAATCTTCTGAAAATTCTGTCGAGAATAAACGCTATCCTTGCCATATATCCGCACGCTTCCAGAATCGCAAGCAGGGTGAACAGCACTATCATTTGCGGAATAAAGCCCAAAACTGCGCCTACGCCGCCGATTATGCCGTCAAGTAAAAGCGATTGTAACCATTCGGCGCAATTTATTTTCACGAGCAGTTTTTCGGCCAGAACGGGTATTCCGGGTATGTATAAGCCGTAATCGTAAACGTCGGGAACGGGTGAATCTTCTGAAAAAGCCGAGTCGTAGATAGCTGAAATATCGAATCCTTCTTCGGCTAAGGAGTCGCCGTAGGTTGAGTAGGCTTCGTCAAAATCGGCAAAGCTTCCGCTATCTACTGCGTCTTTAATTTCCCGTGCGCCGATAACTCCTGCTGATACAGCGTTGTCAACAATACTCTTTAATTCATCGGTAAAGAGGTTTTCCCGAGCATAATCGTCCATGGCTTGCTCGTAGTCGGATTGACCTATGCCGAAAAGGTGAAAGCCGTCGCCGAATACGCCGTCGTTAGCCCAGTCCGTTGCAAACGCGCCTACGGTTGTCACCGATATGAAATAGACCAAAAACATTATGGCGATGAAAATGGGCAGAGCCAAAAACCTGTTGGTAACGACTTTATCTATTTTATCGGATACGGTAAGACTGCTTTTATCTTTTTTCTTGTAACAGCGCTTAATGACGTTGCCGATATAAACGTATCTTTCGTTGGTTATTATGCTTTCTGCGTCGTCTTCAAGCTCGTTTTCCGCACTGACAATATCTTGCTTTATGTGAGCCAGCACTTCGGGAGTTATATTCAGCTTTTTAAGAACTTCGCTGTCGCTTTCGAAAATCTTTATTGCATACCAACGCTGCTGTTCTGTCGGCAAGTGATGTAAACAGGCTTCTTCAACGTGTGCAAGTGCGTGTTCCACAACGCCTGAAAAGGTGTGCATAGGCACAGTTTTATTGCTTTTCGCCGATTGTACGGCAGTTTCTATCGCCTTATCTACGCCAATGCCCTTTAACGCGGAAATCTCTACTACGGGACAGCCAAGCGCTTTTGAAAGCTCGTCGCAGTTTAATTTGTCGCCGCGCTTTTTAACGACGTCGGTCATATTTATGGCGACCGTCACGGGTATGCCCAGCTCGGTAAGCTGCGAAGTGAGATATAAGTTCCTTTCAAGATTGGTTCCGTCAACGATATTGAGTATCGCGTCGGGCCTTTCGTCGATGAGATAATTTCTCGCAACGACCTCTTCAAGCGTGTATGGCGAAAGCGAATAAATTCCCGGTAAGTCGGTGATTACGACTTCGGAACGGTTTTTAAGCGTTCCTTCCTTTTTTTCAACCGTAACGCCCGGCCAGTTTCCGACGTATTGATTTGAGCCGGTAAGAGCGTTAAACAGCGTCGTTTTTCCTGCGTTCGGATTGCCTGCAAGGGCAATCGTGATTTTGTTTTTTTCTTCCATAATACTTCCTTTTTATTTTTTACGCAATTATAGTTAGCAATTGCTAACTGAATACCTTTTTAAAAAACGGTTTAAACCGTTTTCAGTGGCGGCAGGGCGAAATTATTCGACGTCTATTATATCTGCGTCGCTTTTTCTCAGCGACAGCTCGTAGCCGCGCACCGTAATTTCGATTGGATCGCCAAGCGGTGCAACCTTTCTTATCGAAATTTCAACGCCCTTTGTTATTCCCATATCCATTATGCGCCTTTTTAATGCGCCCGAGCCGTTGATTTTGACGACCTTTGCCGTTTCGCCGACTTTTAACTCTTTTAAAGTTTTCATTATTATATGCTCCTGTAAATTAAATAAATGTCACTAAATCATAATTTTTTGCGCCAGCTCTTTATCAAGAGCAATTCTCGATTCCATAACGCTTACTATCAGATTGCCGAAATTTTCGCTTTTAATGCAAATCCTTGCGCCGGGGACAAACCCTAAATTGGCAAGGTGTTGCTTGCACTCGGCGTTTCCGCCGACTTTTTTTATAATAACTTCTTCGCCGATGTCGGCAAAATTCAAAGGCATCATAAACTATCACCTCATTGGTTAGTCGCGGCTAACCGTGTGTCAAAAATATTAGTTAGCAACTGCTAACTGCGTAATCATAATACAACAATAAAATACTGCTGTCAAGTAAAAAAACAAAAAAATCTCAAAAACTTTTACAATTTATATTATGCGGAATAAAAAATAACGTTTACAAAAAAGTATATTGTTGAAAAAAAGCAAAAGGAGTGATATAATGGATATATAAAGGTCAATCAGGGTGCGGTATGAAAAACAACGAAAGTGCGGAAATGTATCTTGAAAACATTCTAATACTTAAACAAAACCAAAGCAAGGTCAGGGCTATCGACGTCGTGAGGCAAACGGGCTATTCCAAGCCGAGCGTCAGCAGGGCAATGAGCCTTTTAAAAAAATCGGGAAGTATCGTAATCGACGACGAGGGTTATATTTCTTTGACCGACGAGGGTTTTAATACGGCGAATAAGATATTTGAAAGACATACCGTCATTGCCGATTGTCTTATGGCTTTAGGCGTTGAAAAAAATACCGCAAACGACGACGCTTGCCGCATAGAGCACGTTATAAGCGACGAAACCTTTACGAAGTTAAAGGAACATTTTTTAAAAAATGCCTGAGCGTTTCAATCGCCGTGAAAAGCATTTTAAAAGAGAGTTCGGCTATAATCGATAATTTACAAAAAAAATTCAGACTACTTTCGTAGCCTGAATTTTTTTCAGGGATTTTGAGTGAATTTATTCTCAATGAAGATTTACGCTTTTATCGTCTTTTTTGGGGATGGAAAAACTGAAACCGCCGAATTTATCGTCCTTCGGATCGGATTGATTTTTATCCGGTTCGTCGGGTCGATTGAAATTGTAAATATATTCGTGTTTGCCGTTTTCCACAGGATTAAGTTTGATAGTAAAATCGTTCTTTTCGCCTTCTAAATCGAATTCGACTTTAATATCCGCCTCGTCGCTGTTTTCGCGTTTTACGTTGTATTTACCCTTTGCCAAGCCTTTTCTGAATTCCAATTCAAGCTCGCAGCTCGTTTCATTACCGTTGGTTTTGGTTTCGAACGCAACGGCTGTTTCTTCGGAAATTTCTCCGTTATTGAAAATGCGATAGACGTAGGAGGTTTCTTTTTCGCCGTTTTCAACGGAAATTTCCTGTTCGACCTCGACGTAATAATCGTTGTCCGACGAATTGTAAACTTCCAATTTCAAGGTCTCCTCGGTTTCGTCGTCTTCGGCTTCGACGCTTCTTAAACCCTTCAAGCGATAATAAACGTCGCCGTTTACGAACACTCCGTCGAGCGTGTAATAGCTTTCGTCTTCGTTGTCGTCGGAAGAGCTTTTGACCAACGTTTCGTTATAGTATAGCGAATAGGTGGCTACGACGCCTAAAATATTTTGCGTTTCGACGTTGAGCTTGGTGTGATACTGAGAGTAATTTTCGTCGGCGTTAATTTCTGCGGAAGTCTTTACGAAATCGCCTGAAAGATAACCTTCGAGCAAAGCGAAGTATTTTTCGAATTCCTTGGATTGATTTTCAACCTTATCGGAAATGCTGTCGCTGAGCTTTGCGGAACCGCTGTTAATAAGCTGAGTCGCCGTCGTTGCGCCAAGACCGTAAAAGTCGGTAACGGTAAGCTGAACGAGACCGATATTGTCAAACGGAACGGGATTTTTTATTACGTTAGGCAAAATTATCGTAACCGAAATGGCAATTATCAGAACCGCCGCTAAAATCGCATAGATAAACTTCTGTCCGACGTTTGAAAAAACCGTTTTGTTAGCCGAGTTTGTTGCGAGTACTGCTTGCTGAGCCGCAACGCGGTTATCTTCGAAAAGATTTTGTTCTTCTGCTTTTTGCATTACGCTGTCAAATATTTCCGGAACGACGTTCTGAGATTCCTTTTTGAGTTGTTTTTCAATGTTTTTCATTTTCAAATACCGTTAATCGTTTTTTAGTAAATTACGCATTTTTTCGAGCGCTACGCCGTACTTCCAGGTTACGGTAGATACGGGCATATCGAGGATCGAGGCGACTTCACGCCGTTTGTAACCGCTGACTGCCACCATCATCAGAATATTGAATTCGTCCTCGGGCAGGTTTTTTGCTGCTAAATCGGTTAAAGCTCCGAATTCGTCCATAGAATACGAGCCGAAAAGATTTACGTTTTCGCTCTCGTCCACGGCTGTTTCTCTGTCGAATTGTTTTTTATCGTTCAGAGCCTGATTTTTGGCGATACGGATAATCCATGCCCTTGCGTTTGTGCCTATACGGTAAGATTTAGCGTTTTTAATCACCGAAAGATAAGTCGCTTGCATTGCGTCTTCCGCAAGATGTCTATCCTTCAGAATGGAAAGAGCAGTGTAATAGACGGCTTTTTTCGTGTCTTCGTAAATAACTTTAAACGCAGATTTATCGCCTTGCGACAGGCGATAAATCGATTGATCGAGTTTCATAAGTTCCCCAAATCGTCTTAATGAAACCAATTATATACTTAATTTTGAAATATGTCAATGGCGAATTGCGGAATTTATATTTTCGACGTAATCTTTAAAGTCCTTGTTATCTTTTCCGAAGTCCTTATGCGCTTTTTTGAAAGACTTTTTAACTTTTTCAGAGAATTTGTATTCGTAAGACTCTCCGTCTTCGCCTAAAATTTCGCTGATGCTGAATTTACCGGCTTTTCCGTCAACGTTATATTTTACGTCGATTTCGGTCTTGCCGTCGGTAACCTTTCTTTCGATAGAGTACGCGCTGATTTTGTTATCGGCTTTGAACTTGATTTCGAACTCGGTTTTTACCTTGCCGTTTTCCGTTTCGTTTTCGAATTCGACTGCGGTTTCTTCAATGAGCTTTCCGTCTTTAAATATGCGGTAAACGTATTCGATTTCCTTTTCGCCTTCTTCAACCGAAAGCTTCTGGACCATTTCGACGTAGGTGAAAGGATCGCTTTCCTTGTATGCGCATATTTTCATAACTTCTTCGTTTTCGTCTGATTCGGACTCGGTGATTCTTACGCCTTTGAGACAGTAAGTTTCTCCGTCGAAAACCATAACGCCTTCAAGGTCGTACTTAGCGGTCGTTTCTTCTTCGTCGTCATCGGCTTCTACCTTGGTATCGGTCAGATTTTCGTTGAAGTAAAGAACGAATACCTGGCTTTCGCCTTTGATGTTTTTGCCGTTGATGATGAGCTTCGTCGAGTACTGAGCAAATTCTTCGTCGGTGTTTTCAACTCTTTCGACGCTTATCGTTTCGTCGCCTAAAAAGCTGTCGAGCGCGGAAAAATATCTGTTGAATTTTTCAGCTTCGTCCACAACTTCGTCGATAACCGTCGAATCGCTTGAATCGACTGAAACGTCAGGCGAGGTATCCGAAGAAGTCTCCGCGCTTTCGGAGGTTTCGGGCAATACTTCTTCTGTAACGGAAGTCAAAGCATTGACTGCGGAAGCGTTTAAAGTGTTTCCGAGAAGCTTTACCGTGGTAACGCTGCCTACGCCGTAAAATTCTTCGCTCGACAAGCTTGCCGAAGTGTCTGCGCTGCTGTTGCAGGCTGTCAGGCAGAAGGTCGAAGCGATAACAAGACCTGCAACCGCTGATGCGAGTAACTTAACCTTTGATTTTTTGTTTTTCATTTTCTTACTCCTTTAAACTTTTTTTGTCGGATTTAACCCTTTCACTAATAACAACAATCAAACTCGAAAAATTGTTGGTAAAATTTTTTAATTTTTTTAAATATTTCAAAACACGTTTGAATAGGCTTTATTTTTCGATTGAAAATGCGCCGAAGACTTTTCTTCGGCGCAAATTTTTTTGCTATATTATAATATTTGAAAACGGGCGTTTTGTATTTTAAGCGTTTTACGGCGTTTTATATCGTTATTTAAAATAGCCAAGACGTATTCCGATTTAACCGGCGTGTGCTAATCGGATTATTTTACTTTGCTTTTTTCAGTTTTTCAGAAATTTTGACGACGAGCTTGTTAGCAAAGAACAAAATCGGGAAATCTATGATTACGACTCCTAAAATCAAAAGCAAATTTACCCAAGTCTCAGATAAGGGCAAAAGCGAAGCGAGTCCGAAAAAGCTCGTATCGGCAAGGAAAAATATCCATACGCATAAAACCAGGGTGTCTATAACCATAAGGCAGGTTCTGTATTTGTTGTAAGGCTTGCACAGCATCGTCAAAAACGCCCAACCGCCCAAAGTCAACGCAACGATACGCATTGACGTCAACATAAGCTCCGAAGTCTGAATAGCTCTTCCTAAAAGCGATATTATCGCTACGTTTAAAACAAGGACGAGTGCGCCGGGGATAGCCTTATACAGCACTTCGCTGATAAAGTTGCCCTTGACGAGATTTTTATTCGGCTGAATGGATATAAAGAACGGAGGAATACCGATAATCAGCCATTCGAGCGCAATCATATGTCGCGGTTCGAACGGATAAGGCGAGCGCATAACGATAGAAAATATTGCTATAACGGCTGTAAAAATAGTTTTCATCAGGTAAATCGAAGAAGTTTGCTGAATGTTATTGATAACTCTCCTTCCTTCGATAACGACCTTAGGCATAGAGTTGAAATCGTCGTCGAGCAACACTATTTTCGCAACCGATTTAGCGGCGTCCGAGCCCGTCGCAACGGTTATGGAACAATCGGCTTCCTTCATCGCCAATATGTCGTTTACGCCGTCGCCCGTCATTCCTACGACTCGTCCTTTTTCTTTCAACGCTTTTACGATAATCTGTTTTTGCTCGGGCGAGACTCTGCCAAAGACGGTGTATTTATCTGCAAGCTCTCTTAACTCGTCGTTGCCTACCGTCGTAAGGTCGAGATATTTGTCGGCGTCCTTAACGCCTGCCCGCATAGCAATTTGAGAAACGGCTCCGGGGTCGTCGCCCGAAATAACCTTTACGTCCACGCTGTTGTTTTTAAACCATTCGATAGTTGCTATCGCCTCGCTCCGAACGTGGTCTTCGAGCACGATAAGCGCAACCGCCGTCACGTTGCAGGGCGCAGTCTCGTTGCAGATGGCGTCAGGTGAGTGCGCTAAAAGCAGAACTCTCATTCCGCTTGCGAGGCAATCGTCTATCTGCCGTTTAATATCTTCGGGCAACTCGTTCAATACGAACGACGGAGCGCCGAATACGTACGTTCCGCAGCCTTCGAAAGAAACCGCGCTGAGCTTTCTTTCAGAAGAAAAGTGCAGAACGTCGGTAGCTTTGAATTTATCCGACGAATAATTGCAGAAATAATCGTTGAGAGCTTTTGCCGTCTGGTTGTTGTCGTGCAGGCATTTTTGCAGGCACGCCATAACGTCGGAAACCGATTGTTCGTCGTTGCCGTTCAGCGGAATAATCTTGCTCACCTTCATATTTCCGTCTGTAATGGTTCCCGTTTTGTCGAGGCATAAAACGTCTACTCGCGCAAGCATTTCCAAAGAATACATATCCTGAATGAGAGTGTTGTGCGTGGAAAGATTGATAATCCCTACTGCAAGAGCCATAGTGGTTAAAAGGAACATTCCCGATGGTATCATTCCTATAACGACGGTGGAAGTTCTGAGCACGGCTTGTTGAAGAAGAATTGCGTCCGAATAAGATGACGACAGGTTGAAATAGTTGACGATAAACATCACGACGCCGATAGGCACAATGGCAAAACCGATGGTTTTAATTATGAGGTTCATCGCATTCATAAGCTTTGAAACGGGGCTTTTGTGTTTTTTTGCAGCCTGAGAGAGCTTTTGAGCAAAATTATCCGTCGCTACCTTGTCAACCTGACAAAAACAGCTGCCCGAAACGATAAAGCTTCCGCCGTAAACTACTTCGCCGACGCCTTTTTTGACGGGTACCGATTCGCCCGTAAGCATCGACTCGTTGATTTCCACACAGCCTTCTAAAATTACGGAATCGGTAGGTATCTGATTGCCTAACTCGAGATAGATTACGTCGTCAAGGACGATATTCTTCGTGGCGATTTCCGACCTTTTTCCGTCTCGTATAACTACTGCTTTACAATCGCTGACGATTTTTAGCTTTTCGACTATGAATTTGGAACGGATTTCCTGAACGATTCCTATGATAAGATTAAGCCCGAAAATCAGCGCAAACGAAAAATTGGCTATCGGAGCGCGCACTATGAGAAGCGCAACGACGCATACGAGACAGAGAACGTTAAAAAATGTAAAGCAATTTTTCCAGACTATACTCATATAGCTTTTAAAAGAGCTTTCCCTGATCTGGTTGGTAAGGTTTTGTCTTTTTCTCAATTCGACGATTTCGCTGCTCAGTCCCTCGTTGACGTCGGGGGTTATTTTTTCGTATTTTTCAACTTTTTTGTTCATATCCCAACTTTTACACCGCTTTTTTGATTTTTACGTTTTAAATATTTTAACATATTTGATCCTATTTTACAACAAAAAACAATTCTCTCGGCAAAATTATAAGCGAAAGCGCTTCAAAATAAGGCTTTTGTAATAAATCCGGCTCAGAGAAAAATATTATTAAAATTGTGTGAATACTTTAATACGCCGTTTTTCAAAAGTTGACACTCAAATTTTTAAATGCTAAAATAGTAAAAAGTAAAAAATCTTACTCGGAAAGTGAACAGGAGTAGTTATGTCCGTCTGTAAATATTCGATAAAAAATACGGCTAATGCAAAAGCTATCAGGAACGATGTCACCGAACTTGCCTTCGTAACCTCGTGCAAGATAAAAAACGGGTATATAATCGTCAACGTCTATGACGAAGCCGAAGAAAAATCTGTTTTTTCCAACGTAAAAGAGATTGCGCAAAACTATGGTGCAGTCGTTTCAAGGGCGGAACAAGCTTCAACTTCACAAAACGCAAAAAACGTCGAAAAGTCGCTAAATAGCACGGTTAAAGCCGAAATCAGCGAAGAAATATCCGCCGAAAACGATCGGGAAAACAGCGTGGATACGCAACCTGTCGTCGACGATAAAGAAGAACCGGCCGAAGAAGAAAAGACCCTTGAGGAGCGGAAGAAAGCTTTTAAAAAGGAATCAGTTTCAAGGTTGTGCGAGCTTTCGCTTTCTTTGATACTGCTTATCGTCGGATATTTTCTGCCGGGTTCGAACTCGTCGTTCGGAATTAAGACGGCAGTTTATATAATAGCTTTCGCAATAAGCGCGTACGACGTCATTTACGAGATAATCAAAGCCGTTATGAAAAAGCGGGTAATTTCGTCAAGCTACGTCGTCGTAGTGCTGATTGCGTCGTCCGTAGTCTTTTTCGGGTTAAGCGGCGGAGCAACCGTCTCGTTCGGTTACGCGTTCTTTATAGCGTTAAAACAGTTTTTAACGACGAAAATTCAATTAGAAGCCGAGCAGGTTTTTCAAAAGGGAAAAGCCGAAGAAATTTTCGCAAATACGCTTGATATGCTCAAAAACAACAAGCTTGTAAAAATCGCATATTTCATTTCGCTGGTTCTTGCTTTCGGCTCGTTTGCGTTTTTATTTCCTCAGTTTCGGGAGTATAACGACGCAGTAGTCGTAGCTTCCGTCTCGCTTATTCTTCTGACTGCTTGCGAGGAAGTTTACAGAATTATACTGTGCTATAAGGCGGTTAAACTGCATATTGCCGGGGTAGAGTTCAAAACGTTGGCGAGCCTTGAAAAGCTTTCGGAAGCAAACGCTTTCGAGTTGGACGCGAGCGTGCTTACCAAAGAGGGCGTTCTCAGACAGGACGCTATCGGCGCGATGAAAGAGCTCGTTTCGCTTAACGTAAAGAGTTTAAAAACCAACTTCGATACCGAGCTTAGCGAAGACGTCAGAAAGCAGATAGATTTCAAGGAAAAGGATTTCAAGGGTAAAAGGGTTGTCGCCGTCGGCTTCGGCAAGGACGTTTCCTTTGCCGCCTGCGGCGACGTAACGATAAATAACGACGATATAAAGACCTTGCCATATCTTTTCGGCGCGGCGAAAAAGCTTAGAAGGATAAAACGCCTTTCGGTTGCGGTGATAGCGGCAGACGTCGTTCTTGCCGTCCTTTCATATGTATTTTGCGGACTGTTTGCGCTCGAATATCTTTCGGTTATCTGCGGCGCATTGGGGTATATAGTGCTTAGCGCATATCTTGCGGCAGGCTGTTTCGGAGACTGACTTTGTTAGAGGGTGAATGAATGATAAAGCTTTGGAAAAGACTTCTGTTATGCGTAAAAGGGTATAAAATTCACGCAATTTTAGCTCCTTTATTCGTTATGATAGAATGTGTTTTCGATATTCTGATACCGTACACGATGACCTTTTTGCTGGCCGGCGTAGAAGAAGGCGATATGAAGGCGATTTTTATATACGGTACGGTTATCGTTCTGATGGCGTTGCTTGCGTTGTCGTTCGGTATATTAAGCGGCAGAGAATGCGCCGTCGCGGCGGCGGGCTTTGCTAAGAACGTCAGAAACGAAATGTACGCTCAGGTTCAGAAATATTCGTTTTCGAATATAGATAAGTTTTCGCCATCGAGCATAGTAACGAGAATGACGACCGATGTAAATATGGTTCAAAACGCCTTTCAGATGATGATAAGGGTGGCTATCAGATGCCCGTTTATGCTCGTGTTCGCGCTGATTGCCACGCTTGTTCTGGGCGGAAATCTTGCAGTAGTTTACGTTTTCGTAGTTCCGTTGATGGTGTTAGGTTTGTTTCTGATATTCAAATCGGCTTACAACGTATTCAAGGTAATATTTAAAAAATACGACAGATTGAATCAGGTCGTGGAAGAGAACGTCAGGGCGATAAGGGTAGTTAAATCCAACGTACGGGAAGATTACGAAATCGAAAAGTTCAATTCCGTATCCGAAGATATTTGTCGGAATTTTACCAAAGCTCAGAAGATACTTGCGCTCAACAATCCTTTGATGCAGTTATCGATGTATATCGTCATAATAGTAATTGCGTATTTCGGCGCGGTAAAAATCATAGATTCCAATCAGGCGTTGCTTTCGGTGAGCAAGCTTTCAACGCTGATAACGTATTCCACGCAGATTTTAATGAGTCTTATGATGCTTTCGATGGTCTTTGCGACAATTACGATTTCCCGAACGTCAGCCGAAAGAATTTGCGAAATTCTCGAAGAAAAGGCGGATATAGCTTCGCCTGAAAACGGACTTAACTGCGTTAAGGACGGTAGCGTTTCGTTTGAAAACGTAGATTTTTCATATTCGAATAACGTTAAAAAGCTGGCGTTGAAAAATATAAATATAGAAATAAAATCGGGCGAAACCGTGGGAATAATCGGCGGTACGGGTAGCGGAAAGACGACTTTGGTTCAGCTTTTGCCACGCCTTTACGACGTAATGAACGGCGTCGTAAAAGTCGGCGGCGTTAACGTAAGGGAATATAATCTCGAGGCGTTGAGAAACGGCGTTGCTTTCGTTTTGCAGAAGAACGTTCTTTTTCAGGGTACGGTAAGAAGCAATCTTGCGTGGGGCAACGAAAACGCCACCGACGAAGAAATGTATCAGGCGTTAAAGCTCGCCCGAATTTACGATACGATTATGAATAAAGGCGGTCTGGATACCGAAGTCGAGCAAGGCGGCGCAAACTTTTCAGGCGGTCAGAAACAACGTCTCTGTATCGCAAGGGCGCTTATGACTCACCCTAAAATACTCGTCCTTGACGACTCTACGAGCGCAGTTGACGTCACGACCGATAAAAACATAAAAGCGTCGCTAAGGCAGTTTATGCCCGAGACTACGAAAATCATAATAGCTCAGCGCATATCGTCCGTTATGGACGCGGATAAAATTTTCGTTCTCGACGGCGGTGAAGTTGAAAGCGTAGGCACTCACGACGAATTGCTTAAAACGTCTCGTATTTACAGCGAAGTATTCAATTCTCAGGTAGGGGGTGATTTCGATGAAAGCCAAAACGCCTGACAGCAAGTCGGCTATGAAAGTCAAGTCGCCTGTAAAGACTTTTAAAATGATTTTTTCTCTGCTGTTCAAGCATAAGATCAAATTTATAATCGCCGTTATATGTATAGGCATAAGCTCGGTAGCTTCCGTTTACAGCGCGTCGTTTATAAAGGAGCTAATTATTCTTATCGAAGCACAGCTTAAGAACGTTAATATGGGGCTATCGGTCGATTTTCGACCTATTTTGCAGGAAATCGGAGTGATGATAGGCATATTTGCGGCCGGCATCGTAGCTTCGCTATTATACGTCGTTTTAATGGCGGTCATATCCCAGTCGTTGCTCAAAGACGTCAGAAACGATATGTTCCGTAAAATGCAGTCGCTGCCTGTCAAATATTTCGATACGCACAGCTTCGGCGACACTATGAGCCGTTTCACCAACGATACCGACGCGTTGGAGCAGTTCGTATCGCAGGCGATTCCTAACATCTTGTCGTCGCTGCTTACGATAATCGTATCGCTTGTAGCTATGTTCAGAACGAGCTGGCAGATGACGGTAATAGTGCTTTTAACGGTGTTTGCTTCGTTCTTTGCAATAAAGGCGATCGGTTCGAGAAGCGCGTCGTATTTCGTCAGACAGCAACGCTCCGTAGGAAAAGTCAACGGATATATCGAAGAGATGATAAACGGTCAGAAGGTCGTAAAAGTTTTCTGCCGTGAAAAAAATTGCGTAGACGAATTCGAAGCTATCAACGATGAGCTTTGTCAGAATACGACGAACGCCAACAAGTACGCCAACATATTTATGCCCGTCATGGGCAATCTCGGCTACGTTCAGTATGCTCTGATTGCTATAATCGGCGGCGTAATGGCGTTAAACGGCGGACTTATCGGCGTAAATACGACAACCGAAGCCATCGCAGTCATTGCGGCGTTTCTGCTGCTTTCAAGGACTTTTACCCGACCGATAAACACGGTATCGCAACAGTTCAATTCCATCGTTATGGCTTTAGCAGGCGCGGAGCGTATTTTCGAGCTTATCGACGAACAGCCCGAAACAGATAAGGCTTACGTCACGCTGATTAAGGCAACTTACGCAGGCGATGAGCTCAAAGAAGATGCAAACGGCAAAATCTTTGCCTGGAAACACCCCCATGGCGACGGTTCGGTAACCATAAAACCAGTTGAAGGTCAAGTCCATCTCGAAAACGTAGACTTTTCTTACGACGGCGAAAAACAGGTTTTATCCGATATAAATATCGACGTTGCGCCGGGAAAAAAGGTGGCGTTTGTCGGCGCGACCGGCGCGGGAAAGACGACTATAACCAACCTTATAAACCGCTTTTACGATATAGACGACGGAAAAATACGTTTCGACGGTATCAACATAAACAAGATAAAGAAGTCGGATTTAAGGCGATGTCTCGGCATAGTTTTGCAGGACGTTCACCTGTTCACAGGCACTATCGGGGATAATATACGCTACGGCAAGCTCTCGGCTACCGACGAAGAGGTGGAAAAGGCTGCGCATTTAGCCCACGCAGACGAATTTATCAATCTTCTTCCCGACGGCTACGACACCTTCATCACGGGCGACGGAGCCAATCTTTCGCAGGGACAAAGACAGCTTTTATCTATCGCAAGGGTAGCCATAGCCGATCCGCCGGTTATGATACTTGACGAAGCTACGAGCTCTATCGATACGAGAACGGAATCTATCGTGCAAAAGGGTATGGATAACCTTATGAAAGGCAGGACTGTTTTCGTAATAGCGCACAGGCTGTCCACGATAAAAAACGCCGATAACATAATGGTTATGGAAAAAGGCAGAATTATCGAGAGTGGCGACCACGAAACTCTTATGGGCTTAAAGGGTGAATATTACAGAATGAACAGCTGAGCGGATTACTCGGCGTCAGAATAACAAAAATAAAAAACAAAAGGAGAAAAAAAACAATGTCAACGTCTGTTGAAACGTCATTGAGCGGCGTAGCTGAAACGGCTTCGGCTACAAAAAGCATCGATTGGAGCGCAATAGGTCAGCAAGTGCTAAGCTGGCTGACGAATACGGGTATAAAGATAGTAATCGCCCTTATCGTGCTGTTTATTTCGTTCAAACTCATCAATTATTTCACGAGAAGATTCGAAAGAAAAAGCCAGAAGGCAATCGCTGAAAAAAGGATGGATAAAACCATCAGTAAAACGCTTAGCAGGGTTATAAATATCTTGCTTAAAATCGTCGTCGTTACCTGCCTTATAGGTTATCTCGGAATCGATACGAGCGGCTTTGCGGCTCTGTTTGCTTCCTTGGGCGTATGCGTAGGTCTTGCCGTAAACGGAACGCTTTCCAACTTGGCAGGCGGCGTAATGCTTATACTTACCCGTCCGTTCAAAGTTGACGATTACATAAGCGCAATGGGCTACGAAGGCACCGTGGACGATATCCGTATCTGCACTACGAGGCTGATAACCCCCGATAACAAGGTAATCTACGTTCCTAACGGCTCGCTTTCGACAAGCACTATCGTAAATTATTCCGAAAAGGAATTGAGGAGGGTGGACGTAGTATTTTCCGTAGCGTATTCGGTCGATTTTGAACAGGCTAAGAAAATTATCGGAGAAATTATCGATAATCACGAGCTTATTCTCAAAGATCCGAAGCCGTTCGTAAGGGTTACCAACCACGCGGAAAGCTGCATCGAAATCACCGCAAAGGTCTGGACTAACAATAAAACGTATTGGGACGTCAAATTCGACCTTCTCGAAAGGGTTAAAACTCAGTTCGACGCAAACGGAATCGAAATACCGTTCAACCAGCTCGACGTTCACGTAAGAAACGACTGATACTCAATACTCGGTATAACGAAAATAACTTCGCCCGACGCTTTTTGCTTTTGCAGACAGCGTCGGGCAGTTTTTTTCCGCTTCTTTCAGACGGATAGCGGCAAAATGTATAAAATATTAGAATATACACTATTTTATGCAAAATTTGAATAATATTTTTAATTTTTGCAAGTGAAATTTAAAAAATATACAATAAAATGTTTGACATAGAGTGTGATGGTTGGTATAATTTTTACAGTTAACGTGGAGGCGTATTATAATATGGATAAGAAGAATATAAAAAAAGTAGTACTTGCATACTCGGGCGGACTTGACACGTCCATCATAATTCCCTGGCTTAAAGAGAATTACAACAACTGCGAAGTAATTGCGGTATCGGGCAACGTCGGACAAGCCGACGAGCTCGAAGGTCTTGAAGAAAAGGCGTTAAAGACCGGCGCTTCAAAACTTTATATAGAAGATTTGACGGAAGAATTCGTCAACGACTACATAATACCTACCGTAAAGGCAGGCGCATTATACGAAGAATATATGCTCGGCACGTCGTTTGCACGTCCTATCATCGCAAAGAGAATTGCCGAGATAGCCATCAAGGAAGGCGCAGACGCAATCTGTCACGGTTGCACGGGAAAGGGCAACGACCAGGTTCGTTTCGAGCTTGCAATAAAGGCTTTTGCTCCTGATATGCCGATAATTGCTCCTTGGCGCGAATGGTCGATAAAGAGCCGTGAAGAAGAGATCGAATATGCCGAAAAGCACAACGTTCCGCTCAAAATCAACCGTGAAACAAATTACAGCAAGGATAAAAACTTATGGCACCTTTCGCACGAAGGACTTGATCTCGAAGACGCTATGAACGAGCCGCAGTACGAAAAGAAGGGCTTCCTCGAAATGGGAGTATCGCCTATCGACGCACCCGATAAGCCGACGTATATCACGATGGAGTTTGAAAAGGGCGTTCCCGTTGCGTTGAACGGCAACAAGATGAGCGCAAAGGAAATTATACTCGAACTCAACAAGCTCGGCGGAGCAAACGGCATAGGCTTATTGGATATAGTCGAAAACCGTCTTGTAGGTATGAAGTGCCGCGGCGTATATGAAACGCCGGGCGGAGCAATTTTATATTTTGCTCATAACTATCTTGAAACGTTGTGTCTCGACAAGACGACTATGCACAAAAAGCAGGAGCTTGCAATCACCTTTGCAGACCTTGTATATAACGGACAGTGGTTCACGCCTTTGCGTGAAGCTTTGTCGGCGTTCGTTGATAAAACGCAGGAAAGGGTTACGGGCTTCGTAAGGCTTAAACTTTATAAAGGAAACATAATAAAAGCCGGCGCAAAGAGCGATTATTCGCTTTATTCGGAAGAGATTGCAACCTTCGGCGAAGATCACGTTTACAATCAGGCTGATTCCGCAGGCTTTATCAATCTGTTCGGTTTGCCGATTAAGGTTCAGGCTCAGGTTGACGCAAAAATCAAAAAATAAATCATCACTTTCGGTTAAGGAAAAGATATGGCAAAAATGTGGGCTGGAAGATGCGACGGTGTGCTTAACAGCGACGCCGACGATTTCAATTCTTCCATAAGTTTCGATAAAAAAATGTTTCGTCAGGATATAACCGGCTCGATAGCGCACGCAAGTATGCTGGCAAAGCAAGGCATAATTACCGACGACGACGCCGAAAAGATTATAGAAGGGCTAAGCGGTATAATGGACGATATAATCTCGGGCGAGCTTGAAATATCGTCCGATAGCGAAGATATTCATATGTTCGTCGAGGAAAATCTCATAAACCGCATAGGCGACGTGGGCAAAAAACTGCACACGGCAAGAAGCCGTAACGACCAGGTTGCGCTGGATATAAGAATGTATCTTCGGGACGAAAGCAGGGAAATTGCCGATATGCTGTTAAAGCTCATAGCGACGATAAATCTCAAAGCCGAAGAAAATACCGACGCGATAATGCCGGGATATACCCATCTTCAAAGAGCGCAACCCATAACCTTTGCCGAGCATCTTTTAGCGTATGCTCAGATGTTCATTCGTGATTATTCAAGGCTCAAAGACGCTTTGAAGCGTATGAACCTATCGCCTTTGGGTAGCTGTGCTTTGGCTGGCACGACCTATAACACCGACAGGCATTTCGTTGCCGAAAAGCTCGGTTTCGACGGCGTAACGGCAAACAGTATCGACGGCGTTTCGGATAGAGATTTCTGCGTTGAATTGTTATCGTGCTTTTCGCTTATTATGATGCATCTTTCGAGATTTTCCGAAGAGATAATACTCTGGTCGAGCTGGGAATTCAAGTTTGTCGAGCTTTCGGACAGCTTTACGACGGGTTCGAGCATAATGCCGCAGAAGAAGAATTCCGACATGGCGGAGCTTATCCGCGGAAAAACGGGCAGGGTTTACGGCGATCTTTTTGCGATGCTTACCGTTTTGAAGGGTTTGCCGCTTGCTTACAACAAGGATATGCAGGAAGATAAGGAATGTATTTTCGACGCGGTTGAAACTGTTAAAAAGTGCCTTTTGGTGTTCACGCCGATGCTTGATACGATGAAGTCGTTGAAGGATAATATGTACACGGCGGCAAAAAAAGGCTTTATAAACGCCACCGACCTTGCAGATTATCTTACGAAAAAGGGTATGCCTTTCAGGTCTGCGTATAAAACGGTCGGCGCAATCGTAGGAAAATGTGTTCGTGAAGACAGAGTTCTTGAAGATATTCCGCTGGAAGAATATAAGGAAATAAGTCCTCTTTTCGACGGCGATTTATATACTGAAATCTCGCTCGAAACCTGTGTTGCAAAACGCATTTCGGAAGGCGGAACGGGTCCGCTTTCGGTAGCAAAACAAATTAAGGATAACAAGGCGTTTTTAGAGAATGAAAAAAATATTTATTGACGGAAGCGCAGGCACTACCGGTCTGAGAATATACGAAAGATTAGGAGAAAGAAAGGATATAGAGCTTATCGCTTTAAGCGGTGACGACAGAAAGAGTGCTTCGGCAAGAAAATCGGCAATAAACGACAGCGACGTAACCTTTTTATGCTTGCCCGACGACGCTTCAAGGCAATCTGTTTCCTTTCTCGAAAACGATAAAACGGTTATAATCGATACGTCCACCGCGCACAGAACCGAAAGCGGTTGGTTGTACGGTTTTCCCGAGGTTATCGCAGATTTTGATAAAAAAGTAAAAACGGCGAAAAAGATTGCCGTTCCGGGCTGTCACGCAAGCGGATATATCGCTTTGGTAAAACCGCTCGTCGATAACGGAATTTTGAAAAGCCGAGCAAGGCTGAGCTGTACTTCGCTTACGGGTTACAGCGGCGGCGGAAAGAAAATGATAGCCGATTACGAGAGCGATTGCAGGGATAGCCTATCAGACTTTCCTCGCCAATACGGACTCAGCCAGACTCACAAGCATTTAAAGGAAATGGTTTACTATACGGGTACGGAAAACGCGCCTTGCTTTCTGCCGATAGTCGCTCCGTTTTACAGCGGTATGGAAGTGACTGTTCCGCTGTTTAAGGAAGATCTGACCGACGGCTTTACAAAATCGGATATCGTCGAGCTTTATAAAAAGCAATACAACGGCAAAATCGTCTTTTACGACGGCGTTGACGAAAACGGATTTTTATCGAGCGGAAAATACTCGAAAAAGGACGTAATGGGTATATCCGTTTTCGGTAACGATGACAGAATTTTATTGGTAGCAAGGTACGATAACCTCGGAAAGGGCGCCTCGGGCGCGGCGATAGAGTGTCTGAATTACGTTTTGGGCGCGGACGCCGAAACGGGACTTGAGTTATAAGGAGAATGTAATGGAATTTATTCAGGGCGGTGTATGCGCCGCAAAAGGTTTTACCGCTAACGGAATACACTGCGGAATAAGAAAAAACAGAACAAAAAGAGATTTATCGTTGATATACAGCGAGAAAAAAGCCGTAACGCAAGCCGTTTATACGACTAATCTCGTAAAAGGCGCGCCGCTTGCCGTCACGAAATCGCATATATCCGACGGCTACGCTCAGGCGGTTATATGCAACAGCGGAAACGCCAACACCTGCAACGCAAACGGCGTTGAAATAGCCGAAAAGACCTGCGAGCTTTTAGCAAATCGTTTGGGCATTTTACCAAGCGACGTCGTCGTAGCTTCAACCGGCGTTATCGGTCAGCCTTTGGATATTCAGCCTATCGCAAACGGAATAGACGAGCTTTGCAAAGGTCTCGGCTCACAAAACAGCCACCTTGCGGCAGAGGGAATTATGACTACCGACACAAAGGAAAAATCCGTTGCAGTCAGTTTTGAAATAGGCGGAAAGCCGTGTAAAATGGGCGGAATTGCCAAAGGATCGGGAATGATTCACCCCGATTTAGCGACCATGTTGGTTTTTATCACCACCGACTGCGCAATTTCCAAAGAAATGTTGAACAAGGCGTTAAAAAGCGACGTCGGCTCAACGTTTAATATGCTGAGTATCGACGGCGATACTTCGACTAACGATATGGTCGTCGTTATGGCAAACGGAATGGCTGAAAACGAGGAAATCACGTCCGACGGCGAAGATTTCGAAACGTTTATGAATGCGCTTAACACCATAAACGTCAATCTGTGCAAGATGATAGCGGGCGACGGCGAGGGCGCAACAAAGCTTATCGAGTGCAAAGTAAGCGGAGCAAATTGTGTAGACACGGCAAAGACCGTCGCAAAATCCGTAGTTTGTTCGTCGCTGTTGAAAGCCGCAATGTTCGGAGCCGACGCTAACTGGGGAAGGGTGCTTTGCGCAATAGGCTATTCGAAAGCCGAAGTGGACGTCAATAAAATCGACGTTTCATTCCGCTCTGAAAAGGGCGAGATTCTCGTTTGCCAAAACGGCGCAGGCGTAGATTTTTCAGAAGAAAAAGCCAAGGAAATTCTGCTTGAAGAGAGCATAGAAATACTTGTGAATTTAAACGAGGGAAAGGATCTTGCAACGGCGTGGGGGTGCGATTTGACCTACGATTACGTCAAGATAAACGGCGATTACAGGACTTAAGGTGAAAATAATGGAAATATCTAACGCGGAAAGGGCGAGAGTTTTAGTTCACGCCCTGCCTTACATTCAAAAATACAGCGGAAAAATAGTAGTGGTCAAATACGGCGGAAACGCTATGATAGACGAAAAACTTAAAAATTCCGTTATGAAGGACATAGTTTTATTGTCGCTTATTGGCATCAAGGTAGTTCTCGTTCACGGCGGCGGACCTGAAATCACCGACACGCTGGCAAAAATCGGCAAAGAAACGGTGTTTTTGAACGGACTCAGGGTTACCGACAAGGAGACCGTTGACGTAGTTCAAATGGTTTTAGCCGGCAAAGTCAACAAGAGTCTCGTCAATTTGTTGGGAACCAAGGGCGGTAGAGCAATAGGCTTATCTGGCATCGACGGGCAGATGATAAAAGCCGTCACCAAGAAAAAGGAGCTCGGCTTTGTGGGTGAGATTACCGAAGTCAATACCGCACCCATACTCGACGTTATAGAAAAGGGGTATATCCCCGTAGTTTCCACCGTTGCCTGCGACGACGATGGCAACGTTTACAACGTAAACGCCGATACGGCGGCTGCAAAGATTGCAGGCGAATTAAAAGCCGAAAGTCTTATTTCTATGACGGATATATCGGGTATTTTAAGGGATAAAAACGATCCTTCCACGCTTATTTCCAAAATAAGCATAGCCGACGCGCCAAAGCTCATTGAAAACGGCGTAATCGCAGGCGGAATGATTCCCAAGACCGAATGTTGCGTAAACGCAGTGAAATGGGGGGTAAAAAGAGTCTTTATCATCGACGGAACCATTCCTCATTCCATAATAATAGAAATGCTGACCGACGAAGGTATCGGAACGATGTTCGAGGCTTAGAATGAATATTTTTGAACGTGATAAACAGTATATAGCCAACACTTACAGCCGTTTTCCTCTGGAGATAACGAGGGGAAAGGGCTCTTTGTGTTACGACGCCGACGGAAAGGAATATATCGACTTAGGTACGGGTATTGCCGTAAACACCTTCGGTTTTTGCGACGACGAATGGATAGAAGCCGTAACGAAGCAGATGAATTTGTTTCAGCATACCTCTAATCTTTATTACCAGAAGCCGTGCGTAGAGCTTGCCGAGCTTTTGTGCAATAGAACGGGTATGAAAAAGGTTTTCTTTTCAAATTCGGGCGCGGAAGCCAACGAATGCGCGATAAAAACGGCAAGAAAATACGCTCAGGAAAAAAAGGGCAGGGAATTTTATAATATCGTCACGTTGGTAAACAGCTTTCACGGAAGGACGATAACGACTTTATCGGCTACGGGACAGGAAGTTTTCCATAACGATTTTACGCCGCTGACCGACGGTTTCATATACGCCGCGGCAAACGATATAGAGTCGGTAAAATCCGCCGTCGGAAACAACAAGGTAGCGGCGATAATGTTCGAGCTTGTTCAGGGCGAGGGCGGAGTGTTGCCGCTTGAAAAGGGGTTCGTCAAGCAGCTTGAAAAGCTTGCAAACGAGCAAGATATTCTACTTATCGTCGACGAAGTGCAGACGGGTAACGGCAGAAGCGGAAATCTTTACGCATATATGGGTTACGAAATCGAGCCTGACGTAGTGACGACGGCAAAGGGTCTTGCAGGCGGCATTCCTATGGGCGCAACGCTTTTCAACGAAAAAACGGAGGCGGTGTTAGGCTACGGTCAGCACGGCTCGACTTTCGGCGGAAATCCGCTCGCTTGCCAAGGCGCATACAGTATTATTTCGAGAATAGACGATAAGCTCCTTTCTGAGGTAAAGGAAAAATCGGAATATATAATTAAGGAGCTTAGCGGCGCAAAGGGAATAGAGGGCGTTACGGGGCTTGGTCTTATGCTCGGCATACAGACCAAAAAGGACGCAAGAGAAGTCGTTAAAAAGTGCCTTGAACGCGGCGTGATAGTTCTCACGGCTAAAACCAAGGTGAGATTGCTTCCTGCGCTCAACGTTCCTTTCGAACAGTTGGAAAAGGCAATAAAAATAATCAAGGAGGTTTGCGCAGAGTAATATGGTAAACTTAAAAGGCAGAGATTTTCTTACGCTGTTGGATTACAGCGCAGAGGAAATAGAGTATCTTTTAGAGCTTGCTGAAAAGTTCAAGGCGGAAAAGAAAGCGGGTATTCAGCATAAAATTCATCAGGGGAAAAACGTAGCATTGATTTTCGAAAAGACCAGCACGAGAACGAGATGTTCTTTCGAAGTCGCTTCATACGATCTGGGAATGAACGTTACCTATCTCGATCCTAACGGTTCACAGATAGGAAAAAAGGAAAGCATAGCCGATACGGCAAGGGTTTTATCTTCCATATACGACGGAATAGAATACCGCGGATTCAGCCAAAGCATAGTTTCAGAGCTTGCCAGATACTCGAAGGTTCCCGTATGGAACGGCTTGACGGACGAATATCATCCCACGCAGATATTGGCGGATCTATTGACTATGAAGGAAAAATTCGGCTATCTTAAAGGCTTGAATTTCGTTTATATGGGCGACGCAAGGTTCAATATGGGCAATTCGCTTATGATAGGCTGTGCGAAGATGGGAATAAACTATACCGCTTGCGCGCCTAAGGCGTATTTTCCGAATCAGGAGCTTATCGAAAAATGCAAGTCGTTTAGCGAGCAGTCGGGCGCTGAATTGAGATTTATCAGCGACGTCACGGAAGCTACGAAGAATGCCGACGTAATCTATACTGATATATGGGTATCTATGGGCGAGCCTGTCAGCGTTTGGGAAGAGCGCATAAAAGAGCTTGCGCCCTACGAAGTCAATTCCGCCGTTATGAAAAATGCTAAGCCAACGGCTATATTTATGCACTGTCTGCCGTCGTATCACGATTTAAAGACGACTATCGGCAAGGAAATGGGCGAAAAATTCAACCGCAGGAATATGGAAGTTACCGACGAAGTATTCGAAAGCAGTCAGTCGGTAGTCTTTGACGAAGCCGAAAACAGAATGCACACGATAAAGGCGGTTATGTCGGCAACGCTTTAACGCTCGCAGCCGCTTCGGAATATAATAAAAATAAAAAATTTTTTCAAGTGCCGAAAAATAATTGACAAATGAAAACCGAAAGAATATAATGACTGAAAATGAGCAAAGGCGTTCATTGGCAAAAAGGGAGATTTTCCCTGCCAATGGGCGTCTTTTTTGTTTACAAACGTAAGTAAACCTGTGAAATAGGAGTGAAAAATGGAAAAAGAAGGTCAAGTCAGAATACCGTCGGGTTGCGCGATAGCGGCGGTGATATCCAGGGAAGGAAACAAGATGACGGGCGAAAGCATTATCAACGCAATGAAGCCTATGCACGACAGATCCAACGGTTTAGGCGGCGGTTTTGCCGCTTACGGAATATACCCCAAGTATAAAGATTTTTACGCTTTACATATCTTCTTTGACGATACGAGCGCAAAATCTGCGTGCGAAGTTTATTTGAAGGAAGGCTTTGAAATAGTTAAGGCGGAGCTTATCCCTACACGCAAAATTCCCGAAATTACCGACGAGCCGATAATCTGGCGATATTTTGTCGCGCCGTTAAAATCCGTTCTTGCGTCGTTACAGCTCGACGAAAAGGAATTCGTGGCGCGTACCGTTATGAAAATCAATACCGGATTTAAGGGCGCATACGTCTTTTCCAGCGGAAAGAATATGGGTACGTTCAAAGCGGTAGGGTATCCCGAGGACGTCGGAGTTTTTTACAAGCTCGACGAATACGAGGGCTATTTATGGACTGCTCACGGCAGATACCCGACTAACACCCCCGGCTGGTGGGGCGGCGCGCATCCGTTCACCCTGCTCGATTATTCAATCGTACACAACGGCGAAATTTCCTCGTACGACGCAAACCGCAGGTTTATCGAGATGTTCGGATATAAATGCACTCTGCAAACGGATACCGAAGTTATAACGTATATAGTGGATTATCTTCTGAGACGGCAGAAGCTGACTTTGGAAGAAGTCGCTTCGGTAATTTCTGCGCCGTTCTGGAGTTCGATAGATAAATGCGACGAAAAGACGAGGCAAAAGCTGACTTATTTAAGAGCCGTTTATTCAGGATTGTTAGTCACGGGACCGTTTTCGATAGTGTTGGGCTTTGACGGCGGACTTATGGCTCTTAACGACAGGTTAAAACTAAGGTCGATGGTAGTCGGCGAAAAGGACGACAAGGTATTTATCGCAAGCGAAGAAGCTGCCATCAGGGTTATGGAGCCCGACGTCCGCAACGTTTATGCGCCAAAAGGCGGAGAGCCTGTCATAGTTAAAGTCAAGGAAGGTAATTACTGATATGGGAATAGAGTTTGTTTCAAATGAATACGAAGTCGTAAGAAACCAAAGCCGTTGTATAGCTTGCAGGGTATGCGAAAGACAGTGCGCCAACGAAGTTCACCGCTACGATGAAGATTTAAAGATGCTCGTAAGCGATGAAATGAAGTGCGTAAATTGTCAAAGATGCGTATCGCTTTGTCCTACGAGAGCTTTAAAAATAGTTAAGAACGACAACAGATTAAAGGAAAACGCCAACTGGCAGGAAGATACGATAAAGGAAATCTATAAGCAGGCAAACAGCGGAGGCGTGTTGCTTTCCTCGATGGGTAATCCGAAGCCGTTGCCCGTATATTGGGATAAAATACTGATAAACGCTTCACAGGTAACCAATCCGCCTATCGATCCGCTCCGTGAGCCGATGGAAACGAGGGTTTATCTCGGAAAAAAACCTTCCGGAATGGAGCGTGACGAAAACGGCGAATTAAAGACCGAGCTTTCACCGCAGTTGAAATTATCGATGCCGGTGATGTTTTCGGCAATGAGCTACGGTTCGATAAGCTATAACGCGCACGAATCGCTCGCAAGGGCGGCAAAGGAATTGGGAATTTACTATAACACTGGCGAAGGCGGTCTTCACGAAGATTTTTATTGCTACGGCGAAAACACCATAGTTCAGGTGGCTTCGGGCAGGTTCGGCGTTTGCGAACAATATCTTCAAGCGGGCGCAGGCATAGAAATCAAGATGGGACAAGGCGCAAAACCGGGTATCGGCGGACACCTTCCCGGCGCAAAAATAGTCGGCGACGTATCGAAAACGAGAATGATTCCCGAAGGCTCGGACGCAATTTCACCTGCACCGCATCACGACATTTATTCAATCGAAGATTTAAGGCAACTCGTATATTCCTTAAAGGAAGCTACTCACTATCAGAAACCCGTTATAGTAAAGGTCGCGGCAGTTCATAATATTGCGGCGATAGCAAGCGGTATCGCAAGAAGCGGTGCGGATATTATAGCCATCGACGGATTCAGAGGCGGTACGGGCGCGGCTCCTACGAGAATAAGGGATAACGTCGGCATTCCTATCGAGCTTGCGCTGGCGTCGGTCGATAAAAGACTGCGCGACGAGGGCATAAGAAATCAGGTTTCGTTGGTGGTTGGCGGAAGCATAAGAAGCGCTTCCGACGTAATAAAAGCCATCGCTCTTGGCGCCGACGCGTGCTATATAGCTACCTCGGCTCTGCTTGCGCTTGGCTGTCACCTTTGCAGGACCTGCCAGACGGGTAAATGCAACTGGGGTATAGCGACTCAAAGACCTGATCTTGTAAAAAGGCTCAACCCCGATATAGGAAGTCAAAGGCTGGTCAATCTTCTGACGGCTTGGAATCACGAAATAAAAGAGATGATGGGCGGTATGGGTATTAACTCCATCGAAAGCCTGCGCGGCAACCGATTGATGCTGCGAGGCGTAAATCTTAATGAGAAGGAGCTTGAGATTCTCGGTATCTCACACGCAGGAGAATGAAAAGAGTTTTTGTTAAAGAGGAAAGGTGCATAGGTTGTCACCTGTGCGAATATAACTGTGCGTTTGCAAATTCAGGCGAAATCAGTATGGTAAAAGCCTTAAAAGATAAGCCCGTTTATCCTTGCGTAAAGGTGGAAGGCGACGGCGTAACGTATGCGGTATCTTGCAGGCACTGTGAAGATCCTATCTGCATAAAAAGTTGTATTTCAGGTGCGCTTCACAAGCAAGACGGCGTGGTAACGATAGATAAAACCAAGTGCGTAGGCTGTCTTACCTGTATGTTGGTTTGTCCTTTCGGCGCGCTTGCCGTTTCGGAAAGCGGAGTGGTCAGAAAATGCGAATTGTGCGTCGGAAACGGCGGTATGCCGCAGTGCGTCAAAGGTTGCCCTAACGGCGCGATTGTGTTTGAGGAGAGATGATATGAAGCCTTACGTTATTATCGGCAACGGCGTTTCAGCCGTCGGTTGCATAGAAGGAATAAGAAGTCGGGATAAAAAGCGTCCGATAGTCGTCGTGTCGTACGAAAATCATCACGTTTACGGCAGACCTTTGATATCTTATTATCTCGAAGGTAAAACGGACCTTGAAAGAATGAAATACCGCAGCGACGATTTTTACGAAAAAAACGGCTGTACCGTGCTTTACGGAGTAAAAGCCGAAAAGCTCTCGGCGGAAGAAAGGACGGTTTTTCTCGATAACGGTAAAACGCTGAGCTACCGTTCGGTTTGCGTGGCGACGGGCTCGTCGCCGTTCGTTCCGCCCTTTAAGGGGCTGGAAAACGTAGAGCACAAATATCCGTTTATGACCATAGACGATATGCTCAACATCGAAAAGGCGATAGATAAAGATAAAAACGTACTTATCGTGGGCGCAGGTCTTATCGGCTTGAAGTGCGCAGAAGGCGTCGTCGAGCGCGTAAAGAGCGTTACGGTATGCGACTTAGCCGACAGGGTGCTTTCGAGCATTCTCGATAGCGAGTGCGCAAGTCTTATGGAAAAGGCTCTTGCCGATCACGGCGTGAAATTTATGTTGAAGGACAGCGTTGCCGAGTTTAAGACCGACGTTGCCGTTATGAACAGCGGAAAGGAAGTTCCGTTTGACGTAGTTATTCTTGCGGTAGGAGTCAGAGCAAATTCGTCCATTTTAAAGGAAGCGGGCGCAAAAGCGAACAGGGGCGTAATCGTCGATGAAAAGTGCAGAACAAGTCTTAAAGGCGTTTACGCTTCGGGCGACGTCACCGAATGTTTCGACGTATCGCTCGGTGCAAACAGGGTTCTTGCGATACTTCCGAACGCATATCTGCAAGGGCATTGCGCAGGAGTCAATATGGCAGGCGGAAACAGCGTTCTTGATAACTCAGTTATGATGAATTCCATCGGCTTTTTCGGTATGCACGCAATGAGCGCAGGAAGTTATTTCGGCAAAGAAGACGGCGGTACGGTAATCGAAGATAACGCCAACGGAATAAAAAGGCTTTACGTTAAAGACGGCTATCTGACGGGATTTATGATAATCGGAAAAGCCGAAAGCGCAGGTATTTACACCAATCTTATAAGACAGAAGATAAAACTTAGCTCAGATGAGATAAATTTGTTGAAAAATTCTGCAAGTTTATCGCTATACAGCCACGATAAACGTAGAAAAATTTTGGAAGGTGTGGTATAATGATAATAGATACTAACGGTCTTGATTACAAGGCATTGAACGAAAAGATACTCTTAAGCGACGGCGAATGCGTACTTGAAAACTGTATCGGACAGAGATTTATCGGCGCGGGAATGAACGATAAGAGCATCACCATACACGGCGTTCCCGGCAATGCGCTCGGCGCATACTTAAACGGTGCGTCGATAGAAGTTTACGGCAACGCGCAGGACGCCGTAGGCGACACTATGAACGAAGGCAGAATCGTCGTTCACGGCGATATAGGCGACGCGGTAGGCTACGCTATGCGCGGCGGTGAGATATTCGTTAAAGGCAGTGCGGGATATAGAGCCGGCATTCATATGAAAGAATACGGAAGCAAAGTCCCCAATATGGTAATAGGCGGAAGTTGCGGAAGTTTTCTGGGCGAATATCAAGCAGGCGGCGTCATAGTCGTTCTGGGACTTAGCGGAAAGCGTATCGTGGGCGATTTTCCTTGTACGGGAATGCACGGCGGTAAAATTTATATGCGAGTCACGGGCGACGAGATCGATTTTCCTTCTCAGGTGACCTGCTCGCCTGCAACCGACGAGGAGCTTGAACAAATCAAGGGCTTCGTAGAAAAATACTGTCGTTATTTCGGCGGCGACGCAAGCAGCATTATGAGTTCAAATTTTGTCACCGTCAAGCCAAACAGTAAGAATCCGTACAAACAGATGTACGTAGCAAATTAAAAAACGGGAAGGGTGAAGATATGAAATACTCGGTAAACGAAGTTTTACAATTCGTCAAGGAAGAGGACGTCAAGTTTATTCGACTTGCGTTTTGCGACGTCTTCGGTGAACACAAGAATATTTCCATTATGCCGGGAGAGCTTCACCGCGCGTTCAGTTACGGCGTTGCGATAGACGCTTCGGCAATAGCAGGTTTCGGCGATGAATCGCAGTCGGATTTATATCTTCATCCCGATCCGGATACTTTATCCATACTGCCCTGGCGACCTGAACACGGCAGGGTGGTAAGAATGTACTGTTCGGTTACCTATCCCGACGGCACGCCTTTTGAAGGCGATATGCGCTGGCAACTGAAAAAAGCCGTGGATTACGCAAAAAAACAGGGAGTTGAATTCTTTTTCGGCTCGGAAATGGAATTTTATCTTTTCAATTTAGACGAAAAGGGTGAAAGAACGAATATACCTTACGACAACGCGGGCTATATGGATATTGCGCCCGAGGATAAAGGCGAAAACGTTCGCAGAGAGATTTGTCTTACGCTTGAACAGATGGGCATTGCGCCGGAAGGCTCTCATCACGAAGCCGGTCCCGGTCAGAACGAGATAGACTTCAAGTATTCCGATCCCGTGACCGCTGCGGATAACGCGGTAACGTTCAGGTCGGTCGTCAAGACCGTTGCGAGCCGTAACGGACTTTTCGCCGATTTTTCGCCAAAGCCGTTAAAGGACCAGGCAGGCAGCGGTTTTCACATCAATATGTCGGCGGTAGCTTCCTGCGATTGTCAGAGTTTCGTTATTGCCGGGATACTCGATAAAATTAAAGAGATAACGTTATTTTTGAACCCGACTAAGGATTCGTATAAGCGTTTAGGCGGCTTTAAAGCTCCTAAATATATCACCTGGTCGGAAGGCAACAGGTCTCAGCTTATCAGGGTTCCGCTGACTTCTGACGGAAGTCGCCGTTTGGAGCTTCGCTCGCCTGACGTAAAGGCAAATCCGTATCTGAGCTTTGCGCTTCTGATATACGCAGGCTGTTACGGAATAGAAAACAAGCTTGCGCTGCCTGAATCGGTCGACGTCAACCTGTATAATCTCAGCGAGCAGGATAAGACTAAATACGACGTTTTGCCTGACGACTTGGTTAAAGCCAAAGCCGAAGCTAAAAAAAGTCGGTTTGTGGCAGAGCATCTACCCGAATTCGTCGTCGATTGTTATTGTGACAAGACTGAATGAGTTTGTAATACGCATAATATAATATAAATTTAAAGACGCGCGCAATGGAGTGGCGTTTCGGGAATATAGCCGAAGGGGGTTGTAATATATGAATTTCAAAGAAAAGCATTATAACCTTCTCGTCGTATCTTCGTCCGACGCGTTCAATCAATCGATGCAACGCATAGTTATGCAGTTTGAAGGTTTGACGGCGCAATACGTCGATAACGTTTCTTCGGCAAAGCGGTCGTTGCTCGAAAGGACTTACGATTTAGCGATAATAAACACGCCTTTATCCGATGAATTCGGCACGAGATTTTCCGTAGACGCAAGCTCAGAACATAATCTTATCGCAATGCTCGTCGTAAAGGGCGACGTTTACGAAGGCGTTTACGATAAGGTGTTGGATTTCGGCGTGTACGTTATGCCAAAGCCCGTGACTACGCCTCAGATGATACAGTCGTTAAGGTGGATGTGCGCAACTAAGGAAAGGCTGCGCAGGTTCGAGAAAAAGACTATGACTCTCGAGGAGAAAATGGGCGAAATAAGGTTAGTAAACCACGCAAAGTGGATACTTATCGAAAATTTAAAGATGACCGAGGCTGACGCGCACCGCTACATTGAAAAGCAGGCTATGGACAGATGCGTTTCACGCAGAGAAATTGCGGAAAACATTATAAACACCTATACCTGAGCTATAAAAAACAGCCGTTAAAAATTTTTTAAAATTTTATAAAAAACGTTATCAGGTTGTTGACAAACAAAAAATTTGGTAGTAGAATAAGAGAAAATAAAGGCAAAGGTGTCTTTGAGTAAAAAACTCGAAGGCACCTTTGCCTTTTGTCGTTTCAGAAGTTAATTTTTTTAGGAGATATTATTATGAGTAACGTAACAGAACAATTTGGAAGCATGGTTTTCGACGACAGAGTAATGAAAGCGAGTCTTTCGGCGAAAGTTTATCAATCGTTGAAAAAAACCATCGACGAAGGCGAACAGCTCGATTTATCGGTAGCTAACGCAGTTGCTACGGCTATGAAGGATTGGGCTATTTCGAAAGGCGCCACGCATTACACGCACTGGTTCCAGCCTTTAACGGGCGTTACGGCTGAAAAGCACGACAGCTTTATCAGTCCTGCTCCGGACGGCAGAATTATTATGGAGTTTTCGGGCAAGGAGCTGATTAAAGGCGAGCCTGACGCGTCGTCGTTTCCTTCGGGCGGTCTGAGAGCTACATTCGAAGCGAGAGGTTACACGGCTTGGGATCCGACTTCTTACGCATTTATAAAGGGTAAGACCTTGTGCATTCCTACGGCGTTCTGCTCATACGGCGGCGAGGCTCTCGATAAAAAGACTCCGCTTTTAAGGTCTATGGAAGCGTTGAGCGCGCAAGCCGTAAGAATACTTAAATTGTTCGGTAACGGCAACGTAAAATGCGTCCGCTCGTCGGTAGGTCCCGAGCAGGAATATTTCCTTGTCGATAGAGAAATGTACGATAAACGCAAGGATCTTATCTATACGGGAAGAACGCTTTTCGGTGCAAAACCGCCAAAGGGACAGGAGATGGACGACCACTACTTCGGAGTGATCAAACCGAGAGTCGCTGCGTTTATGGCTGATCTCAATGAGGAATTATGGAAACTCGGCATTCTTGCAAAGACCGAGCATAACGAAGTAGCTCCCGCTCAGCACGAGCTTGCGCCTATTTATTCAACGACCAACATCGCAACGGATCATAACCAGCTGACGATGGAAATTATGCAAAAGGTAGCTTTGAAGCACGGGCTTGTCTGCCTGCTTCACGAAAAACCGTTCGCAGGCGTAAACGGAAGCGGTAAGCACAACAACTGGTCTATCGCAACCGATACGGGCGTAAACTTGTTGACTCCGGGCGAAACGCCTTATGAAAACGCTCAATTCCTGTTGTTCTTATGTGCGGTAATCAAAGCCGTTGACGACTATCAGGACCTTTTGAGAATTTCAGTAGCGACTGCGGGTAACGACCACCGTCTCGGCGCAAACGAAGCTCCGCCTGCGGTAGTATCCGTATTCCTGGGCGACGAGCTTAACGGAATTTTAGAAGCTATCGAAAAGGATTCCAAGTACAGCGCCGTAGAAAAAACTCAGATGAAGCTCGGCGTTGCGGTTTTGCCTAAATTCTTCCGCGATACGACTGACAGAAACAGAACTTCCCCGTTTGCGTTTACGGGCAACAAGTTCGAATTCAGAATGCTCGGATCTTCAAACAGTATCGCTTGCGCAAACATTATGTTGAACAGCGCGGTAGCCGACGTATTGCAGAAATTTGCCGATCAATTAGAGGTTTCGGATAACTTCGAACGCGATTTACATACGCTTATCCGTCAGACTATTATCGATCACAAACGCATTATCTTCAACGGCAACGGTTATGACGATAGCTGGATAAAGGAAGCGACCGAAGTAAGAGGCCTGGCAAATTACAGAACGACCGTTGACTGTATGCCGCATCTTCTCGATAAAAAGAACGTCGAAATGTTCACGAGACTCAACATTTACACCGAATCCGAATTGAAATCGAGATGCGAGATTATGCTTGAAAACTACTGCAAGACGGTTATTATCGAGGCAAATACGATGGTCGATATGGTTAAAAAGGAAATTCTTCCCGCCGTTGAAAGTTACGTTTACCAACTTGCTAAAACGGCAAAAACCAAGCTCGAAGCAAATATCACGGCAGGCGGAACGTACGAAGCAAAGGTAGCAGGTAGTCTTTCTGCATTAAGCGATTCTATTTACGAAAAGACCGAAGCGTTGCAAAAGGTTCTTGCAAAGGTCAAGGGCATAAGCGAGGTTACAAAACAATCCGAAGCTATCCGTGACGGCTTGCTCAGCGCAATGACTGATTTAAGGGTAGACGTAGACGAAGCCGAAACGTTGTGTTCGGAAAAGGCTTGGCCGTTCCCGACCTACGGAGATTTGCTTTTCGGCGTGAGATAAAATAAATAAACAAACAAACAAACAAACAAACAAACAAACCATTCATTAAGACTTATTAAGGGAGACTTATTATGACGATAGAATTCTGGTATTTGATAGGCGCGGCGTTAGTATTCTTTATGCAGGCAGGTTTTGCCATGGTGGAAACGGGCTTCACGAGAGCCAAAAACGCAGGCAATATTATAATGAAGAACCTTATGGACTTCTGTATCGGTACCGTTGTGTTCTCATTGCTCGGTTACGGGATAATGATGGGCGAAGACGCGCTCTTTGGTCTGATCGGCATTCCTAACTTAGATTTATTCACTAAATTCAGCGCATTTATAGCAAGCCCTGCCGAAGGCTTTACGGGCGCTTCGACGTTCGTGTTCAACTTAGTATTTTGCGCAACGACTGCAACGATAGTTTCAGGCGCAATGGCTGAAAGAACTAAATTTTCGGCATACTGTATTTATTCGGCGGTAATTTCTTTGATAATTTATCCTATCGAAGCTCACTGGATCTGGGGCGGCGGCTGGTTGGCTCAGCTCGGCTTCCACGATTATGCAGGCTCGCTCGCAATACATACCGTCGGCGGTATAGCCGCTCTTGTCGGCGCAATCATCTTGGGTCCGAGAATCGGTAAATACGAGAAAGACGAAAACGGCAAGGTCGTTAAAGTCAACGCTATTCCCGGTCACTCCATACCGCTTGGCGCGCTCGGCGCGTTTATCCTCTGGTTCGGCTGGTACGGCTTCAACGGCGCGGCGGCAACTTCGCCTTCGGAGCTTGCAACGATATTCCTTAACACGACGATAGCTCCGGCAGTTGCAACCTGCACGACGATGATATTCACCTGGATTAAAAACGGTAAGCCTGACGTATCGATGTGCTTGAACGCATGCTTAGCCGGTTTGGTAGGTATTACGGCAGGCTGTGCCGCTCTCGACGCCGTAGGCGCTACGGTAGTAGGTCTCGTTTCGGGCGTACTCGTAGTTGCAGTCGTCGAATTGCTCGATTTGAAATTACATATCGACGATCCTGTCGGTGCCGTCGGCGTTCACTGCGCAAACGGTATCTGGGGTACGATAGCGGTAGGTTTATTGGCAAATCCGAAAGCTCCCGCAGGACTTAACGGTTTGTTATACACAGGCGATTTCAGACAGTTCGGCGTTCAGCTTTTAGGCGTCGTTTCGGTCGTTGCTTATACGGTTATCGCAATGACGGTAACGTTTATGTTAATCAAGAAATTCCACGGTCTCAGAGTTACCGCCGAAGAGGAAATCAAAGGTCTCGATTCTACCGAACACGGTTTGCCGAGCGCATATGCGGACTTTGCGTCCGTTGCGGTTACTTACGGCGGCATTGCTCAGGAATTGCCCGTTGCCGAAAGCGCGGTTAAGAATGTCGTTCCTGAAAAAGCCGTACCCGTACAGGAAGCCGTACCCGTTAAGAAGGCTACCAACACCGGATGGGCTAAATTCACCAAAGTACAGATTATCTGCAAGGAAGAAAAGCTTGCCGTACTCAATCAGGCTATGAGCAGCATAGGAATTACGGGTATGACGGTATCGCACGTTATGGGTTACGGTCAGCAGAAAGGCAAACCCGAATATTACCGTGGCGTTGCCGTACAGACAAACTTGTTGCCTAAGGTCAAGGTAGATATAGTCGTCAGCAAGATTCCCGTAAGCACCGTAATCGAAACGGCGAAAGACGCGCTCTATACCGGACACATCGGCGACGGAAAGATCTTCGTTTACGACGTTGAAAACGTAGTCAAGGTAAGGACGGGTGAAGAAGGTTATTCGGCTTTACAGGACGAACAAGAAGAATAAAATAATAAATCTTGCATTCTGCTCTACGGTCCGATACCGTAGAGCAGAAGCAGGATATACCGTTTACTGCGGTCATAAGGAGAAAATATGTGCACGATAATGAGTTACTGCGCAAGCGGAAAAGATAAAGCGGAATTTGAACGGCATTTAAAAAGAGCAATATCCCGTGGACCTGACGACTGTCGCATAGTCGATACGGGCTCGGGGCTTATGGGTTTTTGCAGGCTTGCGATAATGGGGCTGACGCCCGAGGGAATGCAGCCGTTTTCTCTTGACGGCAACTACTCGGTATGTAACGGCGAAATTTACGGTTTTGAAAAAATCAAAGAAAAACTTAAAGATAAATATCGGTTTCAAAGCGGTTCCGACTGCGAAATTTTATTACCTTTATATAATGAATTTGGCGTAGCAATGTTCAAAATGCTTGACTCAGAGTTCGCTTGTGTGTTATATGATAGTAAGGAAAACTCATTTATTGCTGCAAGGGACCCTATCGGCATCAGACCGCTGTATTACGGCTATGACGAAAAAGGTGTCATCGTTTTCGCGAGCGAGCCTAAAATTCTAATGGGTATGGTAAAAGAAATTTTGCCTTTTCCGCCGGGACATTACTATAAGGACGGCAAATTCGTCTGCTACAACGATATCGCAAAAGTCGATAAAGTTTCAGAAGACGACGTCGAGACTGTTTGTAAAAACATTCACGACAAGCTGATTTCAGCCGTTGAAAAGAGATTGGTATCCGACGCAAAGGTAGGCTTTTTACTGTCGGGAGGACTCGATTCTTCTCTCGTTTGCGCAATATCTGCAAAATTGAGCGGTTCACCTATAAAAACCTTTGCTATCGGTATGAGCGAAGATGCAATCGACTTAAAATACGCCCGTCAGGTCGCCGATTATATCGGCAGCCTGCACACCGAGGTTATCATCACTAAGCAAGACGTCATTACTTCGCTTGAAGAAGTAGTCAAGCTGTTAGGCACGTTCGATATAACCACGATAAGGGCCAGTATAGGAATGTATCTCGTCTGCAAGGCTATTCACGAAAAAACCGATATAAGGGTGTTGCTCACGGGCGAAATATCCGACGAGCTATTCGGTTACAAATATACCGATTACGCTCCTGACGCGCAAGCCTTTCAGGAAGAGTCGCAAAAGAGAGTGAGAGAACTGCATATGTACGACGTTTTACGGGCGGACAGGTGCATTTCGGTAAACTCGCTGGAAGCTCGCGTGCCGTTCGGCGATTTGGATTTCGTGCGGTACGTTATGGCTGTAAACCCTGAGCTGAAAATGAACAGATACCATAAAGGTAAATACCTTTTGCGTCACGCCTTCGAAAAGGATGACTGCTTGCCTGAGGAAATCTTATGGCGAGAAAAAGCTGCCTTTTCCGACGCCGTAGGTCATTCTATGGTCGATTATCTCAAGGAGTATGCAAACCAACGCTACACCGACGAGCAATTCGAAGCAAGACGCAGGAAATTTGTTCACGCCACACCTTTTACGAAGGAATCTTTACTGTATAGGGAGCTGTTTGAAAAATATTACGAAGGTCAGAGTCTTATGATAGCGGATTTCTGGATGCCCAACAAGGCTTGGGAAGGCTGCAACGTTGACGATCCTTCAGCGAGAGTTCTCAAAAATTACGGCGAAAGCGGAAAGTAAAAGGGAGATTTTATTATTATGGAAAAGAAAAAACTGCTTTATGAAGGCAAGGCAAAAAAAGTGTACGAAACGGCGGATAGCGACAAGCTTATCGTCTCGTATAAGGACGACGCGACAGCTTTTAACGGCTTGAAAAAGGGCAGCATCAGCGGAAAGGGCGTAATAAACAACGTTATGAGCAATTACCTGATGGCAAAGCTTGAAAAAGCAGGCGTTCCTACGCACTTTATCCAAGAGCTGAACGATAGAGAAACGCTCGTTCACAAGGTATCTATCGTACCGCTTGAAGTTATTGTCAGAAATATTTCGGCAGGTTCTTTTTCAAAAAGATACGGCGTTGAGGAAGGCATCGTTTTCGAAAAGCCAACCATTGAATTTTCTTACAAAAACGATGAACTCAACGATCCGTTATTAAACGATTATCACGCCATTGCGTTAAAGCTCGCTACCGAAAGCGAAATTGAAACTATAAAGAAATATGCTTTTGCCGTCAACGATTTTTTAAAGGCTTTCTTTGTCGAATGCGGTATAACTCTGGTCGATTTTAAGCTCGAATTTGGTAAAAAGACAGACGGAAGCATTGTCTTGGCTGACGAAATCAGTCCCGATACCTGCCGTTTGTGGGATATAAACACCAAGGAAAAGCTCGATAAGGACAGATTCCGCAGGGATATGGGCGGCGTAGAAGAAGCATATCAGGAAGTTATGAGAAGGCTTGGCCTCAACAAATAATTTCGCATAAACACGGGTTTGCGGCTTAACGGTAAAAGGGCATAAGGAGAAATTATGACCAAATATATATTCGTTACCGGCGGCGTCGTATCCGGACTGGGTAAAGGCATCACGGCGGCTTCTTTGGGCAGATTGCTCAAAGCGAGGGGCTTAAAGGTTGCCGCGCAAAAGCTTGACCCTTACATAAACGTTGATCCGGGGACGATGAGTCCCTATCAACACGGCGAAGTTTTCGTTACGGAAGACGGAGCCGAAACCGACCTTGATCTCGGTCACTACGAAAGATTCATAGATGAAGATCTGAATAAATTTTCCAACCTTACTACCGGTAAGGTCTATTGGAACGTATTAAATAAAGAACGTAACGGCGAATACCTGGGCTCTACCGTTCAGGTAATTCCGCACGTTACCAACGAAATAAAAAATTTTGTTTACAGTGTAGCCGAAAAGACTGACGCTGACGTTGTCATAACCGAAATCGGCGGAACTACGGGCGATATAGAATCACAGCCGTTTTTAGAGGCGGTAAGGCAAATTTCGCTCGAAGTAGGACGTGAGAACAGCTTGTTTATTCATGTGACGCTGGTTCCGTTTCTACACGGTTCGGACGAGCATAAATCAAAGCCTACTCAGCATTCCGTCAAGGAACTTCAGGGAATGGGCATAAGTCCCGACATCATCGTATTAAGGTGCGATGAGCCGCTTGAAAAGAGTATCTTTGATAAAATATCGCTTTTTTGCAACGTCAAACCCGACTGCGTTATCGAAAACATTACCTTACCCAATCTTTACGAAGCTCCGCTTATGCTGGAAAAATCCGATTTTTCAAAGGTTGTTTGCAGGGAACTTAAATTGAGGACGAAAGCGCCCGACCTTAAAGAATGGAAGGCGATGGTAAAGGATATAAAGCGCAGTAAGCGTTCAGTTAAGGTTGCGCTCGTAGGCAAATACGTAGCCTTGCACGACGCTTATTTATCTGTTGCCGAAGCTTTGCGTCACGCAGGCTATTTTCATAACGTAAACGTAGAAATCAAATGGGTTGATTCGGAATTTTTAACCAAGGAAAACGTCGGCGTTTCGTTAGGCGATGCAGACGGCGTTCTCGTTCCCGGCGGTTTCGGAAACAGGGGAATAGAAGGTATGATTTTTTCCGCCGGATACGCAAGGGAAAACGACTTGCCTTATTTCGGCATCTGTTTAGGTATGCAGATAGCCGTCATTGAATACGCGAGAAACGTCGCTAAAATACCCGACGCAAACTCAGGCGAATTCGACGATAACTGCAAAAACAAGGTTATCGACTTTATGCCCGGTCAAAGCGACAGCATAGCAAAGGGCGGCACTTTGCGTCTCGGCGCGTATCCGTGCAACATAGAAAAAGATAGCAAAATGTTTGAATGCTACGGTAAAGAGCAGATTTCGGAGCGTCATCGCCACCGTTACGAATTCAATAACGATTACCGTGAAAAACTCACGGAATGCGGATTGAAAATAAGCGGACTTTCGCCCGATAAGAGATTGGTCGAAACGGTAGAGCTTACGGAAAGGGATTTTTATCTGGGCGTTCAGTACCACCCTGAATTCAAGAGCAGACCTGATAAACCGCATCCGTTGTTCAAGGGCTTTATAGGCGCATGTAAGCATAATTCCGAAAAGGGAAAGGAAAGGCAAAAATGAGTATAAACGAAGAATGCGGCGTTTTCGGAGTATATTCTCCAACTCCGAAAGACGTCGGCTCGATGGCTTATTACGGTCTTTACGCGCTTCAACACAGGGGACAGGAAAGCTGCGGAATAGTGGTAAACGACGACGGCGTTTTCGTATCCCATAAGGATTTAGGACTCGTCGGCGACGTTTTTACGGAAGATATTTTATCCGGTTTTCCCGAAGGAAACATAGCCGTCGCTCACGCAAGATACGGAACGACGGGCGGAACCAACAGAGCAAACTGCCAACCGATAGAAGTAAATCACCAGAACGGAAAATTGGCATTGGCGCATAACGGCAACCTTTCTAACGCTTACGAGCTCAGAAACAGGCTCGAGCTTGAAGGGGCTATTTTCCATACCACGAGCGATACCGAAACTATCGCTTATCTTATAACTAAAAACAGGTTGACTTCTGATAGTATAGAAGAAGCCGTCATAAAAGCAATGCAATATCCCGAAGGGGCGTTTTCTCTATGTATGATGTCGTCCACGAAGCTGATAGCTGCGCGCGACAAATTCGGTTTTCGTCCGCTGTGCTACGGCGTTACGAAGGATGGTTGCTATGTCGTAGCATCTGAAAGCTGTGCCTTAAAAGCCGTAGATGCTACTTTTTTAAGGGATATAAAACCCGGCGAAGTCGTCGTGTTCGATAAAAACGGGGTAAAATCAATCGGGACTTATTGCGGTCAGGCAAGAAAAAAGACCTGCATATTCGAATACATATATTTTGCTCGTCCCGATTCGGTAATCGACGGCGTTTCCGTTAATCTATCGAGACAAAAAGCAGGCGAAATTCTGGCGAAAACATATCCCGTCGCCGCCGACGTCGTCATAGGCGTTCCCGATTCGGGGCTTGATAGCGCGCTCGGTTACAGCCGTGCTTCGGGCATTCCTTACGGAATAGGCTTTATAAAAAACAAGTATATCGGCAGGACCTTTATAGCCAACAAGCAAAGCGACAGGATAAACGGCGTAAGGATTAAGTTGTCGGTTATCGGAAACTGCGTTAAGGATAAAACGGTAGTGCTTATAGACGATTCTATCGTAAGGGGAACTACGAGCGGACTTATCGTCAGACTGTTAAGGGAAGCGGGTGCGAAAGCCGTTCATATGCGAATATCGGCTCCGCCGTTTTTGCACCCGTGTTATTACGGTACGGATATCGACTCCGAGGAAAACCTTATAGCCTGCAAGCATACCGTCGATGAAATTGCCGAAATCATAGGCGTTGATTCGCTTGGGTATCTGCCCGTAGAAAAACTCGGAGAGCTTATCGGCGGCGACGATTATTGCAGTGCGTGTTTCGACGGCAATTACGCTACGAAAATTCCGCTTCACACTAAAAAAGACAGGTTTGAAAGCAAACTGTCGGAAAGACGGTTAAAGGATTGATACATAATGCAGAAAAAAGATAAAAAAATTGTTTTTGAAAACGGAGCCGAATATTACGGTTATTCCTTCGGCAGTAAACAGGATAAGGTGTTGGAATTGGTGTTCAATACTTCTATGGTCGGTTATCAGGAAATTTTATCCGATCCTTCATATACCTATCAGGCAGTCGTTCTGACCTATCCTTTAATCGGCAACTACGGTATGGCAAGGGACGATTACGAATGCAAAAACCCCTCTATAGGCGGATTAATCGTAAAAGAATACAACGATTTGCCTTCTAATTACAGGAGCGAAAAAACGCTCGGAGAGGTTATGGAAGAATGCGGCGTCGTTGGAATTTACGGCGTAGATACGAGAAAGCTCACGAGAATTATCCGCACAATCGGAAGCTGCAAAGTGCTTTTGTGCGATGCGGACTTAAAGACCGAAGATGCGCTGCAAGCTTTGCGCTCGACTTCTATCCCGACCGACGCCGTATCCAAAGTCAGCACGAAAAAAAGTTATTTTTCAAAAGCAAAGGAAGCAAAATTCCACGTCGTTGCAGTCGATTGCGGTATGAAGCTCAATATCGTAAGGTCGCTTAACGCAAGGGGGTGCGACGTTACCGTCGTTCCTTATAACGTCACCGCAGACGAAATTTTAAAACTAAATCCCGACGGGCTTTTCATTTCCAACGGTCCGTCGGATCCTACTGACGCAGTCGAGGTCATAGAAGCCGTAAAGTCGATCAAAGGCAAACTGCCTGTTTTCGGAATATGTCTCGGACACCAGATAATCTGTCTTGCATACGGTGCAAAGACGTATAAGCTGAAATTCGGGCACAGGGGCGCAAATCACCCGGTAAAAAATCTCGAAAACGACAAGATAGAAATTACCTCGCAAAACCATTCTTATGCGGTTGACGCCGACAGTCTGAAAGACGCCCGATTGAAGATAACGCATATAAATCTGCTCGATAACACCGTCGAGGGCGTGGAGTGTAAGGAAGATAAAATTTTCAGCGTGCAATATCACCCCGAAAGTGCGCCCGGTCCGCAGGACAGCTCGTATTTGTTCGATAAATTCATTTCAGCTATGAAGGAGGTCAGGTAACGTTATGCCAAAGAGAACGGACGTAAAAAAAGTGCTTGTAATCGGCTCGGGACCTATCGTAATCGGTCAGGCTGCGGAATTTGATTACGCAGGCACGCAAGCCTGCCTTGCGTTAAAGGAAGAAGGCTACGAGGTAATCTTGTGCAATTCCAACCCCGCTACCATAATGACCGATACTTCTATTGCCGATAAGGTTTATATGGAGCCGTTGACGTTGGAATACGTCGCAAAGATTATAAGGTACGAGCGCCCCGACGCAATTTTGCCGGGTATCGGCGGACAGACGGGTTTGAACCTTGCCATGCAGTTGAAAAAGAAAGGCGTTCTGCACGAGTGTAACGTAGAGCTTTTGGGAACGAGCAGCGAGAGCATAGAAATGGCAGAGGACAGAGAGCTTTTCAAAGAGCTTTGCAAATCGCTCGGCGAGCCTGTTTTGCCTTCGGATATAGCAAATACCGAAAGCGAAGCCATAGAAGTTGCAAGAAAAATCGGTTACCCGGTAGTTTTAAGACCTGCTTTCACGTTAGGCGGAACGGGCGGCGGTTTTGCCGACGACGAAAGTCAGTTGAAGGAGCTGATAAAGAACGCTCTGCAATTATCGCCCGTTCGTCAGGTGCTTATCGAAAAGAGCATTAAGGGCTATAAGGAAATAGAGTACGAAGTTATCCGCGACGCAAACGATACGGCGATAGCCGTCTGTAATATGGAAAACCTTGATCCTGTCGGAATTCATACGGGCGACAGCATAGTCGTTTGCCCGTCGCAGACTCTGACCAACAAGGAATACCAGATGCTCAGAGACAGCGCGTTGAAAATTATACGCGCGTTGAAAATAGAAGGCGGTTGCAACGTTCAGTTTGCTCTTGATCCCAATTCAAGTCAATATTACTTAATCGAAGTAAATCCGAGGGTTTCGCGCTCGTCTGCGCTGGCTTCTAAGGCAAGCGGTTACCCCATAGCAAGGGTAACTGCCAAGATAGCCGTCAATATGAGACTTGACGAGATAAAGCTTGCCAATACGTTGGCGTCTTTCGAGCCGTCTCTTGACTACGTAGTCACGAAAATGCCCCGTTTTCCGTTCGATAAATTTACCGACGCGAGCAAAAAATTAGGCACGCAGATGAAAGCTACGGGCGAGGTTATGAGCGTAGCAAGGAGCTTCGAAGCAAGTCTTTTAAAAGCCGTAAGGTCTTTGGAGATAGGCGTTTTCCACCTTGAAATGGATAAATTCAACGGGCTTGATAAGTCGGAATTACTCGAATATATCAAGCTCGGCACGGACGACAGAATTTTTGCCATTGCTCAGCTTTTGAGATTGGGCGAGAGCAAGGAGAAAATCTGTTCGGTTACGCAGATAGACAGGTTTTTCATAGATAAATTAAAAAATATAGTAGATAGAGAGCGTGAAATAGCAAACGACCGTTCGGTGGAAACGCTTTTAAGCGCAAAGCAAACGGGCTTTTCCGATAAACAGATAGCCAAGCTGTGGAACGTCAGCGAGGACGAAGTTTTCAATATCCGCAAAGCCAACGGGATTTTTCCGACCTACAAGATGATAGATTCCTGCGCAAGCGAGTTCGACAGCTACATTCCGTATTTCTATTCGGTATATGAAGACGAAAACGAGTCAATCGTATCCGACAGCAAAAAGATAGTCGTTTTAGGCAGCGGACCGATAAGAATAGGTCAGGGCGTAGAGTTCGATTATTCGACCGTCCACGCCATAAAAACCATCAAGAAGTACGGCTATGAGGCGATTATCATCAATAATAACCCCGAAACCGTATCTACCGATTACACCTGTTCCGACAAGCTGTATTTCGAACCGCTGACCGTTGAGGACGTAACGAATATAATCGAGCTTGAAAAGCCCTTCGGCGTAATTGCCATATTGGGCGGACAAACGGCAATCAACCTTGCCGAGCCGTTGACAAGGCGAGGCGTAAACATTATCGGCACCGATACCGAAGCCATCGCCAAAGCCGAGGACAGAGAAAAATTCGAAGCGTTGATTTCGGAATTGGATATTCCTCAGCCTGAGGGCTGTGCGGTAACCAATATTCCCGAAGGAATAAAAGCCGCAAAAGAGATAGGTTATCCCGTGCTTGTTCGTCCCAGCTTCGTGTTGGGCGGCAGGGCTATGCAGATTGTGGCTAAGGAAGAACAGTTGACTCATTACTTAAAAACCGCCGTTGAAATCGACGCCGATAAGCCCGTGCTTGTCGATAAGTATATCAGAGGTAAAGAAGTTGAAGTTGACGCTATTTGCGACGGAACCGACGTATTCGTTCCCGGTATTATGGAGCTTATCGAAAGGACGGGAGTGCATTCGGGTGATTCGATAAGCGTTTATCCGACCGTCAGTATTTCTGAAAAGACCAAGCAGACGATTATAGAATACACTCGCCGTTTGGGACTGAGTATCGGCATAATCGGTTTATACAACATTCAGTTTATCGTCGATAACGAAGAAAACGTTTATATAATCGAAGTCAACCCCCGTTCGTCGAGAACGGTACCGTTTTTATCCAAGGCTACCGGTTATTCGCTTGCAGATATTGCAACGCTCGTAATTTTAGGTAAGAGTCTCAAAGAACAAGGCTTTACCGAAATTTACCCCAAAGAAAAAACGCGTTACTATGTAAAGGTTCCGGTATTTTCCTTTTCAAAGCTGTCGGGCGTAGATTCTTACTTGTCGCCCGAAATGAAATCGACGGGCGAAGCAATCGGCTACGATAAAAAATTCCACAGAGCCATGTATAAAGCTATGATAGCTTCGGGAATGAAGGTTAAAAATTTCGGAACCGTAACCGTTACGCTTGCAGACGAGGATAAGGAGGAGGCCCTTCCGTTGGTAAAGAGATTTTATAATCTCGGTTTCAATATCGAAGCCACCGTCGGCACGGCAGAATTTTTGAAAAAGCACGGAATAAGAACGAGAATAAAACGCAAGCTCAGCGAAGGTAGCGACGAAATTTTGCAATCTATTCGCGACGGATACGTAAGTTACGTCATAAATACGAGAGCGATAATGAGCGGCGTTCACTATATAGACGGCGCAGAAATCAGAAAATGCGCTATCGAAAACGGTATAACTATGCTGACCTCGCTCGATACGGTCAGAATTTTGCTGGACGTCATCGAAGAAATAACAATCGGCGTATCACGGATTGACGCCGAATAGGAGCGAATATGAAATTTACGAAAATGCACGGATTGGGTAACGATTATATTTACGTTTACGGCGAACCCGGTAAGGACGTTGCAAAGTTGAGCATAAACCTTTCAAGACGACATTTTTCCGTCGGCTCGGACGGTATGATATTTATTATGCCCTCTGAAATAGCCGACTTTAAAATGCGCATCTTCAACGCAGACGGAAGCGAAGCTAAAATGTGCGGAAACGGCATTCGTTGCGTCGGTAAATACGTTTACGATAAAGGCTATACCGATAAGACCGATATTACCGTCGAAACGCTTTCAGGCATAAAAAAACTGCGTCTTAACGTTGAGAACGGCAAGGTTAAAAGCGCTGTCGTAGATATGGGCAAGGTCGTAGTCTCCAGTCCCGTAACCTTAAACGTATCAGGCGACGACTATAAGCTGATACCCGTCGATATGGGTAATCCGCACGCAGTAATAATTTGTTCCGACGCCGAAAACGCACCGCTTGATACCGTGGGAAAAGCCATCGAAAAGCACGAGTTTTTCCCGGGTGGAGTCAACGTCGAATTCGTCGAGGTGTTAGATGGAGAACATTTAAGAATGCGCGTATGGGAGCGTGGAAGCGGAATAACAATGGCTTGCGGAACAGGCGCCTGCGCGTCGGTATCGGCTGCGGTGAAAAGCGGAAAATGTGCCGTAAACCGACCTATAAGCGTGCTTTTAGACGGCGGAACGTTGGCGATTACGGTTGATGGTAACGACGAAGTATTTATGGACGGACCTTGCGAAACGGTCTATGAAGGAGAAATTTTATGTTAAAACCAAAAAAGAGTTACGCAGATTTGAAAGATTCTTATCTGTTTTACAACATAGCGCAAAAGATTAAGGCTTACAGCTTGAAAAACCCCGATAAGCATATTTACCGATTAGGAATAGGCGACGTATCGAAACCGCTTTGCCCGTCCGTAATAGACGCTCTCAAAAACGCGGTAGCGGATCAATCAACGGAGAAGACCTTTCACGGTTATATGCCCGAATGCGGCGATCCGAAACTCAGGGAGATAATAGCAGGCTATTATAAAAAACGTGGCGTCGAGCTCGAAAACGACGAGGTTTTCGTATCGAGCGGAGCAAGCGACGAGCTTGGCGATATTCTCGACCTTTTCGACGTATCCAACACCACGTTGATATTGGAGCCTGCGTATCCTGCCTACGTCGATGCAAACGTAATGGCAGGCAGAAAGATCGTTTATCTCAGCGCAAACGAAGAAAACGGATTTTTGCCTATGCCTGACGAGAGCGTTTTGGCAGATTTGATATATATTTGTTCGCCGTCAAACCCGACGGGCGCCGTCTTTAACAAGGCTCAATTAAAAAAATGGGTGGATTTTGCCAATAAAAATCAATCGGTTATTCTCTTTGACGCCGCATACGAAGCTTTCATTGAAGAAGACGATATTCCGCACAGCATTTTCGAGATAGAGGGCGCAAAGACCTGCGCAATAGAAATATGCTCGCTTTCAAAAACGGCAGGCTTTACCGGAACAAGGCTCGGTTATACCGTTATTCCGAAAACACTTGTAAGAGACGGAATGTGCTTTAATTCGATGTGGGTGCGCAACAGAACGACTAAAACGAACGGCGTTTCTTATATAATCCAAAAAGGCGGCGAAGCAGTTTTCAGCGAGCAAGGTCAAGCAGAAATAAAGGATATTATCAAGATATATAAAAACAACGCCAAGGTTATTATGCAGGCTCTTGACGAAGTAGGAATAAAATACTTCGGCGGAAAAAACGCGCCGTACGTCTGGATGAAATGTCCGAAGGGTATGTCAAGTTGGGAATTTTTCGATTATCTTTTAAACGAAATTCAGGTGGTCGGAACGCCCGGCGAAGGGTTCGGTAAGTGCGGCGAAGGTTATTTCAGGTTTTCGGCGTTCGGAAAGGTCGAAGATACGAAGGAAGCCGCAAGAAGATTGGTCGAGCTTTTAAAGTGATAAAAAGCGATTGGCTTTGTTCCAATCGCTTTTTGCGTTTAATCGACATATACGGGCATTTTTAGCCGTTTTTCGATAAATTTTTTATAATAAAAAACATAAAAAAGGATATATTTTTTATATATAATATACAAATATTTTTCGTCAGTCAGAAATATTATACTTTGCGGTTTGATAAAAAAATAAAATAAAAATGGTAAATAATATTGAAAAAAAATATGAATGGTGCTATAATTGATAACGATACTTTGTTAATTTGCGATAACGGTGGAAGGTATAGGATGAAGCAAAAAAAATCAATGGCTCCGAAAATCATATATTTTGCCATTATATCCATTGCAGTTATAATAGTCGTTTTTTCAGTGGGCGATATCGGTCAGATAATGAACGCCGTTAAAAACGCAAAACCGCAATGGGTGATTGCGACTGTCGGCGTGCTTCTTGCTTATATACTTCTCAATCAGCTGCCGTTATTTATACTCGGCAGGGCGGACAACAAAAAACTGAAGTTTAGCGACGCGTTGATGATAGGCACGACCGAATATTTTTTCAACGGCATAACTCCGTTTGCTTCGGGCGGACAACCGTTTCAGATTTACTCGTTCAGCCGAATCGGCGTGAGAGCTTCCAAAGGCACGGGCGTGGTTTTGATAAACTACGTCTGCTATCAAACCTCGATAGTGCTTTTTTGTTTGCTATCGCTGATATTTTACCCGAGAATTTCGACTATTCCTGGCATTAAAGTAATTATTGCCGTAGGAATAATAATAAACGTCTTGGTTTTAGCCGTATTTTTAGGAATCGGTTTTTCGGCGACTACCCGTCGTATTCTTGAAAAAATCGTTTATTGGTTTTTGTCCTGGAAAATTTTTAAAGGCAGATTTGAAAATAAAAAAGTAACTTTTGACAATTATTGCAGGGACGTTCAGGCGTCGGTCAAGGGTGTGTTCGAATATAAATTTAGATTTTTCGTATCCCTCGTTCTGAAATTTTTGTCGCTCGTTTTGTATTTTGCGATTCCTTTCTTTATTTTAAAGGCGTTGAACGTTCAGATAAGCTATGCCGAAATACCGTTTATTTGCGCAATGACGACTTTTGCAATCGCAATGTCGTGCTTTATTCCGACGCCGGGATCGTCAGGCGGCATAGAATTTGCCTTCAATACGCTTTTTTCGGCAATACCGGGCGTTACCGACGTTGCTTTTGCGGGAATGATACTGTGGAGATTTTTCACCTATTACCTTTTGATGGTCGTAAGCTTTATCGTCTATCTTATCTTTGAAAGACGGTTGCAGTCGGCTCCCCGATTTGACGAAGGATCCGATAAAGATTCGTCAACTCCTGAACGAACGGAGTAACCGTTAATTAAAAAAATTAAGCCGTCGGTTAAATTTCCGACGGCTTTTTTAACTGCGGAGTAATTATTAAAGGCTGTCGATAATTCGTTGCACTTCGATAAAAAATCTCGAAAGATGGAAACCGTCTGCTACGGCGTGATTGACTATGAGCGTCAACGGCATAACGGCTCTGCCGTTCGTCGTTTCAAACTTGCCCCAGGTGACGACTGGCGAAAGCCTTTTACCTTCGTCAAAAAAATGAATGTTAAAGCTGTTGTATCTTATCCAGGGCAGACAGGAAATCTCGAACGTATTGTCAGGCAGGTTTTCAAGCTCGAAGCCTTTTATGCCTGAGTATTTTTCTTTCGTCAATAAAAACTGACGGCAAAATTCATCTATATTTTCAACGTATTGACTGAAAAGCTTGACGAAAATCTGCTCGTCTTTGTTAAAATCGGTATAAAACGGCGAAAGGCTATCCCACAATATGAGATTTCCTTTGTCGTCGAAGCCGTAACGGAACTCCTCGTGCGAATTAACCACTTTTGAAACAACCCATATCATAGCCGGGTAAAACTTCAAATCGTTTGCCTTGCAGTAGGCTAAAAGGTTGGTTACGTCCACATCGACGTTAAGGTTCATTACGCTTCTTTCCTCGTTGTAAAAGCGGTTGAAAATTTTTGCTCTTTCCCACGCGTTGAAATCTATAATTTCGTATTTCATATTAACCTTCGTTTTTTTATGATTATAGCAAAAAATTCTGAAAAAATCAATACATACGTCACATTATTCGCATAATAGGTATTGACTGAAATTAAATTTTGCAATATAATGTTTTCACAAAATCAACAAATAATTTTCACCAATTTTTCAACTTAAAGGGAAAAACTTGACCTTACGTTTCAACTATGATATAATGTCAAAGTAAAAATACGGCTAAACTATGAGCTGAATGCTCTTAAAACTCTAAAGACGGTAAATTTTTGGCGTACTGCCGGAAGTTTTACGGAGGTAAATCATTGAATAATAAACGATTGCTCGATTGCACTTTGCGTGACGGCGGTTACACCAACGATTGGAATTTCGGACACGGTAACCTCATAAACGTTTTTGAACGTCTTGCCGACGCAGGTATAGATTTTATAGAAATAGGCTTTCTGGACGACAGGCGCGATTTCGATATCGACAGGAGTATTATGCCCGATACCGATTGCGTTTCGGCTATTTACGGCGATCTCGATAAAAAGAGCTCCAAAGTTTTAGGTATGATCGATTACGGCACTTGCGACGTCAGTCATATAAAGCCTTGCTGTGAAAGCTTTCTGGACGGTATAAGGGTAATATTTAAAAAGCACGTTATGAACGAGGCTATGCAATTCTGCGCCGAGGTGAAAAAACTCGGCTATATGGTTTTTGCTCAGCTCGTTTCGGTTACTTCTTATTCCGACGACGATATGAAAAAGCTTATCGCCTTGGCTAACGAAGTCGAGCCGTACGCCGTATCTATGGTGGATACCTACGGGCTTATGCATCCGAATAACCTGAAGCATTATTTCACGCTTTTAGACGAAGGACTGAACGAAAATATCGGCATCGGTTTTCACGCTCACAACAATTTCCAGATGGGTTATGCGAACTGTATCGCAATGCTTTCGCTGGATACGGAAAGGGACGTTCTCGTTGACGGTTCGCTGTGCGGAATGGGCAAAAGCGCGGGCAATGCTCCGATAGAGCTTGTTGCGATGTATATGAACGAAAATTGCGGAAAAAACTACCGTATAGCACAGTTATTGGAAGCTGTCGAAGGAAATATATCCCAATTTTATCAGTCGTCAAGCTGGGGATACAGTATGTTTTACTACCTTGCGGCGTATAATAAATGCCACCCCAACTACGTTTCCTACTTAATGGATAAAAAGACTTTGTCAGTAACGTCGATAACGGAGATTTTGTCTTCGTTGCAGGAAGATAAAAAGCTGATGTACAACAAAAAGTACATTGCCGATAAATATAGAGATTACCTGAATAAAACGCTTGACGACAGCAATATCAAAGCCGAGCTTACCGACGAGTTCAAATCAAAGCCCGTGCTTGTTTTGGGCCCCGGCGCAACGTTGAAGACGGCGAGCAAAAAACTTGCTAAGTTCGTCGCCGAAAAGAATCCGCTTATCGTATCGGTAAACTTTATAAGCGACGCCGCGCGTTCGGATTTTATATTCTTAAGCAATTCTACCCGTTATATTCAGTTGGCTTCGCAGTTAGCAAAAGGCGAGCACAGAATAATCGCAACTTCAAACCTGACTGTCACGGGCAGAAGTAAATTCGACTATGTATTGAATTACAGCAAGCTCATCGACAGCAGGGAGGATATTATAGATAATCCCTTGATAATGTTCTTGAAGCTGATGATAGAGTTCGATATTAAAAAAGTGTATCTTGCCGGTTTTGACGGTTACTCCACGAGAAAGCAGAACTATATCCGCAACGGAATGGAATACGACTTTATCAAAAACAAAGCAAAATACATTAACGAATACACCAGGCATTTTATTAGTACAAGCCCTATTGATGTTGAGTTTTTAACCTATTCGGCTTATTGTGACAACGATGAAGAATAAATACGATTTAGTGATTTTTGACGTCGACGGTACTTTATTGAACACCGAGGAAGGGATACTGTCTGCGGTAAAATATGCGATAAAAAAGCATAATCTGCCTGAAATATCCGATCGGACTATATCCTCGTTCATAGGTCCGCCGATACAGGATTCGCTCAAAAGAACTTACGGTATCGACGGCGACTTTTTGCAGGAGGTCACGGCTTCGTTCAGGGCTCGTTACAGCGGTGAAGATTTATTGAAAGCCTCGGTATATGACGGTTTACTCGCTGTTTTTGAAAAATTGCGCGAAAGGGAAATCAAAACGGCGATAGCCACCTATAAAAGGCAGGACTACGCCGAAAGGATAGTTAGCCACTTCGGTTTCGATAAATATACCTGCGCGGTTTTCGGCGCGGATAATTTCAACAAATTAAAGAAAAAGGATATAATCGAAAAAAGTATAGCCTGCTCGGGCGTAACAGACAAATCGAGAATGGTTATGGTCGGCGATACCGAATCTGATTATATCGGCGCAAGCGGCGTCGGCGTCGGCTTTATTGCCGTAACCTACGGCTTCGGCTTTAAAAACAAAGCCGATTGCAATTTCGAGTGCGCAGGCGTTGCCGATAACGCCGAGGAGCTTCTTGCCCTTCTCATATAATTTGCAAGGGTATTTACAAAAGTATAAATTCAACTATATTTAACGGCGGTAGAATATGATAATTAAAGTAGCGGAGTACGTCTCCGAATTTTTGGTAAATAACGGAATTACGGATTGTTTTATGGTGACGGGCGGCGGAGCTATGCATCTTGACGACGCGTTAGGTCACCGGAAAGGCTTGAATTGCGTATTCAATCATCACGAGCAGGCTTCGAGCATCTGCGCCGAAGCTTATACCCGTGAAACGGAAAAATTGGCTTGCGTGTGCGTAACGAGCGGACCGGGCGGAACTAACGCAATAACAGGCGTTTTAGGCGGTTGGCTCGATTCCGTTCCTATGTTCGTCGTAAGCGGACAGGTCAAAAGAGAAACTACCAAGTGGAGCTGTCCCGAGTTGGGGCTTCGTCAGCTTGGCGATCAGGAATACGACGTAGTTAATTCCGTATCCAATATGACGAAGTATGCGGTTATGGTCACGGAACCGAACGAGATTGCCTACCACCTTGAAAAAGCGCTTTTCCTTGCGTTGGAAGGCCGCGGCGGTCCCGTCTGGATAGATATTCCGCTCGACGTTCAGGGCGCAAGAGTCGAAACCGACGAATTAAAGCATTTCGACGCAACGAAAGAATACGTTTCGACTGTAAAAAAGACCACTAAAGAAACGGCTCGGTCGGTGCTTGAAAAGATAAAATCGGCTTCGTCGCCGTTGATATTGATAGGAACGGGCGTAAGACTTGGCAAGGCTGAAGAAGCCTGCCTCAAGCTGATAGAAAAATTGAAAATTCCAGTAGTTACCGCCTGGAACGCCAACGACGCATTGGCTTTTGACAGCAAATATTTCGTCGGTATGCCCGGAACGGTGGGAACGAGATCGGGCAATTTCGCCGTTCAGAACTGCGATTTGCTTTTAAGCCTTGCTTGTCGTCTGAATATAAGAATGATAGGCTACAACAGATACGATTTCGCTAAAAACGCTTATAAAATCATTATCGATATCGATGAAAAGGAGCTTCATAAGCCTACGGTAAAAGCCGATATGCCGTTGAACGTCGATGTTCTGGATTTTATCAACGCGCTTTTAGAAGAAGATTATCAACCCGAACCAAAACACGAAACCTGGCGCGAATGGGCAAAGCAAAGGCTTATCGATTATCCTGCGGTTTTACCCGAGTATCACACCGACGGGCTTATAAATCCGTATGTATTTATTAAAAAATTGTCGGACGAGCTTTCACCCGACGACAGAATAATCTGCGGTAACGGCAGTGCCTGCGTAATAACGTTCCAGACGATGGAAATCAAGCAAGGTCAGAGAATGTTTACGAATTCAGGCTGTGCCGCTATGGGCTACGGTTTGCCTGCCGCAGTCGGCGTTGCGGTTTCCGATAACAGCAGGCGCACGGTGTGCGTTGACGGCGACGGAAGCGTTATGATGAACGTTCAGGAGCTTGCTACCATAGCTTATAACAAGCTCAACGTCAAACTGTTTATTCTCAACAATAACGGATACTTATCCATTCGTCAGACTCAGCGAAATCTTTTCAAGCCGCCTTTTGTAGGCATCGATTCGACGAGCGGACTGTCTTTTCCCGATTTCGGTATTTTAGCTCAGGCTTTCGGTTTGAAATATTGCAGGATCGATAAGGAACAGGGCGCAAGCGAAAAGATTGCCGAGGTACTGTCAAGCCAGGGCGCATACGTTTGCGAGGTCGTCTGCGATCCCGAACAAAATTTTGCGCCGAAATCGTCTTCAAAAGTATTGCCCGATGGCAGGATAGTTTCGCCGTCGTTGGACGATATGGCTCCGTTTTTGCCTCGCGAAGAAATGCAAAAAAACGTCTATCTCAAAAAATAAAAACAAAGGCTGCCCTATAAGACGATTATCGGGCAGTTTTTCTCTGATTGAAGGAGAATGAAAGGTGAAGCTCAGAGATTACCAAATCGAATGTCTTGAAAAAATAAACGCTTTGAAAGGCGGTAGCGTACTCGTTTGTATGGCGACGGGGCTTGGCAAGACCGTCGTCTTTTCGAATATAAAAAGACGGGGCAGGGTGCTGATTATTTCTCACAGAGAAGAGCTTGTTTACCAACCGATAAAATATTACGACTGCCCTTGCGGAGTCGAACAGGGCGAAAAGCGCTCGAACGGTGAAGAAGTCGTGTCCGCAAGCGTTCAGTCGCTGATTAAGCGTCTCGATAAATTCAAGCCGGACGATTTCGATATAATAATCACCGACGAAGCCCACCACGCCGCCGCGCCGAGCTATAAAAAGATTTACGGATATTTCAGACCGAGATTGCATATAGGCTTTACCGCAACGCCTAACAGGGGTGACAAAGTCAGACTCGACGACGTTTTCGACGAGATAATTTTTATCCGCACTCTGAAATGGGGAATACAAAACGATTGGCTTTCGGACGTCAGGTGTCTGCGCATAAACGTTTCGTACGATCTCGGTAGCGTTAAGCGCAGAATGGGTGATTTTGTCAATAACGAGCTCGATAAAGCCGTAAACAACACCGTTTTCAATAAGCAGGTCGCCGAAATATATTACAAATACGCAAAGGGACAAACCTTGATTTTCACTTCGTCGGTTGCTCACGCCGAAAATATCGCAAGACAGATAAAGGGTGCGGTGGTGGTAAGCCAAAAAACTCAGAACCGCAAAGCGATAATCGATAAATTCACAAAGAGGGAAATACCTTGCATCGTAAACTGTATGATATTCACGGAAGGTGCGGATATACCCGTCGTAGAAACAATAATTATGGCTCGTCCTACACAGAACGCTTCGTTATATACGCAGATGGTTGGCAGGGGATTGCGCAAAAGTCCCGATAAAGATTATCTCACGCTTATAGATTGCGTAGGCGTTACCGAAAAAAACGAAATCTGTACCGCGCCGAGTCTTATGGGACTTGACGTAGGCGAAGTGCCCGAATACAGAAGGGATATGCTTCAAGGAATGCTCACCGAAATGGCTGAAACGGTCGAAGAAGCTATGGATTGCCCTGAAACGTGGATGCTCAACGCAAAGGCGGTGGATATTTTTGCCCGAGAGCAGGGCGTCGATCTTTATCGTATAAATTGGACTAAAAAACCGGACGGCGATCTGGTCTATCAATTCGATTGCGGAGACAGAATAGGAATAAGGGCGATAGACGAGCTCGGAAAGACTGCTTTGATGCGTTATGCTTTCGACGAGTCGCAGGATAAGTTTGTTTATACCGAATACGGAAATCTGACTTTACAGCAAGCTTCCGCCTTAGCTTACGATTATTTTTCCACCGTGTATTCAGACGAGAAGAATTTTTGGGATAATTCAACGAAAGCGGAATGGCATTATCAGCCTGCTACTCAAAAGCAGTTAGCGTTGATAGAAAGCAAGGTTGAAAAAGTCGACTTCGAGCGTCTTAACGGTAAATCGCTTACAAAACACGACGCTAATCAGATAATAAGTATGATAAATATCCGTAATTTAAAGCCTAAGGATTTATTGAGAATGCACCGCAAAAAAGAGCAGGAAAAACAATCCGACGAACAAAAAAGGCTTGCGATGTCAATGCTGAAAATCCGTGAAATAATAGATAAAAAACGTCCGTATAGCAAATATTACGCAATAAAACATCCGACGGATCTCGTAATAACTAACTCCTGGGATAAAGCTTATGAAATAATTTCCGAGTTGGTCGAGCTGTATCCGGATAAACCCGTTTACAAAAGTTTTTTGACCTTATCTCAGGCAAGAGATTTTCTAAGAAAGTAAAAAAGCCTCTCTATAAGTCGATTATTCGCCATTTTTTTACAATAATCGACTGCGTAGAGGCTTTAATTTTTTGCGTAAAAAGCTAAAACGTTTTTTACGACGAAAAAATTTGAATAAAAATTTTAGCTTGCCTTTAAAAAACGCTTGACAATTTTATATAATGCGCATAATATAATAATCGTTATATAATTCGGATTATGCAATTAAGGGGCGGTTATGGGTAGAAAGATACAGATAGAAAAGCAGACGTTATTATACGGCGGATTAAACGTCGTGATAAAAAGCGGACACAACGCCTTGACGGCGAATAATCTCGCTAAGGAAGTTAAGTGCTCTACGCAGCCGATATTCTGGTGGTTTAAAAATATGGAAGGCTTCAAAAAGGAGCTTTTCAGATTTGCGCTCGGCTACCTTAACGGCAAAATGAGCGTTTCCAAAGATAACGCAATGGTATCGTATATGTCAGTCGGAATGGTTTACGTCGACGCCGCTTTCGAAGAGCCCAACCTTTTAAAATTTTTGCTTTCCGACGATAAGTCGCTGAAATTAAACGGCGGAATAGGAAGAGTGTTTAACGGAGAAACGGCAAGGGAGATGCAGGCGGCTATCAGTGAACAGCTCGGAATTGCCGTCGATAAAGTCGCAGATATGATGACTAAGCTCGTAATTTTTGCCGACGGTCTTGTTTCGGCGATTCTATCCGGCGTAGTCGAAATGACTAAGGCTGCGGCTGAAAAACATCTTTACGAGATGGGAAACTGTCTGATGATTGCCTTTGGCGTGTCCGAAGAAACGATTCGAGAGACCGTTAAAAACGTTAAAGCGTGAATATCTGCGCATATTCGCACTGATTAGCATATTCATATTGTCAAAAAGGAGAATTTATGAAAAGAAAAATATTTGTTACTTTAATTTTTGCGTCGCTGTGCTGTGTTTTGCTGAGCGGTTGCTTTTATATCAATATCGGCGGTTATTTAAGTTGCGATAATTACGAAAACGCCGAAAGCTATTCGGTAGGAAATTTCTCTTATTCTTCGACCGAAATTAAAAAGGTAGAGATAAACTGGGTGGCAGGCGGCGTGGAGATCGTTGAAAGCGACAAAGCGAGTTTGACTGTAAGCGAAGACGAAAATTTATCGGAAGACGAGAAGCTTCGCTACCTGATAGAAGGCGATACGTTGAAAATTCAGTTCTGGAAATCAGGTTACAGAGCTAATATCAAAGGCAAAAAGCAAAAGGTATCAATCGAAATTCCCAAAGACGCAGATTTGAAAGCGACGACTGTATCCGCGTCGGTTACGATGGGTACGAATAATCTGAGTACAGCGACGATTTCTTCGGTGTCCGGCGAAATTTATGCGGAAAAATTGACAGCCGATCGGGTATTTTTAAGCTCCGTCAGCGGAGCGATTGACGTGGAAAAAGTCGCCGCACAAAGCATAATCATAGAAGAAACGAGCGGAAATATAACCCTTAATGCCGACGGATTTAATAATATAAGAATATCAGCCGTCAGTTCTTCGGTAAAGCTCAATATTAATCAAGTCGGCTCAACTATAGATTATGAAACGGTCAGCGGTAGTTATTTTGCCGAAGATAATAAAAAAGTATTCGGCGACGGTCAGGCTGTTATCACCGTTGAAACGGTAAGCGGTAATTTAAGGATCACTCAATAATACGTCGTCGGCAATATATCAAAAAAATAATTGAATAAAAAAATAACGGAGTAATATCAAATATGAACGAAAAAAAAGCAATCATACGTTCGGAAAAGCCGAGCGATTACAAGACTGTCGAGAATATCACAAGGGAAGCGTTCTGGAACTTGAACTTTCCCGGTTGTATGGAGCATTATCTCGTACATGTAATGCGCAGCCATTCCGATTTTATTCCCGAGCTTGATTTTGTTTCAGAGCTTGACGGAAAGGTAATTGCTAACGTAATGTATCTGAAAGCTAAGCTCGTAAACGAAAAGGGCGAAGAAAGGGAAGTTATATCCTTCGGACCTATCAGCGTGCTTCCCGAATATCAGCGTAAAGGTTACGGAAAGGCGTTGCTAAATCATACCTTTAAAATAGCCGCAGATATGGGCTACGGCGCAATCGTGATATTCGGCAACCCATCCAATTACGTTTCAAGAGGCTTCAAATGCTGTAAAAGATACAACGTTTGTATGGAAGGCGACGTATTTCCTACGGCGATGATGGTCAAGGAATTAAAGGAAGGATTTTTTGACGGTGGCAAGTGGTACTATCACGAAAGTCCCGTCGGCGAGCTATGCCTCGATACCGCTTGCGTGGAAGAATTCGATAAGCAGTTTCCCGAAAAGGAAAAATGCGAGTTGCCTTGTCAGGAAGAGTTTTACATACACTCTCATTCGGTAATCGGCTAATTCGGCTTCGATCTCAAATAAACAACACGGTGAAAATATGGAAACTATCATAGAGATAAAAAATTTAACGAAGAGCTTCACATTATCTCGCAAGCAGCAAAAACTGGCAAAAACCGAAAAAAAACGCATAGTCGCAGTCGATAATATATCGCTTCAAGCTTATCGCGGCGAGATATTCGGATTATTAGGTCCTAACGGCGCAGGCAAGACGACTACGCTAAGAATGCTTGCAACGCTTATAAAGCCCGATAGCGGCGACGCCGTAATCGACGGTTCGAGCATAGTGGAAAACCCTTACGACGTACGTTCTAAAATCGGTTTTTTAACGAGCGAATTAAAGCTTGAAGATTTTTTGACTCCGAACTATCTGTTCGATTTTTTCAGCGAGCTTTATTCCGTTCCCAAGGAAGTCAGCTCGGTGCGAAAGGAAAACCTGTTCGCCCGTTTCGGAATAGATAAATTCGCCGAAGTAAAGGTCGCTAACTTATCGACGGGAATGAAACAAAAGGTTTCGCTGGTTATATCAATCGTCAACGATCCTGATTTTATCATTTTCGACGAGCCGACCAACGGTCTTGACGTAATAACGGCAAAGACCGTCACCGACTTTTTGTTGGAGTTGAAAAACAAGGGTAAAACGATTATTTTATCGACGCATATTTTCAGTCTCGTCGAAAAGCTTTGCGACAGAGTCGGCGTTATGATCGACGGCAGGCTGGTGGCTGTCGATACGCTGAAAAACCTGACTGAAAAGAGTAATCTTGAAGATAAATTTTTCGAACTGTATTCCGAAGTTCACAAAGGAGAGTTATGAAAGCCGTATTTACCATAGCAAAAAAAGAATTGTACAGATTTTTTAAAGATAAGCGGTTGCTGATTTCGGTGCTTATACCGGGACTTATAATTTACGTCACTTATTCTATTATGGGCGGTTTTATGCAAAATCTGTTCGGGCCTGATAACGGCTACAAACCTACGCTGTACATAGTTAATCAACCTCTGAATATACAGAGCGTAAACGAAGGAATTTCGGCTTGCTTCGAAATAAAGGAAACGCCTTCTTACGAGCAGGCAAAGCAAGATCTGAAAGACGAAAAAGTTGACCTATACGTCGTTTTTCCCGAGTTTTTGCCGCAAACGTCTCCCGAAAATCCCGTTGAGATAAGCGTTTATTACAACTCTGCGTCAACCAATTCATCAACCGCATATTCGATGATGATGAGCATAATCGAAGCGTATCGGACCGACGTATCTAAAATAAGCGTCAACGGCTGGAATGACGAAGCATACGACGTAGCGGACAGTGAAAGCGTATCCAAGATGATTCTGTCTATCGTCGTTCCGATAGTATTGCTGATGTTGCTGTTCAGCGGTTGCATGGCGGTAGCCCCCGAATCGATAGCGGGTGAAAAAGAGCGTGGTACGATGGCAACTCTGCTCGTAACGCCCGTAAAAAGATCTTCGGTAGCCGTAGGAAAAATCGTTGCTCTGAGCGTTATTGCGTTGCTTAGCGGACTTTCGAGCACGCTGGGCTTGTTGTTCTCGTTACCTAAGCTCACCGGCGGAGTCGCCGATATGTCCTTTACGATGTACGGAATTGGTGCCTACGTAGAGATTTTAGCCGTTATATTATCCACCGTGCTCATACTCGTAAGCCTGATTTCCATCATTTCGGCATACGCAAAGAGCGTCAAGGAAGCAAACGGTATGGTTATGCCGATAATGCTCGTCACCTTGCTTTGCGGAATATCGAGCATGCTCATTAAGGACGGCGGTTCCATCGGCTTGTATTTTATTCCTGTTCTGAACAGCGCATTGATAATATCGGGCGTGCTTTCAGCAAGCGTAAGCGCGTTAGCCGTCGTGATTACGGTCGTTGTAAACTTAGCGGTTTCGGTGTTGCTGGCGTTTGTCTTATCAGCGTTTTTCAAAAGCGAAAAAATAATGTTCAGCAGGTGAAAAATGGAAAATATTATTGAAATCAATAACCTGAACAAATCTTTCGGTGCGATTAAAGCCGTTCAGGATATAAGTTTCGTAGTTAAAAAAGGCGAGCTTTTCGCCTTTTTAGGAGTCAACGGCGCAGGCAAAAGCACGACGATTTCCATAATGTGCGGTCAACTTATGCAAGATAGCGGCTCGGTTCTTATCTGCGGCGAAAACACGGCAACCGATTTCTCGGATATATCCCGAAAAATCGGCGTCGTATTTCAAAGCTCGTTGCTTGACGCAACTCTTACCGTCAAGGATAATTTAAGATACAGAGCTGGGCTGTACGGCATAACCGGCAAGCAATTCGAACAAAAGCTGTGCGAGCTTGACGAGCTACTGAACGTAAAAGAGCTTTTTAACCGCACGCTCGGCAAGCTTTCGGGCGGTCAGAGGCGCAGGGCGGATATAGCGAGAGCGCTTATCCATTCGCCGGAAATTCTCATCCTTGACGAGCCTACGACAGGTCTCGATCCGCAGACGAGAAAGATGCTGTGGAACGCCGTGAGTAAATTGCGTAAAGAGCGCGGATTGACGGTATTTTTGACTACGCACTATATGGAAGAGGCGGCCGACGCCGATTATGTAATCATACTCGACAGCGGTAAAATCGTTGCAAAAGGCACTCCTTTGGAGCTGAAAAACACTTATACGGGCGATTATATCACGATGTACGATACGACCGAGAGCGAGCTTGAAATTCTCGGCTTGCCTTACGAAAAAGCAGGCGGAGCCTACCGCATATCCGTACCGGATACGAAAACGGCGACCGAGCTGATACTCAAACACCCGGATTGTTTTAAGGATTACGAAATAACAAAGGGTAAAATGGACGACGTTTTTCTTGCCGTTACGGGCAAAAAGCTCGTCGGAGGTGATTTATGACCACGTTGTTTAGTCTCGTTGCGAGAAACTGTAAAGTGTATTTTAAAGATAAGGGTTTATTCTTCTCATCTTTGATTACGCCTATGATACTCCTTACTCTTTACTGCACCTTTTTGGGAAAGATTTTCAAGGACAGTATGACCTCTGCGTTCCCCGAAGGCTTTGTAGTCGATGAAAAACTCATAAACGCAACGGTAGGCGGAGAGCTTATCTCATCTCTGCTTGCCGTAAGCTGCGTGACGGTGGCTTTCTGCACTAACTTGCTTATGATTAAGGATAAGGCGAATAACGTGCGGAACGACCTGACCGTTGCGCCCGTAAAGCCTGCCACGCTTGCTATAAGCTACTTTTTAGGAAGTATGATAGCGACGCTTATCATCTGCTACGTCGCTCTGATTGCCTGCTTTATATACCTTGCCGTAATCGGCTGGTTTTTGAGCTTTACGGACGTACTGCAAATAATTGCCGACGTTTTTATGCTCGTTTTGTTCGGAACTTCGCTGTCGTCTATAATCAATACGCCGTTAAGGACGGAAGGGCAGGCTTCGGCTGTCGGAACAATCGTCAGCACCTGCTACGGTTTTATCTGCGGAGCGTATATGCCTATTTCCAATTTCAGTAAAGGCTTGCAGAATTTGCTTGCGTTTTTGCCTTGTACATACGGCACGTCCATCGTGCGCAACGCAACGCTTAACGGCGTTTTCAGGGAAATGAGCGCGCAGGGCTTTCCCGAAACGGTAATCGAATCAATAAAGGACAGCATAGACTGCAATATCTATTTCTTTAACGATAAGGTCGAAATCGGCGTTATGTACTTGATTATGTTCGCAACCTTAGTCGTACTGACAGCGGCTTACGTTCTCGTCAACCGTATGGCTAAAAGAAAGAAGTAAAACTCAAAAAACCTACTTATAAGTCGGTTAAATGCAAAAAAGCAGAAAATTATTTCTGCTTTTTCATTATAGGAATTTTTCGGTAGCTCGTTATTTAAAATGGTTAGTCAATATTGTCGTCGTCGTCGATAAGACCTTGATTTTTCAGTAGCGTAAGCTGGTCTTCGTGCATATCGTCGATAGATTTTTTAACCTTTTTAAGTCGGGCTTCTTCTTTATCCTTATTATTTTGTTCGTTGACTTTTTGTTCGTAAAGTTTAAGCGAAGTTAAAATTTCCTCGTACATTTTTTCAAGCTGCAAAATATGTTTTTCGCTGACGGTGGTTAAAATATCGTCCGCTTTTAAATAGTTTTTGTCGCAGGTGTTGATAAGCGCGAGAAGAATTTTCTTTATGCTTAAAGTGTGGGTAAGAGGAGTTTTGCACTCGTCGCGACCTTCGTCGTAATGATAGCTGAATTTAGCTATAAGTTGATTTATCGCTTTCAACAGACGGCGATATTCCTTATCAACGACTTTTTTCGTTTTGTTTGCCTGAATATTTTTAATCGAATCTGCAAACATAGCGTCGAGTTTGTCGATCTTTTTACCGATCGATTTGTAAGGATTGCTTCTCGCTTTAAGAACGACTAAAACTATAATTGCAATAACCGCAAAAATAACGAGATACGGCAGGGCGACGGTGATGATTTTTTTGATATTGAAGTTGGTAACGGTCAGCTTCAATTCGTTTGTTTGCTCGCCAAAGGCTGTTGAAACCGTCAGGTTACCGCTTTGAAGGTCGTTGACGAATATCTGACCGCCTGTGAATTCGTATTCGCAAGGCGCGCCGTTCGATAGGACGGTAAACGGCAAACTCAGGTTTTTGTAGCCCGTCGTTCCGTTGATTTTTACGTCGATAACGACGTTTTCGCCAGGTCTTGGGTAAGCGTTTTGAGAGACGAGTTCGATATTTTCTATTTCGTCGACGGTAACTTGTAATTCACGACTTATATAGTTTTCCTCGCCGCTGTGATTTAAGTCGCAGTAAACGGTAACCGTTGCGCTGCCTTTTTTGAGCGGCTCTATGGAAACGGTCGCGCCGTTAGACATAACGCGTAATATGCTTGCGTCGCTGCTTATCCATTTATATTCGTATTCGTTTGAAAGTACGCCGTCAAGTAAAACGGAAGTCACCCAAACGTCTGTTTTGGAAGCTGTGTAAACTAAGTTTACCTGCGATTCGTTAAACGAAAGCTCACGCTTCTGATTTACGGTTGTAGCTATATAAATTTGCTTTTCACAACTTAAATTAAGGTCGTAAACGTTGTCGGTTAACTCAACTTTGACGGTATGATAGCCGGGGCTGAATTTTTTATAAAATGTGAGATAATCGCCTTGGAGAGGCACTTCGTTACCATCGGCGTCAAGCGCGTCGCTTATATTTTCGCCGTCGATAGACCAGACTGCGGACACGTTGTCGGATAAATTGAAGCCGTGTGTGTTTACGCCGATACAAACGTTGTCGTACATGCTGAAGGCGGTGGCGTCGCGTTTTGTAAAGGTAATATCGATTTCGGGTTTGCTTGCCAAAACCGAAACGTTGCAGATTGCGTGCAGGCTCGAGCCGTCGGGAAGCTGATAAAGAGCGACAACTTTTGTGGAGCCTTCCCTGAGTGCCGTAATTCTTGCGCTGTTAGCCGAAAGCTTTCTGACTTCCAGAATAGAATTATTAAACGACAGCCAACTAAAACCGTCTGAAGTAGTGCTTAGGGCGTAATCGACTGTAATATCTACGGTATTGCTCAGACTCGAAAGATAAATTTTAATATCGTTGCCCTGAACGAAATTTATCTGGGTATCGGTAATATTTTCCCGAGCGATAATCGTAACGTGCAAAGTGTTTACGAAAATAGTAGAACCTTCGTGCTTGGCGATAATCGTAAGAGTATCGATACCGACGTTTAGCGGCTTTACGGTAATTGAAAGATTTGAAGAACTTGATTTTTCTGCGCTGACGTTACCGTTTTCGCTTATAAAGTTGTAATCGATTTTGCTTTCGCTTATTAAGTTATCGACGTTGTTTTCTATCGAAACTTCGACGTTTAAAGCTTCTCCGATATTGAGCGTAGCCGTCTTCTGGCTCAGCGAGTAAGTAATTCTGCTGTCGATAAAGCTTACAGTATAAGAATTGGTTTGTTTTCCGTAAACGCCGTAGTCGCAAATCAGGTCGAGATTTAACGCCGATATTTCTCGGTAGTCGTTTATGGTGATAATTCCGTCTGATAAATTAGCGTTTTCGTAATCCGTTTGTATGCTGATAACCGACTTATTTGCAAGGTTTTGCCAATTTTTAACGTTTAAAACCGTTTGACCGTCTTGTTTTGCCAAATCGATTTTTATTTCGTTTCCGGTCATGCCTGCATTGGTTTCGACGGTAGGTTTTTCGAGTAAATCTTTGCTCAGTATCGTTTTTACAGCGTAAGAAACCGGTGCGTTGACGCCGTATTTTTCAGCGAGCTGTTGAGTCATAATACTTCGCTGAGTTTCTTTGTACTGTGCAATAAGCGGTTCTTTTTCTTCGTAAGTTCCGCTCAAAGTGAGCTCGTATTTATAAGCTGCGCCGACTAAGAATTCTTCAAGCGATTCATTCAGCATGTTCTGTAAGTATGAATCGGTAACGGAACCGTTGACTGAAAATGCTTGTTCGGTTTTATACGTTTTACTGCTGAAATCCGTCACGTTTTCGCCGTTTACCGTAAAGTCGACGATAAAGCCGTTTTCCGTTTTGGCAAAAGGAATAAAGTAATTTATCGAGTGATCGGTAGGGTATAAATAATTTCCGTTTTCGTCCGTTTCTACATAGTTTGACGGTTTAAAGCAGGTTTTATCGTAGCAGTAAACGCTGAAGGTGAAATCGATTTCGATGAGTTCCGTTTCGGTCATCGAATCAAAGCCCGAGGAGTTCACTTCTATGGTGGTCGTAGCGTTGAATTTATATTCGCCTAAGCTCGGTAAATTCAGATAAAACGTTCCGTAATACGGTTGAGTTATTTGCACTGAAGTATCTTGCGTCGTCAAAGAAGAAAGAATTACCGAAACGTTGGAAAAATTAGTCGAATAATCGGTCGTTTCAGCGGTTAACGGCAGGTTAGGCGTGCTGATTTCGCAGGGAAAACCTTTGTACAGGCATATATATTTATCCTTTAATTCCCCCGAATAATATGTTCCCGAAAGGGTGGAGGAATATAAGTCGTTTTGCAGAGCTAAGTCAGTTGAAAAGCTTGCAAGCGTAGGAATTATTTTTCCGTCGCCGTTACCGTCGACAACGTTTACGAAAACGTTTTTACTATTGCCTTCTCCGTAAGACAGATTGAATACGTCTGCGCCGACCTGATTAGCCGTTATTGCAAATTTCATCAGTTTATAATTCGGATTTTTGCTCAGCGTAGTATAGTCGTACGCGCTTTTTTCCGGATCGAATTCAAGGAAAAACGGTTTGTTTGCGTTTTCCAAATCGTCTGTAAAGCTCAATTCCGCAGAATTAACGCTGTTATCGTAAAGCGTATGTTCAATCTGATTGTAATTAAGGCTGACGTTAACGCTGAAAATCGACGAGTCGTTTGATATTTTATAACTGAATCCGTCCGAAATGGTTGCGGGCGAGGCGTATTCAGCGCCGATTTCCAGATAAAATTCCAAAGTTTGACCTATTTCAACGTTTATAATTTTATCATTTGCGTAGTTTTTCGTTCCGTCGGTTGAAATAAAATCGATATAGTATCCGGCTTCGAATGACAAATTGTCAAAATCGATTCCGAATTGTCGGGATTCGTCGTGCCACACGTCCGGAATATTGCTTTTGTAGTTCTTTTGCCCGTTGTCCGTTACGGGGGTGTCGAGAGTCGTTTCTACAGCCAAAGATTTTTGCGGCTTTTCGGAATAAGCGACTGTAAAAGTCAGCGTTAAAGTAAGTAATGCAAGCGCAAGGAATAAGGTTTTAAACTTATTTTTCATTTTTATCACCTGCATTTATAACGTGAACGTCCAGCTGATTGAAAGGAATTTCAACGTTATTCTCTTTAAAAGTTTCAAAAACTTTTTCGTTGAAGCCGAAATAAGCCGTCCAGTAATCGGAATTGTTCACCCAAAATCTTACTTTGAAATCTACGCTTGAAGCGTTGTGCTTTTCCATATAAATGATAGGCGACGGCGTTTTTAAGGTGAATTCGTAAGAATCTATCGCGTCGAAAAGCAGTTGTTTAATTTTTTTCATATCCGATGAATAACTCACCGAATATACCAAATCTATTCTGCGCGTAGGGTTTGCAGAGTAGTTTATTATGTTGTTGGTCGTAATCGAGCTGTTAGGCAAAACAACGCGTTTATTGTCCGCAGTGGTAAGTTCCGTTGTCAGAATGGAAATCTTTTTTACGGTACCTTCTACGCCGGCTGCCTGTATGAAATCGCCTTTTTTAAACGGTTTGACGGCAACGATGATAATGCCGTTAGCAATGTTTGCAAGCGAGTCTTTCAGAGCAAGACCGATTGCGAGAGCGACTGACGAAAGCGCTACCAAAAAACTGTTGCTGTTAATTCCTAAAATGGACGCGCAACCAAAAATCAGCGCAATCCACAGAATAATTTTTATGAGCGTAACGAAAAAACCGCCCGACGCATTGTCGATTTTTGAAGAATAGATTATCTTCATAAATAGTTTGCCAAGTAGCGTTATAATCATTCCGCCGATGATTAAAACGGCTATTGCGCCTACGACGTTGATCCAGTTATTGACGAAAAAAACGCCTATTTTAGTAAAAAGTTCGTTAAACCCATCCATTTTTTATCTCCCGTTTCTTTGATATTTAATACGAATAGTAGCATATATATAATAATATATTTTCATTTTATAGTCAATAATCTGTTTCATTTTATAGTCAATAATCTGTAAAACGTAGTAAATAATTTTTTTAATACCGCCGGCAAATCCGATAGTGAACGTGACGCAAAATATAAAAGCAATGCGTTTTTATACGCGAGGCAAACTATATCACGGCGCCGTTTTAACGAAAAGAAAAATTCTGGAAATTACGGTATAGGTCGATTATAGCGCATTTTTTGTTACTGCGTATAAGATTGTAAGCCGTAACGCAGATTAAACGATTTTAAAAAAATAAAATAAAATTAAAAAAATCGTTGACAAACGGAAGGCTTCGGAATATACTATTGTTGAACGTTTGAAGAATTGTTCAAACGAATGAGGGCTTATGACGGAAGCAGTCGAAAAAAAGAACAACTCAATCGATTTGGTACGCCAAGCTTTACCGACCGATAACGAAACTTACGAGCTTGCCGAGCTTTTTAAGGTGTTCGGCGATTCGACGAGGGTTAAAATCCTCGCCTGCTTGCAGGTAAGGGATATGTGCGTCGGCGAGATAGCCGAAACGCTGGATATGACCGTTTCCGCGGTATCGCATCAGTTGCGCGTTTTAAGAAGTTCAAAACTCGTAAAAGGCATTAAAGAAGGAAAAGAAGTCAAATATTCCTTAGACGACGACCACGTCACAAAAATTATGGAATACGGATTAACTCACGTCAATGAAGAATAAACTTAATTACAGGGCGTTATCCCTGTTTTTTAAGAGTGGATATTTGAACGCTTGCTCAATAGTGCGACCGTTCATACGTCAAGCCGTTGAAAGCGGCAAACTGTGAAAATTGGAGGATTAAGAATGAAAAAAGTATATAAGTTGCAGGATTTAGACTGTGCGAACTGTGCTGCAAAAATGGAAAGGGCTATTTTAAAGCTCGAAGGCGTAGCAACGGCGAGCGTCAGTTTTATGACTCAGAGGCTGATTATCGAAGCCGATGATAACAGGTTTGAAGATATTATGGGCGAAGTGGTAAAAATATGTAAAAAGGTTGAGCCTGACTGCAAGGTTATACTCTGAGGCGACGGGTTGTTATGTATTTTTCGAGGCTTAGCAAAAAGGAAAAGAAAAATCTTATCCGCATACTGATTGCGCTGTGTGCCTTCGCAGTAATTTTTACGCTTGACTTAATTTTTAATCTCGGCTCGGTTATAAACGGAAGATCGGGGTGGCTGTTGCCTTTTGCGCTTTACCTTGTAGTTTATCTCGTTATCGGATACGACGTTTTGTGGAAAGCTATAAGAAACGTCGTTCACGGTCAGGTATTTGACGAAAATTTTCTTATGTGCGTTGCGACCTTGGGCGCTTTTTCCCTTGCCGTATACAGGGGCGTTAACGGTGAAAAGACCGAAGGCTTCGACGAAGCGTGCGCAGTGCTGTTGTTTTATCAGGTAGGCGAGTGGTTTCAGAGCTATGCGACCGGAAAATCGCGCAAATCGGTTTCCGACCTGATGGATATCCGTCCCGATTACGCAAACTTGAAAGTCGGTAACGAAATTAAATCCGTGTCGCCCGAAGAAGTAGCCGTAGGGGATATAATTGTAGTCAATCCGGGCGAAAAAATTCCTTTGGACGGCGTTGTTGTAAAGGGTTCGTCGTCGCTCGATACTAAAGCGTTGACGGGCGAGTCTTTACCGAGAGAGACGTCGGAAGGAAGTCAGGTTATAAGCGGATTCATTAACCTTGATTCGCAGATAGAAATAAGGGTTGAAAAGGAATTTTACGACAGCACGGTTACAAAAATTCTCGAGCTTGTCGAAAACGCTTCCGCCCACAAATCAAAAGCCGAAAATTTCATCACGAAGTTTGCAAGATACTACACGCCGTCAGTCGTCATCGTTGCGCTGATTCTTGCTATCGTACCGGGAATAATAACGTCGGATTGGCAGTCGTGGGCGTACAGGTCGCTCAGCTTTCTGGTGGTGTCCTGCCCGTGTGCGCTGGTAATATCGATTCCGATGTCGTTTTTTGCAGGTATAGGGGCGGCTTCCCGTCACGGTATATTGATAAAAGGCTCCAACTACCTTGAAAAGCTCAATAAAGCCAACGTTTTCGTATTCGATAAAACGGGAACATTAACAAAAGGCAATTTCGTCGTAACAAAGGTAACGCCCGAGAATAAAAGAACGGAAATTTTGCGTTTAGCGGCTATTGCCGAGCGCAATTTCAATCATCCTATCGCAACTTCGATAGTTGCTTGCTACGGCGGCGAAACGGATGGTGAATATACCCTTACCAACGTCGCAGGCGAAGGCGTTATCGCAAAAGGACGAGACGTTATCCTGTGCGGAAACGAAAAGCTGATGCGGCGTCATAACGTCGCGTACGAAAAGGAGTCGGGCGTAGGCACCGTCGTTTACGTCGCTAAAAACAACGAGTTCGTCGGATCCGTTCTCATATCCGACGAAATAAAGCCCGAAACGCGTGCGGTTATAGGCGAGCTTAACGGAATGGGCTGTAAAACGGTAATGCTCACGGGCGATAACGAGTCGGTAGCCGAATCCGTTTCCGAAGAAATAGGTCTGACGGGCTATAAAGCGTCGTTATTACCGCAAAACAAGGTTGAAGAAGTCGAAAAGCTTCTGAATGAAAAACAGTCGGGCGAGGTTCTTTGTTTCGTCGGCGACGGAATAAACGACGCGCCTGTTCTTATGCGAGCCGACGTAGGTATGGCTATGGGCATATCGGGGAGCGACGCAGCGATAGAAGCTTCGGACGTAGTGCTTATGAAAGACGATTTAAGGGGCATACCGCTGGCAAAGCGTATAGCTAAAAAAACTATGTCGGTAGTTATGCAGAATATCGTTTTTTCTATCGCTGTAAAGCTGGCTATCTTAGTTCTTTCGGCCCTCGGAATTACCAATATGTGGATTGCCGTTTTCGGCGACGTAGGAGTTGCCGTGCTTGCTATCCTTAATGCGATGCGAGTCAACGCCCGTTACGAAAAAGATACGAAGTAATGAATGAATAAAAATAACTAAAAACCGTAAAAACCGTAAATCGAGTCGATTTACGGTTTTTAACGTGTATTTTAAAGTAAGGTTATTTTATCCGTTGTTTTTGCTTGAATAATCAGATAAATTCGGCTCATTATTTTCTTACGCCGAGAATATGTAAACCCCTTATGCGTTCGTAAGAATAATATGAAAGCGGTTCGTTGAAGGCGTCGTTTGAATGAGCCGCAACGAGTATCTGCCCGCGATAAAATCCTACGACCACGGGCGAGTGATAAAAATCTCCCGTTTCCCGACCTAATTGAACTATATCTCCTATTTGAAGATTACTTATTTCCGTTTCAATCGCAAAGGGACCGTAAGAGTTGTTGGAAACAAGAAAGTTGTATAAATATTCGACTCCCGTCCAGGACGCCGTCCGGTCGTAAGAGCTGTTGTAATACCAGCCTGACTGCGGAGTATAATTCATAACGTTAGAGCCGGCATAGATACATTGCGAGGCAAAATTCGTGCAGTCTCCGCCGAGATTTTCAAAATCGAGATAGTCGGGGTTTCTGTCGTACGCCCATTTTCTTGCGTATTCGAAAACCGCTTGCCTGTTATATTCCTGAATTGTCATATCGATTTTTCGGCTTAGTTTTAATAATCGGCAAGGTCGGATTCGAATTTTGTTTTATGAATAGTGCCTTTCGGGTGATGAGGCGGAGCGTAAAGCGAATAAATTTTAAGCGGAACGTTACCGTCGTTTATTACGTTATGCCAGGTGCCTGCCGGAATTAAAATAGCGTAATCGGGATTTGCGTTGCCTATAAATTTAACGCCTTGCTTCGTTGCGCCGAAATAAACGGAACCTACGCCGTATTCCACACGCAGAAACTGGTCGTTGTCCGGGTGCATTTCAAGACCTATTTCACCGCCTACGGGTATCGACATAACGGTGAGTTGTAGGTGTTCGCCCGTCCAGATTTCTCTGCGATAGAAATTGTTCGAGCGAACGGTGTTGGATAAATTTATAAGCGTAGGCTTATCTCCCTTATTTAGGTAATCCTGATATTCCATATTGTTTACTCCTGAAAATTTTTTCAAAATATCTGTTACATTATATGACTTACAAATATTTTTCTCTACATTTATAGCGAAAAGATTAACAGAAGTCGTTTTAGTTCAGCTATTCGTTAATCGTTGTGTATTGTAGTTAAGGACACTACGCCAATAGAATCAAAAACAACCTTATACCAAAAAAGGCATAAGGTTAAAAATCTTGCCGACACACGAAGAAAGGGGCGATTTGCAAGCGGTTTAGCGCAAACGCCCCTTTCGTTTGGCTTTTTAATCTATTTTTTGTTAAGTTGTTTTTATTTGTGGCGGGTGCTTGACGGCGCACGAAGTGCGCTACTCGTTTTATCAAGCACTCGCCACAGTGCCATTTTGAAATTTAATTTATTACTTTTTTTGTTTGCGAATATCCTTTACTTCAGAAAGTAATCTTGTAAGTAAAATGGATGCGTGATACCCCCCGTACTCGCCAACACCTTCAACTATCGTGTAACTTTTATTTAAGATATCAAAAATATTCGTCATAGGATAACATTTATGTCTTTCAAAATTCATAAGGTTAAAAATAAATTTATCATCTGAAAGTTCATAAACAACACCTTCATCAAAGTTTGCTTTACCTGTACCTATATCTTTTAACCCTAATAAATCACAACTAAAATCCCTTTTAACAAAATATAATCGCCATTTTCCATTATACTCAAATAAATCTTTGTTTTTTATAAAATCTAAAAAATCAAATCTTTCTTTTTGTGTTTCAGGGATAGATAAGAATTTAGCATAAATAGCTTTAATAATATTATATTTCGTTTGAGTTTGAAAACCTTTTACTATATCAGGATTACCATTAACATTAAAAAATTTTAAGTATGCTTTATCATATTCACTTAAAAAAGTATTACACTCTCTGCATAGTGTTCTCGCAGTTCTGCCTTTGGGATATAATGATTTAGATAATTTTGTATCAAAAATCTCTTCTGCAATATTTTTAATATTTTCGCCTTTGCCTATGCGAGTTCTGATTTCATCTTTAATATCATCGTCCATAATTTTTGCAATGTTCACAGCAACAATATCATCATTTCCAACGCTATGAGCAGGATAATGTTCTTCACTCATAGCCTCATAAGGGAAATAATTACAACATAACTTGCATTTATAAATTTTCTTTTTTGCCATTTCATTTTCCTTTTGTTAATTCCTGATACATTTTCATAAGTTCGGCGACATATTCGCTTAAATAAACTAAAATGATATTTTAGCATTTACCATCATAGCATTACCGCAAAGTTTTTCTAAATCTATGTCAATGGTCGAAATAGTTTTATACTTTTCTTCTGCTACAATTCTTAATATGCCTGTATAAACTCACAATTTCTATCAGTTTCATATGCGTAGCCTAAATTTCCATTACTGTCCTTTACTAATAAATATAAATCTTTTGAATGAATAATTTTTGATAAAGCAACATCAAAAGCGACATCAACTTTTTTTTCAATATTAGAATACTTTACTTCTTGATTTATTTTTTCACCATAATTATCCATTTTTTCTTTTTCTCTACGAAGCAAAACCGCAAGTTCAATGATTTTACATATAGTATCTTCATAGACAATGGGATAATAATCGGGTATATGAAAATACTCAAAAGGGTTATTTGTTTCGAACTCCTTATTTAAAGAAATTAGCTTTTTGTTGATTTTTCCAAGAGAATAAAGTGCTTGCATTATTTGTAATGATTTTTTAGTAATATCGTCTATTTCCATATATTGAACACCTTTGTTATTTTCTAATACTTTTTCATTTGTATAATATTATTCGTACTTATTATATCATAAAACTATATTTTTTCAATAAAAAATGAGCTTAATTGTTAAGCTCATTTACTAACGTATATACTGCGTTTTTATTCTTTTTATCAAGTTTTCGGTATTGAGTAATCAAATTTTTTTCGTCGTCCGATAAAATAAAAGCCGTTTCATCTTCGTTGAAAAATTGCGATAAAGACATATCAAACGCTTCACATAATGCAATTAAAGTTGCCATAGACGGCATAGTTCCACGCTTAAACATATTATTTATAACCGA
>JBJEVF010000016.1:0-5020 GCA_051884215.1 Christensenellaceae bacterium | reverse complement strand
TGGACATATACTTGATTTCAGAAGAAAAAGGCGTTCTGTTTAATATCGTTACTTCTTCCCGCCGGGCTTTTTCGCCCTTTGCGTAGCTTAACAGAGCAAGCTCGGTTTTTGATCCGCTTTGGGTTTCTAACTCCGCCGTACTGTTATATAAAACGTTGTCGAGCAGGTTTAAGCGGGCTTTTTTGTCGGGATACCATACCGTTTTTACCGTCATTTTGTTTTCGGTGAGCGTACCGGTTTTATCCGAACAAATAACGCTTACGCACCCTACCGTTTCGGTTGCCACCAGCTTTTTGATGAGCGCATTGGATTTGGCAAGCTTGATTACGTTCAGCGACAGAGAAATAGCAAGCGTCGAAGGCAGACCTTCGGGTACGGCGGCAACTATGAGGACAATCGACTGGATAAAAAGATCCTGCAATGAAAAAAAGTTGATTTCGTTGGTGATTTTTAATCTTATTACCGATAAAACGAATACGAACAACGCCGAAACAAGACCTATTATCGATATAGTTTTCGATAACCGTTTGAGCTTTTCGGTAAGCGGCGCGCTGATTACGGCTTTATCGTCGAGATCGGTCGCAATCTTACCTATTTCAGATTGCTCGCCAACAGCCGTAACCATATATTTAGCATAGCCCGAGACGATAAACGAACCGCTGTACAGCATATTTTTCCTTTCGGCAAGCGGAGCGTCCTTTTTACACAATTTGTCGTTCTTTTCTATGTAGTTGTTTTCACCCGTCAAGGTCGATTCATCTACGCTCAGATTGTTGCACTCTATTATTCTGCCGTCGGCTAACACCTTTTCGCCGGCTTCGAGAACGACAACGTCGCCTACCACTAAATCGTCCTTTTTTACGACGGTTTTTTTGCCGTCGCAAATTACCGTGACTGCGATGTTGTCGCTGATTTTTTTGAGCATTTCAAAGGCTTTTTTCGACCTGCCTTCCATAAACACCGTCAAAAATACCGAAATGAATATCGCTATGAATATTCCCGCGCTCTCGTAAAAACTGCCTTGACCTACGCTGAGATATTTACCTATGTTTACGCCTAAGGTCACGATAAACGCAAGCAATAAAATTAGAACCATAGGGTCCATCACGGCTTCGAATACGCTTGAAAAAACCGATTTCGTTTTTTTCTTTTTCAAACAGTTCGAACCGTACTTTTCACGGTTTTTTCGACGCATAGCCGAAGTCAGACCTTTTGATTTGTCGCTTCCGAGTTCTCTTTCAATCTCAAAAATTTCTTTTATATGATACATATCACCCACAAACAATTTCATTTTATTATATTTGGTTTTCAGCATAAAAATAACCTCAGGCGCAATTTGCCTGAGATTAAGTTTTAAGTTGCTTTTTTATTTTCTTCAAGCTCCCGTTATTTTTTAAATCTGTTTTGCTCGTCGATGAGATTTAAGGCGGTGTGAGTCAATTCTCCGCTATCGACCTTTGCCTGAAGCTGAGCTTTCGTATATTCCCACGAAACGGAAGCCGAATTGCGTTTGGGACGCTCTCCGCACCTTACCAGATCCAGCTTCAACAACTCGCCGCTTTCGTTAAGCACGGCTATCTCGTTGAAATTCATAGAATCCTTAACCACGACCTCCATATAGCTGTAACTCACGCTTTCGGTCAGTTCTTCAACCTTATACCAGCCGTCGCCCGTTACGGCGCCGTTTTTTGTTATAGTCGTCGTAATCTGCTTGCTCGTGGAAATTGTCGAACTGTTCGAAAAAACGATATCGACGGTGACGGAATCCTTGAACCCGTCCACGTTAAGATAGATTTCGTTTTCCCTGAGCACTGCTCCGCCTTTATTTTCCTTGATATTTATGACCGCATAATATTCCATAGCTTCGCCGTCGCCGTTGGTGCGGCGGGTAATCGTCCAGCCGTTGTATTCTGCCGAGCCGTTACAACCCGTCGCACAGAAAATTACGGCTAACGCCAGCAATACCGATACTAAAGCTTTTTTCATTATTGCTTATCTCCTTTGTTTTCGTCGTTTGCAAGCTGTCTACGTTTTGCCAGAAGGTCAAGCTCGTGCTTAAAGCTTGCGGCGTCTTTGAACGAGCGGTACACCGACGCAAAGCGAACGTAGACGACTTCGTCAAGCTCGATAAGCGCGTTCATAACCATTTCGCCTATTTCTTTCGAAGATATTTCCGCGTCCATTTTGTTATAGACCTGCTTTTGTATCTCCGAAATAAGCTGATCTATTTTATACATCGGAACTGGACGCTTTTCGCACGCTTTTACGATGCCCGCTTTTATCTTGTTGGGATCGAAAGCCTGTCTTTGTCCGTCGGCTTTGACTACCATAACCGGCGTGGTTTCTATCGTTTCATAGGTTGTAAAACGCTTTCCGCATTGAATACATTCTCTGCGACGGCGTATCATAAGATCGTCTTCGGTTGCCCTCGAATCTATTACCCGGCTATCCTTACAGCCGCAAAACATACATTTCATATAAACCTCTGTATTTTTATTTTATCATAATAGTTTGACTTTTTAAAGAGTTTTTCATAACTTGTCCGCAAAAGGACATAATAGTATTATGTTGATTCTCATTCGCATTCTGTTTATAACATATCTGATAGCTATAAATTTTTATTCTTTCCTGATCGTAAAAGATCAAAAAAACGCATTTGAAAGCGGCGACAACTGCTCCTTTAAGGATACTAAACTCTATATCGCGGCTTTGCTCGGCGGCGCGCTCACCATTTTCGTGACGATGCTTATTTTCAGATTCAGGCTCGGCAATATGTTTTTAATGATTTTTTTGCCCGTCGTCTCGGTGCTAAACGTTTACGTCGCTTTTTTACTGTTCAGAAACAATTTCGGCTATCAGGTCGTAATCGAAACGCAAAGAAACTTTTATTCTTTGAACGCCGTTACCGCTAATTATCTAAAATACCGTTTTCTTTCAATATTTTTTCAATCGCCGTCATAAATACGTCGGGTTTGCGTTGATATATCGTCGCATATTTATAACCGAGAAAGGCTGTTTTTATGCGTAAAGCGTCGTTCTCGTGCAGAGCGTTTGCAAAATTCTTGTAAAGGTCGAATATATCGTTTTTATCCTTTAAGTCCATTTTATATTGAAAAATGGTGTTCTTGCTGTTGCAAAGCAGTTCGTCAAGCTCGGCTACCGTTTGCTTATTCAGTATCTGTTTAACGGGTTTCACAGTCACAAAACGCTCGTCAAGCGCTTCGGTGTCGCGCATCTGCTTTATCGCAAAAAGCACTTCGTTCTTAAAAGGCGCTATCAGCTTCTGACAGAAATTTACATAGCTTTCTTTATATCCGCCGCCGTTGAAATACAGCATTATAAAATCGATAAACTTTATCTTTTCCATATCGATTTCACAAAGCAACAAAAACACGAGAGCCAAAAACTCCTGCCTGTCCGTCGGCACGCAAAAACCGCCGCCTTCGAAACTCTTGGTCTTTAACGCCCTTGCCTTTGCGCTCTCGTAATCGAAATCGCTCGTCAGGTACTCAAACAGCTCCATAAAAATTTTCGACGACGACAACCCTTTCAGCAGGTCGGATATTTTTTTCGTCGCAAGAATATAGTTCGACGAAATAAGCTCGTCGCAATTCTTTGTAAAATTGTTTACCGATTGTGTTTGTGACAGCATAGTCCACCCCTATATATTGTATTGTAACATAATTTTTCAAAGTTTACAATTTAATTTAACAAATACTATTGACTTTTTTATCGGAAATTGTGTATAATCTATACACTTTACGAAGTTTGATTATGAAAGCAGTACAAATTAAATTGAAAAACGCAAACGACATAGAAAGGTTCGTTGCTATAACTCAGAGATTCGGCTTTGATATTTTTCTCAGACGCGATAACTTCAAGGTGGACGCAAAATCCATTCTCGGCGTTTTCGCTCTTGCGCCTCAGGGCGTTTTAAGTATGGAAATTTATGCAAAGGACTGCGACGAGCTTATTGAAAACATCAGCGAATTCGTAAACTAAAATCGTTTGTTACGGAGTGATAGCTATGCCTGTAAGGGGTGAAACTTTATTAAACAAGTTAATACTTCTTTTCATATTCGATAAAATGGAAATACCCTTATCGGAAGAAACTATCATAGATATGTGCACGGTCAACGACTGGCTGTCGCAAATGGATTGCAAGCCCACTATCGCCCAGCTTCTTGAAAGCTCGTTTATTTATAAAGAACCTTCGGGCGGCAAACAGCTTTACTCCATCACCCCCGACGGCAGAGTTTGCCTTGCGGACTTTTTCGTCAATATTCCGACTTCCGTCCGCGAACAGATTTCCCGGTTCGTAAAGGCTAACCGCAACAAATACAAGAAACGTCAGGAATACGTTGCCGATTACTACCGCAACAACGACGGCAGCTATACGGTCTATCTGAAAATTTTAGAAGCGCAAGGCACTCAGCTTGAATTAAAGCTCAACGTTCCTACCCGCCAGAGCGCAAAAAACATATTCGAAAAGTGGCAGGATAAAGCTGAAAATATTTTTGTTACAATCTATGAAAATTTAGTCGATTAGGAGGTCTTTTTATGCAGACGTATATCAATCAGGGCACTTGTTCAAGGCAAATTCTTTTTGACGTAACACCCGATAACAAGGTAACTAACGTTAAGTTTATCGGCGGATGTTCCGGCAACCTTCAGGGCGTATCGAGACTTGTCGACGGTATGGATATCGACCAGGTCATAAAAAACCTGGAAGGCATTAAATGCAAGGGAAACACCTCTTGTCCCGACCAGCTCGCCAAAGCTCTTATCGCCTACAAGAAAAAACAAGAGACAAAAAACAATCAACAGTAGTTTGGTTATCGCTTCCGCCTTCGGGCGGAAATTTTTTTGCGAATCGGATAACGACACTTTGCTTTTAACGGTTGATAAAACGCCTAAAAGCCGAATCCGACTCTTTTTAGACAAAAGAAAAAACGGCGGATAACCGTGAAATGCACCCCAAAAGTTAGACACTTTTAGGAGGTGCATTTTCATGGCAAAA
>JBJEVF010000015.1:0-5136 GCA_051884215.1 Christensenellaceae bacterium | reverse complement strand
CCTGCGCTTGAAGCGCCTAATCAAGCCACCGGCTAAGCCGGTGGTACTTGACTAAAGAATAAAGAAAAAATAATAAAGAATAAAAGCGGTCGAGAAATATAATATCCAATAAAAAAATCGAATTTTTTCAGAACAAATAACGAAATTGATAAAACCTCTTGACCCGTGGCTGAATATAGTGTATAATTTAGTCACAAAAGTATATAATAAATAAGGGGCGACTTTTATGACGATTATTCCTATGCGTGATTTAAAGGATACTGTTGCAATCGAAAAACGCTGTGCAGAAGCAAACGGTCCCGTTTTTGTTACGAAAAACGGATATGGCAGACTTGTCGTAATGGATATTGAATATTACGAGCAAACAATGGGCAAAATTTATGAAGCCAAGCTTATAAACGAAGGACTTTCCGACCTCAAAAACGGCAAGGTGACTGAAGGTGACGCTTTTAGGGCAAGGATGACTGAAAAATATGGCGTTTGATTATTCATATAGTTTTACTGAAAAAGCAATGCGGGATTTTGACGAAATTTTGCATTACATATCTGTTGAATTAGCCAATCCGACGTCAGCTAAAATTCTCGGCAAAAAGATTTTCGAAAAGATTGATAACGTTCGTTCTTTTCCGGAATCCGGTGCGCTTGTAGATAACGAATTTTTAACGGATAAAACAGTTCGTAAATTGTTGGTAGAGAATTTTATTGTTTACTATAAAGCAAATCACGATGAAAAGAATATTACTGTAATTCGTATTATCTACGCTAAGCGTAATCTTGATGAAATACTTCGCAATATTTAATAAATTTTGAATATGGCGATAATTTTTGCCGTGAGAAAAAACGAAATGAATTTAAAGAAAAAAGAATAAAGAATAAAAGCGGTCGAGAGCTATTATATAATAATTTCGACCGCATTTTTTGTCGGAAGCAAAAACTCAATTTGAAAAGCAACCCTTTTTGCAAGGCAATTTCATTTGATAAGTTAGCTAAAACTCCTTATGCAAGGCAATTTCACTTGCTAAGGTATCTAAAACCCCTTTTGAAAAGCTACTTTGTTGTAACATTATCGAAACTGAGTTGCAACGTGTTTTTTACATTTTAAGCCAATTTATTTTTATTCGTCCTTTTGTGTTATACACAAAAGGACTTTTTTTAGTCAAAAAAAGGTTTTTAATAAATTTTTAATTCTAACGTATTGACTTTATATTATAAATAGATTAAAATAAATTAAGCAAAAAATGAAAGCGTAATTATGAAATAATTAACGCAAAATTAAAATCCGATAATAATCCGATTACGTTTGAAAGATTTTCACAATTTTTCAAACTTTTCGGTTGTTAAATAAAGAAAAATTTTTTAAAAGGAGTAAAAACCTATGTTAACTAAAAAAACGAAAAGCTTGACCATGATATTACTCGCTTTTGTTATGGCTTTAACTTTATGTCTTGGTTTCTCAGGTTTTTCAGCAAATCTAAAAGGAGTAGAAGCAGCTGTATCGACCAGTGCCGATGATGCGTACGCTCCTTCGGAAACGGTATTTGACTCAGATTTCGTAGGTACGACTACTATCTCAACAACAACAACGTACTGGTCAAACGGTATTAAATTTTATGCAAATAACGGAGCCACTCTTTCTTCGTCTACTTCGAGATTTACTACGTCAGTAGATTACCCAAGCGTTACTACCGCTCAATTCGGATCGAAGTGTATTAACCAGGAGCAGACTACAGGTTTAGTTCTGCAGGCATTTGCTTTAACGATTCGCGTTAAAGAGCCCTGTACGGTTAAGATTAACTTTAATTCAAACGCAGCAACAGGAACGGCAACGACAACTTTGTCTATGGGATGGGATAACGTTGACTACGCGACTGCATACACATCCAGTAGCTTTAAGACGGTTGCAACTTCTATAACTACTAACAATTATTTCAGTATCGACGCAAACAGCGTTTCGGTTATCGAATACGAAGTTACGCAAGCGATGTTGGATTCTTCAGCAACAGATTGTTTGAAAATATATTACGGAAGTTCCGGAACAGGCGCAGGTAAGATATTTATGTTTAAGAGCGTTGAAGTTATTGCAGCTCAAACTCACGAACATAGTTACGGCGCACCTGAATATACTTGGGACGGTGTAAACTGCACCGCAACAATGACTTGTGCTAATACCGACGGCGCTTGTGACGCTGTTACCGTAACCGAAACAAAAACGGGTACGTTAACAAGCATGACTCCTGCAACTTGCTCGGCAACAGGTTTAGAAGTTTATACTGCAACGTTTGAAAACGCGGCGTTTACGGCTCAGACGACGGAAGTTGTTCTTCCTATCGATCCTAACGCGCATCAGTTCAGTGATCCTGTCGTAACAAAAGAACCTACTTGCTCGGAAACCGGTCTTCAGACGGGAACCTGCGATCTTTGCGGCGCAACCGCTGAACAGGTACTCGATAAGCTTCCTCACACCGAAGTTATTGACGAAGCAGTTGCTCCGACGTGCTCTGAAACAGGTTTGACCGAAGGTAAACACTGTTCTGTATGTAACGAAGTTACTGTTCCTCAAACAGTTGTCCCTGCAACCGGTCTCCACACTTGGGAAGACGTTGAAGGATCCAACACGGCAACTTGTACCGAAGCAGGTACAAAAGATCAAAGATGCTCGGTTTGCGGCGAAACGCAAACGGTTGCTGCACCCGCTCTCGGTCACAATATCGTTGACGGCGAATGCACGGTCTGCGGATCTATGGTAGGAAACGTCAACTGGTCTTACGTTGAAAGCGGCACGAATACGCCTTGGAACGGCGCTACTTCGACGGCTAAGATTACGGAAGATTGGATTTTGAAGAACGTAAACGGTATTCAGATAATCGCGAAAGCAAATAAAGCTTACGCAGATATCGGTTCTTCTAACGCTGCGGCTGTTCAATACGTAAAATCAGATATGGCTGAGAACGTAATTGAAATAGTAATTCCTGCAGGTTATACCGCAAAAGTTACGATTGAAGCTTCCTGCTTCAATTCGAGCAGTAAAAAGAGAGCCGTTGCTCTTACGATGAACGGACAGACAATTTCTTGTCCTTTGGATTACGACTATAAAATAGGCGACCAATATACTTACGTCTTTGACGGTTTGACTGCCGGAACGTACGGCGTAACGACGACGGCTGTCGGTACTGCAACTACGGCTTACTTCGGTTTAATATCCGTCGATTACGTTAAACCTATTTCAAGCATTACGCTTGGCACAATAGAAACGGTTTATAACGCTCAGGTTGGCGATACTACGATTTCGTTACCTGCACAAATTTCTTACACGGGCGATGAAACGGGCAATCTCGATATCGCTTGGAACGAAAGTGAAATTGCTGCTGCGCTTGCAACCGCAGGCACGCACACCGTAACGGGTACCGTTACAGCTCCTGCAGGATGCCGTTTCGGCGGTACGAAATTAACGGAAACCATTTCCGTAACGGTTAATACTATCGAAAAGACTCACGAGCACGTTTGGGACGGCGGAACGGTTATTACTCCGTCAACCTGTCAGACTCAAGGCGTAATCAGATATACCTGTACTTATACAGATGAAAACGGAGCATGCGGAGCAACTTACGACGCAGATTTACCGTTAGCAGATCATACTGACGAAGTCATTGCCGGAAAACCTGCAACCTGCACGGAAACCGGTCTTACGGACGGCGCAAGATGTTCAGTCTGCGGTGAAATCACCTTAGAACAGCAGGTTATCGAAGCTCTCGGTCACGATTTCGTTGACGACGTTTGTACGCGTTGCGGTCTCAGACAATATATCCACACCGTAAACTTCGATATATTCAGCGATACTAACCAGTCTTCTGCAATAAGCAAGGCTCTTACAGCTAAGTTTGATGCAGTTTCGAGCGCAACAAACTACTTCGAAGGAACGTACGAAACTTACGGCGACTACCTAAAAGCAAACGGTATAACGGCTTATTCGAACGTAAGCTTCGAATCGGGTAACGGTAACCAGTTTAACGGTATTAAGTTTGCAAACGGCGGTTACATTGAATTCACCGTAAAGAACGACGCAACGGTTTACTTCTATAAAGGTAAAGCGACCGCATTGACGATAACGGGTATAAGCGAAACTTTCGCAACGGCAGGTAAACAGTCGTTCAGCGCAACGGCAGGAACGACTTACAGAATAACTGCAAGCGGAGCAACCGAATTTATTTCTTATATCATAATCGACGACGGAGCTTCAGAGCTTTATATAGCAGACGGAGTTGCTACGGAACAGACGTTTATCGCAAACAACAACGACAACTTTATCGGTTGGACTAACGGCAGCGCAATGTTCAAAGCAGGCGAAGCAGCTGAAAAATCAGCCGACAATAAACACCTTGTCGTTTACAAAGCTGTTTACGCAACGTTGACGGCAGATAGCGGAGCAGGTCTTTACCTGACGGAAGACAGCACCAACCTCGGCTTGAGATTTACTTTCTCGTTGATGTTCAACGGTATCGATTTGAGTGCGTTAGAGACTAAAGAAGCAAAAGATAATTTCCTTGCAACACTCTTTACGGGCGAAGCTAATACGGTTACGATGTACGCATATACGGGAGAAGGATACAAGGCTGCAACGAAGAATATCAGCACGGTATCTTTCGTAGAAAACAACGTTATCAGAATTTCGGTGGTAGTTATCGGAATTGACCGTGATTTAGATCAGGGAACGTGGTACGATAGTTATAAGTATAGCGCAAAGGTAAACGTTCAGCTCTGTGGAAAAGACCTTGCGGCAGACAACTTCGATATGGTTGGCGACGGTTACACCGTTAAAGAAATAGCTCAGGCACAGGCTGATGCAGGCAACTTATCCGAAGCTGAAAAAACGGCTTACGGAATAGCATAAAAAACTTAAAAAGGAGAATTTAATATGAAAAAGATTTACGAATCGCCGGAAATAGAAATTACCCTTTTTAAGGGTGAAGACGAAGCTATGCTCATAATCAGCGGCGGCGCCGGTGATAACACGGTCGGAAAGAGCGACTTTGACGACATAGTTCCGGGCAGACAATAATCAAACTTAAAAAAGAGCGAAACAATTGATGTGAACCCAAAAGTTTAGACAGAAAATTAAATTAAATGTATTGAGATTGA
>JBJEVF010000014.1:0-22696 GCA_051884215.1 Christensenellaceae bacterium | reverse complement strand
TTTTTTTGTGTGGTGGAGACGGTTGGGCTCGAACCAATGACCTTCTGCATGTCAAGCAGACGCTCTAACCAACTGGGCTACGCCTCCATAAATCAGCTAAATGCCGTGACTTAGCTGAAAATTTTTAATATTCGAAATCTACCGCCACCGACGACAGGGTATGCGTATGCATATAGCTTTTTACCACGTTGACGTGATAGTCGTCCTTCTGATATTCGTCAAGGTCGCTGGCTGAATCGAAAGTCGTTATCAAAACGATATCGTAAGAACGGGGGGACTGCAAAAAGTCCTCTCCGCACTCGATGGATTTGAACCATTTTACGTTTCCTATCATTGAAAGAAGTCTTTCTCTCGCTAAGCATTTAGCCGTGCTTGAATTATCGACAAGTTTAAAACAAACGACATGTTTAATCATATATTACCAATCCTGCCTGTCTGATATTTTAATATCGTCGTAAAAATCGAAATACCGTCTTTTGAAATCATCGTTGGTTTTCTTGATCGGTTTTGCTTTATCCTTCGTGGTGGAAACGGGTTGTTTTTCAACCTTGGTTTTGTCTTTTTCCATCAATTATTCAGCTGAACTGTCGTTTTTAACAACCTGAACGCCGTCATAGTAACCACATTTAGGGCATACTCTGTGCGTAGCCTTCAATTCGTGGCACTGCGGGCATTCTGTCAAGTTTGCACTCGTAGCTTTATAGTTGGATGCAAATCTCTTATTTCCTCTTTGTTTAGAAACTTTACTCTTTGGAACTGCCATTTTTAATTACCTCTTTTTATAAATTGTCGCCGCAATCGCAGCTTTCCCGATTCAGGTTTTTTCCGCAGCGCGGACAAAGCCCCTTGCAATCGTCTTTGCAGTAAATGGTCTGCGGCGACTCTAATATTATCAATTCGTTGACCATTTCGGTCAAATCAATGCGATTATTGCTATAAGAGTAACAGTCTTCATCGGACTTGAATTGAGAAAAGACTTCGTCAAACTCTATCTCGACGGTTTTTGTGACAGGCGTTAAACACCTTGAACATTCGCCTGAAACTCCGAAAACGATTTTACCTGAAACGTAAACCTTGCTGTTTTCACCGACGTCGAACTGACCTGTTACGTTGACTTTGTCAATAATCCTTGCGTTAGGTAACGGCAACGCTTGACCTGAAATTTCGCAATCGAAGTCAAAATCGCCGTAGAATATTCCTTTTTGCTTGAACGCTCTTAAATCAATAATCATACAGTAGCCTTAGTATTATATATTAAATGAGTAGCGTTGTCAACTTTTTTTCGCAAAAGTTGAGCCGAAAAATGCTGAAAATTATTGTAATATATAAAGAAACGTGTTTTATCTGACCTTAAATGCGCAAATTAAGCGTTTTCCACAAGGTTTTTGGTATCCCTTGCGATGATAAGCTCCTCGTTGGTAGGAATTACCAGAACCTTAACCTTAGAGCCTTCAGCCGTAATATCGTTGATTCCGTCTACGCGCATAGCGTTTTTGGCTTCGTCGATTTTAATGCCCATAAATTCGAGGTCAGACGCAACCTGAGCTCTCGTTTTGCTGTCGTTTTCGCCTATGCCTGCGGTGAACACAAGGCAGTCGATACCGCCCATTGCTGCAGCGTAAGCGCCGATATATTTTTTGCAGGAATAAGTAAAAATATCGAGTGCAAGAGCTGCTCTTTCATTGCCTTCCTTTGCGGCGGAAGCCAGATCTCTGAAATCGCTTGAAACGCCGGAAACGCCCAAAACGCCTGATTTTTTATTGAGATAGTTTATGCAGTCGCTGACGTTAAGATCGAGCTTTTTGCACAAAAATTCAACGATAGCGGGATCGAGGTCGCCCGACCTTGTTCCCATAGGAACGCCGCCTAACGGCGTAAAGCTCATCGAGGTATCAACGCTCTTTCCGCCGTCGATTGCAGAAATCGACGAGCCGTTACCCAAGTGGCAGGTGACGATTTTTGCGTTTTTGTTGCCGAGATATCTGATAGCTTCTTCGGAAACGAAACGGTGGCTTGAACCGTGGAAACCGTAACGGCGAACTTTGAAATTGGTGTATGCTTCGTAAGGAATGCCGTAAACGTATGCCTTTTTAGGCATCGTCGAGTGAAACGCCGTATCGAAAACTGCGACCATAGGCGTGCCTTTTGGCAGAACTTCCTGACAAGCGTAAATACCCGTAAGGTTTGCCGGCTGGTGAAGCGGAGCAAGCTCGGTATTGTTTTTGCAGGTTGCGATAACTTCGTCGGTGATGATTACCGATTTATTGAAATCTTCGCCGCTGTGGACTATTCTGTGACCGACGGCGTTGATTTCTTCCATAGAAGAAATTGCGCCGTATTCGGGATTGACGAGTGCGTCGAGTACCAGCGAGATAGCCGTTTTGTGGTCGGGCATATCTGCCGTGATAGTCTTTTCGGCTTTTCCCTTGTGTTTAAGGAAGGAGCCTTCGAGACCTATTCTTTCGCAACCGCCCTTTGCGATTGCCTTTTCGGTGTCCATATCGATGAGTTGATATTTTAAAGACGAAGAACCTGCGTTAATAACTAAAACTTTCATTTTTTACCTCTTATAAATAATTATCGCTTATGAAATCGATTACCACTTAATATCCGATTGAAGCGCCGTAACTGCGCAGGAAACGTAAATATCTTCCCACTTGCAACCCCTTGAAAGGTCGTTGATAGGTTTAGCAAAGCCCTGGCAGAGCGGACCTACGGCCATAAATCCGCCCAATCTTTCGACGAGCTTGTAGCCGATATTGCCGCAGTCAAGGTCGGGGAATACGAGTACGTTTGCGTGACCTGCAACGGCTGAACCGGGAGCCTTCATGCTTGCTACCGACGGAACCAGAGCGGCGTCGAGCTGCAACTCGCCTTCGGCTGCGTAATCGGGTGCGATTTCCTTGAATTTTTCAAACGCGAGCACGACTTTATCAACGTCCGCGTGTTTTGCGCTGCCCTTCGTGGAGTGTGAAAGGAAAGCTACTCTCGGTTTAACGCCCATAAGCGCTTCGCAGTGTTTTGCCGCGCCGAGAGCTATGTATGCGAGCTTTTCGCTCGTAGGATTCTGTTCGAGTCCGGTATCGGCAAATATCAATGCGCCGTCCTCGCAGAATTCGTGTTTGCCGTTGGGGGCGATCATCAACGAGCAGGATGAAACGAGCGGAACGCCGGGAGCGGTTTTAATGATTTGCAGTCCCGGTCTTAAAGTGTTTGCCGTAGAGTGGCAAGCGCCCGAAACAAGACCGTCGCATGCGCCGTCCTTTAACAAGAGCATACCGAAATAGGTGTTGTCGTAAGCCAGCTTATCGGCTTCTTCTTCGGTCATTCCCTTAGCTTTTCTCAATTCGTATAAAAGGTTGGCGTATTTAGCGTGTCTTTCATCCGTCTTGGGGTTGACTATTTCAACTCCGCTGAGATCTGTTTCGGGATTAGCTTTTCTGATTTCTGCTTCGTCGCCTAAAAGGGTGACGCGTGCAAAGCCGTCTTTAGCTACTTCGGCGGCGGCTTTTACAACCCTTGAATCTTCGCCTTCGCAAAGAACGATGTTCTTGTTGAGCTTTCTTGCTCTTTCGATAATTTCATTCACGATATTTGCCATAATGTTCTCCTCTAAAAAAGTTGTCAATTTCGTATTTTTTTGGTACAATATAAATATCGAGTAACCTGAGAACTCAATACAACAAACATTATATAATATTCTTTCGGAAAAGTAAACAAAAAAGGGGTAAGCAGTGAAATTTTGTTTTTCGGTTTGCGAATACGATCCGTTGCATAACGGGCACGTCTATCATCTTGGAAAAATGCGAGCAACCGGTTGCGACGCAACAGCCGTCGTTATGAGCGGAAATTTTACTCAGCGTGGCGGAGTCGCCGTTCTCGATAAGTATACGCGCGCCGTGCACGCAATAAAAGCCGGCGCAGACGTAGTAATCGAGCTTCCGACGGTGTTTTCCACGGCTCCTGCCGAAATATTTGCCAAGGGCGCAATCAAAACAATATCGCCGTTTGGCGAAAACAACCTGTTGTGTTTCGGGACGGAGTGCGGTACGAAAGAGGAATTTTCAGTCCTTGCCGAAGCCTCGTTGAACGAAAGCAAGCGTTATAAAGAAAGGTTGAAACAGTACCTTAGCGAAGGTTATCCTTACGCAAAGGCAGCGTCTGGCGCGTTAAAGGAAACCGTTTCTGGTATAAACGCCGCCATTTTAGATAGTCCCAACAGTATTTTAGGCCTCGAATACGCAAAAGCCGTGCTGAAAGAAAACGCAGATATAGAGATTTTTCCCGTTTTGCGACAGGGCGCAGGCTTTAACGATAAGGAAGCCGTCGGCGATTATTGTTCTTCGAGCGCGATAAGAGAAAGTATTTTAACGGGCAAAGTTAAAAAACTCAAAAAATTTATGCCCGAATTCGTCTATAAGGAACTTCCCGAAGAGTTGCCCGATTTCAGTCAGATAGCGATATATTCGCTGCTGTTGCAGCCGACTAAAAAAATTGCCTCGATTCTCGATTGTTCCGAGGGGTTGGAAAACAGGTTAAAGGTTATGTCGCGTTCTTCAACCTGTTTGGCGGAGCTTGAAGATAAGCTGAAAACCAAACGTTATACGGCTACAAGACTTAGGCGCATTATAGTTGCAAACGCTTTGAACGTTGAAAAGTCGTTTGTGGAAAAATGCTTAAAAACCGACCTATACGTCAAGATTTTGGCTATCAGGAAGTCAAGGACGGATATTCTGACCGATTTTTCCGACTCGCTTATCGGTAAAAAAACCAAGCTGATCACCAGAAAGAGCGACTGCGATAAGCTATCAGGCGTTGCGCTCGAATGCTTTGAAAAGGACGTGTTTTCCAACAGCGTATATTCGTTGCTTACAAAAAAGAGTCTTAACGATTACGAAATGAAAATCGTTGATATTTGACGGAGAAAAAAATGAAGGATAAAAAGACGGTTATTATAAATTCTGTAATTATCGGAGCAATGCTCGTAGCTACTCTTTTGTTTACGGTGCTTATAAATAATCTTTATAAAAAAGAGCCGGCGATTACTACCGTTTACGCTTACGTTTACCTGGACGAAGAAGAAAATAAAATTATGACGGATTTTCTCGGCGAGGTAGTAGTGCTTCCCGTCGTCGAGGGCGTCTGGGGCGAAGGCGCTTCGGAAATCAAGGTCGGCGATATAGTCGAATTCGTTTTCGAAGGAGATATAAGGGTGACTAACGGAAATTACGGCTATTTAAGGGTTGATCCCGTAAGCACGGTAATCAAAAAAAGAGACGTTGTCAAAACTTTTTCCGGCGACGACGTTCTACTTTCGTTCGCAGTTGAAAATTCGATGGATAGCCAAAAGAATTACACGGCTGCTTTTTATGCCGAAGATAGCGAAAAAGTGCTCTATAGTGCGGTTATCGACAGTTTTGATAGCACGAACGTCACTATCAGATTTAATAAAAGCGAATTGGTTACGGCGTTGAAAGCCGTCAGCGTTTACAATTTAACGTTTATCGAAAATTAAAACGCATATACCGAAAAACAAATTGTATCTTTAAGGAGTTTTATGAAAGGATTCAGGAACGTAGAAATTTATGTACAAGATAAGGGAGTTGTAAAAACCAACCTTGCAGTAAAAGACGGAAAAATCTTCCGTATAGGCGACGACGTAGAGATAGACGAAGCTTACGATTTGCCTTGTAATGTCACGGTAGTTCCGGGGTTTATCGATCAGCATATTCACGGCGCGGCAGGCTGCGACGCTATGGACGGCGATAAAACGGCTTTAAAAAAGATAGCTACCGCAATAGCAAGCGAAGGAACGACCGCGTTTTTGGCAACGACTATGACTCAAAGCGTCGAAAACGTCAGGAAGGCTTTAAACGCTGTCGGAGAATATATCGGCGACGGCGTAAAGGAAGGAGCAAAGCTTCTGGGCGCTCATCTCGAAGGTCCGTTCATTTCGCCAAAGCACGTCGGCGCGCAGCCGCTCGAGTACGTTCAGGCTCCGTCGGTTGAGGCGTTTGACGTTTACGATAAGGCTTCGGGCGGAAATATAAAAATAGTATCACTCGCACCCGAAATTCAAGGTGCGTCAGAGCTTATTGCTCACCTTAAATCCAAGGGAATAGTTGCTTCCTGCGGACATACGGGCGCAAAGTACAGCGATATAAAAACCGCTGTCGAGCACGGTTTAAGCAACGTTACACACACCTATAACGCTCAGACGGGGCTTCATCATCGTGAAGTCGGCGTAGTCGGCTCGGCGTTACTGATGGACGAATTGAACTGCGAGCTTATATGCGATACCGTTCACGTCTGCCCCGAGGCTATTAAGGTCGTTTTGAAAAACAAGCCTTCGGATAAGGTTACGCTCATTACCGACAGTATGCGCGCAAAGCATATTGCCGACGGAGAAAGCGAGCTCGGCGGTCAGAAGGTTATAGTAAAAGACGGCGAAGCGAGGCTGGTTGACGGAACGCTTGCCGGCAGCGTGCTGAAAATGAACGTAGCGGTCAAAAACCTCGTTCAAAAAGTAGGAGTCGATTTCACCGTTGCGATAGATTATGCAACTGCAAACCCTGCGAAAAATCTGAAAATCTACGATAAGGTAGGGTCAATAGCCGAAGGCAAAAATGCCGATTTTGCCGTTTTGGATAAGGATTTCAACGTCGTTATGACGATGAGAGACGGAAACGTCATATACAAGGCGTGATATGTTGAACCTGTTGTCGCAGATAACGCCGCCGTCGTCGCAACCTGTTAAAAATCCGCCCGTAGGCGATATATATTTGTTTTTCGTACTGTTTCTTTTCGTTTTGATAGCGGTTGAAATCGTATTGCTTACAATAGTTTGCGTAAAGACCAAAAAGCTTGCCGACGCAAAGCATTTTGCGCTTTTTCCGCCTGTCGTTGCAATGCTTTTACCCTTGAATGCGGTAAAAGCGATAATTATTGCCGAGGTGGTTACGGTTGCCGTTTTATATATAGTTTTGCGTGTTGCGTATGCAAAACTCACAAAGCTATCAAGCGAAAAAAACAAAAAAGTTTTTTTAAAAAAAGGTTGACACTCGGGCGTTGATTGTTTATACTAATAATGTTTGAGGGAGTAATCAACGCAATCAGCGTGACGCATCAACATTCTCGGAGGAAACTTCTGGTGTGTCTTAATAGATGAGACTCAATGCGCAAGCATTGGGTAAAAGCCTGTTGCTTGTGCGCAGGTTTTTTCATTCTTTTAAGAACGGAGGGTTATTATGGAATTTTTGCAAAATTTTATGGACAGCATTCACGTCGTTTTTGTCGTACTGTTCTGCATTATCGGTTTTATCGCAATAATTAAAGGCGGTGATTGGTTTGTTGATTCGTCGTCATATCTTGCCGAAGCAACGGGTATTCCAAAGCTCATAGTCGGCGCGACCGTTGTTTCAATCGGCACGACTTTGCCTGAACTTCTGGTTTCGTTATTTTCCGCAATAGCAGGCAAATACGATATGGCGGCGGGCAACGCAATCGGCTCGGTTACGGTTAATACTGCCGTTGTACTGTCGCTCGCGCTGATATTTATGCCTGCAACCATAAAGCGTAAAGATTATGCTTTGAAATCGGTTTTGTTGTTTTTGCCGCTTGTAGTAATGTTCGCGTTCAGCTTTAAGGGCAACGTCAATTCAAGACTTCCGCTTTATGCGAGTATTATTTTGCTTGTGATTTTCGCAGCCAATATCGCTGAAAATCTGTGGGGCGCAAAAAAGGTTCTTTCGTTGCAGACGCCCGAAGAAAAACAGCAGAAAAAGCCGATAGTCAAAAAAGAAATGATATTGAAGATAGTATTTTTCTTTATCGGTGCGGTCTTGCTGTTTGTGGGCGCTCAGCTTCTTCAGACGTCTTCTATAACTATAGCTCACAAAATCGGAATTCCCGAACAGATTATCGGCTTGACTATCGTTGCAATAGGCACTTCGCTTCCGGAGCTTGTAACGACGGTAACGGCTATCGTCAAAAAAGAGTATTCGCTTTCCGCCGGAAATATTATCGGCGCAAACATTTTGGATTTAACTTTGATCTTATCGCTTTGCGGAATAGTATCGGGCGGCGCGTTGCCTATGTCGGCTCAAACGGTTTTATTCGATATTCCTTTCTGTCTGCTGGTCAGCGCAATAGCCATTGTCCCTGCGCTCATCACTAAAAAATTCCACCGCATACAGGGCTTTATTAACATTGCGCTGTATATTGCGTACGTTGTCATAATGATTATCGGCGTGGGTAAAATAGGAATATTCGTAGGATAATCTCTAAGGTATTTATATTCCGATTTTATTACCGATAAATTGATAAAACCTTGCGATAACACGGTTATCGCAAGGTTTTTTATTTGAGATTTATTAAAGCGTAGAGTATAGGAACTTGACGGCGTAAATATATCCTGCGCTCTTTTTCTCATCTTCGGTCAAAACGCTTGTATCGTCTTTTGAAGCGTAGATTTCAACTTTACCAGAGCGTGGAACTTCTATCTGGAAGGTGAAGCTTGCGTCGTCGGATTTGTTCTTATCGGTCAGGTAATGACCTACGAGCTCTCCGTCAACGTAAACTCTGTAATCGAATTGTTTTAGCTGTCTTGTGTAAATTGTCAGCAGTCCGCTTGCGGGTGCGTTGAAATATATACCGCCCTGAAATACGCTTTTTATCGTTACGTTACCGTTTACCGCATCGGAGTAAGCAATACCGACTACGGCGTTGGAGCCGTTGCTTGTGTTAAGCTGTGTAAAGAAACCGTCGGTGCCGTCCTGTCTTCTCTTGGGGTTAGCTAATTCCCAACTATCGAGTTTGCCGTCGCCCTTCGTCGAACTTGAAGATTTAGCGTCTGATTCGGACTTGCTATCCTGGCAGATATAGCACCTTTCAACCATCGTTTCCATAATTTTCTTTACGGCATTTTCAAGCTTTTTCAAGTCTTGCTGGAATTTTTTATGTGCGTTTTTCTGGTTTTGAGTTAACTCGTTCAATTTTTTTTGAAGCTTCTGAACGGGGATATAATATTCGCCTGTGACGTTTTCAACTTCGGGAATAAGGTTGATTTCGGCGTGAACCTTCGCCGCAACGAGCATTTCGTATTCGGCGGAAACTTCGCTTTTGAAACCGTCGTCGATTGCTTTGTATTTATTTTCTGCGTCGGTTACAAGCTCTTTATACGAAACTTCGTCAGAAAAATCCGATATGAGCGTTGCCGCCTGCTTAAATTCTTCGATATAAACGACAACGACCGATCTCACGAACCCGTCGTAAGCCTTTCTTGCGTTCTTTAAATCTTCCGCATTCGGAACGAGAGCTTTATCGGCTTCGCTCAAAGCGTTATATCTGCTTTCTGCAAGCTCGATAAACTGTTTCTTCAGTTGATAGTTGCCGGATGAAATCGTTCCTATTTTGTTGATTGCTAAGACAACTGAAGCGATATTTTCAGGCAAGCCTTCGGTTGGCGTTTCGGTAACGGTGTAAGAATCGCCGCTTGCCGAAGCCGAGCCCTGACTTGACGAAATCACTTCGCCGTTAGAAACTGCCGGCGGAGCGGAAGAATCGCCGACTCCCGTCGTCGAGTCGGACGTGGCGCTTTTAGATACTCTCGAAATCTGACCTGAAGACGAACTTTCTTCTATGCTCGACGAGTTTTCGGAAGAAGAAGTGACTTCGCTTGAATTTTCCTTGTCGCATGCAGTAACCGCAAAGGCGGTAATAAAAAGCACTATCGACATAAATAAAACCAATAACTTTTTCATATTTCCACCTATAAAATTGCGCTTTTTTAAAATTGTCGTAAACAAACAAAATCAAAAACGCAGCTTACCGTTAGTATAATATATTCTTAATCTTTTGTCAATAGATTGTTTAAAATTGTCGTTTTAAGGCAAAAACAACAAAAAACCTGCAATTTCGTTGCAGGTTTTTATAAAAATACGCTGTTTTTATAACGTTGAATAAAGGAACTTGACTGCAAAGAATCCGCCGTCGGAAGTTTCTACCCAATTACCGCTACTTATCTTGTAGGCTTTTACTTCAACCTTACCCGCACTCGGAATTTCGACCGTGATAATGTTTTTATCGTATGAATCGCCGTTGTGCGTTTCGTAGCTTGCTACCTCCACGCCGTCCAGATAGAATTTATAAAGGAAATCTTTTCCCATTCTTGCGTAATAAGTCAATACTCCGCTTGCAGGCGCATTGAAATAAAACGTGTTGATAAACGTATTTCTAAGCGTAACGTTGTTGTTTTTGCTATCGGAATAATACATCGGTCCCGACGTCGAGCCGTTGCCCGACGTATAGAAGAAACCGTCGGTTGCCGTCGATCTGCGTGAGTTTTTGCTTACTTCGGTATCGGAAACGACGCCGTCGCCATCGGTATCGATTACGATAAACGTTTTTTCGACCATCTTTTCCATTATTTTATCGAAGCAGTTTGTCAGTTTGGTTACGTCCTCGTTATATTTGGGATAGACGGAGATAAGATTCTGCGCAAGACCTGCAAGCTTTGATTTGAGATTTTCAACGGTGACGTAATACGTTCCGTTGACCGAATCTGCGTTCGGAACCTTGTTTACTTCTGCGTGAATCAAAGCCGCTTGCAAAACGGTGTATTCGTTTGCAACTTCGCTCTTATACGCGTCGTCAATCAATTTGTAGGCAGCTTCCGCAACGACCGTCTTGTTATTGAAATCTTCGGTGTTTTCAAAGCCTTTGATAGCTTCGACCTTAGCTTTGAAATCTTCTATATACTGAACGACGACCGACCTTAGGAACGCCTCGTAAGCCTTTCTTGCGCTTCTCAAATCATCAATATTGGGAACGAGAGCCTTATCGGTTGCGCTTAAAGCGTTATATCTGCTTTCTGCAAGCTCGATAAACTGTACCTTTTGCTGATAGTTGCCGGATGAAACCGTGCCTATTTTGTTTATTGCGCTGACGACGTTGGCTATATTTTCAGGCAAGCCTTCGGTAGGCGTTTGCGGAACGGTGTAAGAATCTCCGCTTGCCGAAGCGGAGCCGCCCGATATTACGCTGCCGTCCGATACGGGAGGAGGCAGAGAATCATCAGAATAATTTCCGGAGTCTTTCGATACTCTCGAAACCTGACCTGACGACGAGCTCTCCTGCTCGCTGCTTTCGGAAACGGAATCGCTCGGAATATCCGCCGTCGTATCCTTATTGCAAGCGGTCACGAAAACCGTCGATACGGCTAAAATAACAGCCATTACCAAAATCAATAATTTCTTCATTTTATTTAACCCTACCTGTTTGCGGTTTAGCATTTTCTTTATAGTTTTTATGCACCGCTGATTATAATCAGTATAATGTTATTCGCGGAATTTGTCAATAATTTGATAATATATAATTTTGTTTGGAAAGAAAAGGGAAAAAAGGACGGGAAAAAGTCCCGCAACGAAATTGCGGGACTTTTGGGTTATCTGTAATTTGTATAAAAATCCGAATAAAATATTATAATGCCGAATACAGGAATGACACGGCATAGAATCCGCCGTCGTCATTCAATTCTGCGCCGTTTTTGACGACGGTAATCTTAACGTTTCCTGCTCTTGGTATTTCAACTCTGAGCATTGCGCCCGCATCCGACGAATCGCTTCCGTCGTAAGTTAATGACGCGCCTTCGAGTGCGACGCCGTCGACGTAAACCTGATACGTCTTAGTCGCTTGCTTTCTTACGTAGAACGTCAATATACCGCTTGCAGGAGCGTTGAATGAAATCGAGCCTTTAAAAATTCTTGTGAGAGTAACGTTCGTATTGAGTTTATCGGTGTAAGTTACCGCAGGAGTCTGGCTTGATCCGCCGGAAGTCGACCTTGTGAAGAATCCGTCGCCCATATCAGACCTTGTCTTACTCGTTTCGGTTGAAGAAACGACGCCGTCTCCGTTTTCATCCTGCGCGATATACGATCTTTCAATCATACTGCTTGATATTTTCGTTGAACAGTTTTGAATTTTTTCCTTATCCTCGTTATATTTGGGATAGACGGAGATAAGATTCTGCGCAAGACCTGCAAGCTTTGATTTGAGATTTTCAACGGTGACGTAATACGTTCCGTTGACCGAATCTGCGTTCGGAACCTTGTTTACTTCTGCGTGAATCAAAGCCGCTTGCAAAACGGTGTATTCGTTTGCAACTTCGCTCTTATACGCGTCGTCAATCAATTTGTAGGCAGCTTCCGCAACGACCGTCTTGTTATTGAAATCTTCGGTGTTTTCAAAGCCTTTGATAGCTTCGACCTTAGCTTTGAAATCTTCTATATACTGAACGACGACCGACCTTAGGAACGCCTCGTAAGCCTTTCTTGCGCTTCTCAAATCATCAATATTGGGAACGAGAGCCTTATCGGTTGCGCTTAAAGCGTTATATCTGCTTTCTGCAAGCTCGATAAACTGTACCTTTTGCTGATAGTTGCCGGATGAAACCGTGCCTATTTTGTTTATTGCGCTGACGACGTTGGCTATATTTTCAGGCAAGCCTTCGGTAGGCGTTTGCGGAACGGTGTAAGAATCTCCGCTTGCCGAAGCGGAGCCGCCCGATATTACGCTGCCGTCCGATACGGGAGGAGGCAGAGAATCATCAGAATAATTTCCGGAGTCTTTCGATACTCTCGAAACCTGACCTGACGACGAGCTCTCCTGCTCGCTGCTTTCGGAAACGGAATCGCTCGGAATATCCGCCGTCGTATCCTTATTGCAAGCGGTCACGAAAACCGTCGATACGGCTAAAATAACAGCCATTACCAAAATCAATAATTTCTTCATTTTTCTAACCCCTTGATTGTTTTTCTTATTATTTTTACGGTTCGTTATTTAAACCGTTTTTTCGTTGTGAAAATTTATTGAATTGCGTTAATTATGCGCTGAACTCCAAAGCGTAAAGCGCAAAGTTGCTTGCGTTAGAAGGCGTAAGAACGTAAGTTCCCGCACCGTCGAGCTGGAATTCTAAAACTCCTGTTGCAACAGTTTGTGAAGATACCGTAGTTCCTCCGACGGAAAGGTTAAGCGTTATGCTTGCATTGTTGAGATTTTTGCAATATACTCGTAAAACTCCGCCGTAAGGCGCCGCAAAAGTAGCGTTTGATATTTTTATAGCTTTCGTAAGGTTTGTGCCGTTATAGGTTACGCCGGCAGAGTTTTCATAAGTTCCGCTCTTTGCGACGGTGAACCCGTTTTTAGAATTTACTTTATCCGTCTGCCAAACCCAGCTTAGAACCTGACTGTAATTATCTTTAATCGTCTGTTGCCATTGTGCGATATTGCTTGCGACGGCAGCGTCGGTTATAAGAGCTTTCTGGTCGCTTGTCAAAGCGTTGTAACCGCTTATTACCTTTCGGAATTCGCCCACGTTGCTATCGTTGATTGCAACGTCCTTTAAGACTGTATAAGCCGTCATAAACGAGCGGTAAGCGTCTTCGTCGTTATATTTTTTCGTAAGAGCGTCCAGCTTGGTTTTTTCGCTTGCGACAAGGCTTTGTTGCGAAGCGGTGAGCTTGTTGTATTCAGCCGTTGCGTTATCGAGTTTGGTCTTGAATTCGGCTGTGTATGAATACTCGCCGATATTTGCCATCAGCGTTTTGAACGTTTCGACGGCTTTCTGATTATCCTGAGCAAGGTAAGCGTCGTAAAGCGTGCGTGCGTCGAACAGCTTCTGAGAGTTGGTGACGAGCTCTTTTTCCTCAGCGGTAAGCGCATTATACGCCTGTTCGGCATACTCGATGAGTTGGGCTTTTTGCGTATAGTTCTCCTGAGTTATCGTGCCGATATTATCTATTCTCGAAATAGCCGTTAAAACCTTCTGGTTTACCTGACTGCTGTCGGGTTCGTCCGAAGAATTCGGTGCTGAAGAATCCGGCGCCGTCGAAGAAGAATTCTGAGCGTTTGAGGACGACGGTTCGTTGCTTTTGGAGCTTGTTTCGGTTGAGCCGTTGTCAGAGCTTGAAGATGCTGAATCGGAAGAAGACTTATTAGCTTCGGACGAGCTTTTGCTTGACGAGCTGTCGCCGAGAATATCCGAAGGGATAACGAGACTTTTCGACGAGGAATTAATTACGGATAAACTGCTCGAATTGTTTTTAGAGCGCGTGTATTCCACGCTCGATTCCGATATTTCCGAGTTGTTTTCCTTTTTGTCGCACGCAGAAAACGTAACGACGGAAAAAACAAAAATCAAAGCGCAAATCAAAGTAGTTAATTTTTTCATAAAACCCTCCTTTAACCCTTGCAAAAACGTTTCATACGGTAATTACAGTGATTATTATGTATTATCAAGTCGAAAATATATATTATTATAATATAAATTGTCGCATATTGTCAACTAATAAAAATACTGCAACCGATTTTTACATAAGCAGTACCGTTTTTTAAAGACGAATGCGTGAAAAATATACGGTTTTTAAATAAATCTGCATATAAAACACGCAAAAACAGAAGAAAAAAACGCGCAAAAAAGCGAAATGACGATGCCTTTCGTTATTTTTTTGTTTTTTACGTTGCAAAAATATACGCTGGCTATATAAAACGTCGTTTCGCTTGAGCCGAAAATTACCGAAGCCGTGCGCGCCTTGAAACTGTCTGCGCCGTAGTCCTTGATTATATCGCTCAAAATAGCAAGCGAGCCGCTGCCTGAAACGGGTTTTATGATAAGCAGTTGCAAAAGGTTGCCGTCTATTCTTAAAAAATGCAGAAAGTCGCCCAATAGGTCGGTTATTCGCTCGTTTATACCGCTTGCTTTAAAGCATTCCGTCATAAAAATCACGGCTACGATATAAGGAAAAATCTGTATAACGGTATTAAGCGAGCCTTTTGCGCCGTTTACAAAGCATTGAAAAACGTTGACTTTTTTTATTATCGCATAAATGATTAAAGCCAATATGAGTATGGGTATTACGTATTCAAATATTTTCATTTCTTACAAAAATTTTCACGAGCAGCGCACCGCTTACCGACGACAGCAGAGTTGTCAGAAGCGTAGGGAGAATAATATCGTACGGCGAAGCCGAACCGTTTACAGCCCTTAAACTGATGACGGAAAACGGCAAGAGCTGCAACGAAGTCGAAGCGAGTACGAAAAGCATATTTTGCGCATAAACGTTGCGTTGCTTTTCCAATTCGGTTATCGCGTTTATTCCCGAAGCGGTCGCTATTGCCGAAATTCCGAAAAGATTAGCCGTGATATTGAGTGCTATTTCTTCTTCCGCTTGCCCCGTTTTGCCGAATAACCGTCTTATAGGCGCACGAATGAGCCTTGCAATCTTGTCCGTCACCCTCGAAGCTTTGGCGATTTCGAATATTCCCATCCACATAGCGTAAATACCTAAAAGGGTAAGCATCAGCTCTGCCGAAGCCGTGCCGGCGTTCGAAATTGCCGTTAAAAAATCCTGCGGATTGTGAATTAACAGAGTTATGATCGAAGCTATCAGAAACGCGCAAAAAATTATATTCATAGCTTAAATGTATGATATTATTCAGTTCAATATGTTTACTTTTCGGAGTATTTAATGTATAATTATATATATTAACGAACAGGAGTTGGTGTAATTATGGATAAAACGTTTTATATTACCACACCGATATATTATCCGAGCGGAAATTGGCACATAGGCACTTGCTACACGACGGTAGTCTGCGACGCCATCGCAAGATTCAAAAGAATGGACGGTTTCGACGTATTCTTTCTTACGGGAACGGATGAGCACGGTCAGAAAATAGAAGAAAAGGCAAAAGCCGAAGGAAAAACCCCGATGGAATTCATAAATCCTATCGTTGACGATTTGAAATCCATCTGGAAAATGTTGGATATTTCTTACGACCGTTTTATCCGCACTACCGACTTAGACCACGTTAAGGCTGTGCAGAAAATCTTCCGTCAGCTTTACGAAAAGGGTGAAATATATAAATCTCAGTACGAAGGCTGGTATTGTACGCCTTGCGAATCGTTCTGGACGGAAGGACAGTTAAAGGAAGGAAAATGCCCCGACTGCGGAAGGGAAGTTCATCTTGAAAAGGAAGAAAGCTATTTTTTCAGACTTTCAAAATATGCCGACAGGTTGAGAAAGCTCTTTAACGATAACCCGGAGTTTTTGCAACCTAAATCGCGTGTAAACGAGATGATTAACAACTTTATAGATAAGGGCTTGCAGGATTTATGCGTATCGAGAACGTCTATAAAATGGGGAATCCCCGTCGATTTCGATCCCGAGCACGTCGTTTACGTCTGGGTGGACGCTTTACCGAACTATATTTCCGCACTCGGATACGGTTCGGATAATCACGAGCTGTTCGATAAATTCTGGCCGTGCGATCTGCATATGACCGGCAAGGAGATTATCAGATTCCATACGCTTGTCTGGCCGGCTATACTGATGGCTCTCGACATAGATATTCCCAAAAGGGTATATGGTCACGGCTGGTTGCTTATCGGCGGCGATAAACTTTCGAAATCCAAGGGCGATAAGGTTAAAACAGAGCTTACCGATCCTAAGGAAATAGTCGCAAGGTACGGCAGCGACTGTCTGAGATATTTTCTTTTAAGGGAAATTCCTTTCGGTAGCGACGGCGTTTATACAAACGAATCTATGCTGACGAGAATAAACAGCGACCTTGCGAACGATTTAGGCAATCTTGTTTCGAGAACGACGGCTATGATAAACCAGTATTTCGGCGGAGTATTGCCTGAACCTAAGGAAAGAGTCGGCGTCGATAACGAGCTTATTGCTATGGCTGAAAATCTGTATTCGGAATGCAGAACCGCAATAGACGCAATCAACGTTCCCAAGGCTTTGCAGGAAATTTTCAAGCTCGTTTCAAGAGCTAACAAATATATCGATGAAACTATGCCCTGGATACTTGCCAAGGACGCTTCTATGCGTGAAAGACTCGGCACCGTTTTATATAATCTGAGCGAATGTATCCGTTTGTCATCGGTTATGCTTTTGCCGTTCATACCTGAAACGCCGATAAAGATTTTGGCGCTGTACGGCATCGAGGCGGATAAAGTAAACTTTGAAAATTCAGCTAAGTTCGGTTGTTTGCAATCGGGAATAAACGTCATAAAAAGTCAACCGCTTTTCCCGAGAATAGACGTTAAGAAAGAAATCGAAGAAATCGAAAAAATGATGATAAAAAGGAATAAAGAAAAGATGGTTCAAACCGCTGATGCAAAAGAAAAGTCCGTAAATAAGTCGATTAACGGCGCAAACGATAATCAAAACTCCGAAAAAACCGATATGATTTCAATCGATGATTTTGCTAAATTAGATTTGAGGGTAGCTCGCGTTATCGACTGCGTAGAAGTTGAAAATTCCAACAAACTGCTTAAATTCACGCTGTCGTTAGGAGGCGAAACGAGAACCGTTTTATCGGGCATAAGGAAATATTACGACGCAAAATCGCTTGTGGGTAAAAACGTCGTTATGATAGCTAACTTGCCTTACAGGAAGCTTGCCGGTATCGAAAGTCAGGGTATGATTTTGTGCGCTGAAAAAGACGGTGAGCTGAGCCTTTTATCCACTATGGCATCGGTTCCCGACGGCGCAAAGATAAGCTGATATGTTTATAGATATTCACGCTCACTTAACCGATAAAAAATATGCGAAAAGTATTCGGGAAATAGTCGGCGAAAGTCAAAATGCGGGAGTCGGCATTATCGTCGATTCGGGATATTCCGTTGAAACTTCGAAGCAGGCGGAAATCAATGCCGTCGCACACGACGGAGTTTATTTCGTGTGCGGAATACACCCCGAAAAACAAGCCGAATACGATAAATCGTGTGAAAACACGCTAAGGAAACTTGCCGTCAATAAAAAATGTCTTGCCATAGGCGAGATAGGGCTCGATTACCATTACGAAAACTACGACAAAAAAGCTCAGCAAGAAGTTTTTATCAGGCAGATTGAGCTTGCAAGCGAGCTGAATTTGCCGTTTGTCGTTCATTCGAGAGACGCTTCAGGCGACGTTTACGATATATTATCAGCGCATAAAAGCTTGATAAATCACGGTTTTTTGCTTCACTGTTACAGCGAAAGCAGGGAAATGGTAAAAAGATATGCCGATCTTGGCGCGTATTTTTCTTTCGGCGGAGTTATAACTTTTAAAAACGCAAAAAAGGATGAAATAATCCGTTCTGTTCCGATAGATAGGTTGCTCACAGAAACCGATTCGCCTTATCTTTCGCCCGTTCCGTTCAGGGGTGAGATAAACAGTCCGAAAAACGTCGTCCCGGTTTATGAAAAGCTTTGTCAGATACTCGGCTGCGACCTTGATTTTTTAAAGGAAAAGGTTTATTCAAACGCAGTCAGTCTTTTTGAGAAATTAAAAACTTAGTATGGATTTAAAGAGAATAATTCAAAAAAACAATTTCAGATTTCAAAAGCGTTTCGGACAGAATTTCATATCAGACGATACGCTTTTAGAAGATATAGTCGATAATTCGGGGGTAGATAAAAACACCGCCGTGCTTGAAATCGGAGTTGGCGGAGCAACTCTGACAAGAGCCATAGCCCGAAAGGCAAAGTGCGTTTACGGTTACGAGATAGATAAAAATCTGCAGGGCGTTATAGCCGAATCGCTTGCCGGGGTGGAAAACGCAACGGTCATTTTCCGTGATTTTATGCGTGAAAAAACGTCCGACGTAGAAGATATGATCGGCGAGGATTACGTCGTTATAGCGAATTTGCCTTACTATATTACGACTCCGATAATTATGCGCTTTATCGAAGAAGCAAAAAGGGTGTTGCGCATAGTCGTCATGGTGCAGGAAGAAGTAGGCGACAGAATTTGCGCCAAAGAAAATACCAAGGACTACGGCGCAATAACTGCTATGATAAATCTCGTTGCCACTTCAAGCGTTATAAAAAGGGTGCCGCGTGAAACGTTTTTTCCCAGCCCCAACGTGGATAGTTGCGTGGTAAAAATCGATATAGACAGGAACAAGTATGGCGACGTAGACGTGCAGGCTTACCGCAAAGCCGTAAAAACGGCGTTTTTATCTCGCAGAAAAACGATGTGCAACAATTTGATGCTCGATACCAAGCTGAAAAGAGACGAAGCCGAAAGCATTCTTAGCGAATGCAAAATAGATGTTTCCTGCCGTGGAGAAACCCTCGGCTGTGAAGATTTTATCAGGCTTTCTGAAAAGCTGAAAGAAAAAGGAATTTATTAAAACAAATTCAAAAAGATTAAAAAAGTCACGATAACCGTCTTATATGGCGGTTTTTGTTTTTATAAAAAGCGTTTTAATATGATAATTTAATTAAAGCTTGCGGAAATAAAGCTTTTAACGAAAGTGATTTTTTGCAGTATCGAGTTGGAAAAAGTTTAATTTTGCGCCAAAATAAGGTTGGAAAAAGTTTAATTTTGCGCCAAAATACAGTTGGAAAATATTTAATTTTGTGTTATAATCGGGTTAGAAAATATTTGGGAGAAGGATTATGTTAAAGCGTAAAGCCGAGAAAATTTTAAATGAATGGCTAAAAAGCAAGGATGCGTTGCTTATAACGGGTGCGAGGCAGGTTGGAAAATCATATTTAGTGAAAAAGTTTGGAAAAGAGCATTTCAAGCATTTTATTGAATTAAATTTATTTGATAAAAAGGAATTGATACCTGTTTTGGAACAGTCGAACAATGCTGAAGAACTGTTGTTTCGCCTTACCGCTTTTGCGGGTGAGAAAATGGTTCCGGGTGAAACGCTTATATTCTTCGACGAAATTCAATACGCAAAAAAGTGCGACCTGATTACTATGTCGAAATTTTTGGTTGAAGACGGAAGATACCGATTTATTTTTTCAGGCTCTATGCTCGGTGTGGAGCTTAATAATATTGCGTCCTGGCCGACGGGATATATGCGTGAGATTCAGATGTTTCCGTTGGATTTTGAAGAATTTTTATGGGCAGTTAACTTAAATCAATCGGTATTTAATCATTTGAAAGACTGTTATGAAAACAAGACGCCGGTTGACGAATATGTTCACAAAAACTTGATAGACGCATTTTATAAATATCTGCTTATCGGCGGAATGCCTGAGGCGGTGCAAACCTTTATTGTTACCAACGATTTAAATAAAGTGAACGCAGTTCACGAAAAAATAAATCAGTATTATCAAAAAGACGTTACGCAATATGCTTCGATTGACCAGCGTGTTCATCTTGAAACCATTTATCAACTAATTGCGCAGGAATTGAACAGTAAGAACAAGAGATTTTCTTTGGGGGAGATCGGCAAAGGTTATGAAATAAAGGATATTCAGGACGATTTTATGTGGCTAAAAAAAGCCGGAGTGGCACTGCCTGTTTACAACGTTTCCGAACCAAAATCACCGCTTGTATTATCATGTAATAATAGGTTAGTGAAATTATTTCACGCAGACGTAGGCGTGCTTTCTTATATGTTGATGGATACGGATATTCAAATGAAATTATTCGCAAAGGAAAAGGACGTCAATTACGGAGCCATTTTTGAGAACGCAGTTGCGCAGGAGCTGACGGCTCACGGCTTTAGGGAGCTATATTATTTCAACAGCAAAAAGCAGGGAGAAGTGGACTTTTTGATTGAATATAAGGGTAACGTATTGCCCTTAGAGGTAAAATCGGGCAAGGATTTTAAAAAACACTCGGCGCTTTATAATCTGCTTTCCAACCGAGAATACAATATTCCTTCGGCTATTGTGCTATGTAACGGAAACGTTGATTTTTCTGATAAAACCTTATATTTACCCATATATATGATAATGTTAATAGAAAAGAAAAAATCGCAAGGAGGTAATATTTCCTTGGATTTATCAACGTTGAAAATCGGTGATTAGGTGATTAACTTTTTATAAAATATAATTATCAAAGAGCAAGTTAAATAAGACTTTCTGAAAAGCTGAAAGAAAAAGGAATTTATTAAAACAAAATAAAAATATTTAAAAAAGTCACGATAACCGAGTTATATCGTGACTTATTTTGTTTTTACGGAATGCTTTCTAATAATAAAAATTGAAACATTGGGTGTGTCAACGTTTTTACAAGGTTTTTTCCGTAATTTTATAAGTTGTTTTGTTTTAGAAAAAAATTGTTATTTTAATAATATGTTTTATGAAACTACTTGAAAATACCGCTTGAATTTGTTATACTGTTTATGCCAAACTAACTAAATAGACGCAAATTTCGGTGTAATTTTCTTTTTTTAAGGATAATTATATCAATTTTTACCACAATAGTATTATTGAATTTGATAAAATGCAGGTTCTACTTGTGCTATTGTGGTTACACCATTTTGCGTAAAGTTAGTTTGGCGACTATCGGAGTCTGCGTTTTTGTGCGCTTGCTTCGGTAGGCGCACTTTTTATTTTATTTTTAGGAGAATTTTATGAAAAAATTTGCGTTAGTATTGTTGACTTTAACTCTTGTGTTGCGAACAACTCTATTTGTCACGGCTTGCGGTGGGCAAGATTCTACCGAAACAAGCCCGTCACAGTATTTTAATTTTACGCTTCTCGAAGATGATACATACGAATTAAGAGCAAAAGATACAACATATTTTCCTACTGAAATTATTATTCCAAGCAGTTATAACGAAAAACCAGTAACAAGCATCGGTGATTGGGCATTCTCTTATTGTAGTGGATTAACGAGTATAACCTTTGCCGAAAACAGCGGGTTAACAAGCATTGGTCGTGGGGCGTTCTATCGTTGCAGCGGATTAACAAGCATAGAAATACCTGCAAGTGTAACAAGAATTGGTGATTATGCGTTCTCTTATTGCGGTGGATTAACAAGCATATCGATACCAAACAGTGTAATTAGCGTTGGTTATCGTGCGTTCTATGACTGCGACTCACTATCAAGCATAACAATTCCTGACGGCGTAACAAGCATTGGTTCTTCTGCATTCTCTAATTGCAGTCGATTAACGAGCGTAACCTTTGCTGAAAACAGTGGGTTAGCAAGCATTGCTGATGATACGTTCAGCGGTTGCAGTGGATTAACAAGTATAGGAATACCGTCAAGAGTAACAAGCATTGGTTCTTCTGCGTTCTCTAATTGCAGTCGATTAACAAGCGTAACGTTTGCTGAAAACAGTGCATTGAAAAGCATTGGTTATGAAGCGTTCTCTAATTGCAGGGGTTTAACAAGCATAGAAATCCCATCAAGTGTAAAGATCATTGGCTATGAAGCGTTCTCCGGTTGCAGTGGTTTAACAAGCATAATATTTGCTGAAAATAGTGCATTGAAAAGCATTGGTTATGAAATGTGCAGCGGTTGCAGTGGATTAACAAGTATAGAAATACCGTCAAGCGTAACAAGCATTGGTGCCGGTGCGTTCGCATATTGCATTCGATTAACAAGCGTAACGATACCAGACAGTGTGACAAGCATTGGTAATAGGGCGTTCTCCGGTTGCAGTGTTTTAACAAGCGTAATTTTTGAAAACACAAGCGGTTGGTGGTATTCGACAGATTCAACGGCAACAAGCGGAACAACCATTTCAAGCAGTGATTTATCAGATACGTCAACTGCGTCAACTTATTTAACTAAGATATATTACGATTACTATTGGAAACGCAGTTAACAAAAGACTTTAACAAATACATAACAAAATACCGAGGTTGAGTTAAAACTCAATCTCGGTTTTGTTATGTAAAACAAAATCCACTCGCAGAGCGAGTGGATAAAAGGCTTAAGCTATGGA
>JBJEVF010000013.1:0-5395 GCA_051884215.1 Christensenellaceae bacterium | reverse complement strand
CGTACTTTTTGAGATGAGTAATAAACTCACTCTCGGTTGTTGCCGTTCGCTTTGCCTCTTCAATGACTTCCCTTAAATCTTCCTTCCAACTCGTACCGCCTTTGAGAATGATGTGATGCTCTTTGGTAGTGCGCTTGTCCTTTGACTTCTTACGGAAGTTTATAGGAGTAAATCCCATCTCCTCTCCCAAACGGTTTGCCTCGTCCTTCATTGACGTATAATCGCCTTTACCTATCCGCAACTTGTTCCCCGTAACGGGGTTGATTGCGTTTACGATTATATGGCTGTGAACCGTCTGCGTATCCGTATGCGTGGCTATGACGCACTCAAGGTCTTTGAACAGTCTTGCCGCCAACTCGGTTGCGTAGATATGCGCTTCCTGAGAATTGACGTTATCACTCCTTGCGCACGACAATTTGAAATGGTAGTACTTGCGCTCATTGAACTTGCCGCCCTTGTGGAATCGGCTTGCCGTTTGCTCAAACTGCTCGGCGTAGTCCTCGTCCTCAAACAGATTACGCACGGAAACGTAAGCGGCTTTATCTTCCCTTGTTATGTAGTCGATAGCTTTCCTTGGTGAACTCTTGCTTGATACTCCTTTGAATAACGGCATTATTCACCTCCGATAGCGGAAGATAGTTTACGATAAACCTTTTTACATTCTTCCACAGCGGAGATAATCTCACGTTCTGTGGCGTTGCCGAAGTAATTGTTCTTCACCGCCTGATTGAGATTGTTTCCCTGCCGTTTGAGTTCTGCCAAAATCTCGTTACCGTTCTCAACTTGCACGACGGTTTTGTCCGATAAGGCTCGGATAAGAAAATCCGTACGACTCAATCCGCTTGTTCTGACTTTATCGTCGATGAGTTGTTTTTCCGTTTCCGATACCCTGAATGAGTAGGAATACGGTCTTGTTCTTTTTGCTGTCTTGCTGATAATTTTTACCTCCGAAATTTATTTTGTCCTTCATAGAGAAGGGGTTTGGGGAAACGTAGTTTCCTCAACGAGGCGCATTGAAAATGCGGCAAGTGGCTCGCCACTTGCGTACCTCGCAATCTGCGATAAACATAGTTCTCCCCTGTGATATGTTACGTTAGTTTTCCTACTAGCTAAAAGCGGAACTGCTAATTACAGCTCCGCTTTCAGGTTGGGTTTATTAAGTTGTCTTTCAGTTTGGTGGTGCTCGTTGCATACAGTTCTCCTTTTGAGTAAAACAAAAACCTGCAACAAGCTTGTTACAGGTTTTCTACCGTTTATTTAGTTGAATGGGTGTTATCTACTCTCTCATTTATATAAGGACAACTACTGCCCGAAATTATGCAAGAAATATTAATCGAATAAAAATTTTATCGATACTCTATGCGGCGGATACGATTTCCTTTTTGTAATATACACCGTTGATAGTTAAGTCGCCGTCGTCGGATATTTCTGCATCGATATAAACCATGTATTTACAGATATGAGAGCTTCCGTTGGCATCATATACATCATTTTCATATATCCAAGCTTTATCGAGTTGGGCATCGGTTATGTCGCTTACGGTGATATCTGGAATTGTAGTTTGTTTCCAAGCATTTTCATTCCGATAAAGAACAGTTGCTACTCTATCGTTTTCGATGATAACGTTAAAAAAAATACCAGAACTAAAATGACAAACAGATACTTCATTGATAAACTCGGCATCGGTTATCATAATATTCCCGTCTGCTACCACTTCCCAATGCAAAAGAACTTTATAATTCTCATCTAATCCATTACACTCAACAATGCGAATTGATACAATATTAGCTTTGTTATACCAAATGTCACAACTAACTTTTTTATCTGAAAACTCATATCCTTTTATATTACCGCTTGCCGTTATGAAAATTATGTGTCTGCCATACGATTCATCGTATTTCACGGACAGCGTTCCCGAAACAAAGTCGTCGCCTTCGACAAACTCAAAAGTTTTATCTTCCACCAAAGCTACTCTGTGAAGAGTAATATCTTCACTTAAAATATCAATCTCTGTGCAATTCGTGTCAAGATAGCAACTATTCTCATAGCCGTAACTAAAGTACGTCAAATAATATGCATAGCCGCTTTCAATTTTCCAAGTTTCAGCATCAAATGATAATTTATCATCCAAGCGCAACGTTTGTTTTAGCTGCGAGCCGTCGCATAGCGTAATGGTAACGTCATATTTCACCTTTTGACAATACACGAGTTTAAGCTCGCCGTTTTTATCCATTACGATTTTTACTGATACGTTAGTAAGATTTTCCTCGTCTGTACCTAAACGAAGATTAAACTCATTAAATAACCTGCAACGAACGCCCTGCAAAAACCAAAAACGCTCTTCATCGCTAATATCTTCCGGCGGTATATCTTCCTGCTCTTCAATATAAACTGGCTTGCCGAGAACAGTTCCCGACGTTATGACTGCTTCTATTTCCGAGCAGCCATTCGAAGGATAATTAACCGTTAAAGAAATATCGTAGTCTTCCTGTAGGTCGGTAAGTCGGTATTCTTTTATACCGTTTTGTACTTCACATAACGTATAATCCGCATCTTGGGACGGTATTAAGAAAGTGATTTTTTCGTCGTATAAATTTGAAACATAGGTATCTTCTTCTCCGACTAAAATATAAGCGAAATCACTACTCAACTCCCAAACGTTGTTTACGTCTAATCTTATAAATGAATTTCCGTAAGAAAGGCCGTAAAAATCTTCCGTATCGCCGTTAAACGTAATAGTTATTTTTATTGCATTAGGATTATACCGTAATCCCATATGTATGGTTTCGATTGAATCACTGCATTCGGCGGTAAATACGATATCGCAATTTGCTTTTTCAGACCAATATTCGGCATCTATCTTATCTTTCAGTTCGTCGATGGTTCCGTCGTAACAAATTATAAATTTCTCGTTAGAAAATTTACAGCTGTCCTGTGAAATAATAAAACTGAATTCCATTTCTTTCGAAACGGTAAGTTTTAGCGGTTTTTTCGCAACGTATTTAGCATCAACTTCAAAGTGCAGTATCGTATAGCGATAATATTGAGTCGGCACGGTAATTTCCGTTGATTTGAAATTTTCCGAAAGGTGCAACGTAGCCGTTTTGTTGTATTCGTTTATATTCGTAAGTTCAAAATCCGTATCTTCATCCTGACTGAAATTATACGACATATTGCCGTTTTCATTCGGCATACCGAACATTGCATAATAAATATTTCGCGACATCGGAGTGTTGACGGTAATATACTTTTCAAACATATTGTCCAACGTCATATCAGGTATCGGACAAACGTCTTTCATATTGACGGTTACGCTTACTCCTTCGTTCTCGTTAGGTATCAGACGATAGCTATTCCTGCTCCAAAAATCTTCGTCTTCGCTTGTTATATAAATATTAATCGTAATCGGGTTATAAATATTAAATATTAAATCGCCTTCGAAACATTTTTTATTACATTCGTTCGTAACGTTTATTTCGGTAAGCGCAGGCATTTTAGAAGTTAAGGTTTCACACGCATTTATTTGATCGATATCGTTATCTACGTTTAAGGTATTTACGCTGGCAAATACTTTATCGTATTTTTCCATTTCCTCATTAAACTTAATGGAGAAATCAAAAGTTTCTAAGGGGGCGTTAGCCGCTAATACTATTTTTCCGTTTTTATCTTTTAAATGTCCGCTACCGCTTGAAAATAACGGCGAATCTTCTCGTACAGTAAACTTTTCAAACGGCTCGTAAACCCCGTTTCCTTCGCCTAAATCACGATATAAGTTTATCCGTAAATCGTTTATACTTGTTTCGACATAATAATCAAAATAGTCTTTGTTGGGATTTTCTTCGTCATAATCCCAAGATACGATTCCAATAATATTTTGAGGTATTATAAGTTCTTGTACCAATCCCGTTTGATCCCGAACCAGAAAATCATTTAATAAATAATATTCTTCATCTTTCGGAAGTTCTACGGATTTTTCGTCGCGCGCATAATAACCTTCAATAATTTTTTTACCCTTAAACAAATAGTCGTTATCATATTCGTCTCTAACAAAATGAACACCATCAAAACTTCCTGTTTTGCCGAAATATTTATTAGTTAGTTCCGTTAACTGATCATTGCTAATCGCATACCGAAAATCCATAGTGGATTTTATATCCGCTATGGAAAACGCTTCAAATTCCGAACGTACACCGTCCAAACAATCCGAAACGGAATTATAGCTCACATAGCCTTCATTGTTGTTCGGAGCATAATACAAATAATTATTGTTCGGGTTTTCTGAAGAATACGACACGCTGAAAAATTCTTTTTGCGAATTTCCGTATACGTATAAAGCGTCAGACAAATCTTCCGTAAACTGAATAAATGTATAGGAATAATTATTTTGAGAAGAAAAATCCACACACGCCGTTATGTAGCCGTCTTTTTCCCCGTAAAATTTAGGGCTGTAACAATAAACATAGTCTTTATTGTTTTTATTAACAAGCGTAAAATACTGATTCCAAGTTCCAACGGATACGGGAATATCGTATATGGTTTTTTGACCAAAATAATCTACCAATGCATCGCCGACGTATAGGGAAATATAAAACGATTGCTCGAACAGTTCCTCACGCATAGAGATTATAGATTCAATATCGTTTTGCTTATTCCCATCAGCCAAAACAGTTTCTTTAATTGCTTCTTTGCCATTTGTGCGAGCAATATAGGCATTTAATTTTGATGCCGAAGTCGTTTTTTCATTATTGCCCTCTGCGTCTTTGTCTGCATCCAAATCGTTAACGCGAATTCCGTTATCTTTCAATATCGTTACGATTTTTTTGCGGTATTCCACGAACTCGGCGTTTTGCGACGCTTTGTCCGTTTCGTCAGGCGGATTATTACTTCCTCCGCACGCAACAAGCCCGAACATACAAACTATTCCGCATACGATCGCGAAAAGAGTAATTAAAAACTTCCTTTTCATAAAAAACCTCCATACGTCATTTCAAGAATAATTATTATGTCTTATCACTTATATAGCATATTATCACATAAAAAGCAACCGTTAACAACACTGTCCCTTATTATTTTAATTATTTATACGAACTTGCTGTTTGCTTTTTTATCTGTTGTTGAATTTGTGTTCCCAAGAATATTAGCCTTCATATATATAGCTGAAAATTTTACCGAAAATTTCACGGTATTAAAAATTATTTAAAAATCGTACTTAGTTACTTCAAGCACGGCTGTTGTAACCGCCAAACCTGCAAGTTTCTTTTCTTCAAAATAATTAATAATTTTTTTGTGAATAAGGTCGCTTTGGTCTTATTAGTTTTTAGTCCATAAAGATAGTCCACCGAGTTACACTTACGCCCATTTGTAAGTTGATTTTATCGCTCTGTTTGTTTTCGCT
>JBJEVF010000012.1:0-23780 GCA_051884215.1 Christensenellaceae bacterium | reverse complement strand
GTTACACTAACTTTTTAAATTCTGTCTCATATGTTTGACAAACCTACATATTTTCGCTTTTTCAAAAAAAACAACGTTTCAGTTCTTATTGTAAAGAAACTGCAATGCGCCTGCAAAAACGGCGTCGGCTATTAAGCCTTGATATGCGTCGTCAAGCAGCAGTTTTTCATCCTGCTCGTTGGATAAAAATCCGATTTCGCAAAGAACTGACGGAACGCTCTGATTGTTCAGAACGTAGTAATCGCCGTAGCTTGCAGATTGCGATTTGTTATCCTCGTCGATTTTATCAAGCTCCCGTAAAATAAGAACGGCAAGCTCTTTTGAAGGCTCGTCGTCACGAAAAAATACCCGCGCGCCCCTTTGCGAGGAATCGGGAAAATTGTTCGTATGTATAGATATGAATATATCCGCGCCTGCGTTTTTCGTAATCTCAACACGCTTTTTTAAATCTCTCAGCTTAAAACCGGGCGTGGGCAGTCCGTATAGCCCCAAAGCCGAATTTCTCGTCATAACGGCGTTCACGGAAATTTCTTCGAATTTAACTTTGAGTTTTTTAGCAACGGCTAAGTTGATCTCGGCTTCGAGCGCACCATGCACCCTACCCTTGGCGCCGTTATCGATTCCGCCGTGACCTGCGTCTATAACCACGGTAACCTTTCTTACGAACACGCTTTCGCGACTATGCGCTCTGCCGTTTACGGCAACTATAAAAAAACCGAATATTACCGTCAGAATTATTGAAATTACCCTTTTATTCATATAGTTATCCACATAAATTTATAATATTATGCACAAATGTTGATAACCCGCGTGAGTTATCAACATTATTCTGTAAATTTCAAGCGTTGAAATTCAGAGCATTTATATATCTTTATGCTTGCTCGACGTACTATATACCGCAGGATAAAATATTAGTTATCCATAAATCAACGTTTTGTATATTTTTTCTTTTTATCCTTTCCGCAGCTTTTTCCGCCGTTTATCGCGTCGAGAATTTCGGGCATTCTTTTCATCGTTTCTTCGTATCCGATTTCAAACATACGTTGAAAACCGCTGACCGAAGCAGAGCTGAAACCGCTTAAATCGGGCTCGATATAAACGTCCGAAGCTTCTATTCCTTTTGTCAGTCTGTCAACCCGTTTAAGGTTGTTGTTCTTATATAACGCATTGACCGTCGAAACGTCGCTCATATTGTTTTCCCTTGCCGTCAGAGTGACGGAAATTACCACGTCGCAACCCCTTTCTTTCAGAACGTTTGCAGGCACCGAATTGACGAACGCCCCGTCAATCAGCTTTAAGCCGTTATAATCGACGGCTTTAAACACCGGCGGTATCGCCGACGAACAAGCAAGCGCCTTTGCCAGAGAACCGCTTTCAAGCACCACTTCTGAACCGCTTTCCAGATCGCAGGCGATTGCATAAAATGGTGTTTTCGTATCCTCGAAACTTACGCCGCCTAAAACCTCGTTCAAAAAACCTTCGACGGTTACTCGCTTGAACTTCATCATTATAAGCGTTTTCATATCCGTGATATTGTAATGAGTTATAAAATTGAAAATTTCACGGGAAGAATAGCCGCAAGCCGTCATTCCGCCGACTATCGAACCGATGGACGTGCCTGCAATCATATCGAACTTTACGCCGTTTTCTTCAAACGCCTGCATTGCACCGATAAGGGCAAAGCCTTTGGCTCCGCCCGAACCGAGAGCAAGCCCCACCCTTTTAACCTTTTTTTCTCTTTTAAACAGTTTTACTATAAAATCAAAAATCTTCATAAATCAATTTTAACACAACTTTGAATTTATTACCATTATTTAAAGCAGATTTTTGCAATTACTCTCTGCGCAGACAATCAGCTGCTATAAAAAACCAATCGGTTAAACATTCCCGATTGGTTTTCGTTGTCGTAGTTTGAAAAATTAAATTTCTTTGATAATCTTTCTCGGACATTTTTCCATACAAATCTTGCAGCCTTCGCACTTGGAATAATCGATTACGGGGAAGTTATCGACCATAGTTATTGCGCCGTGAGGACAATTCCTTGCGCAAAGTCCGCAGCCGATACAGCCAACCTTGCAGGCCTCCATAACTTCCTTGCCCTTGCAGTGCGACGAGCAAGCGACGTAAATCTTTGCCGAGCCGTCGATTTTGTTTATGACGTGCTTAGGACATTCGCGCAGACAAGCTCCGCATTTAATGCAAAGCTTCTGGTCGATATGCGCAACGCCGTTTTCCACCTTGATTGCGCCTACGGGGCATTTAAGAGTGCAGTTTCCGTCGCCGAGACAAGCCGTACGGCAGAGCTTTTTTCCGCCTATGACCATACACTCGTAAACGCAGTCCTTTTTACCGACGTAATCGCTTCTGTCGATTGCCCGGTCGCCGCCGACGCAGCTTACGACGATTTTACTTTCGCCGCCGCCTGCATATTCGATACCTAAAATTTCGGCAATCTTCTTTTTTTGATCCTTGCCCGTTACGGGACAGTCGTCGATTGCGCCGGTACCTTCCACAAGCGCTTTTGCCATAGCCTGACAGCCCGCTCTGCCGCAACCGCCGCAGTTCGCGCCCGCAAGGCAACCGCTTATCTGTTCTTCCCTTTCATCTACCTCGACGGCAAACTTTCTGGAAACCACCATAATCAGAAAGCCGAAAATAATTGCGACGACGAGCATAATCGCAACGACTATGGCTACGTCTTTAAACTGAAAAGAAGCTTGTAGTATATTCAACATTTCATCCTTCCCCCTTTACGCAAACACCGTAAACGCCATAGCCATAAAGCAACCGATAAGCATCGTTATAGGAAATCCTGCAAAAGGCTTAGGAACGTCGAGAGCGTTGAGCTTTTCACGCATACCGCTCATTAACACTATGGCTATCGTAAAGCCGACGCCGCCGAACAAACCGTAAAGCGTTGCGCTTGCCAGGTTGGAAACGAGGTCGTGAGCCAATACGAGCTCGGCTACGCCAAGAACGGCACAGTTAGTCGTGATAAGCGGCAGGTATATGCCCATTGCGTTATAAAGCGGTTTAGAAAGCTTTTTAAGTATTATTTCCAACACCTGCACCAACGAAGCTATTACGAAAATGAACACTATGATTTCAAGGTATTCAAGCTCCAACGGAACGAGAATATAATTGTAAATCGGATATGTTATCAGACAGGTTATAACCATAACTACCGTTACGGCAACGCCCATACCGAACGCGCTTTTTATATTTCTCGATACGCCGAGAAACGGGCAAATGCCCAAAAACTGCACGAGAACGAAGTTCTGCGAAAAGGTTGCGGCAAGTACGATTGCAACGATGACGCCCATATTCATTATGACGCTACCTCCTCTAAGTTATTCGAAGATTGATTCATTTCCTTAATCATCTTTTTGGCTTTTCTGTTATTGATAAACAAGTTCAGACCGACAAACGCGGCAATAAATATTGCGTAAGTGAATAACGCTCCTGCCGACTGCGAGAAAAATTCTATCCTGAAATTCCACAGCCTGACGCCGAAAATCGTGCCTGCGCCGAGAATTTCTCTGAACGCGCCCATAAGCGTTAAAGCTACCGTAAAGCCCAAGCCCATTGCAAGTCCGTCAAGAGCGGAGGTTCCGACGGGGTTTTTGTTTGCAAAAGCCTCGGCTCTGCCTAAAATCAGGCAGTTTACGACTATAAGCGGCAGGTACGTTCCCAAAGAGTCTGCAATAGGCGGAATAAACTTGAACAGGAACAGCCTTAAAATAGTAACGAACGTAGCTATAATAAGTATATAAGCAGGTATTCTCACCTTATTGGGAATAACGTTTTTCAACATCGAAATAATGACGTTAGAACAAATAAGTACGAAAGTTACGGCTGCGCCCATTCCGATACCGTTCATTGCTGCGGTAGTTAATGCAAGCGTAGGACAAGTTCCCAAAACCAATTTCAAGGTCGGATTCTGTTTCCACAAGCCGTCGACCATTATATCTTTAACTTTCATTGATTGTTACCTCCTTCAATTTCAGATGGAAGGGTTTTGCCGTCGCCTGCTACGTAATAATTGTAGTAGTAATGGCTGGCGATGATAAATGCGTTGTTTACGGCTTTTAACGTCTTTGTCGCGCCGACTTTGTTTACGCCGTTGAGTCCCGGATAAGTGAAATCCTTATAAGGATTTTCGCTGTCGACGGTTACGAGATAATCTTCAAAATTTGCGCCCTTGTCGCCGTAGGTCTGATAGTTTCTTCCCGCGGTAGAGCCGTCTTTCGTCATAACGGCTTTATAGAGCTTATCGGTCTTTACGTCGAAATACATAACGTATTCGCACTCGCCGAGCTGACCTTCGCCGTTGGTCTTGACGTTTATGCCTATTACGTCGGTTTCCTGTTCGATATATCTGCCGACCAGAAGCACCTTACCGCCCTTTACGGCTTTTGCCAGATCGGCGTCGAGAGTTTCAACCTTAAATTCCGAAGCCTGACCGAAGTTTGCGTTGAACACCTTAGGATCGGGTTCAACGGCAAGCAACTGGCTTAAAACGGAAAGCAACAGTCCGCAAACTACTGCAATTACCGTCAGCGTAAGCACGCAACGAAGGGTAGTTTCCTTTTTTCTATCCATAATTACTTGCCCTCCTTTTTGACTTTCTTAGGCTTTTCGTAACCGAAAGGCTTAGGAATAACGAACCTGTCGATAAGAGGAACGCAGAGATTGCAAAGCAGAATGACGAGCGATACGACTTCGTTGCCCGTTCTCATTCTCAACCAGGCAGTCAGAATACCGAGCAAAACGTAATAGATATAAGAGCCTATCGTCGTGTTTGGACAGGTTACGTAGTCCGTTGCCATAAAGAACGCGCCGAGGAACAATCCGCCCGATAAAATCGACGGCAGGAAATATGAAATGCTACCTCTCATAAGCGAAGTCCATAAGCCCACGATTAAGATATAAATAACAGGCTTTAAATCGATAACCTTTCTTATCATAAGGTAAATTGCGCCAACCAACAGACAAAGCTTGCTGGTTTCGCCGATACAGCCGCTTATACCCGTTCCAAGGAACATATCGAGCAAGGTCACGCCGGTGTTGTTTCCGGATAAAACGTCGCCGAGAATGGTTGCGCCTGCCTGCAACCGGTCTTTGCCAATGGGCGCGATATTCGAAGCTTGCCAAACGGCGGGAGCGACCATAGCCGAAAAGCCGAGCATAAGGAACACTCTTCCTGCAACCGCAGGGTTTACGAAGTTTTTACCCGTTCCGCCGAAAAGCATTTTGACGACTATTACGGCAAAAACAGAACCTAAAAACGGTATGTACAGGTGCCAACCGATACTCGTATTGAGATTTAGTCCCAATATAAGGCCCGTGACAGCCGAAGTGTAATCGAATTCTTTAAGGCATTGCTTAAACGATTTTTTAAGTATCATTTTATAGCAAAACTCGGCAAGAATTGCGGATAAGACGGCTACTGAAACGATAAGGAGAGCTTTATAACCGAAGCTTATAATACCGAAAATCGTTGCAGGCAGCAAAGCTATCAGCACGTCTATCATAATTCGGTTCGTAGAAGCCTTTGAACGTATGTGCGGAGAGTTTGAAATTAACAATTTTTCCATATTACTTTTTCATCTCCCTTAATTTTTGTTTGCAGAGCTGAACGCTACTTACAAGGTCTCTTTTGGCAGGGCAGACGTAAGCGCACGTTCCGCATTCAAAGCAGTTCATAGCGCCGTATTTATTAGCCATTTCGTAATCGCCTGCAAGAGTGAACATATCGATATACATAGGCATAAGGTGCATCGGACACGCCCTTGCGCACCTTCCGCAGGATATGCAGTTGGTCGGCTCCTTCTCGTTGGCTTCGCCCTTTGCTAAAATCAAAAGTCCCGAATCGGTCTTTTTGGTGTAGCCTTCGAGCTTGGGCAAAACCTTACCCATCATCGGGCCGCCGGCAACTATTTTTCTTGCGTCGTCCGTCAGACCGCCGCAGAAATCTACTATATCCTTATACGGCGTGCCGTTTCTGACGAGCAAGTTCTTCGGCTCTTTAATTCCGAGCCCCGTAACCGTCATTACCCTCTCGTAAAGCGGTTTATTTAAAGATACGGCGTCGTAAGCCTGCTTGACCGTCTGCACGTTGAGAACGCATACGCCCGTCGTCGCAGGCAGTTTTCCGCATCCTACCTTCCTTTTCGTGCAAGCGTAAATGAGCTGTTTTTCACTGCCCTGAGGATATTTCTTCTTTAACGGGATTACGGTAATGCCCTCGTATTTTGCAAGCACGTCGATTGCGTCGCGCTTGTTTTCTTCTATACCGATAATTATTTCAACGCTTTTCGCGTTAGGATCGAGCTTTTTCGATACGGCGTCGAGAGCTTTTTTGACGTAAACCGCACCGGTTACGAACTCATCGGTTTTTTCGAGCATAATTCTGTGGTCGCAAGTCAGATAAGGCTCGCATTCCGCACCGTTGATAAGCAAAACGTCAACGGGATTCTGCGGTGAAATTTTAACTATCGTCGGGAAACCCGCGCCGCCAAGTCCGACAAGACCTGCTTCCCCGATACGCTTGCTGATGGCTTCGCCGTCGTTAATATCGATGTCTGAAAGAAAAACGGCTTCGTCAAGATTATCGTTTTTTATAACGACGAACGTCTGTTTCTGTCCGTTAGGCAAAACCATAGGTTTGATTTCTTCGACGACGCCCGAAACGCTCGCATAAATATTTGCGCTTATAAAACCGTCCTGTTTGCCGATGAGCTGTCCCCTTTTTACGTTGTCGCCAACGTTTACGACGGGTACGGCAGGTTTTCCGATATGCTGGGCAAGCGAGATATATACCCTTTCAGGCGCCGGCATAACTTCGATGGCTTTCGAGCTTGATAGCGACTTCATATCGTGGATATGAACGCCGTGTTTAAAAGTGCTTTTTTTAGATAGTGCCACTTCAGATTTTCTCCTTATCGTTATTTATCTGTATTTTTATTATTTTCGGTGCAACGTATTTTATAATCAGGTATGTCGCAAATCCCGTAAACAGCCCCGAAATCATACCTAAAAGAGTAAGATACGGCGCATAGTACAAAACTGCAACCGATTGAGTCATAAAACAGAACACCAGATTTTGAACTAAATTATGTAAAACCGCAGACGCTGCGCTTATAGACAATATACTGAGATTGTTTTCAAGCTTCATCAATAAAAACATACAACCGACGGCAACGACGCCCGAGGGCAGGTTATACGCAAGCTGTAAAAATCCGCCGAACATACACGACAGCAAGCACTTTGCCGCAACGACGACCAACGCTTCGCCTAAACCGAAATATATCAGCGTTAGCATAACGACTACGTTGCTTATCCCCAGCCTTGCGCCGGGTATCAGAATCGGCGGAAACAGATTTTCGACCATAAACGCAACCAGAGCAAGAGCCGTCAGTAAACTCAACGACGCAACTTTTTTCGCTTTCATATCAGCCTACCTTTATGGTATCGTGATTATTTGTTTCCTTAATAACAAGCTTGTGCGGAACACAAACAATAACGCTTGATTTACCCATTTTTACGCATTCTTTGGAAACACCGCAGTCGGTATCGCTGACGTAAACTTTTTTACTTGCCCTATCCACCGTAATCCGGTTATATCCGCCGATTGCATCGATATTAAATACGCAATCGGAAACGCGGCTTACTCTGTCTCCGTATGCGGTATAAGTTCCGTCGTTATAATTATAACTAAACACGAGCTTATTATCCACAAACACGTCGAAACCGCTGTATTCCTGCTTGTGCAACGCGGGGATCATCAACAGCGCAACGGTCAGCAGTATCAAGCAATAAACTACAATATCGCCCTTTTTAAACGGCTTCTTTGCAAGCACGTTTGCGCTCATACTATTTCGTAACCGCCGCCAAGCAATTCGGCGCCCTCGATATTAGTCGCCACCTTTTTATCGTTACGGACTATGACGTAACCGCTTATATCGTCGCCGAGAGCTTGAATGAAATTCAACGCGTTATCCCAACCGACCTGCAAAACCGCCGTCGAATAGCCGTCGAGCTTAGCTCCGTTATCGCCGAAAAGCGTGACGGACAACAAATCCGTTTCGGCGGGCTTGCCTGTTTTCGGGTTGATTATATGATGATAGGTATTTCCGTCAACGGTATAATTGTTTTCGTATACGCCGCTTGCTGATACGAACTTATTTAAAACGGATACTCTACAAAACGAGCTTTCGGGTTTTTCGGGATCGGTTATTTCAAGCATAATCGCTTCCTGATTGTCGCTGCTTAAATACATACTGCTCGTGCCTGCGCTCAGATAGTAATCGGTGTAGCCGTATCTTTCGATTATAGCTTTCACGACGTCGGTCGCATATCCTTTAATAAGTCCTGAGAAATCGAGCTTCTGATAATAATTTACGCCGTCGACGGTTTGGTACGGCGCATTCATCTCCACCGTATTGCCTACTACGTTGACCGAATTGAAATCCGTCAGGGTTTTAAATGCCTCGATATATTTTTCGTCGGGAAGGCTAAATCCGCCGTCCTCGTTTCTTTGCCTGTCAAAAGCGTAATAAGGCTGATAATCGTTTTCCTGATACCTTTTTGAAAAGCCCCACAAATCGACGAGATTTTTAACGGTAGGATCGAACAATCCGTTTGTATTTGCATAAATCTGCTTTGCCGTGTTAAAAACCGATATAAACTCGTCGTCGCATTCCGGTTCGATTTCGAGACGGTTGTTTAACGCAAAAATTATGCCATCCTGCGATTCAGTGGAAAATTTATCGTTTATCGATTTAAGCGTCTCGCCGATTTCTTCAAAACAAGTCGTCAGATTTTTACTTCCCGTGCCGTAAAAATCGTTTTCGGTCTTAACCGATACCAGCACGGCGGTTCCGAAAAAGTCGTAAAAAACCTGTTTTTTATACGTCGGCATCTTAAAATTGCAACCCGACAGCAAAAGAACGACGACGAGCATAACGCAAGAGACTGTTATTTTCATTTTGCGGGAAAACTTTTTAATCATATCAACTCACCGTTTACGCTTATTCCAAAACGCTAATTTATACCTATTTATTATACAGTAATCAAAGACCGTTGTCAATAACGGTCGTAATTTTTTACGAAATTATCTTGTTGTATTACAATGTGATTGTAACATAAAGATTTACCTTTTTGTTACAGTCACTATTTTTTTTATTAAGGGAGTTTTAAAAAAATGGAAAGAGTAAACGAAAGGTATATTGAAACGGTAAAATTACTTAATAATACTTTTGATTTTATTAACGACAGGTTTTTTGCGAATGAATTGCAAAAGGTCGTTATTACGGTTCAAGCTGACGAGAAAAATAAAGCCTATGGCTGGTTTTCGTTGAAAAAAGTTTGGAAAGAGAATGCCGACGATATAGGCGCACACGAAATAAACATTTCGGCACAATTCCTAAACCGTCCTTTAATTGATATTTGCGAAACAATGTTGCACGAAATGTGCCACTTGTATGCAAGTCAAAACAATTTGAAAGATTGTTCAAGGTCGGGAACGTATCATAATAAATTGTTCAAACAAATAGCTGAAACACACGGCTTGAAATGTGAATGCGTTGCGACTATCGGTTGGTCGGCAACTGCTTTAACTGACGATAGTAAGATAGTTTTGCAAACATTTTTAGATAATAACAGTGATAGCGTTATATATCGTTTGCCAAAAGTTAGCGGAGTTAAAGTTAAAAGCAGTTCCACACGCAAATATATTTGTCCTGTTTGCGGAATGAGTGTGAGAGCAACGAAAGAAGTAAGGCTCATTTGTGCCGACTGTAACGAGCCTATGACGGAAGAATGAAAAAGGCGGTGAATAATATGGAAAAAGAATTGAAAATAAGACAAGCAAAATCATTTGACGATATTAAAATATCGCTTGAAATATGTAGCAAAAACACAAATTGTGATAAATGTAAATATCGTTCTTATGATTATTGTTTTCGTGAGCTTTGCAAAGATATATTGCTTTATATTAACGCTAACAAAATTCAAGATATTTACAATAAAAAATCGGTCTGAGGAGTCTTTGAAAATTAAGACGAAACAAGGCAATTTTCCTCCGATTGCCTTGTAACTGATAAAAAAATGCGAAAAAAATCGCAAAGGAAGGTATTAAAAATGTCAAACGAAAAAATTAAAAATGAAACAAATCAAACTGTTGAAAAAAAGCTCGAAGAACCTAAATTGATTATTGCTCGTGAACCGTTCACAAGCTCGAAAAACGGCGAAACATATTACGCTTACGTATTACGTGGAAAAGCACGTGGTCGTGACGTTAAAGTTGATTTTGTGCCAAAAGATATTGGCGGTTATGTACCATTGGATATTGTTTTTGACGGTTTAGATACGGCTGAGTTGGTTATTTCGGAAGAAAAAATGACTGACGATAACGGTAATAAAGTATCTTATACTACTTACTCCGTCCGAAATATTGACGAAGACGGCAACGTATGGCAATGCCCCGTTAAACCGACACGTGGAAGCGATAAGTCATTACTTGATATGCTTTTGCTAACTTTAAAGATAAATAAAAATTCATAGTCCACGTGACTTTAAAAATATAGGTATGATTTTGAGACCGTTTTTTAGTAACGAAGAAAAGAAAATAGCTAAAACAACGCCTGATTTCGTTTTAAAAAACAAATACGAAGAAAGCGAAAAGCTTTTGAAAAAAGCTTGCAAGACAGGCAAAATAAAGAATATTAAAAGGGCTATGAAAGAGCATCACAAATACGAATACGCCCTTTTATATCAAACTTATTATAAAAATAAAATAACGCCCTATTCAGGGCGTTAAAGGCGGTGATTATGAAAAAGAAAAATTCAAACGTAGGTAAAGTTTTTCGTGGAAAAACAAAATACATAGACAAAGAAACAAAACCTGAGCGCAATTATGTCGTTGTAATTGACGACGGCAAAAATGTTTCAGTTTCTAAGTTAAAGTCAATCAAAATTTTAGACGTAAATTGCAAAAATGCTGATAAGGCATTGGTTGAAATAAACGCAACCAGATATGGCTTAGAAAAGCGAACAGGTGTTGATTTTCAGCGTTTTAATAAAAATCGTATGTCTAACAAGCCTTTGAAATTAAGCGACAAAAAAGTTTTTCCCGAACAAAAAGAAAGATTTAAACTTGGTAGTCACGATTTATCGCGCGTATTAAAACATACGAAAAAGAAAAAAGACAAGAGGTAATACCTCTTGTCGCTTGCGCGGTCGGAACAAAGCCGACAACTGAAATAATTCAGGTGCGCTACCTTGTGTATAATTTATTACATTTTTATTCAAAAGTCAACTATTTTAAATCAAAAACTAAAAAAAAATATTTCGTTGCTCCCAGCGTAAAGGGAAAAGGTAAAAAAAATATGTCATATTCAAAAAATAGTAGAAAAGGTCAATCAAAAAGCGGATATTCTAAGGATAGAAAATACCGCAACAAAAGTCAACGCAGTAATAATCAAAATTATTCGTCTCGTCAAAACACGGCTGAAAGCACTAAATATTATCCATTCGGGATAAATTGGAAAGAACGAAAATTTATTCCTGCGTATAAGCAATTCGGCTTAAATGAACGTGACGTTGTATCATTGTTAAAAATATTAAGTCATTTACAGGTGTAATATGGATAAAAACAATTTTAAGAAAAAAACAATAACAATTTTTGGTTATATTTTTCTGTCGATATTATTTGTTTTTGCTTTGGTATTTTCGTTTATTAGTAGTCCAAAAGCAAAAGCCGATACAGCCGAAAGCAGAAAAACAGTATTCACGTTTGATTATGATAAATTCGCAAAAGACTTGAATTTCGTGACGTATGCTTATGAGAATATAAAATTATTCAATTTAAAGACTGACGGCGAAAATGGCAAATTAGGTGATGTAGGTATTACGTTTAGTAAATATGCTGATTATACAGATTTATACGGCAATACATACAATTTGCCTTTGCTCTGTGATATATCGGGTTATATGCGTTGTAATGTTCAAAATTCTAATTTTTATGATTATGATTTAGTTCATTTTTACGCATATAATGACGGTGGGCAAATAGTTTCATTTGTCGGTTATATGTCAAATAATGATATTCAATTTATTGAATTTTTAGGTTTTAACAGTCCTTTACACGTTTTTCAAGTAGTTTTATACAGAACGAAATTAACGTTAGACGATAACGAGGTTTACACTATTGATTTATCACCTGTCGAGTTGTATTATGGCGCAAGCACGTTTGAACGTGTTAAAGTGTATAACGATTATATTGTTTTAAATGGTGGTTTAATAGCAAAGTCAAGTTATTCGGATAACGTTTATAGAAAATACGGAATAACGATAGGTTTATATTTCGGTGCGGTAGATAGTTTAAGTCTTGGACAAGCTCCTATAACAATTCCGAATTCTACAAATTTTCCTAACGAAGAATACTACAACGTATTTTTGAACGCTTACGAGCAAGGCTATGCTGATGGCAAAGCTTATTATGATAATAAGATATGGGTTGACGGTGAATTGGACTATTCTGCGACAGATTTGTGGGGAACTTACGGTTCTTGGTATGATACCCCCGACGATAGTTCTTCTACTCAACCAGACGAACCCGATACAGGAAATGATACAGAAAGCGAATTAAAAAACGCTGAAAGTATTGACTTTCGGGAAATTGAAAATTTCGAAATTAAGAAAGGTTCTACTGTTGAAATCAAGGGTTATTATATCTATGCAAATGGTGGTGATTTTGGTAAAGATACTAATTCTGCTAATCGTGGTTTGCGTTTTCAAGGTTCGGGTTGCGTAGAATTTACGCTACAAAGGGCAAGCAAAGTTACGTTTACTTTTATTGAAAGTGGTCCACGAACGTTTTATTTTGGTGAAACCGAGCATTTAAACACTTTTGACCAAAATACATATCGTCAATATCCCGGTTCGACTACCTTATTAAGCGTTTCGTCGGGCACGAGCGAACAAACTTTTGAGCTATCAAGCGGAACATATAAATTATGTTATATGAATTCTTCACAAACATTTTTAACCGCAGTCGATATTGAGCCTATTAACGGTAATTCGGGCGACGAAAGCGGCGGTTCCGATATTGGTTCGGGCGAAGAAAACGGCGGTTCCGATATTGGTTCAGGCGAAATAGTTGTAGATACGGGTAACGTTCCGTTTTTTAAGCGTGTAGGTGTCAACGTAGCGAATTTTTTCAAGAATATTTTTAACAAAATTAAAAGATTGTTCGGGAAAGTTGGTTCGTCAATTAACAATTTTTTTGAAAACATTCCTAAGCCTTTTCAAAAAATTGTTGAAGCGGTAGCAAACGTAATCGCAACGTCAATGATATTATCGACTGTATTTGCCGTTATAATGTTTTTACTTGGCATAGGACTGCTTATATTGATTATTCGTTTTATTATTAAACTGATAAGGGGGTATTTTTATGACTAAATTTGTTGATTGGGTTTTACCTTTGTTTAAAGCTTGGGTATTAAATCAGGTCAATTTAATAAAATTAAACCCTGTCGATTACGTTTTAAAAATAGCGATATATGTAATTATAAGCGTATGTATCGGCTTGATAGTTCGCTTTTTATACGGTTTTATTGTTAAATTGATACAAAAATAAAATAATAAATCAATGCCCTGAAAATTGTTTTTTTTCAGGGTATTGACATAAGGTATTTATATGTCTATTACTATAATTTTTGCACCGCCGAGAGCGGGAAAAACTGCTTTAATGACAAAGTTTTTGTCGGACGAAATGTTTAATTATGAACGTATAAAGGCTTGTCGTAGCGAAATTGCACGACTTAATTTAAGCGGTTTTAATTATATATATCCTGATTACGTTGTCGCAAGCAATTATAATATCGAAGCGCATAAATTCGGTTATACTCCACGTAGGGCGATGCGTATTAATCCTTATAGACTTGGTTTTGTAAATAATAACGTTTATACTCATTTTTTACCGCCGTTCTGTTGTGTTGGCATAATGGAAGCGCAAAAGTATTTTAATTCTCGACTTTTCAAAAAATATCCTGCTTGGCAATCAAGGTTTTATGAAATGCACGGTCATAATCATTATGATTTTTATTTTGATACTCAACGCCCTAACCTTATTGACGTTAATATTCGTGAGCTGTCGACATTTATTGATATTCAGAATATGATTGTTAAGGGTAATATAATTAAGTGGGATATACGGCGTATAAGCTCGTCGTTTGAGCTCGATAAATATTTTGAAAGCGGTAAACGAGATTATTATACAACTGATATTATAATCGGTAATCGCTGTGTATTAGATTTTTACGATACAAGAGAAAATAAGCCGTTATTTTACAATAATCATTTTGACGATAATTTCGATACTTTGCAAGATAAATTTTGTTTGTCGAATGTTGACGATTATAAATATTTCTGCGAAAATTTTAGTGACGAAATACCTGATAAATTTTACGTTTAAGGTGGTAAAGTATGAAAATAAAAGAAGTCGATTTCAGGCGGTCGGAACTTTATTCTGCCGTTTTGCAAAACTATTATTCTCTGCAAGCATTAACGCTTGATAGTTTAGATTTTGTCGATAGAAAATATGCTAAAAAGATAAACAGCATTATTTTTAAAGAGTTTAAAAGCACGTTTAAGCAGGCAAAACGTAATTATCGTAGTGTTATTAGAGCCGAGAAAAAGGCTAAGCGCAAGTTTTGGTTTTGGCTTTTTAAAAGGAAAAATTCAGTTAAAAGTTTGAAAAATTGAAAGTGTATTTTCAAAAAAGTTTCAATCATTCCTGCTACATACAAAACAATTTTTTTTGTTTTTTTTCAGCAGTAGTAGATTGCTGTGAATTGATATGCGTGTTGATACGTGTATCAATGCGTATATCAATGTGTAATGTGGGTAAATGCACGTCTGCTTCCTTGCTTGGCATTTATCCATATTTCCACGGCAATAAATATAAAAATAATAAATTATAGGTGCGATATGATACAAGTTTGTCCTTTGATAAGTGTTGATAATAAAGATTTACCTTTTTTCTTCTATGACGATAAACCTGTTTTAGACGGTATGTATAAAGTATATAATGACGGTGGGCATTATATTGCGACACCGTATTTTAAAATGAAAGGTAAAGTAACGCCAAAAGCTAAGAAAAAACAAGCTATTGATTATATATTTGATAGTTTATACGATAATGCGATAACTAAGAATATAAGCGGAAAGTCATTTTTTTCGTATATTAAAGACGGTATTTTAAAACTAATGCCTGATTTTTTGAATATTGAAAATTTTATTAATAAAAAGATTGAGCGTAAGAAAAAGAATACTTATCAACGTATTAAGCGTTTTAAACGAAAGGCATATTTGAATTGTTGGAACTATTTTGTCACGATCACTTATGACGATAAAAAACACGACGAAACAAGTTTTCGCAAAAAACTGCGTCGGTGTTTGTCGAATTTAAAAACTCGTCGTGATTGGCGTTATATGGGCGTTTTTGAGCGTGCGCCCGAAACAGGGCGTTTGCATTTTCACGGACTTTTTTATATTCCTGATGGACAAATGATTGGTCGTGTATCGGAATTGAAAGATTATGATAAAAGACACGGTAAAATGCAATTAACTTATTCAAATGATTTTTTTATGGAAAGCTTCGGAAGAAACGATTTTAAGGGTTTGAACGATATGGAATTGTCACACGGAAATACAATAGAATATTTATTAAAATATATAGGTAAAACTAACGAAAGAATTATATATAGTCGTGGTTTATTAACGGAAATTTTAGTTAGATTGAAAGAAAGTGATATAGCTACGCAAATGTTTAATTATTGTCAAAAGTTTGTTCTTTTTGATAATTTTGTTGATAGGCTTTTTGATATTTTTAAATTGAAAGCCCGTCAAATGTCAATATACGATATATTGTGTAATTATCCGCAAGCGGCGGTATAATTACATTTTTAAACGAAATATAAAAAAATTTTTTTGTTAGCACCTATAAAAACGGTGTTTTTTGTCGTGCGAAAAAAATATTTAATGAAAAAAATTATAAGAATTTTTTATTATAACAATATATAAACGGCAGTTTTTGCATAAATATCGTTGCAAAACTGCCGTTTTTTTATAAAATTTCTATTTGCTTTTGTTTTTTTGCTCTTTTTCCTGTTACACGATACCTTGTTACGGTGCGTGCGACAGCACGCACCGCTTGTATTATAACAAGGTATCGTGTAATGCTCTCTGCCGTCAATTTGGCGCTTTAATCAATAATTTTAAAGGTGGTAATATGTATAAATTTAGTGCAAAAGAAAAACTATACGCTTTAAAAGCGTTAAAAAATGCTGAGATTTATGTTGTTTGTAGGCGTTATAAAATATCAAGAGTAACGTTGTGGCATTGGCGCAAGCAATATGACGGAACTTTGGAAAGTTTACAGCCGAAATTTTCAAGAAAGCATATAAAAATGCCTAACGAGCAATCGGACGAAGAAAAAACGGCTATAAACAATCTTATCAAACGTAACCCTGACATAGGTTTAAATGAACTTTACGGCAAATTGTGTAAAAATTATGGATATAAACGCAACTATGTTACTTTATATCGTTATTTGCGAAAGTCGAATATTTTAATTATTAAAAAACGTAAACCTTATAAGCCTAAGCCTTATATAACTCCGATAGATATTGGCGAAAAGTGGCAGTTGGACGTGAAATTTGTTCCACGTGAGTGTTATTCGGGGGTTGTTTACGAAAAAACGTATCAATATACCGTAATTGACGAAGCAAGTCGGAAAAGATACATAAGAGCGTATAAAGAACAATCTTCATTTTCAACCGTTGATTTTGTTATGCGTGCATTCCGTTTTTTCGGTTATAAACCTAAAATCATTCAAACAGATAACGGTCAAGAATTTACTTTTTTGAAAGGTGAAACAAAAGACGGTCGTATTCATTTGTTTGATAAACTATGTTTAAAGTTAGGTATTGAACATAAATTGATACGACCGAGAACGCCACGGCATAACGGCAAGGTTGAGCGTTCACACAGAACCGACAACGAAAGATTTTACAAATATCTTCGTTATTATGATTTTAACGATTTACAAACGCAAATGTCACGCTATTTGACTCGTTCAAATAATATCCCGTCACGTGTTTTACGTTCAAGATTTAATAAAAATCGGTGGCTATCACCTAACGAAAAAGAACGTGAGCTTTGCGCTGAAATTATTTAATAATTGAAAGTGCATTTTTAAAAATCAATTTAATAATTTTTTAAGACGGTTAAAAGACCGTCTATTTTGCGTTGTTTTTATTTTGAAAACAATAACATATTCAAGTTTTTTTGTGTTCATTTTTATAGCAAAAAAATAATTTAAAATTTTTTAACTTTTTTTGTTAAAATGACTTGACAAACCTACAGGTCGTAATTTTTTACGAAATTATCAATGATTTTCTTGCTCTTAACGACGCGGAGCAAAATATAACGGCGAGCCGGAAGCTCGCCGTTATATTGTTTGTCTGTTTTGCGATTAAATCGCGTCGGGATCTTTCTTCCTGAACCATTCGTGAGGCCACTTGAAGTTAAACTTACGAACGATTACGTCGAGTATAAAGAGAATCAGCGCTAAAACCATCAACGTCGATTGAGGATTGGTATCCTTATCCATATCGGCGTCGCCTATTACTCCGCCTGCTTCGCCGATACCGTCGTAATCATCGGTTGAACCCATATATACGTTACCGCCCGTCAATGCGCAAACGTCGCCAAGCTTGGTGAACAATTCCGTATCGTCGTAGAAGGTATCGTATTCTTTCGAATACGAGAACGTCGTGTAATAATAAGGAGCGGTGTCGTCTATTATGCCGTTTTCGCTATCAAGTCTCAGGAACGCTACCGTGTACAAGCCTTCTTTTTTCATATAGAACGAGCTTGAGAAGGTATCCATAACGAGATTCATATTGTCGTACGTTCCCTTTTCCGCGCCTACGGGACATAAGGTATCGATACTCGAATCGATTGAAGGATCTATTCCCGAGCCCGGCTCGTGGTAATAAGACTCCATAATCGCTACGTTAGGATTGGTAATTTCGCCTGCCGTTATCTTGGTCTTGAAGTTCTGTTGCTCAAAGGTTATCGTCATATCGGTAGGCAGTCCGCCTATACTTTCCTTAAAGCAGGAATCGACCATATACTTGATAATCTTCTGACCGCCTTCGCCTGATAACAAGCCGTTACACCAACTGTTATCGGTAATATCGGTCATTATCGAGCCGACCTTACCGCCCTTATACTTCCATTCGGCGTAGATTGAATCGGTTGCCGTGTCGAGGAGCGAATATGCGCCTCTTTCATATTTAACGGTTGAACCGTTGAATATTTTAAGTACCGGAAGCATATCGTCGGTAACGCCCGTCATCGTCGTCAAAAGCTGATTTACGGTGAGATTGTAATCGTCTTCATCGTTGATGATCTTTGAAGGAATGTTTTTACAAGCTTCTTCCACAGCCTCTGCGATCTGGTCGGGTGCGGTACAATCTGCAAAGCCGGTTTCTTTTCCGGTATCTTTGTTAATCTGAATACCGCCGCCGTCGACAGCCATCTTCTTGACGTAGTCTTTTACCGTCTGATAGTTGTTGTTGATAAGAATAGTTGACGTCGTGATACCGTATTTATCGTACATATATCCGGTATAGCATTTTGAATTGCTTGCGTCGTAATCGTTTATCGAAGGACCGTATTTCTTCCAGCTACCTGTAACGTAATCGGTATAACCGCTCGATTCGCCTTCAGTCTTATCGCCTGCGCCGTCGGTTATAAACAACATATGCTTGGTTTCAGCCTGCGTGAATTTGTTGAGCATTGAAGCAGCCGTTTCCATCGGCAAACGCCATTCGGTGTTGGACATATACTTGCTGTTATCGAGATAGTCGAACGCCTTCTGAATGTCCATAACGTTGTAGCAGTTGGTAATATTCAACAAAACGTACGGGTTGCACTGAGTGTTGCCGTTAGCGTCCGGCGCCGTCATCTTCGACTGCTTTGCTTTACCGCCGAAGGCAAGAATACCGATGTAGTCGTTTTCGCCGAAAGCTCCGTTATCCAACGCTTTTTGCAAGCCCATTTTAACGAGTTCTATTCTCGTGTAAGAACCGCCGTTATACGGGAATCTGCCGCCGCCTTCGCCGGTACCCATACCTGACGAGTAGTCGATACAGATAACTACGGCTTTCGAGCCTGTTGACTGCGGTTTAACGCTTATCGGCAAAAAGTCCTGATATTTACCGGTGTACATACCGCCGTTATAATATGTTTTATCTCCGCCCGTCGTGAGCAAGCCGCCGCCGTTCGCAATGTAGTTGTTGAGCGTTACGTCATAGCCCTGAGGCAGGAAAGATCCGCCCTGGCTGTTTACCAGGTTCTTCGTTTCCGCCGTTGCGTTCTGCGTTGCGCAGTTTACGAGAATTACTTCGCCGTAATCCGACAAGTTAGAAGGAGCTTCGCTCGGTTTCTTTACTTCAACTTCATATTTCGCTTCGGGATTTGCGTTCTTATCGAGAAGATTGACAAGCTCCGTCGAATCTGCGCCCGAGCCGGTAGAACCGTCGATAATCAAAATCTTATTCGAAACGTTGGATACGACTGCGTACGTTAAGTAATAGTTGTTCTGACTTACCGCGTCGTCCTCTTCGTTATTGAATACGAGTTCGGCAACCAGAGTGTGTACGCCGCTCGAAGTCAATGCGAAGTAGCTGAGCGTGAAGGTTTCCTTTTCGCTCTTTACCGTCACGTTGTCGCTGATAAGCGGAGTCTTTTCAGACAATTTTGAATAATCTACCGTTTCGCCTCTACCGAAGTCGTAAACGTTGACCTTTACGCTGCCTTGCGTGTGAGCCTGAATGGTAACTTCGGGCTTTATCGACTGTCCCGGTTCAGGAGACTGATCGTCGATAGAGAAATTGGTGATCTGCATTTCCTTCACGCCGTCATAAGACTGTGGCTTAAAGTAAACCGCGTCGATCGTAACGCCCCTGTTGGCAAGTGATTTTGCAGTAGATTCGAACGAACCGTCCGTTTCCATACCGTCGGTTAAGACGATAATTCTCGAACCGTGCAAATCCTGGTTTTCAAAGCTCCTTGCCGTAAAGTTAAGAGCGTTTTCAATATCCGTTCCCGTCGTCAGAATGAAACCGTTGGATACGGGCGGATTATCCCAATAATCGTGAAGCAGTTCGTTTACGTTTACGCTGGGCTTCGATTGAAGTTTTTTGTAAACCACAGGCTCGCCTGCGCCGAATACTATAACTCCGACCTTATCGTCCTTTCCGCAGCCTTCTATCATTCCGTTGGCGTATTTTGCCATTGCTTCGCTGTTATCGTAGGTGCTATCCGATACGTCGATGAGAATATACGTTTCGTTAAAGATCGGTATTCCCTCTTCGTGAATAGTAAATCCTGCAAGAACCATCGAAGCGAGAGTAAGTATCAATGCGTGCAATATAAGAGAAACTATACGGTTTCTCGTTCTGCGCTTTTCCTTTTTCATTCTGAAATAGGGGATAAGCGCAAGGATCATACCGCCAAGAATTACAAGCAGAAACAATGGCTGAACAAATCTCAGACTTATTTCGCCTAACAACATATTAATATTGTTCACGATACTGTAACCCCCATTCAATTACTATAAGTGCAATGAGCGCTATTGCAAACCACTTTGATAGGTCGGTGTAGGATACGTCGGAATTTATCGTCGCTTCTTCGCCGTCGCTCGGTATGAACTCATCGGATACCAACGTTCCGCCTTTGAGGTTAAAGTTGCTTTCGTCAGGATCGCATCTGGTAAAGAACTCTACCGTCTTACCGATCTGATTATCGTTTGCGTCATACTGAGTGAGCGTATATACGCCGCCTCTTTTCAATGTGTAGCTCAATCCGCTCGTTGCGGAAAATTCAGTAAATTCAATATCTTCTTTATTTTCGTCTTCACCGACGCTCAGAACAAGCTTCGCTGCGTTCGGCTTTGCGCTCATCTCTACCTTATCCCCTATAGAATAGAGATAGCTGTCAAGCGTGTATCTTGCAGAATATCCGACCATGTTGCTGAACATCTGCGGGAAGTTTTCCCAGATCATCACGAAATCGGTCGTGGACATCTTAAAGCTGAATACTACTACGGGAATACGATTTTCGTTATATCCGCCCATAATCAACGGATCGCCCGTGCTTGAAGAAACAAGCGGAGTCAGATAATCTTCCGAAATATTCGATTTGATGTATCTCGTGTAGTTGAATACGCCTTGACCGCGATCGCGCTCTACTTCTCTGATTTCTTTAAGAAGCGGATGCGCAATGTTATCCTGGACAAGCTTTGCAGAGCTCGTAGAAGTTATCTCGCCGCCTATCGTAAAGCCGAAACGGGAATAATCTGCGCCAAGCATTGGTTGAAGTATCCATATCGCGCCGTCAACAGGGTAGCTCGAAGGAACGTAATTCTGATAAATATAAATATCGTAGCCTTCGCTGAGCACCGGTCTTACGGAAGAATTTACGTTGATTGCGTCTATATCGCAGTTGCCCTGCGCAGAAATTGCTACCTGCGTAAAGAACGCTGCGTTGTCGCCCGTCGGATCGCTGTAAACGTATTGTACCTTGAAGTTGGTGTTTTCACCGCCGTAAACGCAGAATACGTCGTCGTCCACGAAACCGTCCGAAATCTCGTTGCCGTTGGTATCGAGACAATAAAACCTCAACGCTCTGAAACTCGTCAGACGCTTGTTGGTCTCGGCTCTTATGCTCTGATAATCGAATTTAATCTGTTTATGAGTGTTGGCAACCAGGTTGACGGGGCTAAGCTTAACGGTAACGGTTACATAGCTCGATTCGTCGTTTACGCCCGTCGTGCTTTTACGATAGGTAATATCTACGCACGGCGTAACGGTGACGTCTTTATTGTAGCTGATAAGGTCCGCAATAAGTATCGTTTCACCGTAATCGTCTGATTTTTCATCAGATTCTACGGCGTCGTAAGCGTCCATTATCGCAAAGTTCCATTCGTCCTGAGCAACGTTGATGAGATTGATATAGCCCGTCTTTTCGAAATCGTGGTCGGTTATCATAATGATTTCCGCCGTCGCATTTCTGTTAAGATAGCCGTTAGCAATATCTACGGCGTCGCTGTAATTTGCCTTCGTACCTTCGGGCTTCTGAGTCCTTATAAGCTCTTTTGCTACCGAAGGGCTGCCTGCCTGATCGACTACAACCGAAGCGGTATCCTTTACCGTTATAACGGTTATCGGATAATCGGTGGTAGCTTTATCGGCTAATTTGTTTACTTCCTCAATCGCGCGGTCAAAACGGGTTTTTCCGTTCGATTCAGTCATCATAGACGCAGAAGCGTCCAGAATTACGACCTTTTCGGCAACGGTATAATCGTTTTTATGCTCGATAGCAGGTCTTGCAATCAAGAACGCAAGAACTGCGCACAATACGCATTGAACTATCAACAGAAAGGATTTTAACCACTGAAGCGGCAATCTGCGCTTTCTGTATTTCAAGCTCAATTTCCAGATGTACGTTGAGGAAATCTTTCTTTCCTGATATTTCGGTTTTAATATATAAATGATTATTAAAATCGGAATACCTATTAAAGCTAAAAATCCTAAACCTTGCAAAAACGTCACGATACCACCTCCGATTGATAGAGCTGTTCCATAACGACCTTTTCGAATTTCTCGCTCGTACGCGCAAATATGTACGTTACGTTACGTTTTTTACAGAAATTTCTTATGTCGGCAAGGTAATCTCTCAACGCTCTTTTGTATGCGTCCAGCTCGCTGCGCGAAATAGCCAGCTGAAGATTTCTTAAATCGTATCTGTCGGAAGATTCGGTATCGAGCAAGATATTTCTTCCTTTATACGACGGATCCATTTCTTCATCGTCAAGCGTGTGGAAAAGCATTACTTCCCTATGTCTGTAAAGAAGGAAATTTACCGCCTGTTTCCAATCGCTCTCGGTGAGAAAGTCAGATACGATAACGGTCAGACCGTCGCTGTATCCGGGATTCATATCCCTCGTTATTGCTTTATCGAACTGAGCCGAACCGCCAAACTCAATATCCTCAAGGAGCGACACCGCTTTAAGGAATGCGTTTTTACCTGATATTACGCCGCAAAGGTCCTCAAGCACTCCGTCGCGCATAAGTTTGATGGTTACTTTATCCATATTCTGCACTGCTAAAAATCCCATTGCGGCAACTGCCTTTATCGCAAATTCCCTCTTTTTGGAATCTTTAAAATTCATTGAACTCGAACAATCGAGTATCAACTGAATATGCATTTGTCTCTCGTCCGTAAAAAGCCTTATAAAATATTTTTCAAATCGGCTATACAAGTTCCAGTCAATACGTCGAATATCGTCGCCTAAATTGTATTCTCTGAAATCCGCAAACTCTACGGTTGAACCGTAGGTATTGGTTTTATGAGAACCTCCGAAATAGCCTCGCATATTCGTTTTCATATTTAAGGAAATAGCCTCAAGACTGCTTAAAAAGCTGTCTGTGATAATACTATTTTTCATAAAGCGTTCTCACCAAAATCTTAGATATCTTCTTCGTCTTCGTCATCTTCGTCTTCGTCAACTTCGACTTCGACTACTTTTTTAACCTTTTTCTTTTTCTTTTCTTCCTTCAATTCCTTCTTAGAAAGTTTATCTTTCTTTCCGGCTTTTTCGGTAATCTGTTCCTTAGATGAAGATCCGCCAAGCTCTTTGA
>JBJEVF010000011.1:0-5604 GCA_051884215.1 Christensenellaceae bacterium | reverse complement strand
GGCTGGTCGTTACTGAACGTAGAGAACAAGAACTGACGATTACCGTTTTCAAGAGCAAAAGACAAAAAAGCTATGGCGCATACTATCCGACGGTTACAAAATCGCCGAATTTTGCGCGTTCGTAAAACTTTACGCATTTCTGAACTTATTTTTTTAAACTTCGTTCAAAATATTGTCGTTTAACAAAAAATCAAATACGTTAATTTTTTTGTATCCGTTCTTTAGGTTTACGAACGGATCATCATCCATCGTGATAACAATCTTTTTATAGCCATCATCTAATCCGTAAAACGAGGATACTTCTTGCTCGTTCTTATCCGGATCGCTTAGCGTATATGCTAGCTGGATGTAATATAAATTCTTTTCGTCGCGGGCAACGAAATCAATTTCTTTTGTATTATTCTTGCCGACGTCCACGATATATCCGCGACGAATTAAATCAAGATAAATAATATTTTCAAGGGAGTGGGTAATTTCTATTTGTCTGTAATTTAGTTTACTGTTACGAATGCCCAAATCCGAAATATAGTATTTATTTAAAGTTTTTAAATATTGCTTACCTTTAATATCGTAGCGTTGCGTTTTGTAGAACAAATACGCATCGCAAACAAAGTCAAGATAATTTCCTATCGTATCGTGTGTGACTTTACTATATCCGTTGCTTTTAAGCGTATCTGCAATTTTGTTTGCGCTGACGTAAGAACCGATATTTGAGCACAAAAATTCAATAACTGCTTCAAACAAATTACCTTGACGAATACCATGTCTGTCAATAATATCTTTACCGACAACGGTGTCGCAGATCATTTTTAAGTATTCTACTTTATTTTTATTATCTTTTTCCGAAATCAAATAGGGGAGTCCGCCATACATAAGATATTCGTTAAAACATTTTCTTTTATCTCCGCCCTGATAAGCATAGAACTCCGAAAAGGAAAGAGGATATACTTTTATTTCAATGCTTCGTCCGCGCATCTTGGTGTTTATGTCTTTAGATAACAGTTTGGAGTTGGAGCCTGTTATATAAACGTCGCAATTATAATCAACGCGCAAACCGTTTACAACGTCTTCAAACCCGTCCACAAACTGAATTTCGTCTATAAAAACGTAATATTTATCATCGTTTACAATCTGTTTAATAATGGCGTTATAAAGAGCGTCTGAGTTTCTCAAACTTTCATTTCTCTTGGTTTCAAGATTGATTTTGATAATATTTTCTTTTTTTATGCCTATGCTCAGAAGGTAATCATAGTAAATGTTAAATAAAAGGACAGATTTTCCGCATCTACGAATACCCGTTATGACTTTTACTATATCTTTATCTTTTTGACTAATTAACTTATCAAGATACTTTCGTCTTTGAATATACATACAAATCGAACCTCGAATTTTTACTTTTTATATTATACTCGCAAAACTTTTGTTTGTCAATAATTTTTGCGAATAGAGACGAATTACGTTTTTTCAGAATACGTCTTTAAATTTAAAAATGAACTATTTTAAGTTTTTTCAACTGAACGTCGCCGAATTTTACGCATTTTTTAACCGATAATATGTAGAAACTCTGCCGAAACGAGCGGTTAAAAATCAATTTATCCGATAAAATCAGGTTGAGCCGAAGATAAGAAACCTATAACAACGGCAGGGCAGGCGGAAAGCAATTCGCTTTCCGCCTGCCTTTTACTAAATAGTATAACGGATTCAAGCCGTTGTTGAAAAAAGACTTGATAAATATTTCATAACCGCCGTTGCGCTTTAGTCGTTTTTGTGATAGAATAATAACAAAAATAATCGTTGTTTTTCGGAGAAACGTGATGAAATACGTATTGATAACGGGAGCTTACGGCGGAATGGGGTATAAAACGGTCAAGGCGTTGGTTAACGAAGGCTTCACCGTGTTCGCGCTCGATAAAAAAGTCGGGAATACAGAAGAAAGCGTAATACCGATAGAAACCGACGTTACCGACGCACAAAGCGTAAAAAAGGCGTTCGATAAAGTAAAGGAATATACCGACGAATTGTTTGCAGCGATTCATTTTGCCGGCGTATATATGCTGGATTCTCTTATAGAGATACCCGACGCCGATTTTGAACGCATCTTCAAAATAAATTTCTTCGGGGCGTTTTATGTAAACAAAACGTTTATGCCGTTAATGAAACGGGGCGGAAGAATAATAATGACAACGAGCGAGCTTGCGCCGCTCGATCCTTTGCCGTTTACTGGACTATACGCAATAACCAAAAGCACGCTCGACAAATACGCATATTCTTTGAAAATGGAGTTGCAACTTCTGGGTGTTTCAGTTTCGGTAATACGCGCCGGGGCGGTTTCTACGGGAATGCTCGGCGTTTCAACGGATGCGCTCGAACGGTTTTGCGCTAAAACGACGAACTACAGCTATAACGCCGCAAGGTTTCGCAAAATCGTCAACGGAGTGGAAGCAAAAAGCGTTCCGCCCGAGAAAGTAGCGGTAAAAGTCCTAAAAATCTTACGGAATAAAAATCCGAAATTCGTTTATACGGTCAACAGGAACAAACTTTTATTGCTTTTAAACGCGCTGCCTTCACGTTTGCAGTTTTTCGTTATCAGACGGATTTTAAAGCGTAAGGACGCTTAACGCAAAGCAATTTTTTTCGGGGCTCGGCAAAACGCAAAATCTGTTCTTAAAAAAATCAGCTTAATGAAAATCCGAAAAACGGAATTGAACGTAAGTCAAAAAAGTCGTTTAATCGTTCTTAAAAACAGAACAAAATCAACGGGGTGGTTACGTTTAAAATAACAGCCCCGACAATATATTTAATTAAGCGTTTCTTAATCTTACGTCTTTTTCCTGCCGCAAAATTATTTGATCCGTTTTTTAGTTAGCGATACTTCCGTTTGCTGCGTCAAGTTGCGTCAGAAACTTTTCTTTCGCCGACAAAAATAAAAAACAATGTTCATCGTTAAAATCTTGAATTTTAAACGCCTGCAACCGAACGGATATGAGTTGAAATTTTAGTCACCGTGAAATTCGATTGGGAAAATCTTCTAATATTGACTAATATTTTAATATGAATTATAATAAAAAAACAACGGACGTTGTATAAACTCATTTAAAAGGAATAATTTATGCTTAAAATTTCCAATTTCACAAAACGATTCGGCGACAAGATAGCCGTTGATAATCTCTGCCTTGAAATAAAATCCGGTGAAATATGCGGTTTTATCGGTCACAACGGAGCGGGCAAGACAACGACAATAAAGGCAGTTTGCGGAATTCTCGATTTCAGCGACGGCGATATTTTATTGGGAGGCGTATCAATTCGTTCAAACCCGATTGAATGCAAAAAGACGTTAGCTTACATACCCGATAATCCCGATCTTTACGAATACCTGACGGGAATTCAATATCTGAATTTTATCGCTGACGTATTCGCTATCGACAAACAGGAAAGAATGCGCACGATTTCAGAGCTTGCGGATAAACTCGGCTTAACCGACGAACTTGCCGAGCCTGTTTCGAGCTATTCGCACGGAATGAAGCAAAAGCTTGCGATAATCGCCGCCTGGCTGCATAATCCGAAGCTTATCGTAATGGACGAGCCGTTCGTAGGGCTTGATCCGAAAGCTTCGCACGTTCTTAAAACGTTAATGCGGGAGTTTTGTAAAAAAGGCGGAGCCATTTTCTTTTCTACGCACGTCTTGGAGGTTGCTGAAAAGCTTTGCGACAAGGTTGCTATAATCAAGAACGGTAAGCTTATAACTCAAGGCACGATGTCCGAGATAAAAGGCGACGGTTCGCTGGAAAACGTATTCTTCGAACTTGAAGGAAACGAAACTAAGGGAGGGGAAAATGCTTAAAGCTCTGATAAAGATTCAGTTTTTAGGATTTTTGAATATGTTTTTTCGTAAAAACAAAAGTCCGAAAAACAATAAAATCTGGGGCATGGCGGCAATATTCGTTATAATATACGGATTGATAGCCTTTTACAGCTTTTCATTTTTCAATTCGATCATACGGGGATTAACGGGCACTGAAAATTATTGGGTGTGCTTTGCTCTTTATTTTTTGTTTTCGTTTTTGCTTATGACAGTAGGAAATCTGTTTATGACTAAATCCATACTGATAGAAGCAAAGGATAACGATCTGCTTTTAAGCCTTCCGATACCGGCTAAATACATACTCGTTTCGAGACTTTCTGTGCTTTTGGCGTTTAACTGTTATTACGGTCTTGCGGTCGGGTTGCCCGTTGTCGTCTGCTACGTTATAAGCGGTTCCCCGACGGCTGCGGGATTAGCGGCATTGATAATCAGCCTGATAGTTCTTCCGGTTTTTTCGTTGGCGTTGACTTCGGTGTTTGCGTACGCAATATCGATAGCTTCCCGCAAGCTCAAACATAAATCGGCTGTCAGTATAATTCTGTCGTTGGCTTTTTTAGGCGCATATCTTGCGCTCTGTTTTAAAATCGGACGGTTTACCGACGTCGTAAACAACAACAGCCGGCTTATTGCCGACGCTCTTAGCAAGTTTTTGCCTCTTAAATGGTTCGGACAGTCTGTTGCGCAACCCAATATATTATATACGCTCGCCTTCAACGCAGTGTTTTTACTGTTTTCGGCGTTGGTTGCCTTTGCGATTTCAAAGACTTTCGTAAAAACCGCAACTATGAAAATCAGTCGAACCCGAACCAGATACAAATCCGACCGCATAAAGTCGCATTCCGTCGGTTACGCCCTTTTTGCGAGAGAGTTTAAACACCTGATTTCTTCTACCACTTACTTTATGAATTGCTGTATCGGCTCGATACTGACGCTGGCGTTGAGCGTTTTCGTGTTTATACAGTCGTTTATTCCGCAAGGAATGTTAAACAGCCTTATATCAGGTCTTGCAAGCGAGGTCGGTTTTGACGTAACGCCTCTTTTATCTGCATTCGCTATCGCAATTTCTGTTACGATGCTTAACCTTTCGCTCATCACTCCGCCGTCGGTTTCAATCGAAGGAAAGAGTCTGGCTATCTTAAAATCGTTACCCGTTAAACCGATTCAGATATTCAGGGCAAAAATACTGACGCAGCTTGTAATCACTATTTTACCTACGTTGACGCTATCCTGCGCTTGCGCGGTTCTGATTAAGCCTTCCGTTCCGTCCGGAGTCTTACTGTTTTTAACTCCGTTGATTTACGCCGTATTCATCGCCGTTAGCGGACTTATAGAAGGAATACGCCACCCCGTGCTCGATTGGACGGTCGAAGCGGTTGCCGTCAAAACGGGTTTTGCAGTGGTTTTTACGATGCTTTTAGGTTTGGTAGCCGTTATACCGCTATTTCTTTTTGGATTTTTATCCTTTATGCTGATGAAAGATCCGAACGGCGGCGTGGCCGTTTATACCGTTTTGCTTGCACTTGTAACGCTTTTTACGATAAACTATTTGAAAAAAGGCGGATCGCTGCTTTTTAACAAGCTTTAAAAAAAATTTCGACGAACGGCTTTCATACGCCGCTTATCCGTTGAATATAGTTTTATACTTGAATAAAACGAATTCAACGCTTGAACGGAGAATTAGTCTTAAGGTGAATTGTCAAACTAAGTGCAACACTTAGTTAAGAAAAAGTTAAATAAATCAA
>JBJEVF010000010.1:0-5604 GCA_051884215.1 Christensenellaceae bacterium | reverse complement strand
AGATTTTTAATTCCACCGCTCCAAGCGGTGGTAGATTTTCGCTAAAGGCTACAACGTCAGACGGCTGCCGCAATTTGCGGCAGCCGTACTTCACCTATCCGTCAACTCCTACTAATTTGAATCACAAAAACTTAATAGCAATACTGCAAATTAGTGTTGCTAAAATAGCTGTTTCAATATACAAAATCTCACTACATTCTATATTTTTACCTTAATTCTTTCTTAAACACAAACAAATACTCGTGAGCAAGCAGAAGGAAATTAAACTTTACGCTGTTTGTTTTCCAATAGCCCGTCGCTTTGCAGTTGTGTTGTTCCTTGATTATTATTTCCTTCAATTTAAAACCTGCCAATTCAAAAATACGCATAGTTTCAAAGGCAAGAGGTTGAACCATACCTTTTTTACGGGTATCTCCCATAAGAACGGCGCAGAACTTATCCTCTTTTAAAACACGAAAGCATTCGCCTGCCGCCTTACCGATTTCAAATAAAAAATCTTTCATCGGCATAAGCGACAAATCGCCCTCGATTTCTTCGCTGTAATGTATTATATCGGCATAGGGCGGATGTGCGCATATCAAATCAACAGAATTATTTTCGAGAAAAAATAAATTTCTTGCGTCACCCTGTTTTATTTCTATCGACGGCTTATATCCGCAATCAAAATTGCACTTAGTTTGCGCAATTTCAACAGCTTTCGGATTTATATCAATTCCGACAAAGTTGCGGTTGGTTAGTTTTGCCTCTACCGCAGTAGTACCGCCACCAAGAAATGGATCTAACACCAAATCACACTCTTTTGAATAGCGTAAAATAAGGTTGCGAGGGATATAAGGCGACCAATTTCCACGGTATTTAGCGTCGTGAGTTGCCCATTTACCTCTATCAGGAAACGACCAAACGGTATTTGTTTCAAGTTCAAAATTTACAGGTTGTAAGGGAATTTTCTTTGACATATTAATCTTCGATAAGTTCCAGTGGAACAGGCAATCCCAAACGCATTAAAGGGATATATTCAAAATAATAATCGCAACCGACCGAATGAATATAATCAAGTACATCGGCATATTGTTCCTGCCTGAACCAATTATCTAATAGATATATGTATTCAACGTCAATATTTGCTGCGGACATTAGTTTCTTATATTGCTTCTTTTTAAAATCACAAGTTTGCAGTTTCTCATCCACGGAACCTGCTACTTCTTGATGTTTACATTCAATAATAAATAAAATATTGTTTAAAAGCACGAATATACTGTCGTCAGGCAATAAACGTTTTGAGATGTGTTTTTTCCAGTCAATATCTAATTTTTTAAGAAAAACCGAATAGAAACTGTGCTTTTTATATACTTCGGCAACTTTCGTATTGTCGTAGAAAACATCATGATCAACAACCGAATAGTGGGGTTGTTGGCATAAAAACATAGATAAATCTGTTTTACCTTCAAACACTAAACCCGTGCGAGTATTCCCCCCGCCTTTGCCACTTTTTATCATTTTTTAAACTCCTTAATTGTTTTCGTATGCTTTTAAAATAAGTTCTTTTGCCTTTTCAATTTCAGAACGATCTCGCATAATTAGTTGTAAATCACCGCACCCCCAATGTCCGATGTTACGAATGTCCCGTAATGACTCGGATAATTCGAAATAATCGGGGTTAAGCCTGAAATTTATTAGTAATTTTGCTTGATAAACTTCCATAGTACAAAAGTTCTTAATCTTTTTGAACGCAGAATATAATTTCAACGTGCTTTGCGATACGTCATCGCCTAAGCCCATAGTATAATCAGACAACTCATCATACAATTCTTTAAACTTTTGCGGAGCATTTTTATATTGTTCCGTAAACGTCTTTTCATTATATTGTTGTGGTCTGCGTTCCATTAGTTCAGTTTCAATAGGCGCAACAGTGTTTGTATTTAGCAACTCGAATAAAAGCAAATCTGTGCTATATTGTTTATAACGAATAAGGGATACATTGCGATTGATTTGTTTAATCGCTTCTTCATCGTATTTATTAAAATCACTTGCAATACAAATAACTCTCGGCATAGACCAATCAATATTATTTGCGACTTCTTTGCCGTATGTTTCCAAGACTAAAAGTTTAAAATTTGCTTTATGCTCCAATAACCAATTGAGGTAAAAAAGCCCTTGATTAATAACGTTTTCACTTGAAAAACGTTTATATTCAAAAATGACGGGGCAGTTATTTTCATCTATACCTATAGAGTCCATTCTGCCGTTATCTATTTTATACTCAGACGCTAAAAAACGCACCCCGAAAAATTCTTGCATATTCTTTTCGATGATGTTTTGCAGCTCTTTTTCAATCGTAACGCTTTTAGATTTTAATTCTTCAACGCATCCGTTAATTTTAAATAATTTTAATTCTGCCATTTTTACCTCAATTACATATCAATAACTCGTTTATTTTTCCACGACTATCGGACTTGCTGTTTATTGCTCTGATAGCTTCAATACGATTTATTTTATAGTTTTTATACAGTTCATCAAAGAAATTATCGTCAACGTTTACGTTTTTAGGATCAGAGTTGCTTAAAACAATTTTCGCCCCCGTTTCATTTATTTCGTCAATAAATTTAGCAAGCCTTATTTGTTCATTATCGTCGAAAACGTCTGTGTTGTATGAAGTAAAGCCCGAAGTTTGAGAAATGGGTCGGTAAGGCGGATCGATATACACAAAGCTTTCACTATCAATAACGCTTTTGGAAAGAGTGTAATCACCGCAAACTATTTCAACGTTTTGCAAAGCCTTTGATACGTTTCTCAAATTATCTTCATCGCAAATACTAGGGTTTTTATATGAACCCATAGGAACGTTGAATTGTCCTTTTTTGTTTACACGATATAAACCGTTAAAACAAGTTTTATTCAAAAATATAAACAATGCGGCTTTTTCTACTGAATTACTTTCGTTTAATTCAAGGTTATTGAATTTATCTCGTGAAGAGTAATAAAAATATTTGCGCCCGTTTTCATCCATTGGCAAAAACATAAACTGCATTTCTGTAAGCCTTGCAATAAGCGCATCAATATTATTTTTAATAGCTTTGTAAGCATTGATAAGTTCGGCGTTAATATCGCTTATATAAATTTGCCCAAAATCAAATTTAGACAAAACATTGAAAAGTAATGCTCCTCCGCCGACCATAGGTTCGACATATTTGGTTAATACTCTTTCATCATCAGCAGGTAACATTTTTTCAAGCTCGTCCAGAAGTTGACTTTTACCGCCAACCCATTTAACAAACGGCTTTAATTGCACGACATTCTTTTTTTCGTATCGTATAGTACGTTTATCAACGGGCTTTTCTGCGGTACTTGGAATTATCCACATATTACCGACCATCATAGCGCCGTCAATACGATTTTCAGAACAAAGAATTGCAACTCGCCTCTGAGAGATATTCCACTTTTCAGCGGCTTCTTTTGCAGAAATAAAACTTAACATATTTTCACCTTGTGTTTAGTACTTCAATTATATTCCAAAACTAGAATAATAGCAAGACTTTTCTTAAAATATTTTACATATGATTTTCAAACGGCAGTTATGCGTGAGCTTGTCTCGGCAAGAAAAACGTTTTGGTTGAAACAAGTTTCAACGCCAAAAATCTTTATTATATAATTTTCTTGCTTACGCAAGTTGTTCGATTCTCGCAGGTATAACAATATAAGAAAAAACAGCTAAAACAATAAAAAAGAACGGCCAAAAACCGTTCTTTTTTTATTGGTGACTCCTACGAGAATCGAACTCGTGTTACCGCCGTGAAAGGGCGATGTCTTAACCGCTTGACCAAGGAGCCGGCGTGGTAGCGGCGGTCAGATTCGAACCAACGACCTGCCGGGTATGAACCGGCCGCTATAACCAACTAAGCTACGCCGCCATATATAAAAATGGTTGCGGAGGTTGGACTCGAACCAACGGCCTCCGGGTTATGAGCCCGACGAGCTACCAACTGCTCTACTCCGCGATGTGTTAGCCTATTCATTTTAATTGGTTTATAAAAATTTGTCAACTGTTTTTAAGCTTTTTTCTCGCATTTTTTGCAAAAATGAATATCAGACAAGTAATTGCCTTAACCTTTCAAATATGTTATACTGTTTTTATGAGTTTTAAAATCGATATTTCACAAATTCATAAAGGCGAAAACGTTGCCGTTGCGCTATCAGGCGGAAAAGACTCCGTCTTTTTGCTTTACCGACTGTTGTCTCTAAAAGAGAAATACGGTTTTTCGATTTCGGCTATAAACGTCGAACACGGTATCCGTGGAAAAAACTCCGAAAAAGACACCGAATTTTGCTTACGGCTCGCTAAATCTTTAAACGTGCCGATAAAGGTATATAGGGTAAACGCGACAGCTTTCAGCAAAGAAAACGGCTACACCCTCGAACAAGGCGCGAGAATACTCCGTTACGGCTGTTTTTCAGACGCAATAAACTCTGATTTTTGCCAGAAAGTAGCCACAGCACATCACAAGAACGACCTTTGCGAAACGTTGCTTTTCAATCTGTTCAGGGGCAGCGGTCTGCGCGGCGCAAAAATCAACTCGCTATCTTACGACGGAAAAATTATTCGTCCGATGTTGAACGTATCAAGGCAAGAAATCGACATTTTCATCGCCGAAAACCATCTGCCTTTTGTCACCGACGAAACGAACGCCGACAACTCTTATTCGAGAAACTATATCCGAAACGAAGTTTTACCCGTTATAACGAGCAGATTCGAAAACGCCGTCGACAGCATTTACCGCTTTTCGAAAAGTGCGTCGGAAGACGATGAATTTCTTTACAAAACGGCTCAAACCTACCTTATGACGGAGCCCGACGGCGTAAGCGTTCCGACAAACCTTGAAAAGCCTCTGCTTTCGCGCGCGACTATACTTGCGCTAAACAAGCTCGGCGTTTATAAAGATTATACCTCGAAGCACGTCGACGCAATATACGCGCTTTGCCGCAACCAATCGGGCTCAAGAGCCGATCTTCTCAATTCCGTTTACGCAGTTAAATGCGGAGATAAAATAACCTTTAAGTCAACCGCTCCCACGATCTCTTTTCATTTCCCTTACGCCGTAAAAACGTTTGAAACGCCTTGCGGTTCAATCAGCATTGAAAAGGTCGATCACGCCGATTTTTCGGGTTATAGCCCCGCTTCCGTTTCCAATACGCTGTATTTTGACGGAGATAAAATTCCATCCCTTGCCGAAATCAGAACAAAAAAAGACGGCGACGTTTTCACTAAATACGGCGGCGGCACGAAGAGCTTAAAACGCTATCTTACCGATAAAAAACTGTATTCCGAACAAAGGTCGGTCGTACCGCTTATCGCTTGCGATAATGAAATTTTATGCGTCGTAGGTATCGCGATAAGCGATAAGATAAAAATAACCCCTTCTACCGCCAACGTTATGAAAATATCTTTTGAACCGAAGAAACACGTCTAATAACGTTTCGCCTTATATCGGCTTGACGAAACAAAAACGACGGCTGATAAGTCGATTAACCGAATTTTTTGAAGTTTTTGGACGTAAGTCAAGTACCACCGGCTTAGCCGGTGGCTTGATTAGGCGCTTCAAGCGCAGG
>JBJEVF010000009.1:0-25162 GCA_051884215.1 Christensenellaceae bacterium | reverse complement strand
TCAATCTCAATACATTTAATTTAATTTTCTGTCTAAACTTTTGGGTTCACATCACCGTGCTATACGCCGCTTTTTTATTTTTTATGGCTTTTTGTTGGTTATAACCGAATTAAAATCAGCTTCCGGATTATCGCGCACGATAAACCCGTTAAGCGGAGTGCCGAGTTTTTTTAGCTCCTCGATAAAAATACCTGAAATCACCTGCGCTCCAAAAGAATTCAAGTGAGTGTTATCGGTATCGAATTCGTCAAAAGATAGCGTTGCGTGAAGTTTTCTCGATTCGTCCGCCCCGATTTTTTCATAGTAACGTTTTGTTGCGCCCGTCATATCGATAAAGTGCAGACCGCACTCTTTTGCAAGCTCCTTCGTCGCAAGAGCGTAGTCGCTCGAAGGAAAAACCGTTCCGTTTACGCAGACTTCGCCAAGCTTATGCACCCTATCGCCTACGAACTTGTTTTCGGGGCTTCGCCTTACGATAGAACTAACAAGAACAGGCGTCGCTTTGACGCTTTTTGCAAGCCTGATATAATTTTCGTATAGAGAATACTTAAACGAACGACTATCCGATACGTCGCCGCCGCCGTAGGTAAAACGAAGCTCGTCTTTATATTTTTCGTCGTTGTGACCGAACGCAATAAACAGATAATCGCCTTCGCCGAGATTTTCGCAGAGAACCTTGTAATTTTCTTCCTGCAAAAAGCTTTTGGAGCTTCTGCCCGACAAGGCGAGATTAATAATTTTCACTTGGTCGGAAAAATATTCTTTCAGCCACATTCCGTAGCCGTTCCGGGGATAAAGAAAATCTCTGTCTTCGACGGTTAAATCGTAGTAGCACGTCGTGGAATCGCCCACAAGATAAACGTTTATCATATATCGACCTCGTTAAGTAATCTTTCTTCGTCGCTTCGCATTTCTCTCGGCGTGATAATCCTGTCGTAATCGATAAAATAACGTTTTGAATCGATTGTGTAAACGACTACGAGTTGCAATACGACGAAATACATATAAGTTACGGGAATGCTTACGAAAATTCCTGCGCCCAACGTGGCGAAAAACACCGTTACATTGAAATAAAGAGCCAGCACCACGCTGAAAAAGTACGCCGCTACGGTCTCGATAAACATACTGCGTTTGTAGCCGTCGTCTTTGAGCATCTGCCTGAAACTCAGCCCCACGGTCATACCGGGTCTCAGCTTTGCAGTAAGCGCATAAAAAAGACAAAGCAGAAACAGCACGAACCACAGCGCCAACGGCACCGAAAGCATACCTATCACAGGGCCCGTCGTGTAAACGATAAGGAACAGAATGACGACTGAAACTATGTAAACAAGCAACTTCAGTATAGCGTAAAAGCACTCGAACCCGACGGCTTTTGTAAAGCACTCGAACATCGTTGCCAGAAAATGCGTTTTTTGCAATGCCGACATATGCTTGTGCACCATAACGGACGAGGTATAGCTGCAAAGTCCCGAAAGGACGAAAAATAAATAAGTCAGCACGAACAACAAGCAAGATACGACGCTCGCCTGCAAAGCGTTGTCCTTTATAACCTGAATCACCCCCTGACCTGCCGAAACAAAGTCAACGGAAGCTTCAAAATCCATTTTGAAAAAATTCATCCACAGCTGCTTGACCATATCAAGCAAATTTCCGAATTCCCGGCTTAAAAATATGTTTCTGAAACCGACGTTCGCTATCAGCCAGAACGCCCAGAAATACGCTACCGTCAGTATGAAGCGGAAAAGCATAGTCTTAAAACAAAGTTTAAGATTGCTGAGCAACAATCTCAGCGTATTTTTAATAAACATAACACACCTTGTGGCACTTGATTATTTAATTATAAATTAAAAAACGCACTTTTGCAAGCAAATGATTAAATTGTTTTTAAATCAAACCTTCGCAGAGGCGTTTATAAGCCCTTAACCGCTTGCTTGGAAACCGCAAAAGCCTTATCGGCTCAATTTTACACCGACCGTATAAAATCGCTTTATGATAATAATATTTTTTGGCGTAAAAAAAATACCTGATAACTTGCCTTTCGGTAATCAGATAATTGTTTAAGGCGACGAATAAATTTCGTCACTTTCTGATTTTGGTTGGTATATTCGATCGTGCAATATGCTTCACCGTCGATTTTTATCGAGGTAACTCTGCCGAAACCGTCGTAATCGTAAGCATAATGAGAACCTTCGTCGCTGTTTACGAGCGTTTCGTTGTGGGAATAAGTATTGCTTGCGACTACCTGCGGAGGATCGGTCTGAACCGTCATCGTTTTTACCAAATTCAACGCTTCGTCATAAGCTAAGGCAACGGTATCCGAATCGGCGGGCTTTTTAGTGGCTAATGCGCCGTGGTTATACGTTTTGGTTACCGCAGTTAAACCTAACGGACTTTTTTTCGTCAACTCGTCGCCGGTAGGTGCCGTATATTCGATAAAATTTAAGTGTGGGCAAATTTGCCCACCCTAAAAAGCTTCAAAAACTATTTTTATCATTGATTGTCGGTCTTGCCTTTAATTTAATAATTCTTTGCCTATTTGAACAATAAATAAGGTACATCAATATCGGTAAAAAACATATATACATTATAATTTGTTCATTCAAAACAAGCGTTACTATAAAAAGTATTGTTGTAGCAATAAACAAAAACAAACTAATAACTTCATGAATAAAGGCAATGGTAAAAATTTCTTTTTTGTCATGTTTTTTACAACGCCAAAAAATCCACTTAATTCCAATTCTTATCGTTTTTCTATTTTCATTAAATTTGTTTAACTCATACAGATCGTGATCCATGAGAACGGCAAATAAATGTGACGCAAATATAAACACTTGTAAAAGAATATACACACCAATTATGCTTAATTTATCTTGCCAGAACATTTTCAACTCCTTTATTAAATTAAAAACCTAAAAAGTGCCTTTTATTATTAAAAGAACTGCTAAATATCGAATAAAATCCATTTAGCGCACCGCCCACAATAAATGCGTTAATAGAGTTTCGAGCAACAATGTCTAAACCAGTTTTCCAAAAATTTACACCTATTTCTTTTAAAAAATTCTTTCCACCGAATGCAACAAAAGCATTAGCCATGGAATTTCCTTTCATAAAACCGGCACCGCCAACAAAACCAGATAGAGCACCTGCAACGCCACTAAACAGAATTCCCCCCAATGTTATATTTTCTCCATTAATCTTTGTTGTTGTTGCATAGTTTGCCATACTAAGCATTGAATTTATCCCAATTTGCCATCCTATTCCTAACGGAGAAGCAGCCACTGCTCCACTTATACCACCAACAATAGTTCCCATTAAAAAGTTATTACCAAAATTTTTCCAATCACCACTAATTGCTGTAGAAACAGTAGCACCTATAGCACCACTAATTGCCCCTATAGCTGCACCAGCTAACACTACCGATAATACACCACCAGTAAATATTGAGCCAACAACTAATGCACCAATTATTGCAATACCACCAAGTACTTTCCAAAAATTACCCCAATTCCATGTCCCGGTTGGATCGATTGCCATAACGGGGTTGTTAAGACAGTAAGCAAAAAGGTTTAAACCGTGAATCGTTTCGGGATCGAGATAGGAAATATCGTCAGGTGAAATGAACCTGCCTGTTTCAGGATCGTAGTAGCGAGACTGCAAGTAATATAAGCCGGTTTCTATATCAAAATAGTAGCTTCTGTATCTGAACGGGTTCAGAATTGCAATCTTTTCAGCCAAACTACTGTTTTCATTATATGCGGTTTGACTTGTAATGTCAACCCACTCTCCGTTATTTAACGCAAAAGTTTTGTGATTTCCCCATGCGTCATAGACGTATTTTGTCAAAACGTTGCCGTTTGCATCGTATATTCCCAAGATATTGCCGAACATATCCTTCTTGTAATGATATACGGCTCCGTTATATCTGAACGCAGTTACGCCTTCGGTTCCGTAATAGAAATATAAGTTATCTGTTCCGTCATTCTGACAAAGCAGCTTTGCTCCGTCATAGAAAAACTTAGTGGTTTTTGTTCCGACCGTCTTAAACAATCTGACGCCGTTGTAATTATACTTGAATTGAACGCCGTCGTAGCTTGACAATCGGTTTACGAAATACCAGTTGACCGCTTTGTTTCGGTAGATAACAGGTCTTGACAAAACGTCGTATGAACAAGCTTCGCCGTTAAAGCTCAACAACTTGTCTTTATTGCCGTTGTCGGCATATTCGTAATTGCCGGTAACGGTTTTTTCAAGGTTATCGAAATAATCCAGAGTGAAATCGCATTGTTTCTTTTGAGTGATATTACCTGCGGTATCATAAGATATAAAGAATGATTTTCCGAGTTCTTTGTTATCTTCTCTCACAAGTCGGTTAAGCGAGTCGTAGCCATAGCGGACGATCAACTCTCCGTCGTTTCTTATTTCGGTTACGTTGCCGTTTTTATTATAAACGTACGAAAGCTTTTGCTTTGTTTTACCGCTTTCGCCAAACGTTTCGCTTGCAAGCAGTGTTGTCGCTCTGTCGCCGACCTGGATATAATTATAATTTTTACTTAAACCGTTTGATTTTTTAACGCTTGAAAGTCTGCCGAGTTTATCGAGCACGGGATTTTCATTATATGCGTTTCTGTGTTCAATTGATTTCAACTTATTTTTCAAGCCGTATTCATAGCTTCTCGTTTCAACGTCAACTATAGTATTTGAAATTTCAACCTTTTGTTGAATCAATGCGTTTTCAAAACCGTAGGTGTTGGCAATCCTGAGCTTCTCGCCGTAGCCCGCTTCATTTGCTTCGGTTTTTACTACACGGTTTTTCTTATCGTAATACGTCTTATATCTTGCTTCGGCTCCGTTGGTTCGATCTTCTACGTATTCTTTATACGACATTACGTCTTTTTGCGTATCAACGACAGTCCGGTCAAACTCATAGATTGTAGGCTCGCCTAAACCTCCGCCGTTTTCCGCATAAAATACGTCGAACTTGTTTCCGTCGTCAAATATTTTCTTTCTTACTTTTTCACCGTTTGCGTAGGTTACGGTTTTTGTATTCGTGTCGTCGTATTTGGTAAAATTTAAGGGTGAGCGAAATCGCCCACCCTTAATTTAAAAACATGTTAATTAATTCAAATAATCTAACAACTACTCAGTAGAAAGAAAACATATCTAATTTTGCTTGTGAAAGTAATTTGCTATTTTACAATTCATAATACATTTCTTGTAACTTAATAATTTCTTTGCCTAAACTTGTATTGTTTAGATTTCTTATTGAATCGGTCATAATGTAGGTTGATTCTAACATCCTTTGTTTTTTTCCGTATTTAAAAAACACTCTTCCATTAGCAAAATAACTATATAGTTCTTCCATTTCAGGTTTTACAATAGAAACTAATTGTTTTTTATCCCAAATAGAGTTTTCACTTTTTATTTCTTCTCCAATACTAATTAAAACTATTTTTAATTGTTCAACCATAAAGCTCTCCTATAATAAACCAATCCACCATTGAATACCTCCACCTGTTTGACCAAATAACGCAGCAGCTTTTCCAGATAATACTGTACTTCCTTTTGAAATTAAGAATTGAGAGGTGTTAACTGCAGTATTTCCCTGTGGTAAAGATAACATACTTCTTACAGCAGATCCATAATTTTTAGGTGAAATCCAGTGTCCATACTGACCAGAAGCGCCACCCCAAGTTCTATATGCAATAGTATTACTATTTAATACTTTTATTCTTGGATTGCCTTTATATGCAGATAACACTTCTTTTACATTTCCACCATATTGAGAAATATAAGAACTATTAGCAGTAAAACTACTTGCCCCTGCAAATCCACCAATTATTCCTCCAACAATTGCACAAACTCCTAAACCAATTCCCATACCGATTAAAATTCCTTCAGTACTCCAATCTGATGCAATACCACCGACAATGCCACCACCAACAACTCCGACCACAGCTCCGATAACAATTCCTTGTGCTGCACCATAAATTACGGCTCCGGCCATTGTTCCAGCCAAAGTCCCTACACCACAAGTTAGCACAGTTATGGCTGATACTACAAGAACAGCTCCTATTATAGCTAATCCAATAGCTAAACCTTGCAGCCAACTAGGAGCGTATCCACTTGGATCGATTGCCATAACGGGGTTGTTAAGACAGTAAGCAAAAAGGTTTAAACCGTGAATCGTTTCGGGATCGAGATAGGAAATATCGTCAGGTGAAATGAACCTGCCTGTTTCAGGATCGTAGTAGCGAGACTGCAAGTAATATAAGCCGGTTTCTATATCAAAATAGTAGCTTCTGTATCTGAACGGGTTCAGAATTGCAATCTTTTCAGCCAAACTACTGTTTTCATTATATGCGGTTTGACTTGTAATGTCAACCCACTCTCCGTTATTTAACGCAAAAGTTTTGTGATTTCCCCATGCGTCATAGACGTATTTTGTCAAAACGTTGCCGTTTGCATCGTATATTCCCAAGATATTGCCGAACATATCCTTCTTGTAATGATATACGGCTCCGTTATATCTGAACGCAGTTACGCCTTCGGTTCCGTAATAGAAATATAAGTTATCTGTTCCGTCATTCTGACAAAGCAGCTTTGCTCCGTCATAGAAAAACTTAGTGGTTTTTGTTCCGACCGTCTTAAACAATCTGACGCCGTTGTAATTATACTTGAATTGAACGCCGTCGTAGCTTGACAATCGGTTTACGAAATACCAGTTGACCGCTTTGTTTCGGTAGATAACAGGTCTTGACAAAACGTCGTATGAACAAGCTTCGCCGTTAAAGCTCAACAACTTGTCTTTATTGCCGTTGTCGGCATATTCGTAATTGCCGGTAACGGTTTTTTCAAGGTTATCGAAATAATCCAGAGTGAAATCGCATTGTTTCTTTTGAGTGATATTACCTGCGGTATCATAAGATATAAAGAATGATTTTCCGAGTTCTTTGTTATCTTCTCTCACAAGTCGGTTAAGCGAGTCGTAGCCATAGCGGACGATCAACTCTCCGTCGTTTCTTATTTCGGTTACGTTGCCGTTTTTATTATAAACGTACGAAAGCTTTTGCTTTGTTTTACCGCTTTCGCCAAACGTTTCGCTTGCAAGCAGTGTTGTCGCTCTGTCGCCGACCTGGATATAATTATAATTTTTACTTAAACCGTTTGATTTTTTAACGCTTGAAAGTCTGCCGAGTTTATCGAGCACGGGATTTTCATTATATGCGTTTCTGTGTTCAATTGATTTCAACTTATTTTTCAAGCCGTATTCATAGCTTCTCGTTTCAACGTCAACTATAGTATTTGAAATTTCAACCTTTTGTTGAATCAATGCGTTTTCAAAACCGTAGGTGTTGGCAATCCTGAGCTTCTCGCCGTAGCCCGCTTCATTTGCTTCGGTTTTTACTACACGGTTTTTCTTATCGTAATACGTCTTATATCTTGCTTCGGCTCCGTTGGTTCGATCTTCTACGTATTCTTTATACGACATTACGTCTTTTTGCGTATCAACGACAGTCCGGTCAAACTCATAGATTGTAGGCTCGCCTAAACCTCCGCCGTTTTCCGCATAAAATACGTCGAACTTGTTTCCGTCGTCAAATATTTTCTTTCTTACTTTTTCACCGTTTGCGTAGGTTACGGTTTTTGTATTCGTGTCGTCGTATTCGATTGTGCAATAATTCTGCCCGTTGATTTTAATTCCGGTAACCCTACCCTCGCCGTCATATCCGTATTCGTAAATACAGCCGTTGTGAGCCGTTTTTACAAACAATCCGTGATTGTATTCGTTGACGTTAGAACTTGGCTCTCCGTCGGAATTTGCCGTCATATTAACGAGCGTGCCGTTTTCATCGTAACCAAAGGATACTCTGTTTCCCAATGCGTCTGTCTGTTCGGATACGTTGCCGTGTGAATCGTATATAATTTTTCCTTGTTCGCCAAACACACCGATTTGGGCAATTTCCACACCTTTTTCATCGAATACTCTTTCAGTTACGAATTTATTTGCAGGCTCATCCTTATGATAAACAAGCTCTTTTTGGGCGTTACCGTATGAATCGTAAACGTATTCGTTCACCATGCCGTAGCAATCTATAGTTTTCGATATTTTGCCTTGTGAATTGTAATAATATCTTGAGGTAAATTCGGTATCTTCTTCATCGCCCGGCAAACCGCAAGAGTTTACCATTATCTCGACTTTGCCGTTGTTATCATATAAGTACTCTGTAACAAAAGCAGAATCGCTTCTTTGTTGCAACCATAATTTATTGTTGAGATACGTATCAATTCTCCAATTACCTTCTTTGAGCTTCATACCGAAGAAATGTGCGTAACCGTAGTTGTTGCTGTAATCAAAAATAATTTTTATTCCGGTAAGATTCTGTAAATTAGCTCCGTTCAGCCTTACCGGCACCGCAAGATATTGCCAGTTGGTATTCATCCAATCGTAGCTGCAGCAATATTTTTGAACGTATGACGAATTACTATAAGTTAACTCGATGCGCAATTCAAATTTTCGGTTCACTCTGTCGGCGTCGTTACTCAAAACGAGATTTGTAAGCTCGTCTCCGTATTCGGTATTGTTGTTATCGATTTCGTTATTGCATTTTGCGTTTATCCACGCAGAATCCGCTATCGCCCAGCCGGAAAGAACAAGACACGATACTTTATTATCCTTTATATTCTGAATCTCTGTCGCCGATAACGTTTTTGATATACTTTTGTCAGAAGCCGCTTCATCGTTGATTGAAGAATAATAATACCAATCCTCATCAAATTCTTCGTCAAAGCCGTTAACTGCATATTCGCAATTTTCGGCATAATCGACTGACCAATCAGCCGACGAAGCTTCAAACGAAACTTCTGTGCCTTTTCTGGAATAGCTAATCGAATCTACGTTCAAACCTGATATCGCATTATATATGTTATTATCGTACCGGCTGACGAGATTTCCCTTGTTGTCGAACAGATAAGTTTTGCTTTTATCGTTCGTTTTATCCGTTACTATTACCGTTTGATAATCGTAACGGTATATAGTGGTTAGATCTTTCATTAAAAACGTATCGCTGCCTAACGTTATTCTTTTATCGGCAGGTATCTCATCCGAGGTTAATAGCTCGGCGCTATCGCCGTTTATCGATTTATATTTCTGTAACGTATGCGTATTTACAACGTTATCGTTTGTATAACCAAAGCCGACGCCTAATATATCGTTGAAATTATACGCGCCGATTAAATATCCGTCGTCGTTGTAATAGAAATTATTGTAAACCCGATTGTTTATTATTCGATCTAAGCGTTGCTCGGAATTATATGAAAGCGTAATTTCTTTTCCATCGGCATCAATAATCTGTGATAAAAGTCCGTTTTCATAGTCCAACTTCACTACGTTGTTATCTGAATCTACAATACTTACGAGCTTATTCTCTCTGTCGTAGCCGTAAAAAATACAGTTTTCATATTTATCGGCTATCATTATTAAGCGGAATTGCGAGTTTCCATTGAATTTTGCAAAACCGAAAATAATAGAATTGCTTGGATCTTTTATTATATGCGTCGGATATTGCCTTAAATAAGTTTCCAATTGATCTTCAAGCAGTTCTTTCTGTTCTTCATATTTATCAATTTGCGAATTGAGCTGTATGTTTTGCAAATCAAATTGATCTTTTGTCGTTAAAAAGTTTTGATATATTGAAGCCACGCTCTCGTTCAGCGATAAAACAAAAGAATTCGACTGGAAAAAGTATTCGTAATATTTAACCAAATTATATTGGTTATAAACCTTATTTAAAATTATGCTTTTAATATCTTCTATCGATAAAAACGCTTTCAGCAAAGAAAGTATTTCTTTTATACGCGATAATTTAGATTTCATTTCACCAGATTCTATAAACAGTGAATCGAATGACGTCGCAGTTATCGAATAAGCCATTAGTTCCTGTAATTTTACCTTTAATTCACTTGCTTTATTTAATGAATTCTCTAACGCGCTCGCAACACTGCTTTCTAAACTGCATTCACTTTTTATGGAATTTAACTCTGTCATAAATTCATCGATAACTTTTTCATACCCGGCACTGGCACAAGTATGCTTGATTTGAGATAACATCGAGTTATATGTGTTTACTTCCGCTTCTAACTGCAATAGTTTTGTGCCTTTTGTATAAATTACGCCGTTTATTTCATTAAGGGCGTCTTTTATAGCTTTTATTTGCTTTTTAAGCGAAGCAATTTCTTCAGTGTCTGAATTATACTTATCAATGTTAATTACGTCTGCGTTATCGGTAGATAATTCATATCCGTTTTCGGAAACGCATTCTTTTATAACGTCGTAAATTGCGTCTCCTTTAACGTAAGTCAACGTTTTATCCGAGTGAATCGTTACGTCTTCCGCAGGAACGTAAACTCGTTTTTTGTTTGCGTCTAAATAATAATACTTTTCTTCAAAATCGATTTCGTTACCCTCAGCGTCAATCCAAGTATATCTTTCACTTGACTCCGGATCTTCTTCAAAACCTAAGATAAATTTTTTCAACAAATATTGCTGACAACTAAGCTTCCAACCTTTTCCTATTCTGTATCCGGGGACTGACGTATATTTTTCAACGTAAGTTTTCGATAAATCATAGTTTTCGTTAGAGCTGAAAACAGATTGTTTATTATCGCTGTAAGCAATATTCCGATTAAATACGAAATCTAAGTTTATCGGTAAATGCTTGTTGCCTGACGAACTTTGCGGAGAAACAAATTTCAAATTGCCCGTGTTTAAATTTATCCTTCCGCTTCCCGCTGACGTTGTAATACTATCTAAATAAGCAGAATTGGGATTTTCTTCCGTCAAAAGCATATATTCGCAACGAATTTTCGAACGTTCGTCGTCAAAAGAATAATAGTTTTCGCCGTCGCCTTCAATCTTGAACATTATGGACGTTCTTCCGGTATTTATTGCGTCCTGATATTCGTCTGTAACGTCTAAATACAGCTTCCCGTCCGGTGCTTGTCCCTTTACTACGTCAATTAAATAAGGCCTTCCGTTTATATCATCGTAATAAACTTTACGATCAATTGTTGAAGCGACGGTAACTGATAATTCAACAACTGCTTTGCTGAATTTAATTTTTTTCGCTTCGAATTCGTTTAATCGTAGTGAACAAAAAATCGAAGTGGAACCGTCGCTTGCATTCCTTTGTGAAGATGCATAACTGTAATCTTCGTTGCTTTCAAATATTTTTTTAATCATATTTTCTCCATATAATCAATTTGATTTAGTTATTTACGCTAATCTACCTTGAACGAAGGTAGTTATATACGTAGTCGTAATAGTCGCCGAGATAATCTCGCATCTTTTCGTCGTTCTTAAACGCTTCGTAAGCTTCCTTGGGCGTGTCGAATCCGTAATAGTAATACTTCATTACCTCGTTTATCTTCTGCTTGTCGTAGTCTGTTTCGGTCTGCTTGATCTTTTCGTTCAACGCTATCTGATTTTTGCTCGTTGCTATATCGTAAGCGTCCTTTTCGACTTCGTTATTGTATTTGATTGCGTTTTCCTGATTCTTTCTGCGCTCTTCCTTTAAGTCGTATAGCTCCTTTGACAGAGCGTTGATTTCTTCAAGATTGAGATTTTTCACCGATTCTTCAAGATTCTTCGTCAGCGTTGCGATTTTTTCGTCGATGTCTGCGACGGCTTTTTTCGACGCCGCCGTAATAGCGTTCGAATCGTCGATTTTATTCGCCTGCAGGTTCGCGATTTCGCCTAAGGCTATCGACGAGCGTTGAACGCCCCTTTTCAACAGCTCGTTATCGAGCTTTTCTTCGGCGTGCTTGTATTTTTCGTCGTTGGCTTTAAGGCTTTCCTGCTCTTTCAGCTTTTCTTCTTCCATCAGCTTCTTAAATGCCTCTATCTGCTTGTTCGCAGTATCCGTTTCAGCCTGACGTTTAAAGTTGTATTTTTCCTTTATCGTCTTTTCCGCAAGTTCTTTCAGTTCGTCGTCCGTCGGCGCGTCGTATTCGATTTTTTCCAACTGCGGTTGCTTGACTTTATAGCTTTCTATTTTAGTTTCCTTTTCCTTGTTCAGCTCGTCGAGCTTGTTATAAAGATCCTGAATTGATATTTTTTTCATAGATTACTCCTCGTTTATTGTTAATTTATTGTTGTTTCTGATTAGTTTTTTGCCGTCGTAAAGCCTGATAAATTCGTCGCCTAAAACAGCCGTTTCGGCTTTTGCAGCCGTGTTTTTTTCAAGTTTTTTCAGGTAATACGTTCCGTTTTTGTAAAAACCTGCGTATTTTTCGCCGTCGTTTGAATAAAGATGATAATTTTTAGCCTTTTCCACCCTATATACGTCGCTTCCGCAATAGATTTTGGTGTACCCGGAAAAATCGGTCACGGCGTAAAAATCCGCTGCGTCGGTCGTCGATACTATATCCTTGACCGAACTGAAAAGCTGAATTACGGAACTTGAAAAATCGTCGGCGATAAGCACCTTGTAGCAGCGGTTGTTTTTCAGGCAGTAAAAGGCAAAACCGTCGTCGTAAACGCACGAAGCGACCTTTCTTACGCCCTCCATTATAAAATCCTGACTGACTACGGAAAAATCTTCAAGATTATATACCATCAGCTTGAATTGGCGTTGCCCGTTGACGTAACCTACGCAAAGCTTGCCGTTGCGGACTGCAACGCCGACTGAAAGAGCGTCAAGCCGACATATTACCTTCAACGACGTATCGTAGCCGTAAACGTACGCCGAGCTTCCCATAAGATATGCGACTATGCTCATATTTTCAAGATTTAAACCGTCTATTCTCAGCGGCAGATCTTCGTATTCGACGTTACCGCTTACCGATATTTTGAAGTCGGAAACAGTGTACGCCAGAGGGTGCATAAACCTTACGACCATTTCGCAAACGCCGCTGCTGAGCGCGCTTTCAAACTCGTAATCGACTGCGACGCTTTCGTTGTAAAAACGTTTGACCTTGATTCCGTTTAAAAATATTTCGCCGTAAAACGAACCGCTTGAATTACCTATCGAAGCAGTCAGCCTGAACTTGACCTGACCTGACTTCAATACCTTGAATTTGCAGACTTTTTCAAAGGTTTTCGCCAACCTGTCGTCTATCATAAAAAATTCAAGTTGATTATACTGATTGTTAAGGACCGTCTTTTCCAGATTTTCCACTCTCAGCTTTAAGTTCTTCATATCCTGTAAAATTGTATCTCTATAATCCATTGTTTCACCCGCTTGTCAAAAATTCGCATTCTACCTTGGATATTTCGGCTTCGAGCTCGTTTGATATAAGCTCGATAGACAGGCTGTTACACTTTATCCCTACGGGTATTTTCTGATTGGACGCCGAACCCTGAACTTCGATGATTTTTTCTTCGAAATCGGTTTTTATCCTGATAGTCAACGGCTTGTCCGTATATAACCTTATATATGACAAAATCTTCGAGCCACGAATATCGAAGTCGCCGAAAGCCGTCCTTATGCGCTTGGTCATAGGCGCGTTCAGCACCTGAGCTTTGTCGGTCAGAAAATAAACCTTAGAATCGCCGCCCCTGAACAATACGAGCTCGTTTAAATTCTCCGCATTGATTGTTTTCATACCCCTTATATCTATATCTTCCATAAGATAAAACCATCCGCTTGCCGTGTTGTAAACGACGACGTATTTTTCGGTTTTACCGTCGATTATCAGCATTGTATGAATAAACAGCTCGCCGTTATAATAATCGCCGAACGGATGATTTTTCGTGTAAGTGCAAAGATATTTATCCAGTCCGCTCATAATTTTTCTCGAATAACTGCCGTTGAACGAATAAAATCCGACGTCCGTAAGATATATCACTTCGTCGCCGCACAGATATACGCAATCGTCCTTGATTTGCGGACAGCCGCTCAGAACGGGCGTGGCGTAAAACTCCGACTGGTCGCCGTAAGCATATACCTTTGTGATTCCGTAACGGCGGAACAGGTACACATAATCGTTAAAGCTTACAACTTTGACCAAGGAACCCAAACCGTCCTGAAAATCTATAAATCCGGCTTCCGTCAGCGAAACCGACCAATTCGTCGGATCAAAATCGTCCGAGAAAAAGAGACACGACCTTTCTCCGCCGCACGTTATGAAAAGCCTTTCGTTATGTATGCACATCGAGGTTATCTCGGGTGCGTCGTCAACCGTCGTGACGCCGCTTCCGTCGTAAACCTTTAACCCGTTCCCGTCGCCGAAAATCAATACGTCGTCGCCGTTAAGCTTGTAACAGACGGCTTGCGGCGCCGTTTCAAAGCTCAGACCTTCTACCTTCGTCAGATTTGAACCCGTTTTGTAAATGTGGCTTTCGTAAACGTTTTTATCCGTACAGTAAACCAGCATTCTGTCGTCGTATTCTTCCGACGTTTTATCGTACATTTTGAAAAAGTACCCTTTCAACGGAAAAACGCCGAAGGGTAATTCCTGATAAGTCCCCAGATTCGGTTGATAAAAATACAGCTTGTCGTAACCGTGACCGTCGCGCAGGGATTTGTTGCTGCTGTCGAAATTGACGGCAAAATCGAAAAACCTGTCCTGATACAGTTTAGTATCCACCGAACCGTTGATGCCGCCGCTGAAATCGAACAGTCTAACTCGCTTTTTGGAATAGTTGCCGAATTTGAGACCTTTCATCAGAACCAACTCCTTGCGCGGATAATCGCTCCGCTGTTTTTTAAAAGTACCTGAGCAAGACTGTCCTGAAACCGCTTATCGAAATTGACCGCTTCCTCGTATAACCCTGACAGCAACAGATATTCCCGGCTGACGCCGAGCGCAAGTATCCGCTGGCTTATTTTAGTGCCCGTATATACGCTTTCGTCGTTTAATGCAGCCGTTTCAGGATAATATACATAAGAAACGATCGCCTCGTTGCAGTCGGTTTGAATATAAAGCGGAGTCTTTTTATAAGTTATCTCGTCGCCTGCAACGTTAAAGACGGCTTTTATTTCCAACGGCGTTCTGGCAAAGTCCGTAAAATAAAACCTTCCGCTCGCCGACTGCATCGTTTCGGTGTGAATGACGGGCAGATATTCTTCGCACAACTCGCTGACTACAAGGTTGTAGCAGCTCAGAAGCTTTTCGACTTCTTTCGTCATATCCGCATTCGTCAATTCCGATATTAAATCGCTTCTGTTCATCATTATTAGCGACTGTTTTATTACGCTTGATACCGTCATAATTCCTCCTTTAAAAAGGGAAAGAACGCTCTTTCCCTTTTTGCATACCGTATTTTATTATGCTTCCGTAATACCTGTAAGCATCGCCTGACCGCAAGGCTTAGAGCAAAGCAGGTCTGCATACTTAACCAAAGTAGCCGTATAAACGGGCGTGCCGTTGACTTGTTTAAGTACCTTTCCGTCCTCGCCTTCGAGCCATTTCCAATCGCAAAGCTGATGGAGCTGGAAGTCGTCGGTGTTAAGCAAATACATAGTGCCGTCGGGACAGAATCTGTCCGAAACGATCGGAATACCGTTATACGACAACGCCTTGAAGCCGCCTTGAAGGTCCATAACGTCGATGTTTCTCTTATAAGTATTGAGGTGGTTGACGAAGGCTCTCTTTACGCCCGAGGAACAAACGATGAAGTTTATCCTGCTTCCGTTGCTTTCGTCAAGCTCGTCTATTACCTGCTGAATTACGTTTTCGGTAATTTCGCCAACGTTGGTCTTTTTCAACGGGTTGAGCCATCTGTGACTGTCCCTTACGAGACCGTAAAGCATAGAACTCGTGTCGAAAATCTTTCCGAGTCCGGTAAGCTCGTACATATACGAATTCTGCAACGAAATCATACTTCCTGCCGGAACGGATGAGTTTGACAGGTTATTGACGTTTATTTTCATCTTTTTGTTGGCTCTGTCTATGCTCATAATGCGCACGCCGCGTGCGTTAGGATATGCTAAGCCGTCCTCGTCAAGAAAATCGACCGTCATACCGTCCACAAGGTTTTTAACGTTATCTACGGTAACTACGTTACCCGTAATATCGGTCGTTTTTGCCAACATACCCGAACCGTCGCCGAAAAGCATTCTTCCGAAATTGAAGCTGCAAGCTTTAACGAGTCCTTCCATTTCTGCGTTGAGCAGATTGACGAACGCTCCCGCGTTGTTCTGAGACGCCCTCACGGCTTTATCCGAAATAGAAATCGTGCCGTAAAGGTTTTTTAATGACAACGTCAGCTGCTGGTAAAAGTTTTCGCCCGACTTAGGCAAATTGCCCGTTTCGGAACCTGCGCCTACGCCGCCGTTGATGCCGTAATGAACCAATTTTTTAATTTCCTTGCCCCATACGTCGTTAGTCGTCTGTTTAATCCTTGCAAAAAAAGGATTTATCGTGAAGTTTATCTGATCCTTTACTACGTCGAGATATAAATTTTTCAACGCTTGATCAGCAGTGTTTAATGTAACCATATTTATTCTCCCTGATTATTATTTTTTCAAGTATTCCCTCGCCATATCGCCCGCTTCGGCAATAGACCGGGGTTTAAGCGGCGGCGCTATACTTATCACGCCGCCCCCGTCGATAAGCCTTGCTCCGCCCGATACGCTCAGCACGTCTTTTAAGTAATCTTTGATTATTTTATCCTTAATCGCCGTACCTTCGATGTGATTCAATAATCTCGATTCGTCGCTGAGCTCGTTTTCAAGATTTTTAATTTTCTCCTCGAGCCCGGATATATAATTATCCACAAGCAAGTAATTTCCGCTTGCCGAACCGTCGGCTGTGGCAATATCTGTTTTGCCCTTGATTTGCGGATGCTTTTCCAATAATTTTATTAAATTGTCTTGTCCCTGAAACGAATTATCTGCCTGGGGCGCTTCGGTTTTTCCAAGCATTTTCCTGTATTCGTCATTCTCCCTCGATAGTTCCTTGAGACGCTGAGAGCGCTTGGTAAACTCGCCCTCAAGCGAACTATATGCTTTTTCAAGAGCTCTGACATCTTTGAATTTTTTAAATGAAACCTCGCCTTCTTCAACCTTTATCTCCGGCTCCGTTTCAGCCGCTTTTTCACTGATGCCGACAGACTCGGTTTTCTCATCTAAAAACTGCTCCATAAATTTCCTCCCGCATTATATTGTTTAATTTTTTCGTATTTTTACTTGAATTTTATCGTATTCTTTTTGTCGTAGTACAATTTTTAATTTGTTGCCGATTAACGACCGTTTGTCCCGCCTTTTACGGATTTTCGTTAAAAGACAAGCTTGAATCTTCGTTACGGTCTTTAATAATATCCGAATTTACGCTACCGGACGCCATCATTCTTTTATGCTCCGATATATGTCTGCACAGCGTTTTTTCGATAAGCTCGAAGTCGCCGCTTTTTGCGCTCTCTCCGGATAAAAGAAATCGTGTGTGTTCGGTTATGTGAATGGCGTGGTCGTCGTAATCTTTTACGCTCAGATTATCAAGGCATTCCAGATTTTCCTTATCCGCCCTTGCGATGTGAAGGTTCGTCAGATCGTTTGCGTTATCGAGATTGCCGTAGCCCATAATTTCAAGAATTTTGGCTTTTCGCCTTTCGTCGAGCGCACCCCTGTCGTCGCTGAGCAGTCCCGTGCTTAAAAGTTCGAGAATTTCGCTTTTTTTCTGCGCAGGAGTGGAAGATATTTCGCTTTCCGTATCGAAAACGACGTCGTCGCTGCTTAAATCGCTGGAATTGAAATAAAAGACTTCCGCCGTTCTCGATTCGCCCGCTATCTTCATCATTCGTTTGGCTTTTGCAAACTGTTTGAAAAGCCTGATTATATGCTTAGCTATCTCTTTTATAGCCACCTTTACGTTTTCAGCGGTAAGATTAAGTCTCGTTTCGTCCTGTTCAAGCAAGACCTGCATAGCTACTCCGCTCGTCACGTTGTCGGGTATAGACGAGCTTCTTGAAATTTCGCTTACTCCGCTGACCGTGATAAATTCGTTGTTAAGCCTGTCCTCCTCGTAGGTAAAATCGAGAGGAACGGAAGCAGTCTGCATCATTTTCGGCGGATTCGAGCCCTGACGGTAAACTATGACTTTACCGGGCGATAAACCCTCGTCGATAAGCTCGTCGGTATCGATAGAACCGTCTTCAACGGTTAAAACGCCCATCGAAACCCTGTTTAAAAATTCGTGTTTTCTGTTCTTGACTGCATTGTAAGCTCTCTGCAAGGGAATAATTCTTTCGATTACGCTCGTTCCGAAAAAGCACCCTGCAAGCGAAATGCTGTTCTGCTTGATAAAAGGAAATACTCTCGTCTTATTCAAGCCGTTTTCATAAGGCAAATCGTCGACCTGCAAAACCTTGCCGTCGGCAACGGTTATGACTCTGCCCAAAGGATACTCGGAATTGGGCATTTCGTATTTTTCAAGCACTAAAACGCTGTCGTGAACGACGCCCTGAGTAAGACGGGAGCTTCCCGAGCCGTTGACCTTCTGCATCTGAAACACGTCCACGTCTCCGCCCGTAACCTTTACGCCGTAAAGCTCGAAAACGTCGTCAACGTTCATAGCTTTTGCGTAAATCAAGCTTTTCAGCTCGCTGATTTCTTCGTGAAAAAGACTGTCGGGAAATATCTCGAAGGGCGAAACGGCGGTTATAGACACGTCGCCCTCGTAAACGGGACTGTTATCGAAAACGCCCACGCTTTTACCTTTCGTTTTGTTCCAGATAATCTTGTAAAATCCGCTTCCGCAGACTTCCGCCCAATGCGTGACTTTTGCGATAACCGCTTCGAGATTAAGTCGCTGATATGTAGAATTCAGCACGTTTGTGGCAACTTTCGACGCCTTTATATCGCCGTCGTCCTGACCTTGCGCCCTTACGCTCATTTTCGGTCTTACCCTCGAAAGCTTTGCCAATCTCGTTTCGACTATGGGCGCAATATGGTTATATACGTTTCTGTTCTGCCAGAAATAATACTTATCCTCCTCGCCGACGTCGCCCGTAGGCGTTATTTCGCAATATTGATTGCCGAATAAAAAATTCATATTAAGCAACCACTGCTGTTCAAGCTGTTTGCGTTCCTGCTGCCGTTTAAGGAAATCGTCCTCGACCGCTTTTGCCAGAGTTTCGTTAAATTCCGTTTTGTTTTTCATATATTTTTATCTCCGATTTTAACAAGCTGAGCTTTAAGCTCCTTTGCGCAAGTTTTGCATATATGCTGTTTCACTCCTGCGTCGCCTACAGAAATCGCAAAATTCGCCAGCCTTCCGCAAAAAGGCACGTCGCAACATATTTCATAATCGATTTTACTTATTTTCATTTTCAAACTCCTTCAATATTTTTAATAATCGTTGTTTTTCCGATTCAAGTTCTTCTTCCGTCATAGTTTTCAAATCCCTTTCGTCGGTTAGTTCAAGCAGTATTTTTACCGCTTGAGTATCGGGCGGAACGTGCTTTTTCGTCACCTTTTTTTTGGTCAGCACCAATCCTCCGTCGGTATCCTGATATTCTTCCACCGTTTCGCTGACTTCGTAGCCCGTCGCCTTTTTCAGTATGGCTTTTTTTATCTTTTCATCTATATTTTTCAAAACAACCCCCTTTTTTTCTTAATCTTTCTCATCAGCTTCAATTTGTCCTTCTGAATGGCGTTAAGTTCTTCCTTGGGACTATCCTTGTGAGGTCTGCTCATAATAAAATATCTCAGCTCGTCCAAAGCGTGGTCGTCACGCTTTATAGGCACGTCCTCTTTGCCCCACCAATAGCTTTTCAGCTCCCTGATAAGATTGACGCAGTTTTTAAAAATGAAGATTTTATTGTTTTTAAAATAGTCCTTCACCCTTGCTATTCCCGAAAAAAGGTCTTTGTTGACGTTGGTATTTACCAATATTCCCTGCTCGTAAAACAGCTCGCTCACGCTCTTTGGCGAAGCCAGCGTGCGCTGATTGGAGGCCGAATCGATAAGAGCGGAAATGCGTCCCGAGCGGTCGCGCTTCCAATTCAGCCTGTCCGATATTTCCTTTATGCGCTGAGAATGGTATTCTATATCTTTTTTTGCTTCGAAATGCTCGGCAACGACGTACACGTTTCCGTCGTAATCGACGCAGTACCAATGACAGGACAGCGGATTGTTAAGCCCCGGATCGATGGATAGCGTCTCCTGCCATTCCTTAGGAAGCTCTACGGGATCTATAACGTGCAGATTTTCGTCGAACTCGGTATAAACAAGCCCGGTAGCCGAGCGGAATCTTCCGAATCTGCGGGATTCGAGAGCGTCGTCTGAAAGCGACTCGCTCAGCTTTTTTATTTCCTTTTTATCGAGATACGGGTTATCCGCCCATTCCATAAATTCGTACCAGACTTCTTTTGAATTGTACTTGTTAAGGTAAATTTCGTCGTAAATAAAAGTCAGCCCTTTAAGCGGCGTCATAGTGCCGAAAACGTCGCCGTTTCTATCGAGAACACGCATTTTGCACTCCTCGTAAATATCTTGCGGCGGTTCCTCGTCGAACCATACGAAATCGAGCGAGCTTCCCTGAAATTTTTCCCTGCCCTGATCGCAGCTTTTAAAACCGATAACGCTATTTTTTCCGAATACGTTTTTTATCGTTATCTGGTCGATAACTCCGTTTTGAGGACTGTCCTTTCGCCCTTGCAGCATAACTATATCCACGATCCAATCGGGATTAAGATAATGAAGTATCTTTTTTTGCGCTACGTCCCTTTGCACCTGGGTAGATAGCGAAACCACCCACCCGAATACGCTTTCGCGGTTTTTTCGGTAAGGGTGTATCCCCCTTGCCATATACACCGCCTCGACGGCTCCGCATTCCGTTTTTCCGCTACGGTTGCCGCCAAACACCCAGCGATTCTTCTTTTTACACCTGTGAAACGCCATCTGTTTTTTATGTACTTTATCCTTATTGTAGCGGGATAAATTATCGGGCTTCGTTCTTCGCCGTTGCTCGGCTTCGATAAGTTTGATTCTTTGAATAATTTCTTGCATTTTGATAAAATCACCCCTTTTTCTACAAAATTCTCGCTTAATTTCAACCTGAAATAACGTATAATTATCTCACTATGAAAAAATTTGCCGCATTGTGCCTAATTGTTTTTACGTTGTTGTCGCTTCTTAACGTCAACGCTGAAAAACCCGATTGCGTAAAAGCCGAAAGCTATGCTATGGTAATTTCCGACGATTGTCCGCTTTATTGGGATCAATCGCTTAAAACCGTCAAGTTTTATCTTCCGAAAACGTACTTTGTAAAAATCATCTCTTTCGGAGCGGAATATTCCAAGGTAGGCTATCTTGACGACAGCTTAAATTATCCTGAAACCGTAGGTTATGTAAACAACCGGTATCTCGATTTTTCACTTACGCCGGATACGATTATCTATCCGCATATTACCGTATCGTTGAAAAACGACGATATACTCTTTCTCGACGCCGAAAAAACTCAACCTAAAAGCGTCATCAAGGCAAAAACCGACGCGGTGTATTACGGCGAAATCGCACTCGATAACGAGCTTTACGTCTATTGCTACACACAGGGCTTCGTAGGATACATAAGGAAATCTTCGTTCGAAAGTTTTTTTATAGAAGAAAACCCTAAATATGCGGAGCTGAATAATTCTTCCGAAAGCTATACGGACTCAACCGACGGTAATTCTCAATCGCATACTCAGGAAAAGGTCGAAAAAACCAATCCCGTAACTTACGTCGTTTTCGGAGTTGCGCTCGCAGTAATTCTCGTAATCATCTATGTGATCGTTCGCCCCGAAAAGAACAAAAAAGACGGCTCGTTTTTCGGCAACGACGAATTTTGAACGAAATTTATTCAAAATTCAACGCAATCGTTTCAAGCAGCGCAACGCCTTGAAGAAACGCGGTAATTTCCCTTTTTTTGAACCCGTTTATAATAAGTCGGAGTTTTCAAACAAATGCCGTGAATAAACGGCTGCTTCTTTAATTCGCTGTTGAAGACTTCTTCGCTGATACCGATAAAAGATAACAATTCCTTAAAGCGTTTAAGCGCTCTGTCGGCATTGCGGTAAAATTTACGGCGATCGTTATCGCAACTGTATTCCATTTTAAAATGTCCGTATCTGCATTTTAAAATTTCAAATTCTTGGCTTGTCATACGGGAAAATACTTTTTCAAGTTTTGAATACAATTCGAAAAGCGTCCTTTTTTGCTCTATTCTTTTAATCAGCTTTTCCACCGATCTCAACACGTTTTTAGACTTAAAAGTCAAAAGCGCTTCGCTATAAAAAGACTTCTCCTGATCCTTTATGCTCTTAGGCAGTTCATAATAAAAATTCAATAGCACAACGGCGTAATCTTTTGCTGTCATATTCTCACCTCACTTGCGTACATAATATCACAAAAAAATTTTTTTTCAAGTAATTGTGTCACTTTTGAAACAAAATGTTTTTTGAATTTTGAACGAAATTCATTCTAAATTCACCAGCTTTTTACCTCAGTTTCAAAACGACGGCTTTTTCAAATATTCGAACATTTGTTTGATATGATAAACGACTATATTGTCAGCTTCTGTCAAAAACTCAAAAAAAACGTAAAAGTGCGAAAAAAATTTTCCGCACTTCGTTTTTATTGAAAAAGATTTTTGTTTTTCGTATAAGTAATTGATTATTAAAGTCTGATATGATATAATTATATAAAATACATTTCAGGTACGCGTATGAAAAAGCTTTACTTAACGATTATCGGTATTATAGCGGCAGCGGCTCTGCTTATCGCCCCTTCCGTTTACGTCGCCCAAGCCGAAAGCGTAAACTCGGATTTGGTTTTTCCGCAGGATTTCGTTCAGCTATACGACATTGAAAGTCCTACGAACGTACATAAATACGGCAACGAATACGTTTTTTCCAACGAGAAAATCATAGCCTATTACGACGGAGAAAATTATCATACGTTCAATTTGCCGGAGCACAGCATTTCAAAGAGTCTTAAAGTCGGCGACTATATTTTATTCTTATCGGTATCGAAAATTTATGCGCTTAACCCTGCGACGGGTGAAATACGAAACACCGACGTCGAAACTTCAACCGACCTTGACGTATTCGGAAACACGCTTATAACAAACCCGTCCAACTCGCTGAGTTTTTATACGATAACGGATAGTCAGAGCTCTTTTTCAACGACGCTTAACAAGACGTATAATCTCGGCTTTACGCCAAACGCAGTCACGCTGTGCAACGAAGAAACGCTCTACTTTGAAAACGAAGGCAATATTTACTACTTCAACAACGGCGCAAGCATAGTTGCCTCAAACGTTTTAAACGTCCGAGACGCCGACTTTGAAAACGACTTTCTCTACGTTTCGACAAGCGACGGCATTTTCAGGTTAAGCAAGCAAACGCTCGAACTTACCCGCATACTCGTTTGCGATAAAGTCAACGAATTGAAACACCTCAACTCGCCTTTCGGCATCTCGATTGACGGGGAGAACTTGTATATAGCAGACAGTCAACTCAATGCAATAACGTGCTATAACACGGTTAACGGCTGTTTTTCCGATTTTGCAATCACGACCTCCCGAAGCGACGAACACCGTATAAGCGACAGTCCTTGCGACGTGGTATGCGAAGGTTCCAAAACATATATACTCGACGGCGACTACATAAAAACTTATGAACACGGAACAAACCTGTTCTCGTCGATTAAGCTCGAAGGTTATTTCGGAGCCAAAATAATGGCTGTAAGCGGCAACACGGTGTTATTGTCCTCTTATTCGGACGTAAAGCTTGCTTCCATAAAAGGCGACGGGCTGGAACCGATAACGGTATCCGCCGACTTTTCGAAATTTATGAACGTGACGGCAGTCGATTCTCTGGATAAGGACTTTTACATTCTCAACAACGAGATTGTCCAGAGCGTGCAAAAAGCCGTCGTTTACAAGCTCGATACCGAAACGTACACACTTGAAAAAACGGCTGAAATCGTCGGCCGTGGAGAGAATATGACGGTAGATTTGTTCGGCGAAATTTACGTCAACGTTTATAACGGAGTCAACTACGATCTGCACCGCATAAACAAACACAACGAAGACGAAATATTTTATAATTCAAATCATTCATTTTTATCACTTTACTGCGACTACGACGGAAACGTATTTTATCTAAACGGCGAAGGCGACGTCGTTACCGTTAAACAGAATAAGGAAACCTGCGTTTACAGCATCGAAAAGTCACAAAACGTCAATCAATCGTTACTCCCCCTCAAAATGGATTTTTCCTGGGAAGACGATACCTGCTACGTTCTTTACAAAAACTTAGTACTCTCTGTTTCGGGCGAAAGCCTTAAAGTTTCAACGCCGAAAAAAATCACCGTTCCCGACGCGTTTGAAATAACGCTCAATCTCAATCCGCAGTTTCTGACCGTCGAAAGAGGCTCTAAGCTTATAGAAATAAGCCTCGATCAAATACCGAGCAGCGAATATTTCACTTATAAGAACGTGCTTACCCAAACCGACGACAGCGCATACGTTTCTCTCTATTCCAACGACAGATACGCTATCGTAGCAAACGAAGACATCGTGGCTATCGTGAGAGCGGAAGACGTTTCCGCATATAACGCTTACGTAAACGAAGCCGCAAGCTTCAAATATTTCGTTTCCGACAGCAACGTTTACGCTCTGCCTCTTATTCAGGGTTACGCAAAAACGGGACAGCTGCCGTCAAACGCCAGGGTTGAAGTCAAAAAGACTTATATGTTCAACGGCAGAAGTTATGCGCTTTGTGAAAATCAATCGGTTGTAGGATTCGTTGCAACGAGTATGCTCAAAGAAGGCATTGCCGGCGAACTGAATCCGCATACCTACACCGTTTTCAAGCTGAAATCAAACGCTGATTATTACGTCGATTCCAATCTGCTTGAAAAGGTCGGAGAGCTTTATTCGGGCAATTACGTCTGCGTCGTCGAATCTCTCAACGGCATTTCAAAGATATATATCGACGGCGAATATTACTATATCGACAGCAAATGTATCGAATACAACTCCGCTACGGCAATCAGAAACACCGTAGTAATCGGTTGTATGTTCGTTGCGCTCTTTATAACGACGGCATACTTTGCAATCGTATGGTTCCGCAAAAAGCAACTCAAATAAACGAAAAAAACCAAATAAAAAACCGCTTAACTCTGAAATGCACCCCAAAAGTTAGACACTTTTAGGAGGTGCATTTTCAATGGCAAAA
>JBJEVF010000008.1:0-5989 GCA_051884215.1 Christensenellaceae bacterium | reverse complement strand
AATCAAAACCACCACTTCAAGTGGTGGTATGCACTAGCCCTTCAAGGGCATAGTACCGGCGGACATCTCAAGATGTGCTGAAATAGTTTGCCAACCGCAACAATTTTACAGGCAGCCACTAAAGTGGCTGTCTTTTTTGCCCTTTAATCCTTAGCACCCGTGAACGGGTCTATAAATTCTTTCATGCTTATTTGGTCTTCGGCTATATCTTCTTGTAGTTGATTTCTCACGTACTCTGCTATCTTTTGTTCGTTTCTTCCTACCGTATCCACGTAATATCCTCTACACCAAAAATGCCTATTCCCATACTTGTATTTTAAGTTTGCGTGTCTATCGAATATCATCAGCGAACTCTTGCCCTTTAAATACCCCATAAACTGAGAAACGCTTAAATTCGGTGGTATTTTTACTAACATATGTATATGGTCTTGGCAAGCGTTCGCTTCAAGTATTTCTACTTTCTTTATTTCGCATAACTTTCTTAATATCTGCCCGATATCCGCTTTGATTTTTGAATAAATTACTTGCCTACGATATTTTGGTGCAAATACAATATGGTATTTGCAATTCCACTTTGAATGTGATAAACTATTTGTGTCAGTCATTGACAAATCCTCCTATGATTTTTTATTGCGGTCGGCAAACCTGCTTTAATTATATCATAGGAGGATTCTTTTATCTAAAGATTTTTAATTCCACCGCTCCAAGCGGTGGTAGATTTTCGCTAAAGGCTACAACCGAAACACCCCTTCGCCTTTTCGGCTCAGGGGTGTTTTTTATTGCGTTTTATTCGTTGTTTTTATTTGTTTCCGATCTTTTTTTTGTTCAGTTCGTCGTAAATATCGGTAACCGATTTATCGGGAGCTTTGGTCAGCAGACTTACTACGATAATCGCAAGCATCGAGATTATAAACGAAGGCAAAAGCTCGTAAATAGCCCATGCGCCGCCGAGTCTTGCAAAGCCGTATTTCCATACGAAAACCATAATACCGCCCGATAACATACCGGCGAGAGCGCCCCATTTGTTCGTTCTTCTCCAGAACAGCGAACAGAGAATAATCGGTCCGAAGGCGGCGCCGAAGCCTGCCCACGCAAAGGAAACCACTCTGAAAACCGAGCTGTTGGGATTCCAGGCAAGCGCAACGGCAACAGCCGCAATGACTATAACTGTCACTCTTGCGATGATCATAGTCAACCTGTTGTTTTCCTTATTTTTCATAAAAGGACGAATGATATTTTCAGATACGCCCGAAGCCGCAACGAGAAGTTGCGAATCGGCTGTCGACATCGTAGAAGCGAAGATACCCGCAATGACGACGCCGGCTATAAGCGCGGGAATAAAGCCGTAGCTTGCAAGAAGATTGGAAATAGCTACTATTACGGTTTCCGACTGCGAACTGAGAGCGTCCGGACCGACTCCTGCGAAAATCGAAGCTAACTTACCGTTGGAAACCATCGCAAAGCCGATAACGCCGATAAATATTGCAACGCCCATAGAAATAACCACCCACACGGTGCCGATCCTTCTCGAATATTTAAGCTTGTTTTCGTCGTCTATTGCCATAAATCTCAAAAGAACGTGCGGCACGCCGAAATATCCGAGCCCCCAAGCCAGAGTGGATACGACCGATAAAAAGCCGAAACCGCCCTTGACGTTTTGCCCCGTAACCACGTTCGCCGTCGAAAATACGTCAAGATACTCGGGTATGGTCCTTGCGTTTTGTATAACCTGACCTAAACCGCCTGCCTGAACGATGCCGAAAACGAGAATAACGACAAGCGCAAGGCTCATTACGACGCTCTGAACGAAGTCGGTAGTGCTCGCCGCAAAGAAGCCGCCTATAACGGTGTAGGATATGATTACGACAGCCGAAATTATCATAGCGAGATGGTAATCGATGCCAAAAAGCGTTCCGAAAAGCGTTCCGCAGGCTTTAAAGCCCGAAGCCGTGTACGGTATAAAGAAAACGATGATAACCACCGCCGAAACAAGCATAAGAATATTTTTTCCGTCGCCGAATCGCTTGGAAAAATAATCGGGTATGGTGATAGCGTTTATGCGATTGGAATATCGCCTGATTCTCTTTGCCACAAACAGCCAGTTAAGATAGGTTCCGACTGCAAGGCCTAACCCCGTCCAGAACGCTTCGGCAATACCGCATAGCAACGCTAAGCCGGGCAGCCCCATAAGCAACCAACTGCTCATATCCGAAGCCTCTGCGCTCATTGCCGTAACTATCGGTCCCAGCTTTCTTCCGCCGAGATAGAAATCGTCCGTGGATTTGTTTTTCTTCGAGCATATTATTCCTATGAACAATACCAACGCCATATATAAAACGACGGAAATAAGTATGCCTGCCTGTGCTTTATTCATAAAATTCTCCTGAAAAAATTGAAAAAATACCAACGTCAGTCAATTATAACAGATGAAACGCATTATGTCAACCCGAATTTTGCGTAACCTTTCAGCCCAGCCCGGATAACACGACCATCAGCAAACCGTTTTCAACGGATATTTCCGCTTTATCCGCAAGCCACGCGTTGCTTACGCCTATCGGGAAAGAGTTTTCAACCACATCCGAGTCAAGCTCGTATTCGGCGCCCTTTATGCTCACGCCCACGCACTTTTCGGAAACCGCAAACACGGACAGCGAAAAACCTTCCTTCTTTTCAATAGTTCGGGTACCGTTTTTCACAAAATAAATCTCCGTCTCGGCGTCGATCATCGAAGCCTCAACGCCGTTTTTCAAGCAATAAATACAGCATTGTACGTTTGCGACCGTATGATCCAGCCTTGCGCCCGTTGCGCAGGTTAAAACTATTTCGGTCGCGCCTTTTGCTACGGCGTGCCTGACGGCGTACATAGTATCGGTATCGTTCTTATGAACGGGCAGTTTCAGAACGGCGACGTCGGAAGGTATCGCCTTTTTGCACGAGTCGAAATCGCCGACTACAAGATCGGGTACAACGCCTTGCTTTTCGGCGTATTCATACCCTTTGTCGCAAGCGATAAGAAAATACTCGCCTTTTATAATGCTTAACGGCGAATAATCTCCGCCGGCAACTATAACGTATTTTTTCATATTCCACCTAAATATTATTCGGCAAACTGGTTATCAAATCGCCGAGATGAGCCGTTTTACCGCATTCGACCACGCAATATTTACCGTCGTTATACGCAATTTCCGTAACAGAACCGTTAGGTACCCAACCGCTCTCGCCTATCCGGGAAAAGCTGCCGTAATTTATTATCGAAACTATCGCCCTTATCGGAACCGAATGAGTGCAGATAAGCGTCGTTTTACGGGCGTTGGCTTTTACGATCCGCTCAAACGCCGAAAAAACCCTTTCGCTCATTGCGGCTACGCTTTCACCGCCCGTCGGAGTGCAGTTTGCCAGATCGTTGCGCCATTTGTTATAATCTTCGGGGTATAGTTTTGCTATATCGGTAAACGATTTGCCCTGCCACAAGCCCGAGTATATTTCTCTAAAACCGCTCTCCTTGACGATATTAAGCTTTTTAGCGCGGGCAACGGGCTCCACGGTCTGAACGCAACGCGACAAATCTGAAGAATATATTGCGTCAAGGGGTATGTCGTCAAAAAATTCTTTGACGGCTTGCGCCTGCTTTCTGCCGTCGACGCTTAAAGCCGAATCTATACGGCCTGTAAAAACTTTTTCAACGTTGGTCAGGCTCTGACCGTGTCTCACAAGATAAACGGTAGTCATTTCACTCCTTATATCATACGTCGTGCGTACAGTGAAAAACCGTCTGCAAGACGGTTTTTTTTGCAACGATTATTCTTTTTTTATTCTACAAGCTCCCTGAGCTCGCTCATTCGCCTGTCCAGATCCGCGCTGACTTCCGCGCAGCTCAACAATTCCCGTTGAATTTCTTCGGTAAAGTTTTTGTCCTTTTTATAACGGATCTGATGCTCGAGACTCGCCCAGAAATCCATAGCGATAGTTCGCAGCTGAATTTCTACCTTCATCTCTCGTTTTTCGCTGGCTAAGAATATAGGAACGGCGATTATAAGGTGCAGACTGCGGTAGCCGTTCGGCTTGGGATTTTTTATATAATCCTTTTTCTCGATAAGCCTGACGTCGTCCTGCTTTAAAAGAGCGTCGCTTAGAAGATACACGTCCTCGATAAACGAACAGCAGACTCTTATGCCGGCTATATCGTTAAGCTGAGTTTCGATATTGGCTATACTCGGCTTGCAATTTTTCTTTTCGAGCTTTTCCGCTATGCTTTTTGGCGACTTTAACCTCGACTTTATGCTGTTGATGGGATTACGGTCGTAGCGCAAAGAAAATTCTTCGTTCAGAACGTTGAATTTTGTTTCCACTTCCATCATAGCGCATTTGTAATACGACATAAGCGTGGCGTAATTGTAAATGCTTTCAAGACCTTTTTCGTAAAGCTCGGTCTTTTTGAAGGTTTCTATAAGTTTTTTCCTTAATTCGTCGTCTAATTCCATATCAATTTATCCCCTTATTGCGTCCGTCCGTCGGACGGTTAATAGCTTGACGTAAATTACCGCGCCGCAGACGAACTTTCGTCTCCGTCGTTTTTCAAGATTTTCAACCGAAAGGATTGACAAAACCTTTACGCTATGTATTATAATAGATAATGCTTTTTCTGTCAATTAAGCGACAGACCTATAACAAAAACGTTAAAAAAGGAAGTGTTTTATGAACAGATTCAAAAGAACGTTGATTGCGGCGACGGTAACGCTTCTTCTTTGCTCTTTTTCGTTCGGTTGCGCAAAGTCTCCCGAACCGATCGGAAGCGAAAGCGGACTCACCAGCCCGTCCGACGAACAGTCTCAAGTCAGCGGCAACGAGAAAAATTCTTTATCGGATTCCGTAACTTCCGACGATAGCTCGTCTCAAAGCTTAACAAGCTCGGCCAACAGCCAAAGCCTTTGGGACTCCAAAACTCAAAGCAATAGCGGACAATCTTCTTCGGCTCAAAAAAAACTGCCTTCCGATATACTCGATTTGACGAACTGGAAGATAACTTTACCCGTAAAAGACGAAGCGACGGGCAAAGCTCTCGAAATCAGACAACCGACTTTAAACTCATACTTTAACGAAGATTACTTTACGATAAACGCTCAGCGCGACGGCGTAATATTCACCGCGCCCGTAGAAGGTTTTACGACCACGGGTTCGTCCTATCCGAGAAGCGAGCTGAGAGAAATGACCGAAAACGGCGGCAAAAACGCAAGCTGGCAAACGACGAGCGGTACGCATATAATGACTGTCACGCAAGCCGTAACGCACACTCCCGATTATAAAAAGCACGTCGTGGCAGGGCAAATTCACGACGACAGCGACGACGTAATAACGTTCCGACTCGAAGATAAAAAGCTCTTTATCGACCTTAACGGGAAAGACGGTCCGACTCTTGATAAAAATTACGTTCTCGGCACAAAATTTACGGTAAAATTCGTTGCGGGAAACAACGGCGTCATGTGTTATTACAACGGAAAACACGTTTACACGCACAGCGTAAACGCTTCGGGGTGCTTTTTTAAAGCGGGCGTTTATACTCAATCAAATCTTTCAAAGGGCGATAAAGCAGGCGCATACGGTCAGACGGTCGTATATTCTCTTTGCGTCGAGCATTACTCAACCGCACCCGAAGCCCCGAGCTATTACGAAGATTAAACGGCCATAACAAAAAAAACGCGCGACTATCTACTTTCTTTATCTCGCATAACTTTCTTAATATCTGCCCGATATCCGCTTTGATTTTTGAATAAATTACTTGCCTACGATATTTTGGTGCAAATACAATATGGTATTTGCAATTCCACTTTGAATGTGATAAACTATTTGTGTCAGTCATTGACAAATCCTCCTATGATTTTTTATTGCGGTCGGCAAACCTGCTTTAATTATATCATAGGAGGATTCTTTTATCTAAAGATTTTTAATTCCACCGCTCCAAGCGGTGGTAGATTTTCGCTAAAGGCTACAA
>JBJEVF010000007.1:0-83146 GCA_051884215.1 Christensenellaceae bacterium | reverse complement strand
CAATCTCAATACATTTAATTTAATTTTCTGTCTAAACTTTTGGGTTCACATCAAAATTACAGTACTCTTTTTTACGACAATAATTTTTTAATTTTTTCAGCTCTTTCAAGGTCACAATAAACGTCGATTACAACGCCGCCGTCGGTAGTTTTGACCTCGGTTTTATCCGCTAACTTTTTGACGCTTTCAATCAGTCCGTACTGATTATATTTAAGCTTAAAGGTATATTTTTTATCTTCGCTAAACAGATGCTTAACTATCCTTTTTTTCAACTTATCCAGACCAAAGCCCGTTACTGCGGAAATAAGCGAATAGTCGTGAGGAATAAGGTCGCAGTCAGATATTTTATCGAATTTATTACCGACGACGATAATTCCTGAATTTCGATTGATTTCGGTTATTACGTTATTCGTTATCTCTACCTGAGAATTGTAATCGTCGGATAAATCGCACACGTTTAATATCAAATCAGCGTCTTTTACGCATTCAAGCGTGGCTTTAAATGCTTCGAGTAGGGTTGGCGGCAAGTCTTTGACAAAGCCTACGGTATCGGTAAAAACAAGGTTAAATCCCTCTATATCGGCTTTTCTAAGCGTCGTATCCAGAGTTGCAAACAACTGATCCTTGGCTAAAACCTTTGAAGCTGTCAGCTTATTTAAAAGCGTAGATTTCCCGGTATTAGTATATCCTACGAGAGCGACGGTTTTGACGCCGTTTTTATTTCGCCTTGCCTGTTGCATATTTCTGCGCTTTTCTATTAGCTTGAGCTGGTTTTCTAATGAATGAATGCGTGACTTTATATATCTTCTGTTAGTTTCAAGCTTTGTTTCGCCCGGACCTCTCGTTCCGATTCCACCGCCAAGACGGGATAAATTTTCTTTTTGACCTGATAGTCGGGGATAGATATATTTTAACTGTGCGAGCTCGACGAGAACTTTACCCTCGTTGGAAACGGCTCTACGCGCAAAAATATCGAGTATAAGTGTAGTCCTGTTTATCACTTTAACGTCCAAAACGTCGCTGACGTTGTTCAGTTGAGAAGGGGACATCTCACCGTCGAAAATGACGAGATTTACTCCGTTATCAGCTATCAACCGTTTGATTTCATTGAGCTTACCGCTGCCAAAATAGGTGGCAGGGTTTATCGTGCGAATCTTTTGAACAACCGTCGTAAAAAGTTCGGCGTCCGTAACAAGCACAAGGCTTTCGATTTCGCTTATTTTTCTCTCAATATCATCTTCACCTAAGTCGGCTTCAAGTATTATCGCTTTTTCGTAATAATTTGTATTTTTCAGCATATTTACTTTAATTTTCAATATTATTATGTCAGTTGCATCAATCGTCTTTTTTTAGTTTTACAAGCTTAATTGACTGTTTTCTTATATCGTCGGATATAGCGGCATAATAGCGCTTCGTGGTATTTATATCCTTGTGTCCCAAATAATCAGCCACTATGTAAATATCGCCCGTTTGACGATACAAATCGGTGCCGAAAGTGGTTCTTAATTTATGCGGCGTTATTTTTTTTAACGGCGTTACTATCTTAGCGTATTTTTTAACGAGCTCCTCGACGGCTCTTACGCTTATCCGTTTGTTTCTGAGCGACAGAAACAGAGCTTTCTCGTTTTTATCGAGGTCTTTTATATTGTTTCTGAAATCCAACCATTTCAGCAATTCTTCGCGAACCTCGTCAGTGAAGTATAAAATCGTTCTGTTTCCGCCTTTTCTGGTCACGATAAAGCTGTTGTTATCAAAGAAAACGTCCTCGGTATTGAGCCCGACAAGCTCGCTTATACGAATACCGGTACCCAAAAATAAAGTAAGTAGGGCAACGTCTCGAATTTTAGTGTTTTCCTGATATTTTTGCTGTTTTTTACTCAAACCTTTACCGCTTTCACAGGTATCGAGTAATTCGCTTACTTCGTTTTTCTCAAGACGGATTTTTTCCTTTTCGTGAATTTTAGGGCTGTTGACCTTAGCAGCAACGTTTGCCGTTAGCATATTTTTATTAAAAAAATACTTGAACATCGACCTTATTGTAGCCAATTTTCTCGACTTTGCGCTCTCGTTGCAAATATGATGACTGCCGTTATAATCGAAACTCGATAAATAACTTAAAAATTTTTCTATATCTGTTGATTTTATTTTATCGATATCCGACAAAGTAAAATCGGGGACGGCAATATCGAATCTGTTTGACAGGTAATCGAAAAATATCTTCAGATCGACCGCATAATTAAGCCTGGTCAACGGCGACGACGTACCTTCGATTCCGATAAAATAGTCGGTTACGAAAGGCGGCAATTCATCGAGCAGCTTATCTATTTTTTTTAAATTATCGATTTTTCTTTTGTCGAAATAGTCCATAACAGCTCCTTTTTGCAAAATTCTCAACAGGGTGACGCGTATATATCTATGCGTAAAACACAGCTTTTACGCATAGATATATATATAATTTACATAAAATGACAAAATATAAAATTTATAATAAAATAAAGAAAATTTGCAATTTATTATATATGGTTAAAATCTAATTTTAATAATGATTGCGTAAAATCAAAAATTTTTTACATATTTATTATAATACCGATTTAAACGCTTGTAAATAAAATTTCCTTATTTTTTAAAAAAATTTTTGAGCTCAAACTATTTTATTCTGAATTGTATTGACATCAAATTTGAATAATGGTATAATTTTTTTGAATAATCAAAGATTTTGGAGTTTTTTTCATTATGGAAACTATTTCAAGCGAAATGCTGCGAGGTCACGTTGATACCGTTATATTATTGACTTTGTTAAACGAACATAAGCACACAAATCAGATTAAAGAAGAAATCGAAGCCCGTGTCGGCGGTGAGTTCAAATTAAAACAAGGTACGTTTTACAGTTGCCTGCAACGCATCGTCAACCAAGGCTACGTTGTGGAATACCGCTCGACCTCAGCCGACGGCAAACGCAGAAAGTTTTATCAGTTAACCGAAAAAGGCAAAGCGTATATAAACGACAACAAGGATAAATGGATATTCTCACGTTCGGTTATAGATAACCTCATTCAAGTTCCCTCCGAACCTTACGTTGAAAAAAGTCTCGATAACGAAGAAACTTCAACTAACGACCGTTCAATAGACCAAAACATTGATTATAACGCCGAAATCGCTGCCACAAGCAACGAAACCGCACCAGCACAAGAACAAGCTCAACCATCGTCTCAAATCGATTTCGAGCCTGAAAATCACGACTTTACAATAAATCAGACGGAATACCGTTATGAAAAAATATCTCCGGTCTCTGAAACAGCCGCAAACGACGGCAATACGAAATCCAAGCTTAAAGCGTTGGAAGAATATTTAAACAGTCAAAGCACTGAAATTACTAATGAAGAAGATTTAAACGAACCGCAAAAAGACGTTGTTAAAAACGAACAAAATTCCTTCAAGACCAATCAGGCATATACCGTAAATAAAATCGACGACGACTTTAAGGAAGCTAAAAACAAAGATAAATCATCTGATCAAAAAAATTTGCAGGTCAGCCTTTTCGATTATCTCGATAACCGTAACGATACTCAAAGCACAAACGAAAACGAGTCGTCCTCTACAGTCGTTCACGAACACAATCTAAATGAAACTTTACGCAAAAACGAAGAAAATATAAGCAAAAATTTACATAATTACGTTTCTGAACCCGACGATTTTTACGATGGCGAAGAACAGCTTTCGACTAATTACAGATCGGCTTTGTTAAAGATTTTTCCTAAGCAAAACAAAGTAGATAATACCGGCAAATACAACGCCTCGACGTACGACGAGACGGAAGCTGAAAGCGCATTATCTTTCGATGAGCAAGAAAAAGATTATACCGAAAAGCGCAAAAACAACAAATTTTTCAGGTTTGATAACGTAGCGACTAAGCCTTCCTCACCAAAAAAGCAAGAATCCGAACGGGATAACGCAAGCGATCGCAACGATAAAAAAATCCCGTCCAATCAACAGAATACGAATTCTTTTGATTTCAGCGAAATATACGCGCTTGCTCAAAAAGAAGGATTTAAAGTCAGAACGTCTTCTACGTCGCTTAAAAACGACATAGGCAAAATTTTTATCAATAAGCTCGTTTTAAGCTCTGCACTCACCTTTTATCTTATATTATTGATAGAAATTGCCGTTTTAGCGTTGACAACCCGCTCTGTCGCCAATATCGATTACAGAATTTATATTGCCGTTGCAGGAATATTCGCTATTTTACCGTTGGGCGCATTTGTGGGCTATATTATCGATCCGAAAAGAAAAGTCGATAATCTCATACCGTTCAAAAGCGTAATCGAGTTTTCGTTTATAGTAATGTTAAATCTGATAATTATCGTCTTTGTTGCGGCTATAATCAAAAACGTAGATTTTACCAACTCAAAAGACCTGCTGTTAAATATTTTTTATCCGCTATTGGCTATCATTAACATTCCTATCTATTATTTTATCAAATATCTGAAGCTCGATAACCAAAAATATTATTCATAAAAAAATCCCCGAAAAAGTATTTCGGGGATTTTTTTAACCTTTATCGCCAATAAGTCTTTTTACGACGTCGTATAAGTCGCCTGCGCCTAAAATAAGAATTGTTTTATTTCGTAACGAATTCAAGAAAACTTTTAATTCCTTTTCGTTGTCAATATATGTACATTGATTTAAATTATCCGATAGCTCTGATGCGTCTATTCCTTGACTGCTTTCTTCACGAGCCGGAAAAGTTTTATAAACGGCAAGATTATTTATAGTATTCAGCGTTTTTATAAAATCTTCAAACAAAAATTTTGTTCTCGAATAAGTATGCGGTTGGAATATGACGAATACGTCGTCGCAATTTTCATAAGAACTCATCGTTGCCATAATTTCTTTCGGATGATGGCAATAATCGGCTATTATAACGTTATCGTTGTAAGTTCCCAACAACTCGTTTCTCCTTTCTATGCCGCAAAACGAAGCAATACCTTGCAAAGTTTTTTCTATATCGATATTGAGATACCTCGATACCGCAACGCCTACCAAAACGTTGTAAATATTGTGAACGCCTTTGACTTTAAGCTTGATTTTTGACAAAAATTCATTTTTTTCGTAACAATCGAAAATTAAAAAACCGTCGACGTTTTCTATATTTTTCGAATAATAATCTGCGTTTGAGTCGCTGATAGAGACACTTATATTAGAATTATCGTACAGGCTGAGTATTTCGTCGTCCGAATTTATTATCCTGACGGTCGCTCTGTCCAGAAACCTGAAATACGAATTTTTCAGATCGTCAAAATTTTTATAACTGTTAAGATGATCCTTATCGACGTTCAAACAAACGGCGATATCCATATCGAATAAATCGATATTCCTGTCAAATTCGCAAATTTCGCTAAGAAAGACGTCGTTGCCGTTATAATAGAGATTGCTGAAAGTATTATCGTTTCCGCCTATATGAGCTAAAAACTTATACTGAGAATATTTGAGTATATGTGCAAGTATTGCCGTTGCAGTCGTTTTTCCGTGACAACCGCATATTCCTACTTTGAGTTTACAGTCGTTGGCTAAAATCTGCAATAATTCAGCGCGTTTTAACACTATTTTATTCATTCTTATCGCAGTTTGCAATTCGTCGTTAGTACCTTCTATCGCTGAATTATATATTATTACGTCGAAACCCGTTACGTTTTCACCGTTGTGGTTGTAATTTACTGAAATGCCCGATTTTTCCAACTCCGAGGTTGTTGAGCTTTTCTGCCTGTCGCTGCCGGCGACCTCGAAATCAAGCGTCTTTAAAAATTTTGCCAAAGCCGACATACTTATTCCGCCTATTCCGATAAAATAGAATTTTGGCTTGTTTATATAATTGTTATAACTTAACATACAATAATATATATGAAATAGTTATACAATATGCTTTAAATCTGAATTATTTCTTGCGTTTAACGTTTAATTTTTTTAACTTTTTTTTAAATAAGTATTGAATTATAGTTATTTTTAGTGTATAATATCAAAAAAGGTCAAAAGACCAATAAAGAGGGAAATTATGAAAATTACAGACGTAAGAGTAAGACTAATCGACAAAGAAGACACTAAGCTTAAAGCAGTCGCTTCCATTACGATTGACGATTGTTTCGTCGTTCACGACATCAAGGTTATAGAAGGTTCCGACGGTCCGTTTATTGCGATGCCTTCAAAAAAGACCGGCGACGGCGAATATAAAGATATAGCTCACCCGATAACGACCGAAACCCGTGAAACGATAATTAACGCTGTAATCGGCGCATATAACAACGAACTCAATAAATAAGTAACGGTAACACAAATTAAAATACGCACTATATAGTGCGTATTTTTTTCGTTCAGCGGTTTTTTTCATAATAACGGAAGATTGTCGTTTTGAACGAATATCTTATAATAAATGCCGTCGTTATGATAATTCTTATCGATTTTAATCAAAACCGTGCCGTTTAAATCAGTTCTGAATACAACGCAGTCATTCAACGCGAATAAGTTATCGAGAACGGTTTGGGAAGGCAAACCGTAAGCGTTGTTCAATCCGCAAGAAATAACGGCTATTTCGGGATTTACCGTTTTTAAAAATTCAAGACTTGTCGAGTCGTCGGAGCCGTGATGCGCTACGTCGAGAATATCAACGTCGTACTTAAAAAGCTCGTCCGAATAATATTTTAAAAATTCAGCCTCGTTGTTTTCGGTATCGGAATCGCCTGTCAGTAAAATATTCGTATCGAGATAAGATACCATAATCAGCGGCGAATATGCGTTTGCCGAATCATAAGCAATTTCTTCTACGCTGTCTGCAACAGGCGTTAAAAAATCGATTAAGCACACGTCAGTAGTGCCATCCGGATTGGTTATAGTGATTTCTATATCGGTATTTTTGTTAAAATATACGGTTTTACACCCTTCGTTTTGCAAGGAGAGCAGAAATTCATAGTACTGAGAACCGTCTTCTGCAAAAGCGTAACCGTTCAACGAAGGATTTATACCGCTATCCAAGTTCGATAAACCCGAATAGTGCTGATACGTTCTGTAACAATATCTGACGTTGAACTGCTCAAAAACCTGCTTAGCTCCGCCTACATGATCGGCGTCGCTATGCGTTATTACTAAATAATCAATGGTAGAAACGTTAAGGTTTTTAAGATAATTTGCACAAGAATCGTCTTCGCCGCAATCAACTAACATATTTTCGCCGTTCGGAAGCAAAAGAAAGATCGATTTTGCTTGACCGCAGTCGATAAAACGTATTTCAAATTCGTTCTTATAATCCGCGCTGTATTTCAACGCGTTCTGTTCCAATATAACGGTTTTTGTATGACGACCGAAATGAAGATGGAAAACGGCGCTGATTTTATCGAAACCAAATACGCAGATTACTGCGAGCAATATCAAGCTGAACGACACGCCGGAAATAAATTTAGCAAAAGAAAACTCTATGCTGTTTTTACTTTTAATTCTTTTCTTCTTTGGTTTATTATCAGTCATAATTAAAACATAGCTTCGACGAATTCATTGCTGTCAAATTCAATTATATCGTCTATACCTTCTCCGATACCAACAAATTTTACAGGCACGCCGAGCTTATCGGCAAGAGATATAACGAAACCGCCTTTAGCCGTGCCGTCAAGTTTCGTAAGAATAATGCCGTCTAAACCTACGGCTTCGTTAAATATTTCAACCTGAGAATAAGCGTTTTGTCCCGTGGTTGCGTCAAGCGCAATCATTTTTAAAAACACTGCTTCCGGATATTCTCTCTCGACGACTCTGTTCATCTTTTTAAGCTCTTCCATAAGGTTGGATTTAACGTGCAGTCTGCCTGCCGTATCAATAATAAGAACGTCTGTTTTCTGAGCTTTTGCAGATTTAACGGCATCGAAAACGACAGCCGACGGATCGCAGCCTTCGCCTTGCTTAATTATACGGACTTTCGCTCTGTTAGCCCAAATTTCCAGCTGATCGGAAGCCGCTGCCCTGAAAGTATCTGCGGCGGCTATAGTGACGGTCTTTTTTTGGTTGGTAAAATAGTTGCACAGTTTTCCGATGGAAGTCGTCTTTCCGACGCCGTTTACGCCGATTACCATTATTACGCAAGGAAAGGTAAAATCGAAATCGTCACAGTCGTCAAGCTTTGAAACGAGAATTTCTTTCAGCTTTTCAACGACAAAATCTTTATCGGCAACCTTTGCGGCTATCATTTCTTCACGAAGCTCATCAACGATATCCTCGCTCGTAGTTACGCTAATATCCGAAGAAATTAAAATATCCGTCAGATCCTCGTAAAAATCTTCACCGATTTTATCCTTGGAAAACAATTTATTGAATTTAGAACCGAATGCCTCTTTGGTCTTTTTTAACGCATTGACAAATTTAGAAAAAATACCCATAATAACTAATCGATGTCGGTGACAACGTCCTTAATGTCGCTAAGTTTAACAGAAATAATCTTAGAAACGCCTTTTTCCTGCATCGTAACGCCAAAGAGTGCGTCGGAAAGCTCCATCGTAACTTTTTTGTGCGTTATGACGATAAACTGCGTTTCTTTCGAGAAATTCTGCAAGTATCTTGCAAATCTTTCGACGTTAGCATCGTCCAGCGCGGCTTCGATTTCGTCAAGAACGCAGAACGGCATAGGTCTTAATTTCAGAATTGCAAAAAGTATTGCTATTGCCGTCAAAGACATTTCGCCGCCGGAAAGAAGCGAAATTTTTTGCAGTTTCTTTCCCGGCGGTTCGGCAACGATTTCTACGCCGGCGTCGAGCGGATCCTCACAGTTGGAATAATCAAGCACAAGGTCGGCTTTACCACCGCCGAAAAGCTGTTTGAAAATAAGCTGGAAGTGTCCCCTGATTTTTTCAAAACCGTCGTTGAAGGTAGTCAACATTTCGTTTGCCAGCTGGGAAATAGCCTTTTTAATATCGGCTTCGCCTTTTTCAAGGTCGGCTCGCTGAATCATAAACTCGTCATACCGACTCTTTACTTGCTCGTATTCTTCGCAAGCCGACGGATTTACAGGTCCCAAAGACGAAAGCTTGCGCTTTAAATCGGTTATAGTCTGCTGACTTGCAGCAAAATTATATTCGGGATCGCGCATATCTTTACAAGTTTCGTATGTAAGTTTATACTCCTCCTCGACGCGCTGCTGCATATATTCAAGCTCGGAATCTATTTTGCTTATTGCAAGCTCTTCCGAATGCCGTTTTTCGTGATTTTTGGAAATTTCAGCCGACAATAAGTCCTTTTTCAGGTTATCCTGCTGAATAAGGTCGGAAAGCTTGGACTTTTTATCAACGTAGTAATTCAATTCGCCTTTAAGCTCTTTAATACCGGAAGTTTCTTCGTAAAGCTTCGTAATTTCGCTGATCTTGTTCGTGCATTCTTCGATATTGTTTTTATCTGCGACGATATTGATATTGTCCTTATTTATAATTTGATTGCAGTCAGCAATTTCGTTATTTAAACGCAGAAGCTCGTCGCTTATAGACTTTATCTCATAGTTAAGATACGACAATCTTGAAAGCTTTTTATTGTTTTCGTCTATGAGACTGTCTCGTTCGCTCTTTAATTTATCGAAGGTCTGCTGATGCCTTTGAGCGTCGTCCGACGCATTTTCCTTTTCTTCAAGAAGCTTTTTATTGCCTATCTCTATATCGATATATTTCAGGGAAATATCGTTGAGCCTTGAAGCAATCTGTTCGATAGCTTCGTTGTTTTTATCGATATCTTCCTTGCAATTATCACGCATTTGCGAATAGGAATTGAGTTTTTCTTTCAGAGAAGTCAAATCAAGCCGTAAGGTTTGAAGCTCTGCATTCAGACTATCGAGTTTATCTACTAAACCGTTCGCAATATTCTCGTATTTCAGTTTTTCTTCCTGCAGCGCCTTAGCTTCGCTGCGCTTTGCTTCAAGCATAGCCGTGATTTGCTCAATCTTAGCGTCGGTTGACAACAGACTGCTTCTTTTTCTGGATCTCGAACCACCCGTCATTGAACCGGTAGGATTGATTACGTCGCCGTCTAAGGTTACGATTTTGAAGCCGAAAGAGTATAATTTAGCAATCTCAACGGCGTTTGAGATATTGTCGACAACCAAAGTATTGCCCAAAAGATGTTTTATTATGTTTTCATATACGGCGTCGTATCTGACAAGCTCGGTAGCAAGTCCCAACGCTCCCGTCTTTTTTAAAGCAGAAAGAATGCTTGCGCCGTCCTGTCTGATTTTTACGGAAGAAATAGGCAAAAACGTAACGGACTGAATGTCGTTGCGCTTCAAATATTCGATAATGTATCTCGCATCGTCGGAAGTCCTTGTAACTATGTTCTGGACGGTATTTCCGAGAGCAGTTGAAATCGCAACCTCGTATTTCGAGTCGATTTTTATGATATTTGCAACGACGTCCATCACCTTCTGAGCCAACGCAGTATTGGTTTTTGCATTGTTCATAAGGGTTTTTACTGATTCCTGATAGCCTGAATAGCTGTCCTTTATATCCTTATAAAGTCCGCGGTTAGCTTCAAGCGAATTTACCTCAAAATTGAGCTTGTAAATTTTGTTGGATATATCTGACGTTTTTTGGTTATATGCAGAAATATCCTTTTCGCATTCATCGATATTAGCCGAAACAGATTTCTGTTTTGCGGTATTATATTCGATTTGCTTAGAAAGCTGATTGCATTCGTCGTCAAGCTTATGATAATGAACGCTAAGCGCATTGACCTTTTCCAAAACTTCTCTTTGCTGAGAGGAAATAACGTTCTTTTCCGTATCCAGCGAGCCGATGTTTCGGGAAATATCGTAAAGCGCGTCGGCTGACTGCAAAACCTTTGACTGCGCATTTTGTGCCGCAGACTCGCCTTCAGCAATGCGATCGGTAATACTTTTGATTTTCGCATTCAAAACCGTCGCTTCGTTATTGAGCGATTCGATTTCTTTTTCATAAGTGACTTTTATTTGAGTTTTTGCGGCGATTGCCTTTTCGGAAAGAGAGATTTTTTCGGTCTTTTCGTCAATATCGCCTTGAAGCCTTTGAATATCGCTCTTTAAATAGCTGATTTTTTCTCTTAAAAGCTTGGTGTTGCCCTCGTTTCTTTCCTGTTTTACCGTTTCGTCGAGAATTTTTTCGTTAAGCTCGTTTATTCTGGTATCGAACAAGGTCACGTCGTTCATATGCTTCATATACGAGGCGTTAGTATCGGCAAGCTCTCTTTCACGAACGGCAAGCTCTTCGGCTAAACCTTTTATTCTTAAATTAATTTTTTCCTTTTGTACGCTCGAATTTTCATACTTATACAAATAAGTATTGATTTCGTTATACTTCAACTGCTCGTAAAGCTCGAAGCTCTTTTTAGCTTTTTCGGCGGCACGCTGAGCGGGGCCTAATTGGCGTTCAAGCTCCGAAGTAATATCTACTATTCGTTTTATGTTATCTCTTGTGCGTTCGAGCTTTCTTTCGTTCTCGATTTTTTCGGCTTTAGTTTTTGCAATACCTACGGCTTCTTCGAAAATAGTACGCCTGTCTTCGGGTTTAGACGACAGTATTTCGCTGACCTTGCCTTGTCCGATTATAGAATAACCGTTTTTCGACACGCCGCATTCGTGCAACAGATTGACTATATCACGCATTCTTGCAGGTTGCTTATTGACGTAGTATTCGCTCGTTCCGTCACGGAAAAGCTTTCTCGTCAGAATAACCTCGCTGTATTCGCAAGACGGAAAAAGTTTATTGGAATTGTCAAAATAGAGCGAAACCTCGCAATACGACAAAAGTTTTCGGTTTTGAGTACCGTTAAAAATAACGTCGGTCATTTGCGAACCGCGCAGCGACTTTGCCGATTGTTCACCGAGAACCCACCTGATAGCGTCGGCGATATTCGACTTACCGCAACCGTTAGGACCAACGATACCCGTGACGCCGTTATCAAATACAATTTCCATTTTATCGGCAAAAGATTTAAAACCGATTATTTCGATTTTTTCGAAATTCACAAGAGTCACCTCTTACTTTTTAAAATTTTATATGCTTTTTCTGCTGAATTTTGCTCTGCTGACTGCTTGGATTTACCCATACCCTGCGCGACAGGCACGTCGTTAAGAAGTATCGTGACAAAGAATACGGGATTATGGTCAGGCCCTTGCTTATCATCCAGACGGTAAACTATTTTACCGAGCTTTTTCGCCTGAACGTATTCCTGAAGCTTGCCCTTTTCGTTAGGTTTTTGTGTGTTGATGCAAGATTTAACGTTAATGAGTTTATCGTAAACAAATTTTTTGCATTCATCCAAACCGCCGTCAAGATAAATACCGCTGACCAAAGCCTCGAATAAATTTTCGGCAAGATTGACCTTATCCGACTGTTTCTTTTCGCCGTTACCCAATAACAGATATTGACAAAGCTCTAATCTGTCGATTGCCGCCGCAAGAGGCATACTCGAAACAAACGATTGTTTCATTCTCGTCAGCTTGCCTTCGGTATAACCGGGATAATTCCGATAAAGGTATTCCGTGACGATAAAACCTAAAATAGAATCGCCGAAAAACTCCAACCGCTCATTGTGGAAAAATCTTTTATGCTCGTTTGCATAAGATGAATGTGTAAAGCACTGTTCAAGCAGATTTTTATCTTTAAAAACGTAACCGATTTTCTGCTCAATATGCTCGTAATCAATCATTAACAGCCTCTCCGTTTATCGACAAATGCTCCTTGATTTTATCAAGCACTTTATTCTGAGCTACTTCGTAAGCCTGCACGACTGCGGCTTTAATCGTAGCCGACGTAGCCGAACCGTGTGCCTTTATAACGACTTTATCGATACCGAACACCAATGCGCCGCCAAATTCGTTGTAGTCGAGCTTGTGCTTGACTTCGCTGAACGGTTTTTTCATAAACAGATAGCCGATTTTCGCTAAAAACGAACTCTTAATTGAAGTTTTAAGCGATTTCAACACGAACTTTATAGCGCCTTCGGAAGATTTCAAAACTGCGTTTCCCGTAAAACCGTCGCAGACTACAACGTCATATTTACCTGAAAACAGCTCTCTCGCTTCTATATTTCCGACAAAATTATCGTGCATTGCGTTATCGATAAGCTCGTAAGACTGCCTTGTCAATTCGTTGCCTTTATCTTGTTCGGTTCCGTTGCATACCAGCCCGACGACAGGCTTTTCAACCTTCAAAACGTGTTGGGAATATACCTTTCCCATAATAGCAAAGTGCAACAGATTTACAGGCTTACATTCTGCGTTTGCGCCTGCGTCCACCAACAGCACCTTTTTTCCATCGATAAACGTTGGAAGAACAGGCATAAGGCAAGGTCTCGAAATGCCCTTTATTCTGCCGATTTTCATTATTGAACCGCAAAGCAACGCACCTGTAGAGCCGGATGAAACCAAAGCCGCGCAATCTTCGTCGTGCTTTAAGAGGTCGTACGCTAACACCATTGACGAATTCTTTTTCTCTTTGATTGCGACCGTAGGCTTATCGTCGCAGGTAATTACGTCGGGAGCGTCTAATACTTCTACTCTCGATTCGTCAAATTCAAGCGTCTCTAACTCGTTGTTTATCTTTTCTTTATCGCCTACAAGTACCAAATCGAATCCTTTTTGAGCGTTCAAAGCCTGTATTGCGCCTTCCACCTGAGCTTTTGGCGAATTATCTCCGCCGAAACAATCTACTACTATCTTCATATAAACTTCCTAATATTCAAGATTTCCTACCGTTCTCGGGAATGGAATTACGTCCCTTATGTTAGATATTCCCGTTAAATACATTATCATACGTTCAAAGCCTAAACCGAAGCCCGAGTGAACGGCTCCGCCGTATTTTCTGAGATTGACGTACCAGCTGTAATCTTCGGGTTTCAGGTTGAATTCTTTCAGCTTGTCCATAAGGACGTCAAGGCGTTCTTCCCTTTGACTGCCGCCGATTAACTCTCCGATACCCGGTACGAGCAGGTCGGCTGCCGCAACAGTCTTGTTATCGTCGTTCAAACGCATGTAAAACGCCTTTATTTCCTTAGGATAATCTGTTAAAAACACAGGTTTTTTATAAATTTGTTCGGTTATAAAACGCTCGTGCTCGCTCTGAAGATCGCAACCCCAATATACGGGATATTCAAATTTATCTTTATGCGGAGTAAGCAGCTCTATGGCTTTTGTATAAGTCAATCTTTCAAAATCGTTATGACGAACGTTGTTTAACCTTTCTAACAAGCCGTTATCGACAAATTTATTCAAGAACTCCAATTCGTTCGGGCAAGTTGCAAAAACGTGATCAATAATTGCTTTTACCATTGCTTCCGCAACGTCCATATCGTCGGATAAATCAGCAAAAACCATTTCGGGCTCAATCATCCAAAACTCTGCCGCGTGTCGGGACGTATTGGACTTTTCGGCTCTGAACGTAGGACCGAACGTATAAACGTTAGAAAACGCCATCGCATAAGTTTCGACGTTTAACTGTCCCGATACCGTAAGAGACGCTTTTTTTCCGAAAAAGTCCTTTGAATAATCGACTTTACCGCTTGAAGCCGTTTTATCTAAATCAAGCGTAGTTACCTGAAACATTTCGCCTGCGCCTTCGCAATCGCTTCCGGTGATAATCGGTGTGTGAACGTAAACGAAACCTCTGCTATGGAAAAAGTTATGAATAGCGTAAGCGGCTTCGCTCCTTATTCTGAACACGGCGTTAAACGTATTCGTTCTCGGTCTTAAATAAGCTATCTCCCTGAGATATTCCATCGAATGGCGTTTCTTCTGCAACGGATAATCGGGAGACGACTGACCGAGCACTTCTACGCTCTCGGCTTTGATTTCAAAGGGCTGTTTTGCTTCGGGCGTCAAAACGAGCACGCCGACAACTTTCAGCGAAGCTCCGACGTTCTGAGAAGCTATTTCATCGTAATTCTTTACGACGTCGCGCTCAAAAACTACTTGAATATTTTTAAAAAAGCTACCGTCGTTAAGCTCTATAAAGCCAAAGGATTTGGAATCGCGTATTGTACGAGCCCAACCCATAACGCATACTGATTTTCCTGCTAATCGTTCACTATCTTTAAATATCTGCGAAATTTCAATTCTTTTTTTCATAAGATCCCTACTGTTTAAGACTTATATATTACTTAATTATAATATATCTATTATATGATAACATTTTTTTGATTAAATTTCAACAATATTGTCACAAATTAACGACAAAAAAAAGGAGCCGAGCCCCTTTTTTATTTATGCTATTTGCTTTTTTACTATCTCCGGTTTTTTAACGCCGTTGACAACGTCTTTATCGATGATAATCTTTGCGATAGTATCGTCGCTCGGAACGACGTACATCGTATCGAGCATAATATTTTCGAATATCGTTCTCAAGCCCCTTGCACCAGTTTTTAACGATATAGCCTTTTTAGCTATCTCCATAACGGCGTCCTCTTTTACTTCGAGTTCGACGTTATCGAAGGATACGAGCTTCTGATATTGCTTGACGATAGCGTTCTTGGGCTCGGTCATTATTCTGACCAAAGCGTTTTCGTCGAGTGCGTGCAGAGAAACCGTTATAGGCACACGACCGACAAATTCAGGTATCAAGCCGAATTTTGTCAAATCCTGAGGCTGTACATCCGATAAAAACTTATCAGGATCGGAATTTTTTGAGTTGACGGTAGCGTTAAAACCGAAGCTTGAACCGTCGCGCCTTCTTTCGATAATTTTATCGAGCCCGACAAAAGCTCCGCCGCAAATAAACAAAATGTTTGTGGTGTCAATTCTTATCAATTCTTGCTGAGGATGCTTTCTTCCACCCTGCGGCGGAACGGACGCAACCGTTGACTCAATGATTTTTAGAAGCGCCTGCTGTACGCCTTCGCCCGATACGTCTCTCGTTATTGAAACGTTTTCGCCTTTTCTTGCGATTTTATCGATTTCGTCTATATAAATAATGCCTCTTTCAGCCCTGTCGATATCGTAATCGGCGTTCTGAATCAGCTTTAAAAGTATATTTTCGACGTCCTCACCGACGTAACCTGCTTCCGTAAGCGTAGTTGCGTCTGCAACGGCAAACGGAACGTTAAGAATTTTAGCAAGCGTCGAAGCAAGCAGCGTTTTACCGCATCCCGTTGGGCCCAACATTAAAATATTGGACTTTTCAACCAAGGTATCGTCGTCTTTATCCTTGCGCGCTCTCAACATATTGATACGCTTGTAATGATTATAAACGGCAACCGATAATACCTTTTTTGCTTCGTCCTGACCGACGATAAATTTATCCAACTCCGCTTTGATTTCCTGCGGTTTTAAAAGCTGAACTTGCTGCGATTTTTCGTTTTCGGTATCGTCTTTCAAAACGTCCTGACAAATTTCTATACATTCGTCGCAGATATAAACGCCGTTTGGTCCCGCAATCAGTCTGTTTGCAAGCTCTTTCGGCTTTCCGCAAAACGAACAACGCATTTCAGGATTATCGGTATTTCCGTTAGATGTCGTGTTGTTGTTATCCATAATCCTCCATTTATCTTGAATAATATACGGTGTCGATAAGTCCGTACTCCTTTGCCTCTTCTGCAGATAAATAGTTATCTCTATCCGTATCTTTTTCTATCTGCTCTATCGGTTTTTGAGTATTTTTAGAAAGTATGGCGTTCAATTTAGCCTTTGTCTTCATAATGTGGTCGGCAACAATTTTGATGTCCGTCGCCTGACCTCTTGCTCCGCCGAGCGGTTGGTGAATCATTATTTCACTGTTCGGTAAAGCATAACGCTTGCCTTTAGCTCCGCTCGACAAAAGAAATGCGCCCATACTTGCCGCAAGTCCGATACAAATCGTGCTTACGTCGCATTTGATGTAGTTCATAGTGTCGTAAATGGCAAAGCCTGCTGAAACGCTTCCGCCCGGACTGTTGATATAAAGGCAAATATCCTTATCGGGATCCTTGGCTTCGAGATATATAAGCTGCGCAACGACGGCGTTTGCCAGAACGTCGTCGATTTCGCCGGTTATGAATATTATTCTGTCTTCCAAAAGTCTGGACCATAAGTCCATTACCTTTTCGCCTGCGCCCGTTGATTCTGAAACCTGCAAATATTTCATAAAACTCCTATTACAATCGGTGATTTTAAAACTTTTTACAATAATTAAGCAACTTCGTTATTGTTGATTAAGAACTCAAAAAGTTTATCGACGATGATTGAATTCTGAATGTATTCAACCTGTCTCGGATCCATAGTCTTCTTGTATTCTTCAACTTCTTTATCAACAGATTTAGCCTGTTCTGCAATCTTTGCGTCAATCTCAGCCTGCTCTGCTTTTATGTTTTCCGTTTCGATTATCTTGTTTACGATAAGCTGTTTCTTAACCCTCGGAAGAGCCGTATCTTTATAAGAAGCCCTGAGATCCTGTTCGGTCTGACCGATCATTTTGAGATAATCGTCGAGCTTGATTCCCTGGTACATCAATCTGTATTCGAGCTGTTGAATCATACTTGAAATTTCGTTTTCAACCATAGCGTCGGGAATTTCAACGGTAGTCTTTTCGGCTATAGCGTCAAGAAGCTTATCTTCGGTCTCGTTTTTAGCTCTGTTGTCGTTTTCTTTCTGTATTCTTTCTCTGACCTTTTGCTTGTATGCTTCAACAGATTCGTCGCCGGTAGCTTCTTTTATAAACTCGTCGTTCAATTCAGGAAGCTCTTTGTTAAGTATTTCGTGTAGTTTGATAGCAAAAACTGCGTCCTTACCCTTTAATTCTTCGGTATAATCTTCGGGGAATTTAACGTTGATTTCCTTTTCGTCGCCGATATTCATACCGACAACTTGTTCTTCAAATCCCGGAACAAAGGAATGCAAACCGAGATTGAGTCTGTATTTTTCCGCCGTGCCGCCTTCGAATTTTACGCCGTCAACTGAACCTGAAAAATCAATAACGACCGTATCGCCTTCCTTGCACGCCCTGTCTGTAACTGAAATTTCGCGTGAGTTACGATCGAGCAAACGATCTACGTCCTTCTGAACGTCCTCATCGGTTACATTATACTCAACTTTATCTACCTTTATACCCTTGTATGACTCAATTACTACTTCGGGCATAACGGGAATGAGAATATCGAGTTTGATTTCCTCGCCGAAATCGTTGAGCTTGATATCGGGATCGCCGACGGGGTGAATAGAATCTTCTTTTGCAAGAACCTGAGGATAATATTCGCTTATAGCAATGTTTAAAGCGTCTTCATAAAAAACTTCTTTGCCGTATTGAGAACAAATTACGGCAAACGGCACTTTGCCCTTTCTGAATCCCTGAACGTTGAATTTTGATTTGCTCTTTTCGTAAGCTTTGCGAATGGCGTCTTCCCAATCTGCGCTTTCGATCGTCATAGTGACTTTAATCTGGCTTTTTTCAGCCTTTTCTGTAACGTATTTCATAATAAACTCCTAAACTTTTCTTTAATACCAGTAAAGTTTAACATTTTTTCCCGGAATTGTAAACTTTTTTTATGCGTTTTATTGCTTTTTTCCTCAATAAAAGTATAATATAATTAGTTAAAAGGAAGAATTATGCCGCAAGACGCTTTCACACTGTATCACACAGCCGAAGAACTTAAAAAAATACTTATTCAATCCAAGGTGGAAAAAATCAATCAGCCCGATAGCGACACCGTAGTTTTTTCTATGCATAGTCAAAGAGAAAACTTTAAGCTACTCATATCGGCGCATGCAGAATCTGCGAGAATTTGCGTTACCGAAAAAAATTTTTCCAACCCGATTTCTGCGCCTAACTTTCTTATGCTGTTGAGAAAACATTTTTCAAAAGCGGTAATTACTGACGTTGCCTTAGTTAATAACGAGCGAATCATAAAACTGACCGCCGAATGCAAAAACGAGCTTTTCGAATTGTGCGAAAAAGAAATTTACGTCGAAATAATGGGAAAATTTTCAAACGTAATAGCCGTTCAGAACGGAATTATCATCGGCGCCATTAAACAGTCCACCATAGACCAGAACAATCTCAGACCTATTTTTCCGGGCGTAAAATATATACTTCCTATATCGCAATTAAAAGCCGAGCCTGACGACGATAAGGCTTTAACGAGAGTATTATCGAATTATTGCGAAGGCGATTTTACACAATACGTTTTCGAAAATATTAAAGGAATATCCAAACAGACTGCTTTTGAAATTACGCAAAGATACGCTCTTAAAAACAACGACCTGAATTTTGAAAAAAACTTAAATATTCCAGATTTTATATCGTTTTTTAAAGATTTTTACGTTAAATGTAAAATACAGCCGAACTGTACTGACAAGGATTTTTTCATTACAGATTATATAACGGTTACAGCTGAAAAAACACGTTTTGAAAGCATACTTAAAACCGTTGACGGTTTTTATATCGCAAAAGAAGATAAAAGAATATTCACCTCTGCCAAGGCAAAAATCAAAAGCGTCGTATCGGCTTATCAAAAAAAGACCGAAAAGAAATTGCAGCTTCTTCTTGAACGGCTCAATGAATGCTTAGATACGGAAAAACTCAAGCTTTACGGCGAGCTGTTGATTTCTAACCTGTATCAACTGAAAAATATAAATTCGGATTACGTCGCTTTAAACGATTACACAAAGGACGATTACCCTATAATAAAAATTCCCGTTGACAAGAAACTGACGGCAAAGGAAAACGCTGAAAAATACTTTAAAAAAGCGACAAAGCTCAAAAATACTCAGAAAGCAACTACTACGCAAGTCGATAACGTAAATAGAGAAATCGAATATATCAATACCTTGAATTTTGAAATCGACGAAGCCAAGACCTTATCCGATTTGCAGGATATTGAAGAAGAATTGAAGCTTTACGGTTTGATAAAAACGCAAAAATCAAATAAAAAACCCCCTGCAATATCAAAACCGCGCGAATATCTATATAACGGCTTCACAATATTCGTCGGCAAAAACAATATGCAAAACGACAAGCTTACTTTAAACGCGTCGAGAAACGACGTATTCGTTCACGCAAAAGATTATCACAGCGCACATGTAATCATAAAAACCGACGGAAAAACGGTCCCGGACGACGTAATTCTGTTTTCAGCGGAAATCTGCGCATATTATTCAAAGGCAAGAAACAGCGATAAGGTTCCCGTCGATTACACTCTGAGAAAATTCGTTAAAAAACCGCAAAATATCAATACGGGAATGGTATTTTATACTAACCAGAAAACCATTCTGGTCACACCTCATGAACACGCTCAACACCTGATATAAAAAAATATCGGTTTTCACCGATATTTTTTTAATTTCGCTCGAAGCAAAACCGTTTGGATAGATTGTTAATTCAAGGTCACGTCCTTCAAGCTATAATAACGTTCGAAAGCAATTTCTCTGATTTTCCGTATATTTTCGTTGGATAAAAAAGCGTGGTCGCTGACCTTTTTAGCAAGAAAAATCACCGAAGTCGAATATTGCAAGCCGCCGAGAATACCGCCGAATTTACCAGACTGCCTCGTTCCCATAAAATCTCCGCTTCCGCGTTCTTCGAAATCCCGCTCGGAAATATTAAAGCCGTCGCTGTTCTCTTTGAGAATTTTCAGCCTGTTCATAGCTTTTTCGCTATCGTTATCGCTCAACAGGAAGCAATAGCTTTTAAGGTCCGACCTTCCGACTCGTCCACGAAGCTGATGCAGCTGCGACAGACCGAATCTATCTGCGCCGTAAATAACCATAACGGTAGCGTTGGGAACGTCGATACCGACTTCGATAACGGTAGTAGAAATTAAAACGTCAAATTTCTTTTCTAAAAAATTCTGCATTATTTCAGTCTTTTCTTTGTCTTTCATCTTACCGTGAAGTATTTCGCATCTGAGCGACGGAGATTTATTCTTAATCTCGTCGTAAATTTCCTGAACGCTCATCTGAGAACCTTCTAAATCGCCTTCGATTTTCGGACATACAAAAAACGCTTGCCTGCCGTCGTTGACTTCTCTTTGTATAAATTTAAGCATATCGTCGTATTTGAAATTCGGTACTATGCTCGTTGTAACCTCCTGACGCCGCTTAGGTTTATCGGGAATAGTCGAAACGTCAAGGTCGCCGTAAAAAATTAAAGATAAAGTGCGCGGAATCGGCGTTGCACTCATAACGAGAACGTCTGTCGCTCTGCCTTTTTCCACTAATTTCGTTCTTTGAGAAACGCCGAACCGCTGTTGCTCGTCACAAACGCAAAGACTGAGATTTTTAAACTGAACGTCTTTTTCCAAAACGGCGTGAGTTCCGCAAACTATATCGTATTCGCCGTTTTTAACGGCTTTCTTTATTGCCGTTTTTTCTTTTGGCGAAACCGAGCCGGATAAAAAGCCTATTCTGAACTCGGGAAAATACTTTTTCATCAACTCGAAATTCTGTTTCGCAAGCACTTCGGTCGGCGCAAGCATTACGGATTGGTAACCGCTTACGGCAGACATATAAACCGCACACAGCGCTACCGCGGTTTTTCCGCTTCCTACGTCGCCTTGTAAAAGTCTGTTCATAACGTTATTGCCTTTCATATCGGCAAAAATATCGTTGACCGCTTGCTTTTGACCTGCCGTAAATTCAAAGCCGAATCGGGAAGTAAATTTTTTCAGCTCAGCTCCGGAACAGTTATACCTGTTTATGCGGATTTGCTGTTTGTCGCCTTTTATTATTTTAAATGCAGAAATTAAAACGTAATATTCTTCGAGAGCGATCCTTTCCGAAGCCTCTCTTTGCAAAGTAAAGGTTTGAGGACTATGGACGGTCTTATATGCTTCGCTAAGACTCAGAATATTTTCGCCCAGCAACGAGTTTTGCGGTAAAACGGACTGAATACTCACTTTATTCAATGCGTCTGAAATTACGCTGCGCATAATTTTTTGAGTTATACAACCCTTGACTCTGTAAACCGGCACTATGCCTTTTAAGCTCAGATTGCTATCAACCAATTCAAACGTCGGATTGGTGACTGAAACCTGACCGAAACGGTTTCTGACTCGTCCGTAAAACAGATACTCGGTATTCGGCGACAGCTTTGATAAAACGTACGGTTGATTAAACCAGATAACGTTGAAAAGCTCGCCGCCTTGTTCGCACATAGCTTTGACGTAGTTGAAACGCGTTTTCGTTTTTAAAAGCGTCGGCGTACCGACGATTCTTGCTTTAAACAACGCAAAATCGTTATGGACTGCTTCGCGAATGCTTATTTCGTTCCTTAAATCGAGATAATTTTTCGGAAAATGCCTTATAAGCTCTTCGGCTGAATTTATGCCCATCATTTTTAAATCAGCTATTCTTTTGTCGCTTAAACCTTTAATCAGTCTTAATTCCATAATTATAAAAAAAGGAAAAACTTCAGTTTTTCCTTTAAAATTTATTCTAACGAAATGATATAATAGTAAACCGCCTGACCGCCGTAATACAATTCGACGTCGCAATCGGGATAAAGCTCTGCAACCTTTTTCTGTAACGATTCGGCGTTTTCCTGCGAAACGTCGTCGCCGAAATACAGATTGACAAGACTATGAGTTTTATCCATAAGCTTTGCAATCAGATCCAGCGTAGCGTCTTCTACGGATTTTGCTTTTGTCAGTATCTTTTTGCTTGTAAGACCGATAAAATCGCCTTTTTTGATGGTCAAATTATCCACTCTCGTCGATCTAACCGCATAAGTAACCATACCTTCGGTAACGCTGTCGATAGCGTGAAGCATATTCATAAGGTTATCGTCGCTTGAAATATCGGGATCAAACGAAATAGCGGCAGTCAGTCCCTCGGGAACGTTCTTAGTCGGCACGACTACGATCTTTTTACCTTCGACCAAATCTTTTGCCTGCTCGGCGGCAAGTATGATATTCTTGTTGTTAGGAAGTACGAAAACAGTTTCGGCGTTGACCTGTGTTACAGCATTCGCAATATCGTCTGCGCTCGGATTCATCGTCTGACCGCCTTCGATTACGATATCCACGTTCAATTCCTTAAAAATCTGCGCAAGTCCATCGCCCTGAGCAACCGATATGACGCCTACGGGTTTTCTTTCAGCCTCATACTTTTTAATCATTTCCCGATGCTCTTCGAGCATATTATCGATTTTAACGTTGTTAATTTCGCCAAGCTCCAACGCCAACGTCAAAGCCTTGCCGGGAGTGTTGGTGTGGACGTGAACCTTGACAAAGCTCAAATCGCCGACAACGATAACGCTATCGCCCATCGTCATAAGCTTTTCACGCAATCTGTCAATATCCGCCAATGTGGTTTTTTTCTTTAAGTTGATGATAAAAAACTCAGTACAATAACCGAATTCTATGTCGCCCAAATTTAACACGTCGGCAGTCGGCATATCTTCTTTAGGCGTTTCGACAACCTCGGCTTCATACTCGCCTTCGGCGATTTCCAAGCCGGAAACAGCCATCTGCATTCCGCGGAAAATTATCAACAAGCCCGTTCCGCCGCTATCTACAACGCCGGCTTTTTTAAGTACTGGCAAAAGCTCAGGCGTCATCTGGAGCGCGCTTTCGCCGACTTCGAGAATTTGCGTAAAATATTCTTCAAAATCTTTGGCTTTTATATTCTGAGCGCCCTCGCTCATCATTCTGATAACGGTAAGTATTGTGCCTTCCTTAGGCTTGGATACGGCAGAATAAGCAACCTTAGTTGCGCTTTGCAAGGCTTTTGTAAAAGCCTTGGTGGTAATTTCTTCTTCGTCCCTTAGCGACGAACAAATACCCTTAAATATCTGTGAGGTAATAACGCCTGAATTTCCCCTTGCGCCGCGGAGCGCACCGCTTGAAATCTTATCGCAAGTTTCAGCTAAGCTGTTTGAGCGGGCAGATTTCAGCTCTTTGACCGCAGACCTCATCGTAAGGCTCATATTCGTTCCCGTATCTCCGTCCGGCACGGGGAATACGTTCAAAGCGTCGATTTTCTCTCTATTTAAATCGAGCAAGCGAGACGCAAAAGTAACCATTTTGGTAAACATTGCGCCGTTGATACTCTTAGGCATAATAAACTCCTTAAAATCAAATTAAAGTTTGACACCCATAATATTTACGTTAACCGCCTCGACGACCATTCCCGTAAATTTTTCAACCTGATATTTAACCGATTGCTTCAATGATTCGGCAACGGCTGAAATCAAGACGCCGAACTTAATCACAACGAATAAATCGATTGTGATCTTATCCCCGGAGGTCATAACTTTAACCCCTTTTGCGCTGGTATCCTTACTGATAAAAGAAGCGACGGAATCTTTCAGCTTGTATGAAACAAGCTCTACGATGCCATAGCAATCGAGAGCTGCGTGCGCCGCAACCCTGATTATAGCTTCATCAGATATGGAAATGTTACCGTAACTGTTCGATGTCGTAACTGCCATATAACGCTCCTTAATCGTTTATATTTTACACTAATTATATAATAATTGCAAGACCTTTTATTTTATCTTCATTATTTTTCACCATTTTACCACATTCACAAAAAATTTAAAACAAATAATTAAAAAATATACTAAATTTTGTTGCTTTTTTGTAAAAATAATGATATAGTTATAAAGCTAATTCTTAAAACGCAGTTGGAGGTGTTATTATGTCGAGAGTTTGCAGTATATGCGGAAAAGGTAAACTGAGCGGAAATTTAGTTAGTCACTCAAACCGCAAAACACCACGTTCTTACAATGCCAACGTTCAAAAGGTCCGTCTTGTTAAAAACGGAGTTGTTTCTTCTGAATACGTATGCACCCGTTGCTTAAAAAGCGGTAGCGTTGAAAGAGCATAAGCGGTTTCCGGTCGTCTGTTGACGGCCTTTTATTTTTTTAACCGCTCTTTAATTATTGCCGGAAATCTGATATAAAAAACAGTCCTTAAACAATTATCGCAATAATAGCGATATACGCGCCGGACTGTTTTTTATTACTTATCGTCAATTTTCTATACTTAATTATTTTTAAGATTATATATGGTTTTTGCCATATCCGACGCTTTAAAGACGGTGCTTCCGGCAACTATCGTATCAGCGCCTGCGCTTTTAACGACCGAAACGTTTTCCTCGGTGACGCCGCCGTCGATTTCCAGACGGCAAGACGGGTTGCTTTCATCGATATAGCTTCTGACTTTTTTCAACTCGTCGACGCTCGTCGGAATAAATTTCTGACCTCCAAAGCCGGGAAAAACGCTCATTACGAGAACCATATCGCAAAGACTGACAACGTCCTTTATTTTTTCGGCGCAAGTATCCGGATTTATAACGACGCCGCATTTTACGCCGAAGGATCTTATCAGTTTTAAAACCTCGCTTGTTTTTTCACCCGTAGCTTCGTAATGCACGGTAATATAATCTGCGCCTGCTTTGGCAAACGCTTCAACGTATTTTTCGGGATTTACGATCATCAAGTGACAATCAAGCGGCAATTTCGTTATTTTTCTCACGTCTGCAACCATCTTGATGCCAAAAGTAATATTTGGCACGAAAACCCCGTCCATAACGTCGCAATGGATAATATCGGCGCCGCATTCTTCAAGCTTTTTTACTTCTTCGCCCATTTTTGAAAAATCTGCCGACAATATCGACGGCGCAATTTTAATACTTTGCATACTTTTCTTCCTTTTTCATTTCCGTAAAAATTTCGATATAACGGTTATATCTGTCCCGAGATATTTCACCGCGTTCGACTTTTTGTTTTATAGCACAGTGCGGTTCGCTTGCGTGCTTGCAATCCAGATAAAAGCACTCTGAATCAGCAAACTCTCTGTAACAATCCTTCAATTCGTCGGATTTGAAGCTTAATTCAACCTGAGAAAACCCCGGCGTATCGCAGATTTTATAGCCGTCTGCTATATGTATTTCGCTGTAAGTCGTCGTGTGCCTGCCGCGCATCGTTTTTAAACTTACGTCACCGACTTTATTGTCTTTTCCGAACAGCTTGTTTGTGATAGTCGTCTTTCCGACTGCCGACTGCCCCGCAAACACGACGAGCTTATCGGCTAACGCCTTTTTTAATTCTTCAATGCCTTCGCCCGTGAGCGCAGAAACGAAAAATATTTCGTCAACTGCGTTTTTATAATTTTTTAAAACGTAATCTTTAACGCAATCGCCTTCGATACTGTCGAGATCGCATTTATTGACAGTCAGATATACCTTGACGTTTGCATAATTCGAAGCAGCGATAATTTTATCGATAAGTATATAATCGGGCTTAGGCGGATTTCCTATTACAATATTAACGCATTCTATATTTGCGACGTTAGGACGAGTAAAATTTGAAAATCTGTCGTAAACGCTTGTGATTACGTCGTTATCAAATTCGACAAAATCGCCCACGCAAATCTTCTGACTGCGATTTTTAAGGTTTCCGCGCGCAACGCAAAGGCGGTATTCGTTTTGACAAAAAACGAGATATTTATTAGACTGAATTTTAAAAACCTGACCTTTAATGCTCCTTACCCTCCTGAATAAAGTTTCGCCTGAGCTGACCGCACGCGCCGTCTATATCGTTGCCCATCTGGCGGCGAATCGTCACCGATAAACCCTTTTCGGATAGAGTTTTCATAAAATTTTCAGCCGATTTATCCGAAGTGCCGATAAGATTTCTTTCCTTGACGGAATTTAGCCTTATAAGATTTATATGGCACGAAAAGCCACGCAAAAGCTCGCTAAGCTTTACGGCGCACCGTTCGTTATCATTGAGATTTTTTATCAGCGAATATTCAAAATAGACTCGTCTTTTTGTTTTTTCAAAATAGTTTTTACACGCTGAAATTATTTCGACGACTTTATATTTATTTGCTATCGGCATTATCTGCTTTCGCATATCGTCAAACGGCGAATGCAAAGAAACGGTAAGATTTATCGGCAAATTTTCATCTGCTAAACTGTACATTTTATCAACTAAACCGCAAGTTGATAAGCTTACGTTTCTCAGGCTGATATTAATGCCTTCTTTACAAGACGCAAGCTTTAAAAACTTTATAACGTTGTCGTAATTGTCAAGCGGTTCGCCGCTACCCATCAGAACTACGTTCGTGACAGCTCTTTTCGTTAAGTTTCCGCCGATATATTTATTTACGACGAGAATTTGCGACAAAATCTCGCCGCTTGTAAGATTTCTCACAAGACCATCCAAAGTTGAAGCGCAAAACCTGCACCCCATACGACAACCTACCTGAGTAGATACGCATAGAGTATAGCCGTATTTGTAACTCATCAAAACGCCTTCTATGACGTTGCCGTCGTAAAGCTTAAATAGAAATTTCTTCGTTTTATCCTTAGAGGTCAACTCTTTAATTATCTCGCAAGGCATATCGGCATATTCTTCGAGAAGCCTGTTTCTTAATGCAATTTTAACGTTTGAAATTTCGCTTATTCTTTCGCCCCTGTGAAGCGCTGAAAAAATCTGCTTTGCACGAAACGGCTGTTCGCCCAAACCGACAAGCAAATCCTTCAACTCGTCAACGTTCAAATCCTGTAATATTTTCATTTTATCCTTCTTAATTTAGAAACGTAAAATCCTTGCCCAAGGCTTATATGCGGCAGGAACTGATTGCCGTATTCAGTCGTAACGTTTTCAAGGCTTAACTTTATTTTCACCAATTCGTAATTTGCGTGATTTTTTAAGAATTTATCTATAATTTTATCGTTTTCTACGTCGAACGGAGAACAAGTGGAATAAACTAAATATCCACCGATTTTCACATATTCCGACACGTTATTCAATATAGCAAGCTGCTGATTAGTAAGGTTTACCAAATCTGAAAAACGCTTATGCAGCTTTATATCGGGATTATCTTTTAAAGTGCCGTATCCACTGCAAGGCGCGTCGCATAAAACGGTATCAAACACTCCGTCGTATTCTGAATTATACAGAGCGCCGTCCTGCACGGCGACTGAGATATTGTCAACGTGCATTCTTTCGGCGTAGCTTTTTATCAATTCGCATCTATGCTCGTGAATATCGTTAGCAACTACCTTTTTAAACCTGCCGCTTAAAAGCACGGCTTTTCCGCCGGGAGCCGAACAGCAATCGAGCAATAATTCGCCGCTATCGACTGCTTCACAGATAGCAACGGAACCTATAGACTGAAAAGTGAATACTCCGTTTTTAAAATCGTCGTTTAACGCAAGACCTTTTACGTCGAACAAATCAGAATAGACCGTTTTTCTATACTCTATTTTGTTTTCGGTTAGATATTCTTCTCCGTTAAAACCGCTCGCAAAGCGAGCAAATGAATGTTCTTCGTCGTAGGCGATAATTTTTTCAGCCGTATCCGCGCCGTAGCTTTCGATTAAATATTTTAAAGCATCCGACGGATAACTATACTTTACCGAAAGGTTTTCAATAGGATCGGTCGGTAAAGGTATCGGCTTGTTTATAAAATTTCTCAAAAAAGCGTTTATAAAGCCCTTAGCTCCGCTTTTTCCGAGTTTTTTAGCAAGCTCAACCGCGGAATTAGTCACTGCGTAAGGTTGCTTGTTCAGATATTTGATACAATACATCGATATTTTTAATATCGTTCTGACGCTCAGTTTCGGATTTTTCTCGGTCAGAAACTTAACGTAATAGCTCAACTCGACGTCCTTATCCAGTACGCCGTAGCAAATCTTGGTTATCTGCTTGATTTTCAACCTTTCAACCTGCGTACCGTTAATCGCTTGCGATATATACGCTCCGTCGCTGTAAACTTTATTCAATACGTTGTAACAATCGTAAAAAAGCGTTATCATAAACCCAATTTATCACCAATTTTAATCTTTCTTCCAAGTATAAAACTTGCCGAGTCCATACGCTTTGAGCCTTCAAGCTGCAACGACAAAATTTCAATATACCCGTCTTTACAACGAACCTTGACAGTTTTATCGGTTGACAAAACGACTCCGCATTCGTCGTCGGGATAAACTTTATTTTCTTCTTTGTACGAAATTTTAAATACCTTCAATATTTTATCGTTAAGATAAGTGAAGGCGCAAGGCCAATCGAGCATCCCCCTCACAAAGTTGTGCAACGTTTTGCAATTTTTTGTAAAATCAAGCACAGCGTCTGATTTTTTAATCATTTTTACATACGTTGCCAAGCTGTTATCCTGCTTAGTAAACGTTGCCGTTTTATTTTCGATTTTATCCAGAGCGACCAAAAGAAGCGCTGCGCCCAAATGCGACAATCTCTCAAAAAGCTCCGATGAAGTTTCGTTTTCGAGTATATCGGTCTTTTCGCTGATAATAACGTCGCCCGTATCAAGTCCTGCGTCGGTTTGCATAATGGTCACGCCCGTTTGGCTATCGCCGTTTAAAACTGCGTGCTGAATAGGACTTGCGCCGCGGTATTTAGGAAGCAATGAAGCGTGCACGTTGATAACGCCGTATTCAGGTATATCTATAAGCTCCTGAGATAATATCTGCCCGAAAGCGCAAGTTACGAATATGTCTGCGTTAAGCTCTTTTAAATCCTCCAGCCCTTCTTTTGACACCTTGTCGTATTGCAAACATTTAACGTTATTCTTAACGGCGCATTCCTTGACCGGAGACGGCTTTAATTCGGCAAATCTACCGACAGGTTTATCCGGTTGAGTAACAACGGCAAGGACCTCGTGATCCGAAGAAATTAAGTTTTGAAGCGTTTCAACCGCAAAATCCGGCGTTCCAAAAAAAACAATTTTCATTATAATTTACCTTAATCGTAGAATTTAACTGAGCAAAAACTATTTGACTTCATACATAGAGCTTGCTTTATCTATGTATAAAATTCCGTCGAGATGATCGTTTTCGTGACAAATCGCCCTTGCGAAAAATCCGTAGGCAGTCAGCTCGAACCACTCGCCGTTTCTGTTCTGAGCTTTAACGACAACCTTTCTCGGACGTTCTACGTCGCCTTGTTTACCTTTTACGGATAAACAGCCCTCGGGTCCGTACTGCCTGCCGGCAATTTTGATTATTTTCGGATTAATAAACTCAAAATAGCCTTCTTCAACCATCACAATGAAAATTCTGCGTAAAACGCCTACCTGCGGAGCGGCAAGTCCCGCGCCCTGAGCTTTTACCAGAGTTTCTTTCATATCGTCGAGAAGCTGAATGATTTTAGGAGTAATCTCCGTAACCTCGACGCTTTTTTTTCTTAACGTTTCATCACCTAACTGAACGATGTTTCTTATAGCCATAGCTTCAACTCCTAACTCAAATTGCTTGGATTGTTTTCTACATAAACAAGCACTTTGTTCGTAACGTATTTCAACGATATTTCGTAAATTTTATCAATCAATTCGTCCTCACCGATTTTTATGCGCATCAAAAGCTGATAGCGAAATTTGTTTTTGAGCCGCTTTATCGGTGATTTCATTTTATTAAAAAATAAAAATTTTTCTCTTTCCGCTTCATAAATCGGCGAAATTTCCTCATAAATCTTGCGCAGAGTATCTAACGCAAGTTCGTCGTCCTCGCTTTCGACCATAACTCTCAGAATAACGGCGAAAGGCGGAAAATGCGTAGCCTTTCTCAAAGCCTGCTCCCTTTCGAAAAAACCTGTGTAGTTATACGTCGAAGCAAGCTTCAACACAGCGTTCTTAGGCGCATAGGTCTGTAATACCACGACGCCCTTTTTATCCGCCCTTCCGGCTCTTCCGGCAACCTGCGTCAGCAACTGAAAAGTCCTTTCGCCGCTGCGGTAATCGGAAAAGAACAGGCTCATATCGGCGTCGAGTATTCCAACCAGCGTAACCGACGGAAAATCGTGCCCTTTTGCAATCATCTGCGTACCGACTAAAATATCGGCTTTATGCTCGGCAAACTGCTTTAAAATTTTAAAATGACCTTCTTTGTTTTGCGTGGTATCGTTATCCATTCTCAAAATAGCAGCCTTGGGAAAAAGCTTTTTTAAATCTTCGACTACTTTTTGAGTTCCCGTGCCTATGTAGTTAAGATGGACTCCGCCGCATTCAGGGCAAGCTGTCAGCATTTTATAAGTTGCGCCGCAATAGTGACATTTAAGCACGTTGCCGGACGAGTGATAATTCAACGAAACGTCGCAATTTTCGCACTTTGCAACGTATCCGCACTCCCGACAGATAACCTGTTGAGAATATCCTCGCCTGTTTATAAAGATTATAGCTTGATTTTCAGCTTTTAAACAATCTTCTATTTCAGCTTTTAAAACTGACGAAAAAGCGGTGTTGTTACCGTTCATAAGCTCGTTTCTCATATCTGCAATAAGCATTTCGGGCATCGGTCGCTTGTTTATACGAGTAGGCATTTCACATAAATTATATTCACCGCTTTTTGCTCTCATAAAACTGTCGACAGACGGCGTCGCACTGCCTAAAATGAGTTTACAGCCGTTATACCGAGCACGGAATTTAGCAATATCTATCGTCGAGTACCTCGGATTAGACTCGCTTTCATAACTGCCTTCGTGTTCTTCGTCGATAATAATCAACCCGAGATTTTCAAGAGGAGCAAATACAGCCGACCTTGCCCCTATTGCGATTTTCGCTTCCCCCGAGCGCAAACGATACCACTCGTCAAATCTCTCGCCTTGCGATAATCCGCTATGCAAAATCGCACACTCATCGCCAAAGCAAGAACTTAACTGCGATAACATCTGTGGCGTCAGGGCAATTTCGGGAACAAGCATTATTGCAGTTTTCCCCTGCCTTACGGTGTTTTTTATCAGTTCGATATATACTGCGGTTTTTCCGCTTCCCGTAACGCCGAAAACGAGCGTCACAGTCTTATCCGTATCGAGAATACTTTTTAAAGTTCTTTCCTGTTCGCTCGTCAAGCTATAATTCTTTTCCGTGCTTTCAAGAGCGGTATAGGGCGATCTAAGTTCTCGTTCTTCAACCGTTTTAAGCACTTCACAAGCCAATAGCGCATTTACAGAATAATTTCCAAAATCACGCTTTAATTCAGCAATTTTACACTTTTTTACATTAGACATAAAATCTAAAATCTGAATTTGCTTGTTAGATCTCAAGCTTATTTTAGAGCAAGCCTGCTCGTAAGTATAGTCGGTATTCAAGACAGCAAAGCTTATCAATTTTTCTCTGACCTTACCCTTTCGCATTTCACTCGGAAGAAACAATCTCAGTATCAGAGCCATAGTTATGTGATATTTTTTTCGCATATAGTCCATAAGGCTGATATGCTCTTTAGTGATTGCGGGAAAGCTATCTACTACCCTGACGACGGATTTTAGTTTATCTGACGGGTATCGGCTTTTTTCTTTCAACGAGACGACGATCCCTTCGATTTTCATTTTACCGAAAGGAACGATAACTCTGCTGCCGCACTCCACGCTGTCGTCGCAGATATATTCGAAAATTTTATCGACTTCGCTATGAGCAATGTCAACTATAACTTCTGCAATCATTTGCCACTAATAACCTTATAAAAACACTTTAAGCACTGCTTTAATAACAAAACAAATATGCCCATAGCTCAAGCTGTGGACATACTCATAAAAATTAAAATTTTGTTGCTGTAACTTTGCCTTCGTATATTTCGCACGCTGCAATAGTCAACGGCTTTTCTTCGTGATGAGCATCTTTAACCTGGTTTTTTGAATAATCAAGAATTTGCCTTGCTCTTTTTGACGCAACCGTGCAAAGCGCATATTTTGAGCCTACTTTTTTAGCGAGCTCATCGATTGGTGGTTCGTGTATCATAATATTTTTACCTCCGATTAATATTATTCAACGTTCTGTATTTGTTCTCTTATTTTTTCAATCTCGCACTTCAAAGCTAAACCGTGCTTGGTTATCGTCAAGTCGTTTGATTTAGAACAGATGGTATTTGCTTCCCTGTTAAACTCCTGTATTAAAAAATCAAGTTTTCTACCGGGAGTTTCACCGTTCACTATATCGTAAAACTGCGAAATATGCGATTTTAAACGAGTCAATTCTTCGTCTATATTTGATTTATCGGCAAAAAGAGCTACTTCCTGAAGCAATCTCGTTTCGTCGAAATTGGTTGAAGATAAAATTTCTTTCATTCTGTCTTGCAACCTTGTTCTGTAATTTTCCTGAATAAGCGGCGCTCTTAATCCGATATCGTAAACAATCGTTTCAATGTTGCGCACCCTCGAAAGCATATCGGCTTTAAGCTTTTCGCCTTCGACCTTACGCATTTCGTTCAGATTATCGAGCGCACCGTTAAGCGTTTCAATCAAAACGTCACGATAAAAATCCATATCGTTTTCAACGACGCCTTCTTTTACGATATCGCCCATTTTCATCAAGGATAATATTGATAAATCGCTGCTTAGCTGGGGAAAATTTTGACTCAACGTCGTATAAGCCTGATAATAAGATTTCGCAAGTGATAAATCGACGTCAACGTTCTTGTCCTTATCACGGTTATCTATCAGGGTTACGAACAATTCCAACCTGCCTCGGGCAACTTTTGCGTTGATTAACTTGCGCATAAGGTCGTCGAAACAGATAAAGAGCCTCGGGTATTTCGGAACGATATCCAGAAATCTGTTGTTGACAGTCTTTACTTCCACAGTAAGGCTGAATTTATCAATAACGTATTCAGCTTTACCGAATCCTGTCATACTTTGCATAACAACACCTCGTAATCTAATTTATTTTAGCATAAACTAAAATAAAATTCAACTGTTTAATATATTTTCAAAGCCGATTTCGTCAATTATTTTTATTCCGAGCTTTTTTGCTTTATCGAGCTTTGAACCCGCTTCCTCTCCCGCTACAACCAATGTAGTAAGTTTTGAAACCGAGCTCATTACCTCGCCGCCGTTATCTTCGATAATCTTTTGCGCCTGACTGCGCTTATATTTTTGCAGCGTACCCGTCAGCACGACTTTCTCACCGGCAAAAGCCTGTCCCGTCGCCTGAACGAAATAAGGAATTACGCCGAGACTTAACAATTCTTCAATCTCTTTGACGTTCGACTCGTCGTTAAAATACGAAGTTATATTTTCAGCCAAGACGTCGCCGATATTAGACATGGCGGATAATTCTTCTTTTGAAGCGGAAATTATTGCTTCGAGTTTTTTAAAGCGTTTAGCCAAATCTTTTGAAGTTTTTTTACCTACGCCGTCGATACCCAGCGCATAAATAAAACTGTCGAGCGTACACTTTTTAGATTTTTCAAGACTATCGGTTAAATTATCCGACTTTTTATCCTTAAAACCTTCGAGCGACAGCAAAACTTGATTGGTGAGCTTGTATAGATCCGAAAACTTTCTTACGTTCAAACTATCGTACAACAAGCTTGCGGTCATTTCCGAAAAGCCTTCTATATTCATAGCGTCCTTCGAAGCAAAATTAGCCAACAACTGAACGACTTTAGGCTTGCAATCGTCGTTAGGACAAAAGATATTGGCGCCGACTTCTTTAACGGCGGTCTTGCAATACGGACAAACCGCCGGTTTTTCAACGGGTTTACTGTCGTGAAATGTTTCAGTCGTTCCGAGTATTTCCGGAATGACTTCGTTGCTTCTTCTGACAAGCACCCTCGAGGGTATCATAACTCCTTTTTTAAGAACGTCGCCGTAATTGTTCAGCGTTGCTCTTTTTACCGTAACTCCGCACAGCTCGACTGGTTTCAGCAAAGCAAGCGGCGTAAGCTTACCCGTTCTTCCGACCTGCCATATTACGTCTTGTAAAACGGTGGTGATTTCCTCGGGTTCGAATTTATAAGCAATAGCCCAGCGCGGAAATTTTTCCGTTTCGCCAAGCTCGGCTCTCAAAGCGTAATCATCGACTTTAATTACCGCGCCGTCGGTCAATACGTCGATATTTTTCCGCTCTTTCTCTATAATATTTATCGCTTCTTTAACTTCTTCGAAGCTGTTGCACACTTTAAGGAAATCAAAGACCTTAAAACCTTCCTTTTTTAGAAAAGCAACGGCTTCCTGTTGCGAATGAATTACGTCGTCCCCGATATAGTTGACGTCGTAAAAATATATTTCGGGTTTTCTTTGCTCGGTGATTTTCGGATCGAGGTTTCTGATTGCTCCGGCAACAGCATTTCTTGCATTCTTCAACGGTTCGTCAGCCGTACGGTTATACTCGTCAAGAACGGATAACCTGATTACCGCTTCGCCTTTTACTTCGAGCACGCCTTTGTAACCGATGGATAAAGGAAACGTTTTTATCGTCAATACCTGCTGAGTAACGTCCTCGCCGATCACGCCGTTTCCTCGCGTCGAAGCACTAACGAAATAACCGTCTTTATACGTCAGACACATCGTTAAACCGTCGAATTTATATTCGACAGTATATCTTTTCTTTCTGTCGTCGACTTTATTGATTCGGTTTTCAAAATCGTCAAGCTCGGAAAAGCTCGCCGCTTTATCGAGACTGTATAGCCGTGATATATGCGAATGCTTTTCAAATCCGGATATAGGTTCGCCGCCGACTCTGCGCGTAGGAGAATCGGGCAACACCTTTCCGCTTGAAAATTCAAGATTGCGCAATTCGTCGTACAATTTGTCATACTCGCCGTCGCTCACGCTCGGATTATCGAGTACATAATATTCATAACCGTATCTGTTAAGGAGATCTACAAGCTCCTTCATTCTTGAAGCCAAAATAACACCTTCCTAATCAATTAACTGCATCGGAGCGAACTCAACGACCAAAGATTTAACCCCCACGCCTTTAAAGGCAACGTCGCAAACGGTATTGTTACCGCTTTGTTTTACGGTGATGATAGTACCGATTCCGAACTTTTTATGATTAACCCTTTTGCCCGCTTTATATCCGCTGCCCGAACCGCCTTTTTGCATTGAAGAAACGTTTTGTGATTTTACGCCGCCAAAATTTCTGGCAAAAGATTTAGCGAAATTAGACGTTACGCCATAACTTTTCGAAGGTTCGACGTCGTTGTCGTTATAATTTTTATAACTCGAATACGAGCCTGCGTTGTAATTTGAACCGCTGTAACCGTAATCATCGACGGCACGCTCTTTAACCTTCGGCTTTAAACCGAGCTTGTCGCTTAACTCGTTCAGGAATTTAGACGGCGCAGTATAAGACCTGCCGCCGAATAAAAATCTCGAATTCGCTCTCGTTATGTACAGACGCTTTTTAGCTCTGGTTATCGCAACGTACATAAGCCTGCGTTCTTCTTCCATTTCGTTCGGCTCGCTGACGGCTCTTGAAATGGGAAAAATATTGTCGTCAAGACCGCATATAAACACAGTATTAAACTCCAAGCCTTTCACGGAGTGAATAGTTGCAACCGTTACGAAATTGCCGTCGTTAATATCGTCCGTATCGGTCGAAAGCGTAATAGAATTAAGGTACTCGCTCAAAGAGCTTTGCGGATTCATCTTTGCAAACTCCACGACGGAGTTTTTCAATTCGCTGACGTTCATCAGCTTTTCTCTTCCTTCGTCCGTATCCGCATCAAACTGAGAATTAAAGTCCGTTCTTTTCAAAACGTTATCGAACAATTCTTCAAGACTGTCAACGGACATATCGCGCATAAGCGTAATCAGAAGCTTTTTCAATGACAACAATTTCGATTTTGCGCCTGACGATAAATCAAGTTTTTCTGCGTCGAAAATTGCGTCTATCAACGCTAACCCGTTAGATTTTGAATATTCGGATAAAACCGAAACCGTCTTGTCGCCTATTCCGCGCTTAGGCACGTTGATTACACGCAGCAAAGCCTCGTCGTCGAGCGGATTAGATAAAATTCTGAGATAAGCCGTCAAGTCCTTGATTTCCTTTCTTTCAAAGAACCTGAATCCGCCGTAAACCTTGTAAGGAATGCCGTATTTGGTAAATTCTTGCTCGTATGCACGAGACAATGCGTTGATGCGCATAAGCACGGCGAAATCAGAATAGCTCGAACCGTCGGCAATCAAACGCTTTATCTGAATGGCGGTATATTGCGCTTCAGCCGTTTCGTCGTTAGCGACGTACGTCTCAACACGCTCGCCTTCGCCGTTTTCAGTCCATAGCGATTTTGACGAACGCTCCTTGTTGTTTTTGATAATCGTGTTCGCTAAATCGAGAATACGCTTTGTGGAACGATAATTTTGTTCCAGCTTGTAAACTTTCGAATCTTTAAAACTTTTTGAAAAATCAAGAATATTTTTAATTTCCGCCCCACGCCAACCGTAAATCGACTGGTCGTCATCTCCTACACAGAATATATTTTTGTGGTAGGACGCCAGAATTTTGATTATGTCGTACTGAATTTTGTTGGTATCCTGAAACTCGTCGACTAGGATATATCTGAACCTCTGAGAGTACTTATCCGCAACCTCCTTGTGGTTGATTAAGATATTCAACGTCATAACGAGCAAGTCGTCAAAGTCGAGAGCGTTGCATCTTTTAAGTTCCTTGTTATACTCTTTAAATACGTTTACATATTTATCGATGGCTTCGTAAGACGAATATTCAAGCAAATACTCATCCGGAGACAAAAACTTGTTTTTTGCGTTTGAAATATGATATTTGGCGTTTTTTAAAACGTTTTCGCTTTCGATATCGAGCGATTGAATAATTCTTTTTAAGACTCTTTCCTTATCCGTTTCAGAATAAATAGTGAAATTGCCGTTGTATCCTTCGACGAGATTTATCGTGCCGCGCAAAATTTTTACGCACATTCCGTGAATGGTAGATACCCAGCAATCATTGGCTAGCGGAGTAATTCTTTCGAGACGCTCCTTCATTTCTTTTGCCGCCTTGTTGGTAAAGGTTATAGCAAGAACGTTATAAGGATCGACTTTTTTTCCTTCGAGAAGATAGGCAATTCTCGCTGTTAAAACACGGGTTTTGCCTGAACCTGCGCCTGCAAAAACAAGTACTGCGCCTTCGGTATCGAGAACGGGTTTTTTCTGTTCGGGGTTAAGATTTTCTAAATAATTCATAAAAATTTCCTTTTATGATATTATAACACAAAAAAAACGTTCAATCAACCATATAACGCAAAGACTATTGCTTTTCCATCTGCTTTTCACGGTGATAACGCTCCACCGCTTTCAGGTATTTTTCAGACAGCTCAAAAATATATTTTTGTTTCTTATCGTAATCTAAACTATCGAAAACGCCGTGGTCGACGAGCCTGCCGATAGCGTTGGACACCTCGCCTTCGGTATCCAGCAAAGTTTTAACCTTAAGATAAAACTCCTCGTCCTCGGATTTTGTGATTTTCTGACTGATTTTTGATTGATAATAGCCGAGTACTTCGCTCTTATGAACGCTCTGTTGTTTTGCAATCTTTTCCGCATCCATATAACGCGATTTATATTCCTGCCAAAAACCGCTTTTTAAGCGTTGCTTTGCATCCTTGGCTAACTGCTTGATGGTCATTTGTTTGTTGTTTTCCATAAAAAAAGCTCCTGATATTAAAAATGTTATTCATTCGACAAATTGCGACTTTTTTCTCACCGTGAAAATAAAAACACCCGCAAATAATTGCGAGTGTAAAAAATTACATTTTTTTATTTCTTTTTCTTGCGGCCTCAGCTTTCTTTTTACGCCTTACAGCTGGCTTTTCGTAAAATTCTTTACGACGGAGGTCGCCGATAATACCGTCGCGAGAACATTTTCTCTTAAAACGACGAAGAGCATTATCGAGTGTTTCATTTTCACCGACTCTGATTGTTGACATACCTACACCCCTCCTTTGCCTGACGCAAATAATAAGTAATGACTATTATAAAGAATGTTGCGCTACAAGTCAAGTATTTTACCATAATTTACAAAACATTTCTTTTGCAAAATCAAAAAATAAACGATTTGTAACGGAGATTGCAAATTAAGCCGGGTTCCAGCCCATTTTTTGTCCCGACAAAATATGTATATGCAAGTGCGGCACGGTCTGTCCCGCGTCGTCGCCCTGATTTATAACCAGCCTGTATCCGCCGTTTAATTCAAGAATATCCTTCAACTTAGGGATAGAAGATAAAATATTGCCGAGAATTTCGGCGTCAGCTTCAGTCATTTCGGCAAGGTATTTATAATGTTTTTTTGGAATTGCCAAAAAATGATTTTTAGCCTGAGGCGCAATATCTCTTATTACGATAAACTTTTCGTCCTCGTACACCTTATCAACGGGTATTTCACCCGATACAAACTTACAAAATAAACAATCCATAATTCACTCCTTTATAATTTCGGCTTCAACGCCGTCAAGATACGGGCGCAAAACCTTAACTTTTACTATTTTTTCTACAAAATCGCCCTTGGCGTACACTCTGATATAGTTTTCGCTGTAACCTGCAAGGTACCCGTCCTTTTCGGTTTCCGGTAAAAACGATAATATTTTTCCGACGTTTTTATTTATAAACTTGTTTTTCGACGATTTCTTATACTGCATAAGCCTATCCAATCTGTCGTTTTTTACTTCTGCGCTTAAATCCTTTAAATCGTAAGCCTTTGTTCCCTCACGCGGCGAAAAGGGAAAGCAATGAATATCGGAAAAGCCGATTTCTTCTACAAATTCAAGCGTTTGTCTGAAATCCTCTTCGGTTTCGGTCGGATAACCTACTATTATATCGGTGGTGATTGCCGCGTCGGAAAAATATTTTCTTATAAGCTGAACGGCACGTTTATAATCTGCGGTCGTATAGCGCCTGTTCATATCCTTCAAGATTTTATCGCAACCCGACTGCAAAGACAAATGAAAATGCGGCGCAAAATCGTATAACTGCATTGCATTTTTTAAAAACTTTTCGTCGAGAACGTTTACTTCCAGAGAACCTAATCTTATTCTCGTTTTTAAATCTTTAAGCTTAAGCAACAAATCTGAAAGAGTAACGCCGTCGTCGTTATAAGCAGAAAGATTTATCCCCGTCAAAACAACTTCAAGCGGATTAAGATAATTTATCTCGCCGATGACGCTATCAACCTTTCTCGACCTGCATCTTCCCCTTAAATACGGAATTATGCAATACGAACAAAAATTATTGCATCCGTCCTGTATCTTAACGAAAGATTTACTTTTTGTCTTCAAAACGGGCATAAATTCCTGAAAATAGCTCTCGTCGCTTTCGACGAAAACGCCTTCCTTATCCAGCATAGATAAAATCTTATCCTTTTTCGACGTTCCCATTACGACCTTGACGCCCTGCTTTTTCAAAAAATCTTCCGGCTTTTTCTGGGAAGCGCAACCGAGAACGTATATCGGAGCCAAGCCGTTAAATTTTCTTATCCTTGCGATTGCCTGACGGGACTTCTTTTCGGCTTCTCTCGTTACGGCGCAGGTATTGAGAACGTATAAATCGGCATAGCCAAGCTCGTCGCTCACTTCATACCCCTTGCTTTTCAAACCGTTAATTATTTGGGAGCTTTCGCAAAAATTTACCTTACAGCCCAACGTAAACACAACTGCTTTCATATTTTTATAAAATGTAAAAACTTATAAAATTCCTTATTATATTTAAGATTTTAAAAAATATTATGATAGACGTAATTATTTTTTAATCAAAATCAAGCTCGACCACTCGCCCTGAGTATCGCTTGAAAGCTTTGAGAGATTTAATCTTGAAAAAGTAGTTTCGACTTTATCTAATCTGTCTTTTAAAATACCGCTTAAAATGACGATTCCGCCAGGCTTGACAACCTTTGAAATAGAGTCGGATAAAAACGTAAGAACCTCTGCCGTTATGTTTGCAACAACGACGTCGAACCTTTCCTCGACGTTTTCAAGATCGCCCCTGCATTCGACGAAACATATACGTTCCACGTCGTTTAATTTAATATTTTTTTGAGCGACAAGGCAAGCCGTACGGTCAATATCCGTCATCAACACCTTTTGCGCGCCTATAAGCGCGGCGGTAATTCCGAGTATTCCGCTGCCCGTCCCGACGTCAAGAACGCTCTGACCTTTTTTAATGTAGCTTTGCATTGCGGATAAAATCATTGAAGTCGTTTCGTGCTCGCCCGTTCCGAACGCCATATCGGAATTGATCTTCACGACGGTTCCCGATAGATTTTCGCAGTTTATCCATTCGGGACAGATTGTAACGCCTCCGAAGATTATAGGTTTAAAATGCTTTTTCCATATCGACAACCAATCGTCTCCGTCGATTTCACGTTTAACGGTTTCCAAAGTTCCCGTATCGAAAACCGATTCGTTTTTCAAAGCGTCGAGGTCTTTTCTGACCAAAGCAATTTTTTCATCGGCTTCGTCAACGGAAAAGTACCCTTTCACCAATGATACGCCTTTTGCGCCGTTTAAAATTTCCTTATCGTAATAATCGTAAATAACTTCGCCCTGCAAAATTTTTGCAACGTCTAAAACGTTGGAAATAGCAACTCCGTAATCAGTATATTTCCAAAAAATATCGCTAACCAACTCTTCGCATAAATTTGTAGTGGTAACCGTCAGTTCTATGTATTTCATTTTAATTTTCCGCTAAACCTAAACCTGATTTAATTTTACCGAAACCGAAATCGACAAACGAAACGAGCACTTCGGTTATCTCGTTGATAGTCATATCGCTTTGAGTCAACCAATTCTTATAAACTTCTATCGCGCCTGAAACAAAAAACGAAACGGCATACCTGACGGGTTTGAAATCAAGCCCGAATTGCATTATGGAGCAATTAACTATCTGGTCGGTAAACTTACGCTTTATTTCATCGACGATATCGTTCATACAGGTAAGCCTCATATAAACGGAAGCCGACCTTTTGTGAGAACTGATAAATTTTCCGACTTCCGCTAAAAGCGGCTTCGGTTTGATTAAAAATTCTTTAAAAGTAAACTTCCGGATAACTTTGTTGAGAGAAAATATAACGTCTCTTGTGACGTCGGTCAAAACGTCGTCAACGCACTTATAATGCGTATAAAAGGAATTTCTGTTTCTTTCGGCAATGGAAGTCAATTCGCCTACTCCGATTTCAGTGATATTTTTACTCTTTAACAGCTTCAAAAGCGCTCTTTTAATAGCGTTTCTTGTCTTTACCGAACGAGCGTCGTTTTTAAAAACAATATTATCATTCATAAATTACCTGATTTTTTTACATTCAAAGTAGTAACGCTTTTCCTTAGCTTCGCCCATTGAAAACGATTTTCTTGTGAGCGTACCGAATTTTGCAACGTACGGGAATAAATCGGCTTTATTGAGCCTTGGCATCATTACCGAAACCGCCGAACCGTCAACAGACAACGCTTTGCACTCGGCGTCTCCGTGTATATAATCCTGAGTTACGCCCGGATGATTGTCGATATAACTATCGATAAGTCGCTGAATATCGGATATTGCTTTTGCAGAATTGCAATCGACTTGCGCGCAATATTGCATGTTTTTATAGAACAGCTGTATTTGCTGACTACCGCTGAGATTGTTTATCAAATATCTGATAAAATCTTCGCCAACGTTGAATACGGCTCTATGTATGGGTTTGAACTTTAAATCGTCGCCGTAAATATTGTTGACCTCCACAAGACAATACCTTGCAGGATGATTTTCCCTTTCTTCTTCTGTAAGATTTTGCTTGATTTTATCCCAGCACGCGCGTGCAGTCGCAATAGAATGATTACCGTCGCCTACGGCAAACACGAACGGTTCGCCCCCGTTGTATTTTCTTAAACAGTTTTCATAAGAAGTGAGTTTATCCAGCGCCTTAACGACCGTTTCGGCGTCTTCAACAAGATAGCCTTCGATATGACCGCCATCCATATTAAGATCGGTTGAATACAGCTTTTTGAGCTTATCTCTATCTTTGTAAATCGGCTCGATAACGCTTTTTTGCTCGTCGTCGATAAGTACCAATGCGTGAGGAAGCTCTATTTCGGCATTTTCCCTGATTTTTACTCTTATCGGCAACCTTTCTTTGACTGTGGCTTCAGTAGCTCTTACGGCAAGCTTTTTGCCGATTTCGTACTGTTCGAGATCGAACGAAACTATAAGACCTATGCGCTTATTGCCGTAAGAAGTAGTCCTGACGGTGAGAATAAAGCCGTTATAAGCTTCGAAAATACCTTGTTCAAGGTATTCACGCATTTTAGCATTGACGTTTTTTATGCGTTCTTCGGTATTGTCGTTAAGGTATATCTCAGGATAGATAATCCTTAAAGTAGATACGTCTCCGCAACAATCTTCAAGAGTTTTCCAATAAGTTTTATCGCTTGTAAACTGGTCGCACGCTATTACAGACCATTTTTTCAAATCAACGTTCTTTTTGGGTAATAAAATTTGAGGAACCTTTAATATATTCACTTTAAATCGCCCAATCTCCTTTGTCAAATATCTTAATTTCAGAGCCGTCCTTCTTTACTCCTATAATTTCCAAATCTTCTGAACCTATCATAAAATCGACGTGAATCATCGAATTGTTAAGACCTTTTTCCTGTCTTTCTTCATAAGTCATCGAGTCGAAATCTTTAATACATTCGGAAAATCCTCTGCCCAGAGCAAGATGACAGCAAGCGTTTTCATCAAAGAGCGTTTCGTAAAACAAAAAGCCCAACTTATTTATATCGCTGGAATACGGAACGAGCGCGCATTCGCCGAGCATAGAAGCGCCCTCATCCATATTTACTATCTTCTGCAAAAGAGTTTCGTTGGTTTCAGCGTGAACCGAACAGACCTTGCCGTTTTTAAACTCTATATAAAAATCTTCAATCAGCTGACCTTCATAGCTCAACGGCTTGGTAGCGACAACTTTTCCTTCGCACACGCCTTTCATAGGCGAAGTGAAAATTTCTTCCGACGGTATATTGGGATTAAACTCTACGCCCGATAAGGTTTTTTCGGCGCCGCCGGTAAATAAGCCTATTTCGTTCAGCCCGACGTACAAATCGGTACCGTTAGACGACTTGTATTTTAACGCAGTCAGATGCTGTGCGTTTAAAAACTCATAACGTTTTTTCAAGGCGGCGTTATGCTTTTTCCAATTATCAACTGCGTTACCGTCCACTTTTGCGCATTGCAAAATAGCTTCCCACAATTTTTCGACCGCGACGTTCTTTCTGAGATCGGGAAAAACTTTTTTAGCCCAGGCAACTCCCGGTACTGCCGCTATACACCATTGATAGCCTGCTTCCATCTTTTCTTTAAAAGGTTTTATCAATTTATACCTTTCGGCTTTTACTTTTGCGAACTTGTCCTGATTGATACCGTTCAATCCGTCGGGATCTTCTGAAATGATATAACAGATACAAGGCAGCTTTTCCGATTTATACTTCCATTCTTCAAGCTCGAAGCCTTCAAGCTCGGATAACGCATTCAATTTGCAATACTTATAGTCCAGCTTTTCGATTTTCTGGTCGTTCCACTTAACGAAAACCTTTCTCGCACCGCATTTATATATTTCATCGACGAGCATCTCGATAAATTCTTTTTGATCAAGCTCGCAGTAAACGATGCAGTCCTGACCTTTCTGAACGTTAAGTCCCACCTTAGCGATAAGTTTTGCATATTCTCTGACGACTGTTTTTTTCATTATAATTTTATAACCTCCGTTTCGCTGAGAGCGTCTGCAATAAGTTTTTCGACGTCGAGATTGCTCTCGTATTTCAACACCGTTTCGAGTCTGGGCTTTATCGCAGGGAATTTCGGCAAAAATACCGTGCAACAATCTTCATAAGGCAAAATCGACGTTTCGTACGTTCCTATCTTTTTTGAAATTTCTATAATATCGAGCTTATCAAACGCAATAAGCGGTCTTAAAACGGGCAAGGTGACGACGCTGTTGGATGAAGTTATACTCTCTATCGTCTGACTTGCAACCTGACCTAAGCTCTCGCCTGTAATAATAGCTTGTCCTTGCACCTTGTTTGCTATTCTTTCGGTTATGCGCATCATAAACCTGCGCATCATAGTTATCATAAGCTGTTCGGGACATTTTTTGTGAATTTCTTCCTGTATAGCGGTAAACTTTACAAGATGAAGATTGATGCTTCCGTGATATTCGCTGACGATTTTTGTTAAATCTATGACCTTTTGCTTTGCAAGCTCGCTCGTATAAGGGTAACTGAAAAAATGCACCGCCTCAAGCTGCATTCCTCGTTTTGCCATCATAAACGCCGCAACGGGACTATCGATTCCGCCCGAAATCATTATAACGCCCTTACCGCCTGAGCCGACCGGCATACCGCTCAGACATTTTATGGTATCCGAAAAAATCAAAGTTTCTCCGCCTTCACGAATATCTATTCTTATTACCGTTTTCGGATCGATTACGTTTACTTTAAGCGCAGGATTACTTTCGAGAATATTGCCGCCGACTTCGCGTGACAGCTCAACGGACTTTAACGGAAACGTCTTGTCGGCACGGTTGGTTTCAACCTTAAAATCCCCTGATTTATCCTTGGAAATTAGCTGTGCACACTCGGTAATCTCTCGGTAATTGCTGTTTACAACGTAAGCAGGCGAATATGAATGCACTCCGCATACCTTTTGAAGCTTTGAACAAATCGGCTCAAAATCGCTATCGTTAAATTCTTCGATAAGATACCTTGCGTTGAGAATTTCCAACTTATACTTAAAATTTTTTAATGAATTTTTAATGTTTTCGATTAAAAGGTTTTGAAAAAAACGTCTGTTTTTGCCTTTTAAATGTATTTCGCAGTAACGAACGATAATAGCTTTTTTCATTTTTGCAAGTCACACCTTATTTTTTGTATAGAACGTTATATAATTTTTCGGTTATATTGTTAATTTTATCAACGGCGTAAAGAACTTCCTCGCAGGTTGTATCGAAGCCGAAACTGACTCTTATAACTCCGTCGAGCTCGCCTTTGGATAAGCCTACGTTTTTCAGCACTCTCGAATGCGGACGTCTTGAAGAACAAGCTGAACCCGTCCCGACGATGATATTTTCGTCGTCAAGCATATTCATAATAACCTGTCCACGAAGGTCCTTGAAGCTTAAGCTGACGATATACGGGCTACCGTTATCCGAAGAAATCACCTTACCGCCTTTTAAATTTTCAAGAAATAATAATTTCAATTTTTCGGCATTCTGTAAGTTATTTTTAAAATTATTACGAAACTTTTCCGCACAGAAAGCAAAGTCCAGAATGCCGAGAACGTTCTCCGTACCGCTACGCAAGCCTTCCTGCTGACCACCGCCTATGATATACGGCGGAACGGTAAGCCCGCGTTTAAAAATCAATGCGCCGACGCCTTTAACCGCCCCGATTTTATGAGCGGATACGCTGTATAAATCTACGTTTCCGTCAAGCTTGTAATCGATTTTTTGATACGCTTGCACTCCGTCGCTATGGAATATCAATCGTTTCGATTTTTGCTTAGCGAGCTTGGCTAACGTGTTTATATCGTTTACGGCTCCCGTTTCGTTATTTACGTGAACAACGCTGCAAAAAGTAGTATTTTCATCGACTAAGGATAAAAAATCTTCCCTGTTTACGCTTCCGTCGGCATTCAGCTCGGCAAAACGAACCTCAAAACCTTTGTTCTGCAATTCTATAAAAGAATTATAAACCGCGGAATGCTCACCCAAAGTCGTTACGGCGTTTTTCCTTTTAAAAAAGCCGAATATAGCCATATTGTCGGCTTCCGTGCCGCAAGAAGTAAAAACGGCGTCGTAACCGTTAAACGACAGTAATACGTCATTTTTCGCTTGACTTAAAACCTTAGCTATTTCAACAGAATCTCTGTTTTTTGCAGAAGGATTAAAGTAGTTGTTTTTATAATAAGCGACAGCTTTATCCAACGACTGCACGTCAGGCTTCGTTGTTGCCGCATTATCTAAATAAATCTTTTCCATTTTATTTCAAAGTAACTATAGTTACGCCGTTCTCCCCTTCGCCGTAAGCACCGAAGCGATACTCCTTGACGTGTTTATTGTTTTTCAGATAACTGTGAATTGCGGTTGATAACACCTTTAATCCGACGCCGTGAATAATGCGTACCGTATTGAGATTATGTGAAATTGCTCCGTCTATAAACTGCTCGACCTCACATAACGCTTCGATTTTATCCTTGCCTATTACGTTTATTTCGGTAACGACGTCGTTTGATATCCGCCTTGTCACGATAACCTTGGGCGAAGCTTCCGTCTTTTTGCTTTCTTTGTTTTCGGCAACGGACAAATCGGAAAAATTGACGTTATATTTAATGCCGTTTACTTCGACAAACGCTTTTTTCTTGTTTGCGTTTACCGATACGATAACGCCGTTCTGTTGCAAAGAATTAACGAAAACAACTTTATTTTTAACAATTTCGGTCGTTTTCAACGGTTTTTTATCAAATATCCGTTCAGAACGATCTTCCGAGTACTTTTTATCTTCAAGGCGGTTTTTCAACGTCCTTGCGGTAATAACCATACCGCCGTCGATTTCACGGTTTTTTGAAATTTCTATAATTTTTTGCAAAATCTCATCGGCTTCTTCAACTTTTTCGTTTATCATTTTTCTCGAAACAGACTTTGCGTTGGCAAGCAGATTTTCACGCTCTTTTTCAAGAGCAAGCCTACTTTCTTTGGCTTTTTGATATTCAAGCCGAGCTTCGTTCATTAACCTTTTGTACTCGTCAAGCACCCTTTGGCTTTCCCGGCGGGTTTCTTCGGCTTTTTTCAGCACGTTTTCAAACGAAATCTTGTCGTCGGATAAAAAGGATACGGCGTCTGCCGTTATTTTATCCGAAAGACCTAATCTTGACGAAATCTCGATGGCGTTCGAATTGCCGGGTATTCCTGTTTTAAGGTTATAAGTGGGAGCAAAGGTTTTTGCGTCAAAATCCATAGAAGCGTTCATAATAGACTTCGTCGTCATCGCAAATTCCTTCAATGCGGAATAGTGAGTGGTGATGATTCCGTAGGTCTTAAACGAAAGCAAATACTTGATAATTGCAAGAGCCAGACAACTTCCCTCGTCAGGATCGGTACCTGCTCCGATTTCGTCTATAAGAACGAGCGAGTCGTTATCCGCATTTTCCGTAATGTGGATAATGTTTTTTATATGCGAAGAAAAAGTCGATAAGCTTTGCTCTATGCTTTGTTCGTCGCCTACGTCGCAAAATACGTTTTTGAATACCGAAACGCAGCTGCCCGACGCACACGGCAGAAAAATACCCGTTTCAGCCATTAAAACGCACAAACCGAGCAGTTTAAGCGAAACCGTTTTACCGCCCGTATTTGGCCCCGATATCAGAAGATAATTATAATCTTCTCCAAGTCTTATATCGAGAGGCACCACTTTGTCTTTATCGATAAGCGGATGCCTGCCCCGCTTTATATCGACGACGTGCTTTCCGTTTACGTCAGGCTTTACAGACTTCGTTTTATAAGCGTATATAGCCTTAGCGAAAATCTCATCGAGTTCAAATATATTTTCGAGATTATAGCAAAGCTTATCCGCAATAAGCTTAATTTTTTGCGATAAATCACGCAAAATCTCCTGAATTTCCAAAGCCTCGTCGTATATGGCACCCCTGAGCTGGTTATTGAGCTCCAACACCTCGACGGGTTCGATAAACAACGTCGAACCGGCTCTCGACTTATCGTGCACAAAGCCCTTAACCTCGTTGCGGTATTCCGATTTAACGGGAATAACGTATCTGTCGTTTCTTATGGTAACTACGCTGTCCTGAAGATACTTATCGCCTTTACGAAGATAATAATTGAGTTTTTCGCGAATATCTTCGTTAAGTTTCTTGATTTTTTGCCTGATGGAATACAGTCTTTCGGAAGCGTTATCCGCAATCTTTTCATCGGATAATATTTTTGTCGTGATTTCCTTTTCGAGATATTGGTCGCAGTAAAGCCGCATACAGATATCGGGAATCTTTACAATCGTTTCATCATTTATGGCTAAAACGCTGTTTGATAGCAATCTCGAACATTTTAACAGTCTTGCGACTCTGAGCAACTCCGCAAGGTTTAAAACGCTGTCGATTTTAGAGCGTTCGAGTTCGTCGGTAATATCGTCGAAAAACTCAATTCCGCTGATTCCGTAATCGAACAACAGCTTGAATGCTTCTTCAGTTTTATCAAGTTCGGATCTGACTCGTTCAAGCTCGATTTGCGGCTTTAACTGCAAAATCAAAGACTTAGTACGCTTCAAAACCGCATACTCGCCCACCTTTTGCAAAACTTTATCAAATTCCAGACTTTTTAAAGTTCTTTCATCAATCATTATCAGTTTATCCCTTTAATAAGGTTGCCGTTGGTATATTTAAAATTTTCCCTTACGGCTTTCAACGAACCGCGTTTATAGCAAGCAAATACTTTATTTGCAAAATCGACGTCGTAGCCGCTAAAATCAAAAATCATTTTATCCGAAATATTTTTGGCAACAAGCATATCGTTGTTGTAGAGTTCAAACTTGCAGCTGTCGGCGCGGTATCTTCTCAGCGTAAAAGCTCTGTTTTCGCAATCGTACAGCGTAGAAAAATCGCCGACAGCGCATTCAGAGCAATTTCTGTTATTCGGGCAATATTCCAAAGTCATCGTCTTTATTGAACCAAGCGAAAAGACGTATCCCGAAAGATTAGCCAATTCCTTGAAACTAAGCTCCTTAGACAAGCAAACCTTATATCCGCACCCGGATAAATATCCGTCGGATACAGAATTTGAAACGTTTAATTCAATGCCGCAAAACAAAGCTACGTTAAGACTTTCCGCAAGCTTCACACCAAAGCTGTTTTCAACGTAAAAACCTTTAAAACCTTTGACAAGATCGGAAATTTTCGATATTTCTTCATCTGTTGAAAAAGGCGGAAGATATAAATATTTATCAGCTTTAACCTTTGAATAGAAATTCAAAAATTCATCGATAACCCGCTTCGAATATTCCTTCGGAGTAAAGACGACTTCGGTTACCGTATCGTCAACACGAAAACCGCAATCGTTGATAATAACAGCCAATGCTTTATCTTTATTTTCTGTAATTTTCGGATAATTAAAATCTACGCTGAAAGGCTCTTTACGGTTTACGTTGAATAAAGCGTCGAAAAGTTTAACTCTTAACGAATTCAGAACAGATTTAGGGATAAAAACCCCGTCAGTCACAAATTCAAGACTTTCTATCTCGAACGGATATTTATCCGTTTTTTTCAGGTTAGACAAAAGCTCGTCAAAGCTAAGCGGTAAATTTTTGGCTTTATCCAAAATAAAATCGGCGCACACCGTAACCGACCGAGCGGATAATTTCGGTTGCTTACCAACTAAAAATTCAGCGTGAACAGCGATTTTTTCAACCTTTTTATGAGAAAGAGAATTTTTTTGGGAAGCGTCTTTTGTGACAAAAATCAGGTCTCCCTTTTCCACCTTTCCGACGTAATTCAAAAAACAGCCGTCGGTTTTAGAAACCGCCGAACCAACCTCGACGCCGTTTCTGATAATCTTGAAGCCGCTACCCGACGCAAAATTATTATCGACCTTAACGACTTCGGGAAAAACGGATATAACCTTGCCTGCCATAACGCCGAGATTGCTCGCTATCCGTTGAGATAAAATGTTTTTATCGAGACCAAAAGTATAACCCGTTGTGTATCCGCCGCGGTTAAACGCCTTTTTCATACGGTTAAATTCCACGCTGCAATCTTTTCCGCATACGCTGTTTTTGAAAACCTTAACGGCGTTTTCAACGTATTCGCAGCTGCGCATACGACCTTCGATTTTAAACGAAGTTACGTTTGCCCGAATAAGCTCGTCAACCTTATCCTTTAAACACAAATCCGAAAGCGATAACGCATAGGAATATTGATCTTGAAATCCGTATCGGTACGTTTTTCTGCAAGGCTGTCTGCAAAGTCCCCTGTTTCCGCTGTTACCGCCTATAAACGACGACATATAACAATGCCCCGACAAAGACGAACAAAGCGCACCCTGAACGAAGACCTCCGTTTCTATAATCCCTGCAATTTTTTTGATTTCTTCAATATTGGTTTCTCTTGCCAGAACTACTCTGCTGAAACCGCACTCCTTTGCGTAGAGCGCGCCGAGACTGTTATTCACGCAGGCTTGAGTGCTTAAATGCAAGCATATTTCGGGAATTTTAGTTTTCAGAAATTTTCCGAGAAATATATCCTGAACGATAAAAGCGTCTGCGCCGAGATTAAAGCACCGTTCAATCAGGTTGAAATATTTTTCAAGCTCGCCGTCTTTTATGATAGTATTGACGCAAACGTAAACTTTAACTCCTAAAACGTGAGCGTAATTCAAATAATAACCTATGTTATCAAGTGAAAAATTTTCTGCGTTTTTGCGCGCGCTGAAATCGTCCAAACCTAAATAGACGGCGTCGGCGCCGGCGTTTATTGCGGAGAAAAACGTGTTTTCTCCGCCGACAGGAGCTAAAATTTCAACCATTACCTTAAAACAATTCCCTTTTCGTTAAGTTTTTTAAGTATTTTCTTGATATATGCGTCAACTTCTTCAACGGAAAGCGTTTTTTCTTCGCTGGAAAAAGTCAGTCTGTAAGCAAGACTCTTTTTGCCCTTTTCGATGCGTTCGCCTGTATAAACGTCGAACAAGCTGACGTCTATTAAATTCCTGACGTTTGCAGACAAAATCGTATCGACAACAGAGCGGTTTGAAATTTCGCCGTCGCAAACCAAGGCAAGGTCACGCTCTACCGAAGGATATTTTGAATAATTTTTAAAACAGATAGCTCCGTCAAAGCTCTCGCTTAATTTTTCATAATCGAGCTCTGCGATATATATGCGTTTATCTATTCCGAGCTTTTCGGAAATAATCGGACTCAATTCACCGAAATAACCGAAGCTTTCGCCGTTATCAGTTATGAGCGAAGCCGAGCGAGACGGGTGCATAAATCCGACGTCGCATTTTTCCACGCTGTAATTCTTTGAAAACTTCACGGCGGTTAAAAGGTTTTCGATATAGCCTTTCATCGTGAAGAAATCTTCGCCGTCGCCGAATGCGCTAAGAGCAAGCACCTGCTTTTCGTGCGGCAATTCCTTTAACGGCAATTCCTTGGCAAGATATACCTTTGCAAGCTCAAAAAGCTTGCCGCTGAGATTCTTTTTGGATAAGTTGCGACTGACGGCGTTTACCATTGAAGGTATCAAAGTCGTCCGCATAAGGCTTAAATCTTCACCGAGCGGATTGAATAGTTTAATTGGTTGAATATCGTCGATATTGAAACCGAAGTTTTCAAAATCCTTAGGCGATATGAACGAATAAGTAATTATTTCGTTAAATCCGCTTGAAACAAGACTGTTTTTTGCTATAAGCTCTTTATTTTGCAATTCGTTTCTTCCGCCGATGGTAATCGTAGCGTTATCGAGCAGTTTTGAAGTAATATGGTCATAACCGTACATTCTTATTATCTCTTCACACAAATCCGGATAACTTTCTACGTCCTCACGGTATAACGGCACTTCAACTTCAAGATTATCGCCTTCCGCCTTGCAGACGAAGTTAAGTCTTGACAAAATATCGACGACTACGTTTTCCTGCACCTTTACTCCGAGCAATCCTTCTATTTGTTTAAACGTAGTATTTACTACGTTTTTGTTCATACTTACCGAATTTAAATCGGTATAATCTTTACATACGGTGCCTGCGTTTAAAGCGCAAATAAGATTTAATGCTCTCGTTAAACCGAGCTCGCACGATAATGCGTCCACGCCCTTTTCGAACCTTGCGGAAGAATCGGAACGCTGTCCTAAATTCCTCGAAGTCTTTCTGATATTATCCCTTTTAAACCTTGCCGATTCAAAAACGATGGCGGAGGTATCTTCTTTAATACCGCTACCGGCGCCGCCCATAATGCCCGCTAACGCACTCGGCTTTTTGCCGTCGCAAATAACGAGATTGTCGTTGGATAAAGTAAATTCTTTTTCGTCGAGCGTTACTATCTTTTCGCCGTCAGTTGCACGCCTTATAATAATCTTATTATCTTCCAGCTCTCTGTAATCGAACGCGTGCATAGGCTGTCCGATTTCGTTAAGGACGTAATTTGTGATATCGACTATATTGTTTATCGCTCTCACGCCCATAAGAGCAAGTCGCTTTTGCATCCACTTAGGAGACGGCTCAATCTTAATATCGGAAACGTAAGCAGCCATATATCTTGAACACAAATCAGTATCGAGATTTTCGACCTCGACCATATCCTTAGTGGAAATTTCACCGCATTTATACGAAAAATCGGGCAAAGTAAGCGGACGGTTCAATACTGCGCCGACTTCCCTTGCGATGCCTAAAATGCTCTGACAATCAGGTCTGTTTGCCGTAACGGATACGTCGAAAACGGTATCTTTAATGCCGAGCAATTCGGCTACGTCCTCGCCAAGATTAAAGTCATCATTGAAAATAAGGACGGAATCGTTGCTTGCGCCGTCGTAATACTCATCGGTAATTCCTATTTCTTCACCGCCGCAGAACATACCGAAGGACTCTACGCCCCTGAGTTTTCCTTTTTTAATAACGGTACCGTCGCTTAAAACAGCGTCGCACAGCGCAACGGGAACTATATCGCCGACCTGAACGTTGGTAGCGTTCGTTACAATCTGCAAAATACCGTATTTTCCTGCGTCAACGCTGCAAACAAATAGCTTTTCAGCGTCGGGATGCCTGTTTTTTTCAATAAGCTTGCAGGTAACGACGTTCTTGACGTTTTTGTTGATTTCTATAATCTCCTCAACCTCAAAACCGCAGGAAAACAGCTTATTTTTTATATATTCGTTATCAAGATCATCGACCTTTACATAATCGTTTAACCAACTTTTCGGAACTCTCATACCGCACTCCTTTTACTTGAACTGTTTTAAAAATCTTACGTCGCTGTCAAAGAACAACCTTATATCGGGAATATGGTATTTGAGCATAGCAAAACGTTCGAGACCTATTCCGAACGCATATCCCTGATATACGTCGGGATCGAGTCCGCAGTTTTCTATTACCTTACGGTTGACCATACCACCGCCTAAAACCTCTATCCAACCCGTGCCTTTGCATAGCTTGCAACCTTTACCGCCGCATTCGAAGCAGGAAACGTCTATTTCAACGCTCGGCTCGGTAAACGGGAAATAAGAAGGTCTCAGCCTAGTTCTTATATCCTTTCCGAAAACGCTTTTCAAAATTTCTTCAAGCGAACCCTTCAGGTCGCACAGAGTTATATTTTTATCGACGACAAGTCCTTCAATCTGGTGGAAGATCGGCGAATGCGTAGCGTCGTCGTCGCTTCTGTACACCCTGCCCGGACAAAGCACCTTGATAGGAGGTTGTTCAGTAGTCATAACTCTGACTTGTCCCGGCGAAGTGTGCGTCCTTAACAATATACCGTCAGTAATATAAAACGTATCCTGCATATCGCGCGCAGGGTGATCTTCGGGAATATTCAAAAGCTGAAAATTGTTTTTATCAAACTCGATTTCAGGACCTTCGAACAGCTTGAAGCCTAAGCCCGAAAAAGCCTCCACAAGCTCGTTTTTTATGAGCGTTATAGGGTGCAAAGATCCGATCTGATTCTTTTTAGAAGGCAAAGTAATATCTATTGCCTCGCTTTTTAACCTTTCGTTTAACTGTTCTTGCTTAAAAACGTCAAGTTTTTCATTGATAAGGTTTTCGATTTTCACCCTTAAATCGTTCACCATCTGACCGATTTTAGGACGCTCGGAAGGTTCTACCTCCCTCATGCCTTTCAGCAATTCAGTCACCTGACCGCTTTTTCCAAGCAAAGAAACTTTAAGATTGTTGATATCGCTAAGATTACGGCAATTAGCGACAGCTTCAACCGCTTGGTCGTATAAATTAGATATTTTTTCTTTCATAACATCCTCTGAATGGCTGTGCCAAATATTTTTATATATAATTATATATAATAAAGTAATTTAAGTCAAAGAAAAAAGACGCAATTAAGCAAAAATGCTCAATCGCATCTTAAATTTTAAAACGGATTTTTCAAGGAAATAAGAAACGCTGAATTAAGAATTAAGATAAATTTCGGGGACCTTACCTACTATCACGTTATCATATACGAGCATCGATATGGAACAGGTAGTCTGTTTTTGATAAAACGGCATAACGACGGTTATATCCGGCACTACGTTGATAAACATTATCTGTCTCGTCTGATTTATACCGGCCGATTCGAATTTGGTTTCAAAATCACACTTAACCGAAGATACGGATACAATTTTCATATTCACGTTTTTACCGTAACCGCTCAACAGACTTATTCCCGTAAACGCGCCTATCGGGATACTGACTCCGCCATTGCAATAATCGTTGAGATATTTCAAAGTATCGTTGGAAATTTTATATGATAAAACACCCGTAATGAACGAATCGGTCGAGACGAACACTATATCGCCGTTTGAATTGTAGCTAAGCTTCACCACCTGCGACACCAAATCCTTTTCAAGATTTTTTTCTATCGTTAAGTAAACGCTTTGAGTAAGCACGCTTTGGAAATCCACCGTAGCTTTTTTCTCTAAAAATCTGACTGAATTCTTATACTGAAAAACAATCGCAACAACTATGACGAACAGTATAACCAGTGTTTTATACTTAACTTTTTGTCGCATATTTTATTTTATGCCGTTGGTTTTTTTAAATTGACTAAACGGTAAAAATTAAGCTGTTTAAAAAATTATGTCTAACATAAAAATATTAAAAATCTCTGTAATTACAAGCGATTTTAAAAATTATTCTATTTCAGCGTCTTTCTGTATTTCGGCTTTCAGTTTTTCGTTTTCTTCTTTGTAAAACGAAAGCATCGGCTCAACGGACGCGCCGTTTTTTCTATCGAAATAATTCTTTGAGATCCTGACGATGAGTCCGCTTAAAAGTATAAGACCTATAAGGTTGGGAACAGCCATCAGAGCGTTGAACATATCGTCAAGCGACCATACGAGTTTTGATTCGACCACAGCCCCGACCACCAATAAAATTATGTAAAGCACTTTGAAAACGGTAGCGGACGCTCTGCCGTATTTTTCACCGAACACGAATTCGACAGACTTTTCGCCGTAGTACGCCCATGCGAGAATCGTAGTCAACGCAAACAACGGCAAGATAACGGAAAACACAACCGTTCCGAACGAGCCGAAGGAAGCGGTAAACGCACCCTGAGAAAGCGCAGCCCCTGCAATATCGACGTTTTGCGATATATCGGTAAAATCTATGTTTCCGCTTTTTATAAATACGGTCAGAATGGTTAAAGCCGTTAAAGTACAGATAATAAAAGTATCGAAGAATACTTCGAATATACCCCATAAGCCTTGCTCGACCGGCTCCTTCGTATCGCTTGCGGAGTGAGCTATGACAGACGAACCCAAGCCTGCTTCGTTAGAGAAAATTCCCCTTGCAAAACCGTAGCGCATAGCCGTTGAAATCATATATCCTAAAAATCCGCCGCTTACAGACTTAAACGAAAAAGCGTTTACAAAAATCAGTTTCACGGCTTGCGGAACGGCTGTTATATTCATAACTATAATGATTACCGCCATTATAATGAACAACAGAGCCATAAACGGCACTAAAAGCGAAGCGACTTTGCCAATTCGCTTGATACCGCCTATAACTATAAGCGACGTAAAAACGGCAACTATAACGCCTACGACTACGGCAATTATTTTATCGTTTCCGACCGTAACGGCGTTTTGAATAGTGCCTGAAATGGAATTTGACTGCACCATTCCCATACCGACTGCCGCAAGCGAACAACAGGCGGCAAAAATTAAAGCCAACCATTTGAGATTTAAGCCTTCCGATAAATAGTACATCGGTCCGCCGCTCATTTCGCCGTTTTTGTTTTTCTTCCTGAAATAAATACCTAAAACGTTTTCAGAGTAATTTGTAACGAGTCCGAAAAACGCAGAAAACCACATCCAGAAGATAGCTCCCGGTCCGCCTGATAAAAGCGCGGTAGCAACTCCTACGATATTGCCCGTGCCTACCGTTCCCGAAATAGCGGCGGAAAAAGCTTCGAATTGAGAGACGGTTTTTTTATTTCCGTCATACTTCTTTTTCTTTCCGATAGATTTGACGGTAGGAACTATCGTAGTTGAAACAGAAGCCTTGAAACGCCTGACCTGCAAAAATTTGGTTCGAATCGAAATAAACAACCCCGTGCCGAAAATCGCTAAAATCATAGGCACGCCCCATAAAATGTTGTCGTTGATAAAAGAAATGATTTTCAGTAAAACGTTCATAAACCTCCTACAATAAAAAAACCGAGAGCTTAAGCCCTCAGAGAATAAATGAAATTAGTCTTCATCCTTTTACCTGAGAGATTAAGCCCACGCTTTTGCCCCTTCGGTATCCTTTGCGGAATTCTCTGAAGCGCTATCAGGTTACAATCTGAAAATTTTGCAACCCTCGTTTAGCTATACGAATATAATAATATAATTTTCTCCGGTTTTCAATAGTTTTTCGTAATTTTTTTTAAATAGAGTCATTTTTAAATATTTTGTACATAAAAATTAAAAATAAATTGCGATACATTTGACAAAAAAATAAAGATTAAGTATAATTGTTAATGTTCATCGAGGTGTAGCGCAGTTTGGTAGCGCGCTTGGTTCGGGACCAAGAGGTCGCGTGTTCGAATCCCGTCACCTCGACCATAAAGAACCGTAAAACAACTTCGAACGTTTTGCGGTTCTTTTCATTTAATTAAAAAACTTTTTTAATACTATTTTTTAATAATTCTTTTAAGTGAAATCTTACGTTGAGGTACTTTATGAAAGAAAAGATTGCTAAACGAAAAACCACACAGGCTTATACCGTAAAAGCCGTCACGAGAAGCGCTCTGTTCACGGCTATTATTTGCGTACTTGCAGTCATAGCTATCCCGGCAGGACCGATTCCTTTCACGCTCGGACTTTTAGCCGTATTGTTGGCAGCGGTCGTATTAAACCCGGTAGAAAGCGTATTCGCCGTCACGGCTTACGTTCTGTTAGGCGTCGTCGGACTGCCCGTGTTCAGTTCGGGAGCTTCGGGCATAGGAACGATTTTAGGTCCGACCGGCGGTTACATTTATTCCTATCCTATAACGGCAATTATGATAAGCTTATCCATTAAATTTACGGAAAAGCGAATTCGCAACACGGTTCTTCTTACGTTTTTAACGTTTTTATACTGTTTAGCCGGAGTTACCGTGCTGTATATTATTGGCACGTTGCATTTTTCGCTCACGAGAAACACGTCTTATATATCCAGTCTTTCGGTCTGCGTTTTCCCGTTTATTCCGTTTGATATTTTAAAATGCGCTTTAGCTGCCATAATAGGAATAAGAGTCAGAAAACTCGTTTACAAAAAACACAATTAAAATTTTCAACAGCCTTTTTCGAGTAAAACCGTATTTAGTTATAGTTCAGCTTTAAAAAGGCTGTGATTATATTTGACAAAATTCCGACTAAGTTTTATAATTTTCGGGTTACAGGAGATGTTATGTTAAGAGAAGATGTTAGAAATATCGCAATTATCGCCCACGTCGACCACGGCAAAACCACTCTCGTCGATCAGCTTTTGAGACAGAGTCACATATTCCGTGAAAACGAAGTCGTTCAGGAAAGAGTTATGGACTCTAACGACATCGAACGTGAAAGAGGCATTACTATTTTGGCAAAAAACACGTCCGTTCATTATAACGGCGTAAAGATCAATATTATCGACACCCCGGGACACGCAGATTTCGGCGGCGAAGTCGAGCGTATATTATCTATGGTAGACGGCGTTCTGCTTTTGGTTGACGCCGTAGAAGGATGTATGCCGCAGACGAGATACGTCCTTAAAAAGGCGTTGAGCCTTAACAAAAAACCCATAGTCGTAATCAATAAAATCGATAAAGGCGGCGACGTGGAAAGCACGCTCGACGGAATTATCGAACTGTTTCTCGACCTCGGTGCAAACGACAATCAGCTCGATTTCAAAACGATTTACGCAAGCGCAAAGCAAGGCTGGGCTGTCGACGATTTAAGCAAACCGCGTGAAAATATGAACGCGCTTTTCGACACTATTTTATCTGAAATACCTGCCCCGCAGGGAGAAATCGACGAGCCGTTACAGCTTATGATATGCAACGTCGATTACGACGAATACGTCGGCAGAATCGGTATCGGTAAAATCGTTAGAGGTAAAATCAAGCAAGGTCAGATGGTCACCATTTGCCGAACCGACGGAACCTTTGCTCAGGAAAAAATCGCAAGACTTTATCAATACGAAGGCTTAAAAAGAGTTGAAGTAACCTCAGGCGCCATCGGCGACATAGTAGCAATTAACGGCAGTGAAAAAATCAATATCGGCGAAACGGTCTGCGATCAATCAAAACCAGAAGCTTTGCCGTTTGTCGCTATAGACGAACCTACGATCTCAATGCTGTTTATGGTAAACAACTCGCCTTTCGCAGGAAAGGAAGGCAAATTCGTCACCTCACGTCATTTAAGGGCAAGACTGTTCAAGGAGGTCGAAACTAACGTCAGTATGAAGGTCGAAGAAACCGAAACGGCAGATACCTTCAAAGTATACGGCAGAGGCGAGCTTCACCTTTCGATACTCATTGAAAATATGCGCCGCGAAGGCTATGAATTCCAGGTTTCGAGACCAAAGGTTATCTATAAAGAAATCGACGGCAAGTGTTGCGAACCGATGGAAGATCTCGTTATCGAAGTGCCCGAAGAATACGTTGGCGCGGTAATGAACAAAATCGGCGCAAGAAAGGGCGAATTGAAAAATATGTCGCCCACAAACAGCGGCGAAACCAAGCTCGAATTTTCCATTCCGTCAAGATGCCTTATCGGTTACAGAAGCGAAATGCTTACCGACACGAAAGGTTTTGGCGTTATGAACCACGTTTTTGCAGGCTACGAGCCTTATAAAGGCGATATTTCGGAGCGCACGAGAGGAAGTCTCGTCTGCCACGAAACGGGCGTTACGACGCAATACGGCTTATTCAACGCACAGGAGCGTTGCACCCTGTTCGTATCCCCCGGTCTCAACGTTTACGAAGGTATGATTGTCGGAGAAAATTCAAGGGAAGACGACCTTGTCGTAAACGTCTGCAAAACAAAGCATCTGACCAACAGCCGTGCAAGCGGCAGCGACGAAGCTTTAAAGCTCGTATCCCCTACGATACTCAGTCTTGAACAATGTATGGAATTTATTGCCGACGATGAGCTCGTCGAGCTTACGCCTAAGTCGATAAGACTCAGAAAAATCGTTCTTTCAAAAGAGCAAAGAATGAAAGAATGGGCAAAATCGAGAAAATAATAAATTAAAAAGTGACTTTTCAGAAAATATCTGTCAAGTCACTTATTTTTTGCGTTTTTCTTATTTTTTGAAAAGCTTGCGGACGAAAGCAGGCAGCTCCTTCTTTTCTTTGCCTTTATCTTCGAAGTCTTCAGCTTCCGGATCTGAATAGCGTTCGTCGAAAGGCTCCGATTGATAAGAGTTTTCTTCGCGCCTTGCGTTCTGCTCGCCGAAAGACGGTCTGAAACCTTCAGAATTGTTAAAATCTGCGTCCGACCTGTTGACCGTAACCTTTTCGCTTACAGAAGTCTGATTATAATTAAAATCAAACTCGCCGTTTTTTTCAAGCGGAGAGGTATAAGAGAAGGCTCTGTTTTCGTTTACGACGTTATCGTTCAAGCCCGAGCTTGCACTGTCAGCCTGTTGAGCTTCTTCGGCTTTTTTATCGAATCCCGTTGCGATAAGGGTTATTATCACCTCATCGTCGAGCTCCTTGTTTATGTTGAGTCCGAATATGATATTTGCCGACTCGTCAACGACCTGCTGAACCAGCCGAGCGGCTTCGGTAACTTGTCCGATAGTAGTGTTCTGACCGCCCGTGACGTTAAGTATGACGCCGCTCGCGCCCTCGATAGTCGTTTCGAGAAGCGGACTCGTTACCGCCTGACGCACTGCTTCTACGATTTTGTTTTCGCCTTTGGCTCTGCCGATACCCATGTGAGCAAGTCCGCGGTTTTTAATGATTGCACGCACGTCCGCAAAGTCGAGATTTATAGTAGAAGGCGTTGCGATAAGGTCGGCAATACTGCATATACCCTGCCTTAACGTATCGTCGGCGTATCTGAAAGCTTCGTCAAACGGAGTATCGGCAGGGAGAGCCTCGTTCAGCTTGTTATTCGGTATTATAATGATGGAATCAACGTATTTTATAAGATTCTGAATACCCTTTTTAGCATTTTCTTCACGGTATTTGCCCTCGTAAGAAAACGGCTTCGTAACGACGGCGACGGTAAGACAACCCTTTTCCTTGGCTATTTTAGCGACTACCGGCGCAGCGCCCGTACCCGTACCGCCGCCCATACCGGCAGCGATAAACAACAAATCGACGCCTTCTACGGCTTTTTCGATGATCTCCTTGCTTTCTTCGGCAGAGGTCTGACCGATAACAGGATCGGCTCCCGCGCCGAGACCGCGAGTGGTTTCCGTACCTATCTGAATGCGGTTTTCCTCATCGCAAAGCGACAGCATAAGCGCCTGCTTGTCCGTATTGATAGCGGCAAATTCCGCACTCTTGATGTTAAGGCTTATCATACGGTTGACGGCGTTACAACCTGCGCCGCCGACGCCTATGACTTTTATCTTGCAAACGTTTAATTCTCTTGGATCGAACATAAATCTCCTGACTCTATAAGCATTATTTTCTGTATTTGTTTTTGTAATTCAAAGCGTAATCGAGAAGCGACAGCTTTGAAGATTCTTCCGGTTTATTCATAAACGGGACTGACGGCGCAACGAGATTGATTCTCATTTCGAGAACGGAGGACATAAATTCCATTGCTCCGCGAATATCGGATAGTCCGCCGCCCGTTAAGGATATGCAAATATTTTTATTCGGCAACCGTACTCTGCTATCGGTAATCGCATTATCAATCGACTCGCAAAGCTCGCTTAAAAACTCTTTGCAGATTTCGTTGACCGATTCGATATTGAAGCTATACCCCTTTCCTTCGTAAAATACGTTGTAGCTTCCGTCGCTTCGGCTAAGACTCAAATTGAGTTTTTTAGTAAGCAGCTCGGCGACGCAGAAATCGATATTTATCCTTTGCGCAAGGTAAGCCGTCAGAAAGCCGATACCCGTATCGAAGGAAAAGTGAGCTAAAACCCCGTCGCCCATCAAGATTGAAAGCGACGACGAGATATAACCTACGTCCAACAGAATTTCGTACGAGTAGCGTTCTTCTCTGGTGAAAAGAAACTTCGATTCAGCTATAACCGAAGGAATAAAGACGACGGATTTTATCTTGTAACGGGCAAGACATTCTTTAACAAAATTCAAATATCTCTCATCTGCCAGATAATAAGTAAGATAACCGGAAATTGAAGTGGAAACCTGTTTATACGGCGTATAAACTCTGTTGTTTGCGTCAATGAAACAATTTACCCACGATTTATCTACGACGCAATAACCTTCAACGTTGATTTCAGGCTGTCTCAACGACAAAAAACTCTCTATATCTTTATCGCCTATTCTGCGCTTTCTGTTTAAAACGTATTTTGAATTGGCGTTGCGTATTACTGTAAAAGCGTCGGGTACGCCGACGAAAATTTCGTTGAGAGTAACGTTGGCAATCCTGAGAACGTTGTCGACGGCTTCGCAAACAGCCTTTCGGGTTGATTGCAAGTCCAGAAAACCGTCTTTACAATAACCTTCGTGAAAACGCTCGCAGATTGCGCGAATGGTAAAATTATTGTTGACGGATCTTTCGCCGATCAAAGCAGTTACGCTCGATGAACGTATATCCAAAACAGCTACTGCATTCTTAAACATAAATCACCTATCTCTTTGTGAAAGTTGCAACTATATCGCCCGACACCGACTCGTAAACGGCAATCTTTGCAATAAGCCTGTCGCTGTCGGATAAACTGCGGTATTTTTCAACTCCCGCCAAAGTCTTTTCCTCAGGTTTTGATAAGACTTTTCTCAATTCTATTTCGACGCCTTCTACCGTCGTCAAATAGACGTAGTAATTCGAACCCTTTTCTTTTTCTTCGATACGAACCGAAGATATGAAATCTCTCGGCGAATCGATTGCGGATATTACGGTTTTCAACGAATCGAGAACGTCTTGATTAGAAAAAGTCAGATAATCTTTGATTTTCAGATTTTCAAAATTTCCCCGTTCGTTTTCAAACTCAATAAGGATATTTTTTAAATTATCCGAGGAGTTGTCAAGATTGTTACGCACGTCGCAAACCATATACTCGTCGTCTAAAATAACGTATCCCGCATTCGTCTTTACGGCGAAACGCTCGCGACAGGATTTCAGGTTGATTTCCAACTTGTTCGGATAAGCTTTTCTGACGCTTTCAACTTTAAAGAGCGTGTTTTCCGTAACGTTGTTCTTTATTTTTTCAGTATTTAAAAAAATGAGATTTTTACCTTTGTATTCCTGAAGAAGCTGCGCTGTTTTCAAGGTGTCGGAATCAGTGTAAACCGAATAGGTCACGATGACGTCGCTGACGCTGAAAAGCGACTGACACAACAAAACAGCCATTGCGATAAAACAAATGGAATATAGCACGAAAAGCCATTTAGCGTGTCTCATAACAACTCCTATCTTTTGTTGATAATCACGCCGATTTTTTGCAGCTTCAAATCGAAGTCCTGGTAGCCCCTTTCGATATGGCATACGTCGTAAACTTCGGTCTTACCTTCGGCTGCAAGACCGGCTAAACACAAGCTCGCACCGCCCCTTAAATCGGGCGCATAAACCTTTGCGCCGTGCAACGGCGCGCCGTGACAGAAAACCGTGTTATCCGCAACCTTGAGATCGGCGCCCATCTTGATCAGCTCGTCAACGTATCTGAACCGGGATTCAAAGACGGTTTCTTTAACTTCGGTATAGCCGTTGAGCGTAGAAGCCAACGCTACGACGATAGGTTGCAGGTCGGTCGGAAAACCCGGGTAAGGCATAGTAACGATTTTTCCCAACCCGTTTAACTTATTATTAGCTTGTATATATATATTAACATTATCATAGGTTATTTTGCAAGTATTATTTTCAATTTTTTTAATAAGCGGTAAAATATTTTGATAATTTGCATTGGACAGCATAACGTCGCCGCCGCACATACACACCGCCGATATAAAAGTACCCGTTTCAATTCTGTCCGAAATAGGCGTAAATTCGCAACCGAAAAGCTTATTTACGCCGTAAACTTCTATAACGTCGGTTCCTGCCCCGAACACTCTTCCGCCGAGCAGATTGATGAAATTCTGCAAATCTTTTATTTCCGGTTCTCTGGCTGCGTTTTCTATACGAGTACAGCCTTCGGCAAGACTTGCCGCCATAATGATATTTTCAGTCGCTCCGACAGACGGATATTTTAATCTGATATTCGCACCTTTTAAACCCGTCGTGAAAAAATTCATATTTTCACCGTCAGAAGTGCAGTTTACGTTCATCTTTTTGAACGCTTCTATATGTATATCGACCGGCCTTGCGCCGATCTTGCAACCGCCCGGCTTGGATATCGTAGCGCATTTGTATTTAGCAAGTAAAGGTCCGACCATAAAAAACGACGCACGAATATTATTGGTCAGCTTTTTAGGCATAACGGTAGTTTTCAACCTGCTTGCGTCTATATAAATTCCGTCTTCGTCGAAAATCACTTTTGCGCCGAGACTGCGAAGTATTTTAGCCATACACAAAACGTCGTAAATCTTTGGAGTGTTGTTGATGTAAACGCCGCCGTTTGATAGAATACTCGCAACCAAAATCAATAGCACGGAATTCTTTGCAGACTGTATTTTCACCTCTCCGAAAAGTTTGTTTCCGCCTATAATTTCGTATTTCATACGTCACCTCTACCAACGTATAATATTTTATGAAATCAGCAGATTTTTGGTTAAAGGCGAGCTTTGCTCCTTAGAAACGTTATACATTATTCCGAACGCAGACATAAAGACTATTATCGAAGTGTTGCCCGAAGATATAAGCGGCAACGGCAAGCCCGTAGGCGGTATGCTCCCCGTGACTACGAGCGCGTTGACGGCAACCTGAATAGCATATACAAGCGTAATACCTATGCAAAGTATGTAAGAATATACGTTCGTCGATTTTTTCGCTATGTTCAAACCTATGACGATTACGGACAGAAACGTTAAAAACAACGCCGAAGTTCCGATAAACCCTATCTCCTCGCCGATTACCGACAATATAAAATCGCTTTCGGCAAACGGCAAAAATTTGTATTTTTGCCTCGAATGAAACAATCCGACTCCGAAAAATCCGCCCGAGCCTAAGGCGTAATAGGACTGCAACAGCTGATACCCCTCGCCCTTTGGATTAGCCCACGGATTGATGAACGCCATAAGGCGCATAAGTCTGTAAGGCTCCAATATTATAAGTACGGGTATCATCGCTAAACACGGCAACAGGATTATCGCCAAATATCTGAATTTTAATCCGAGCAAAAAAAGCATTGAAATCATTAAAATCCCGACGCAAACGGTTATGGACATATTAGGCTCGGCAATAATCAGACCGCAGATTATCAGTCCGTATAGCAACGGCGGTATCAGGGTTTTGAAGCTCTTTATTCTTTCAAGGTTTTTGCCGAAATAATCTGCATAAACCAAAACGAGCGCGAATTTTGCTATTTCGGAAGGCTGTAACGTAAAAAAGCCGAGCGTTATCCACCGCTTTGCGCCGTAAATTTCAACGGATATTTTAGGTACGAATACCAAACCCAATAAGATTACGGAAATCACATAAACGTAAATTGATTTTCCCTTCAATTTCCTGTAATCGAAGTTGGCGAAAAATATCATTCCCATAAATCCGAGACAGACTCCTATCGCCTGCTTCTTAGCAAAATAAAATCTGTTACCGTAGGTCGTTTCAGAGACGTAACTGCTTGCCGAATAAACGAAGATTATTCCTGAAACAGCTATTACGCTTACCAAAAAAAGGAGCGTCAGCCCCCTTTTGTTTTTAATTTCCTTAAATACTTTCATTTATTTTTTTAACAATCCTTACGAACGAATCGCCCCTTTCTTCAAAATTTTTAAAACAGTCGAAGCTTGAAGTCGCAGGGCTGAGCAATACGTTTCCGCCGACGGGACAAGCCTTTTTAGCCAAAGTAACGGCGTTTTCGAAATCGTTTGCGACGCTGACGTTTTTATAGTCGCTATTCACTGCGTATTCCAGCATCTTGTTTTTGTTTTCTCCCGTCAAAACAGCGTGAATAACAGACGAGTCTTTTAACGCGCTGAACAGCTCGTTATAATCAAGCCCCTTATCCTTTCCGCCGAGAATTATTACAGTGGGTTCTTTCATACATTTTATCGCTTTTATGGTTGAATCGACGTTCGTCGCCTTAGAATCGTCTATGTAGGATATTTCGTCCACGGCGTAAACCTTTTCCATTCTGTGCCTTACTCCGTAAAAGTTGCCGACAGCCTGACAGATCGCTTCGTCGGCGATATTCAACAGCTTGGCGACGCATACGCTCGCCAACGTGTTGGATACGTTATGCTCGCCAACGGTTTTAATTACGTCAAGCGGCATAACGGGTTTGTCGAAATAATAGATTTTACCTTCAGAAACGTACGCTCCTTCCACCTTGTATTTAACTGAAAAAAACACGCATTTTGCCTTTGTCTGCCGAGCAAACGCCCTGACGTTCAAATCGTCGTAATTAAGCACGGCAAATTCGGTGTTCGTAGAATTCTGCAACAGTTTTCTTTTCAGATAGACGTAGTTATCCAGCGTATAATGCCTTTCGAGGTGATCTGGCGTCACGTTAAGCTCTACCGCAATATGAGGGCAAAGCTTTCTCGTAGATTCCATCTGAAAACTCGAAACTTCGGTCACGCAGACGGTATCGTCATCTATTTCGCCGATATGCTTGGTAACAGGCTCGCCGATATTGCCCAAAAGCTGAGATTTCAACCCTGCGCATCTGACGATTTCGTTTATAAGCGTCGCAGTAGTAGTTTTACCGTTAGTACCCGTTACGGCGACTATGGGAGCCGTAACCAACCCAAGCCCCAAATCAAGCTCGCTTATCACGGCTTTACCGTTTTTCTTGGCAAAAACGGCTATCTCGTTATCGATAGGAATTCCCGGAGATATAACCACCTGATCGCACCATTTTACCGCTGAAAAGGCGTCGCTTTTCACTTCGGTTGCGCCAAGCTTTTCAAGGCTCAGCTTTCTTTCCATGATTGCCGAGCTTTTTCCTTGGTCGAAAAACGCACATTTTCCGCCCCTGTCCAAAATCAGCTTGCACGCATAATAACCGCTTTTACCCAACCCGAGAACTAAGAATTTTCCATTTTTTATATACATAATCACCCAATAAAAACAAATATTGCAGTCAGGGAGAAAAGTACGGTTACAATCTTATAGCCGAAAACGATTTTCGGTTCGCCGTAGCCAAGGTGCTGAAAATGGTGATGAAGCGGCGCCATAAGAAACAGCCTTTTCCCCGTCTTTTTATAATATATGACCTGTAATATCACAGATATTCCGCTAAGAACGAACATTATTCCCATAATCGGAATATACAACAAATTCGATGAAAAAATCATTACGCTTGCGAAAAGTCCGCCCAGCGCAAGCGAACCCGTATCGCCCATAAAAACGCTCGCCCTATTGGTGTTGAACAGCAAAAATCCGTCCAAAGCGCCTACGAACGCCGTTAAAAGCAGAATAAGATTTTGATATTCGCTTTTATCGACGTACACCTTTGGCATAGCCGACGTCTGTAAAAATATAAGCAGCGCAGTAAAGATAAATGCGGTTTTAGAGGTCGTTCCGCAAAGAGCGTCGAGTCCGTCGCACAGATTTACCGCATTCGTGGTTGCAATAAAAACAAAAATACTTATCGGAATTATCCATATTCCCGTCTCAACCAGCCGTCTGGTGTACGGTATGAAAATTTTATCAAGTCCCATTCTGTAACAGAATATTCCGCTCAACAACGCAACGAAGAATTGGAACAGCATTTTTTGAAACGGAGTCAGCCCCTGATTCTGACAAAATTTTATCTTTATGAAATCATCCAAAAAACCTACTACGGCATAACAGACGCAAATAAGCAACGCAACTTCTGCCAAAAGCGCATTTCCGTTTTTAAACACGAAAAAACTGACTACTGCCGAGCCAACAAAAAACAGACCGCCCATCGTGGGCGTTCCGCTTTTCGAAAAATGCTCCTTTAAATAGCAGAGTATAGTTTGCCCCGCCTTCATTTTTTTAAGCTGTGGAATAAATATTTTTGCAAGCACGATCGATAAAACAACCGACAGTACGAACGCAAACAAAAGCCTCTTAGCCATCGATATATTCTAAAACAACTCCTTTATCGCTGAATTCGTGAAATACTCCCATAATCTCCTGATAGTTTTCCGAACCTTTTCCGGCTATTAGCAGATTATCGCCCACACCGAGCAATTTTAAACCGTATATAATAGCTTTTTTGCGGTTTTCGATGCAGATATAATCAAGGCTCGATTCCCTTAGTCCGCACTCTATCTGCGAAATAATTTTATAGCTGTCCTCAAAGCGCGGATTATCGCTTGTGATTACCGAAAAATCCGCAAGGTCGCCTGCTATTCTGCCCATAATCTGCCGTTTTGACGAATCTCGGTTGCCTCCGCAACCAAAAACAAGATAAAGATTGTTTTTCGTGACCTTTCTTAAACTTATCAACGCTTTTTCAAGACCGTCGGGAGTGTGTGCGTAATCGACGAATACGCAACCACCGTTATACACGGCAACCTTCTCCATTCTACCGCTTATCGGTTGAAGCTTCTTTACGGCTTTTACCATAACTTCAAGGCTTACGCCCATAAGTCGAGCCGCCGTCATAGAAGCCAGAATATTGTAAATATTGAACGCGCCGACAAGCTTTGTTTTTACGTCGTAAATCTCGTCGAAAATATTGATTACGAAGGACGTGCCGCTTATTCCTACTCGCTGATTTACGGCAAAAACGTCTGCGGGATTTTTAATCGCATAGCTCGTTACGCCCTCAACCTCGTTGAGTATTTCGACGCCGAGCGGATCATCGGTGTTTACGATAATATTTTCAGCTAAATTCTTATTGAAAATACTTTTCTTGACGGATTTATAAGTTTCGAAGTCTTTGAAATAATCAAGGTGGTCCTGCGTGCAATTAGTGAATACGAGCGTATCGAATTTAATGCCGCAGACCTTTTTCAAGGCGATTGCGTGTGCGGAAACTTCCATAGCGACCACCTTTGCACCGAGTTTTTTCAAATCGCTAAAATGCTTATACAACTCAGTTGGATCGGGCGTTGTCAATTTTGACGAGTAATTTTTTCCGTCAAAATTCACGCCGAGCGTGCCAATCGTTGCGCAAGGAATCATTGCTTCACACAAAATAGCCTGAATGATTTTCGTGGTAGAAGTTTTTCCGTTGGTGCCGACAACGCCTATAATCTTCAAACCCGTTTGCGGATTGCCGTAAAAGTTAGCAGAACACAGACTCAGCGCCTCTCTTACGTCTTTCACGACGACGTTCCGAACCGGAATATCGAGTTTTCTTTCGGAAACGACGCAAACAGCCCCTTTTTCTATCGCCTGTAAAACGAAATCTTCACCGTTGCGGTTTTCGCCCTTCAAACAAAAAAACATACTGTTTTTTTCAACGGACTGACTGTCGAAACAGACGGATAGTATCTCTTGCTCATCAAATTCTTCAGTGACGACGTTCTTTAAAATTTCGCTTAATTTCATATTATTTCACTTTATTTCCTGAATATTTTTTGCCTGAATAATGCCCTGAAAGATTTCCTTTACGAGCGGCGCGCTGACAGTCGAGCCGTAACTTCCTCCGACAGGCTCGTCAACGGTTAAAAGCGCAATGTATTTAGGTTGATTCGCAGGGAAAAATCCCAAAAAAGACATAACGTATTTGCCTTGTGCGATTTTACCGTCTTCAAACTTTTGCGCAGTACCCGTTTTACCGCCCACTCTATAACCTTCGATAAAAGCGTTTTTACCGCTACCGCAAGCCACTACGTTTTCAAGATAGCCCGCTAAAATTTTGCTGGTATTTTCCGAAACCACCCTCCTTATGCTTTTTTGTTGATATTTAACGCTCACACCCGACTTTTTATCGGACATATCGAGCATAAAATGCGGTTCATAATAAATTCCGCCGTTGACGAGCGCGCTTGCTCCGCTTATCAGCTGTAAAGGCGTTACGGCAACGGTCTGACCGAATGACATTCTCGCAAGGTCGCCTTGCGTAACGGAACTAACAGGCAACAGCATTCCGATTGCTTCACCGGGAAAATCCACGCCCGTAGCTTTCCCGAAATTTGCGGCGTTTACATATTTATAAAAGACGTCTTTTCCGAGCGACAGCGCAATATCTACAAAACACGGGTTGCAGCTGTTATTCAATGCTTCCTGCAACCGTTCGTTCTGATGTCTTCCGTTTTTGTGAGTAGTCCAGCATTTGATTTTTCTGCCGTCGACGACTCTTACGTTTGACGAGTTGAAAACGTAGTCGAGCGACAAAGCGTCGGGATTGTTCAAGGAATACTCTTCGATATCTGCAGCCGCAGTAAAGATTTTAAACGTCGAACCCGGCTCGTAACTATCAACTACGAGCGTATTTCTCGACAGCTTGTTAAGCGCTGCCAAATCGTCTGTCGGCGGTTGATTCAGATCGAAGCTCGGCGATGAGGCAATCGCAAGAATATCGCCGTTATTCGGATCCATTACTATAGCCGAAACGTTTTTGGGCGTATAGTTTTCGTAAGCCGACTGAACGACGGCTTCAACTATTTTTTGAACGTCGAGATCTATCGTCAGCGTAAGGTCAAGACCGTTGACGGCAGGCTTGTATGACGGATTTTTGGAAATATCCTTTCCCACTAAATCGGCTTCGTAAAGTATTTCGCCGTCAACGCCCTTTAAATATTCGTTATAATAGCTTTCCAGACCGTAAATTCCGTTCCCGTCGTTGGAAATAATGCCGAGCGTCTGACAAAGCAGATTGTTGTTAGGATATACCCTGCTGTTATCCAACGCATAATACACTCCGTCAAAGTCGTGTTTTTCAAGCTCGTTTATTTTGCTTTTTTCGACCTGCCTCAGCAAAGTAATTTCCGAAGATTTAGCGTTCTTTATCTTGTCGAGGCACCACGCCTTGTCTAAGTCCAATATTTCAGACAGCCTGTCTGCGGTATATTCTACGTTTTTGACGGATCTCGGTCTTACGAATACGGCGTAGGTTTGTTTTGTGGAAGCCAGAACGTTGCCGTATCTGTCAAGAATATCACCCCTTAACGCTTTTACGGGAATTTCCCTCGTCCATTGGTCGATGGCTTTTGCTCGCAAATCGTCGCCCCAAATTACTTCAACGTAAAAAAATCTCGACAAAATCAGCAAAAAAATAAAGGTTATTGCGCATACCAGCACAAATAACCTCTTTTGTATTACGGTTAAGTTAAACTTTACTATAAACTGCCTCTGATTATTTAATCATACCCATCTCTTGGGCTTTTCTGATGATTTCTTCTTCGCTCTGAACGAATTCCAATTTTTCGGCGAGCTGTTGATTTTCGTTCTGCATAATCTGAATTTCTTCCTGCAACGATTCCACTCTGTTATTCATCGAGCGAAGCACAGTCGTGTTGAGAATGATTACTGCAAACAATACCACTACGGCGATTGCGTAAACGGCAATCAAAGTTTTTCCGCGCGTGGTCAGCTTGAAGCTCGTATTTTCTTCTTTGTCTTCTTCGAACCTTGCCGAATCGAATAATGCGGAATCAGCCTTGCGATCGGTATAATTCCTTCTCAGATTCATAGTCTTTTCAGAAGGCGTTATGTCTTCTTCGTTGTAATAAGTTACGCTTTCGTCAAATTCGTTTTCGGTTGCGGTTGATTGCTGAAAACCGTAATCGTTTTCAGGTTGTTTAAAGCTGTCTCTTTCATTATTGTAATAAAAATAATTTTCAAAGTTATCAACGCCGTTTTGGTTTTCGGCTCTGTCGTATTCTTTATAGATAGTAGATTTTGTTGATTTGTTATTGCTTTCTCTGTCATTAAACATATTACCGCTCCCTATAAATTATTCTTTTTTTTCGTTTATTTGCGTTTATATTCTTTCGCAAATTCTCAGCTTCGCGCTTTTCGCTCTCGGATTGGCTTTCAACCCTTCGGGCGATTCGAGAATCGGCTTTTTATTCACTATGGAAATTTCCCTGCGCTTACCGCAAACGCATATCGGCAAGCTCTTATCGCATATACAATCGGTTTCGAGATCTTTAAAAGCGTTTTTTACTATTCTGTCCTCTAACGAGTGGAAGGTCATTACCGCAAGCCTGCCGCCCTTTCTGAGTCCGAACACTACGTCGTGAATTGCTTGATCCAATCCGTCGAGTTCGCCGTTTACTTCTATTCTTAAAGCCTGAAACGTTCTTTTCGCAGGATGTCCGTCGCACTTGAATTTATCGGGGATAGCCTTTTCGATTATCTCGACAAGCTCTCCGCAAGTTCTTATCTTGTTTTTACCCCTGACCTGACAGATTCGTTCGGCAATGCTTTTTGCAAAGCGTTCTTCTCCGTATTCGAAGATTATTTTGCAAAGCCGCCTTTCATCGTATCCGTTTACTACGTCGTAGGCTGAAAAACTTGCGTCCTGATTCATTTTCATATCCAGTGGCTCGTCTTTGGCAAGATACGAAAAACCTCTCGATCTGTCGTCAATCTGCTTACTCGATACCCCAAGGTCAAGCAGTGCGCCGTCTATAAGCCCGACGTTTAAGTTTTCCATTATCTTGGAAAAGTTCTTGAAGTTGTCGTGAACCAACTCGAACCTTCCTTCGAATGCTTTCAGCTTGTCCTTAGCGTTTTCTATCGCCTGATTATCAAGGTCGGTGGCGATCAGTCTTGCATTGCTCGTCCGCCTCAATATCTCACCGGAATGCCCCGAACCGCCGAGCGTTCCGTCAAAATATATTCCGTCGTCTTTAAGATTGAGCGCATTCATACACTCATCGAGCATAACGGGCGTGTGTCTGAATTCCATATCCGTCAGTCGCTCTTTTAGTCGTTTTTGTTTTGTAAGACAGCTTTGTCGCAAATATCTGCAATTTCTTCCATAACCTGAGCAAAGCTTCTTTGATTCTTTCTCTTTTCATAATTTTCAAGCGAAACTATTTCAAGATGATCATACACGCCCACAGTTACGACGTCTTTTTTAATATTTGCATATTCACGAATATCTTCTTTTAAAAGAAGTCTGCCCTGATTATCTTCCTCGCAGTCAAAAACGCCTGCCATAAATTCATTAAACAAGGTTTCGTCGTGCGGTCTGAACGAATTGAGTCCCCCGGCGACCTTTTCAACTCTTTTTAAAAAAGTCGATTCCGGGTAAACGTAAACAACCTCCGGCAAAGCACCCTTTGTAAGGACGTATCTTTTTCCTAACTCCTCCTTATACTGAGCCGGAATTCTTATTCTGTTTTTCGCATCTGCCTTATGTTTTTGTTTGCCATAAAACATATCAAAAAACCCTCTCCCTTCGTTCTTGGTTACAGTATAACACAACTACGAGATAAAATCAACCACTTTTTGAAAAAAAGTCGAAAAATTTTTTAATATATTATTATATTATAAAAATAATCCAAAAATTTCACCAAATTATTTTTTATAAAAAATATTCTTAAAAATTTCAAAATTTCTCTTTTTATCGCAAAAAATAAACTGCTCTAATTTGGCAAAATTGCCATTTTGCACCACGTTTTTAAGCAGTGGTTCTTGGTGGTCAAAAGTGGTTGAATAATTTTTTAAGCCCCGATTTACAGCCTCCAAACCGTCGTCGACGACGGCGCTTGGAAACGCCTTTGCGAAATCCTTCTTCAAATAGCAAAAATGGGTGCAGCCGAGCACGATTTTCCGGTAATCGTCTTTAAGTCCCTGCGTGTAACGCGCAAAATCCAGATTACCGAGATTGAAAATATTTTTTTCTATATCCCTGACGAGATTGTCCGCAGAAACGATTTCTACGTTGCGCCCCGAAGTCAGCAATAAATTCTCCTTCGTTCTCGAAGTGCAGAACACGAGAGTCTTTTCATCGGAATTTATAACCGCAGCGGGCGTTACCCCTAAAAAGAATACGCCTTTATATTTTTCTTTCAGCTCATTCATACAGGACGACGTCAGCGTATTGCACGCAAGAATCACCGCGTCGAAAGCCGTAACGTTTACGGCGTCGAGATTTCCGACGGCAATTTCCAACAACTCCTCTTTCGTTTTCGTACCGTACGGAAAGTTTCCGCTGTCCGACATATAAAAAAAACGCATCGAAGGATACCGCCAAATAAGTTTTGCCAATACGTTTAATCCGCCGATTCCGCTGTCGTATAATAAGATTCGTAACCGTTTCACATTGTATTGTATGCAATAGCTGAATAAAATTACAAAAAACGACAAAATTAAAGTTAAAAAACGCCGTCGGAAAGTACGACAAAAATCTTCAATAAAATAAATTTTTATAAAATAAGAGTTAAATATGGTTGCCTAATTCGTTTTTTTGTGTTAAAATTACAGAAAGTCTAAATTTTACCGGAATTCGGTCAATATAAAAGGAGAATTATTGTGCCAAATATCAAATCAGCAAAAAAGAGAGTTTTAGTTATCGAAAAAAAGACTTCTGAAAACAGAAGCGCCGTTCAAAGAATTAAAACGGCTATGAAAAAGCTTAACGCAGCTATCGAAGCCAACGATAAGGCTTTAGCTCAGGAGCTTTATAAGGAAGTTGCAAAGCTTTTGGATTCAAGCGTTTCAAGCGGACTTACGCACGTCAACACCGCCGCTAACAAAAAATCAGGTTTTGCTAAAAGAATCAATAAAATGGCTTAGTTTTCAGCAATTTTAAAGCAGGTAGGAATTCCCTATCTGCTTTTTTCTTCTCCTAATTTCTTTTGGATTTAGGCTTGAATATCAATGCGATAATGTAGCTGAAAAATACCGCCGCCGTTATCCCCGCCGCAGCAGATTTAAGTCCGCCCGTGACAGCGCCGAACAGTCCCGATTCAGCTCCGTTTATCGCTCCTTCGGCCAAAAGATAACCGAAGCCGCTTATAGGTACCGTAGCTCCCGCACCGGCAAACTCAACCAATTTTTCGTATAAACCTATCGCCTGCAAAAAAACTCCGCCGAGCATAAAATAAACGAGTATCTTACCTGCCGTCAGTTTAGTCGTATTTATAAGAATTTGCGCAAACGCACAGATTAAACCGCCCACGAGAAAGGCCTTCAAAAACATAAAAACTATTTCCCACATATCAACTCTCCACAACCACAAGATGCGCAACACAGGGAATAGATTCGCCTTGTTGAGTCGAAACCGTCGACAGCAATGCGCCCGTTGCCATAAAAATAATCTTATTCAGCTTCTTTTGTCTCAGCTTTTCATATATATATGAAGAAAACACGACCGCACTGCAGCCCGCTCCGCTTCCGCCTTGGTACTTTGCTTCGTCGATATTGTAGATCATCTCTCCGCAGTCGGCGTGTTGCGGCTCTACGTCATAACCCCTGTCAAGCATAAGCTTTTTGAGAAGCCTTGAACCGAGCGCGCCCAAATCGCCAGTCAGAATCAAATCGTAATCGTCAGGTCCGGTATCCGATTCTTTAAAAAACGCACAAAGCGTATCGCAAGCGGCAGGAGCCATCGCCGCTCCCATATTGTTAGCGTCGGTCACGCCGAAATCAACGACCTTACCGAACGCAGCCATAGTGATTTTCGGAAAATCTCCGGAATGAGAAATTACGAGTCCGCCTGCGCCCGTCACAGTCCACTGCGCCTGAGGCGGTCTCGTGCAACCGAGCTCCAAAGGATAACGGTACTGCCGTTCCGCCGTCGCAAAATGCGAACCCGTCGCAACGACGATATTTTTCATATATCCGGCGTCGATCATAGAAGCGCCTATCGCAAAGCCTTCGGAAAACGTCGAACAAGCATTGTAAATTCCGATATAAGGAATGTCGAAATCCCTTGCGGCAAAGCTTGCCGAAATTATCTGATTCAACAAGTCGCCCGAAATCAACGCGTCTACGTCGCTATGACGCAATTTAGCTCTTTTGATAACGTTCTCTATCACAAACGACAACATTTTGCTTTCCGCTCTTTCAAACGTATCCTCGCCGAAGCGTTCGTCATCCAATAACTTGTAAATATGTTTGGCAAAGTTGCTTTCGGCTTCTTTGGGCCCTGCGATAGAACAGGTTGCGATTATTCTCGGCTTATTTTTAAACTCAATAATACGATTCGTCATATCATTATTATTTACACAACAAAATATTTTTATACAAAAAAAGAAGGCGCGCAACCTTCTTTTTGCATCATATAAACAACCCGATAACGTAATAAATCAAACCGACCACCACGCTTGAAGTAACGCCGAAAACGATAATAGGTCCGGCAACTATGAACATTTTCGCCGCCATACCGTAAATATATCCTTCGCTCTTGAATTCCATAGCAGGCGAAGCAACGCTGTTGGCAAAGCCCGTGATAGGAACTATCGAACCGCCGCCTGCAAAGTGACCTATGTTATCGTATATACCGAAGCCTGTAAGCAAACAACCCAAAAAGATCATTACCATAGAGGTCGCGCCGGCAAGCTCGTCGCCGTAAAGATTAAACAGATATATGAACATATATCTTATGAACTGCCCTATGCAGCATATTAAACCGCCGATAAGAAAAGCAAAGAAAATGCTTTTCGCCTCGTTGGTCTTAGGCGCTATTTTACCAACGTATTCGAGATATTCCTGATTATAATTTTTTGTTTTTTCCTTCATCTATAATGCCTGCCTTTTTATTTTTATAGTAGCTTTCTTTTAAAAATCTGTCGCGTAACAATTCGTCGTTATCCATAATAATATTTTAGCCACAAATTTTTACGTTATACATAATAATTTTAATTTTTAAGCATTATAAACGAGATTTTACAAATTTTTACATTTTTGATTTTAACTTTTTTAAGGTCTGCGCTTCCAATCTTGAAACCTGAACCTGACTAACGTTTAGTTCGTTTGCAATCTCTTGCTGAGTCTTATCGAAAAAATATCTTAGCTCGATAATTCTCTTTTCCTTCTCGCCCAACTCGGATATAAATTGCTTTAACATAATTCGGTCGAGCATATCGTCTTCCAAAAAATCTCCGGCGATTTTGTCGCCGAGCTCAACGGGTTTGTCTCCGTCGTCGTTGACTGATTCGTTGAGACTCAAAACGGGCTTAGCCGAACCTAAAGCCAACACCACGTCGTCTTTATCGACGTTGAACACTTCAGAAAGCTCTTCAATCGTCGGTTGCTGAAACCCTGATTTTACACGGCTTTCAACGTATTGATTTATCTTGTAACTCAAATTTTTAATTATCCTCGAAACCTTGACCTGACCGTCGTCGCGCATAAAACGTTTGATTTCACCGATTATCATAGGAACTGCGTAGGTTGAAAATCTGACGTTGAAGCTTTCGTCGAAATTCAATATAGCTTTAAAAAATCCCAAAGACGCAAGCTGATACAAGTCGTCGTACTCAACGCCCTTTTTATTAAACCTTTTGATGATGCTTTTCAGCAACGAAGTATTATTTAAGAGCAGTTTTTCCTTTGCGCTTTCATCGCCGTTTTTTGCAAGTTTAATAAGTTCGTAAGTTTCATTAACGCTTAACATCTTCAACCCTTTGCAAAGTTTTTAACCAAAGTGACCTTCGTCCCCTTCCCCTTAGCCGTCTGTATGGAAAACTCGTCCATAAACATTTTCATAATCGTAAACCCCATACCCGAACGCTCGACTTCTTTTTTAGTCGTAAAATAAGGTTTTACAGCTTCGTCAAGGTTATCTATACCCCTGCCGAAATCGATAACGTTTATTCTCAAAACCTTATCCTCGAGACTTGCTTCGAGCAAAATTTCCTTATCCTTGTAGCTCGAATCGTAAGCGTGTACAACGGAATTCGTAACGGCTTCCGAAACGGCGGTCTTTACGTCGTTTAATTGCTCGACGGAAGGGTTTAATTCGAGCACGAAGCTCGATATTGCCGTTCTTGCGAGATATTCGTTCTGCGAGCGCGCATCAAATCTTAATGACATTTTATTCATATTAACCTCATATTTTAGGCATTATTTCGTATATGCCCGATAGCGACAAAACTTTATCTACGGCAAGCGACGGGTTTTCTATATATATATTCAAGCCCGATTTTTTGCATTTTTTATACCGACCTAACAGAATGCCGATGCCCGTGCTATCCATAAAAGACAGCTCCTGCATATTAAAAATAACGTTTTTCAAGTTTTTCTGTTGGTCAACTTTTTCATCTATGAATTCCTTGACGCCTTTGGCGTAATGCTCGTCAAGCTCGCCGATAAGAAAAAGGTATAAAGTATCGCCTACAATCTGAAATTTTATCCGCATAACATCACCTTTACGTTTTTGGATATTTTAACATAACAAAAAATGCGGATATTGACAGTTTCTCAATAATCCGCACGATTTTTGTAATAAGCGCTATGCTATTTTCAGTTGTTTAATCAAATTTTTAAATTCGTCAATCACAGTCTTTTTTTCTACGTTTACCTTAGCTACAAGGTCTATATCCGCCCTTTTCACGCCGTCGACGTAAACGGTAACGACGCCTATTTTATCGCCGCATAAAATCGGCGCTTTCAAGTTATCGTCAACGATTATCTGCGTTTCAAAATTAACGTTTTCGCCTTTTTTTGCAAAAGTACAATAATCGGAAGCGCAACCTGCGATTAAATCGTTCTTCGCACCCTGAACAGATTTTGTCTGAAACAGCACTTCGTCCTTAGATAAAATCTTTCTGCTGCTGAAATTGTTAAATGCGTAGTCGAGCATTTTGCTTACTTCGCCGTTTCTCGTCTTTGAATCGGGCTCGCCGATAACGACCGCAACTATTCGCATATTGTCTCTCTTAGCCGTAACGGCAAGACAAGAACCGGCTTCGCTCGTATAACCCGTTTTTCCGCCGTCGCAGCCGTTATAAAATTTAACGAGCTTGTTGGTGTTCGTAAGAACCGTTTTCGAACCGTCCGGGTGGACGAGATAATCAAGATAAATATCGGAATATCTGAAGTAATCGTTATAGTTTAACAGATGGCAAAACATTGCGGCAACGTCCTTTGCGCAGGAATACTGCGAAACGTGAGGAAGTCCCGTAACGTTTGCAAAAAGCGTATTCGTCATACCGAACTCGTTGCGCTTTGCATTCATAGCCTCGACGCAAGCGTTTTCCGAACCGTAAAGCCTTTCAGCCATAGCGACGGAAGCGTCGTTTGCGCTTGCAACGATGACGCTTTTCACCAGGTCGCTCGCCTTATACGTTTTGTCGGCTTGTAAAAATACCTGCGATCCGCCCATCGCCGAAGCGTTTTCGCTCACAACTATATCCTCGTCCAAGCTCAGTTTGTTTTGCTTTACAGCGTCGAATATGAGATTAAGCAACATAATCTTCGTCATACTTGCAATCTGGTGGCGCGCGCACTCGTCTCTTTGATAAATTACCGTCTGCGAGCCGAAATCCATAAGGTAGCAGGACTTGGCTTTTTCCGCCATATTCAAACCGCTTTCCGCAGCGTCAGATCCGATAAGGATAACCCCGTTTCCGGTTTCGTTTTCCTTGGCAAAGGCTTTAGAACCGCTCAATAATATACTTGATAGAACAGTCAGACATAAAATTATTAACAAAATTATTCTTCTCATAAATTCACCCAAGTATATTTTGAGCAAAATATATTAAATTACACCTAAAAATAAAAATTTAACGGTCTCAATACGCAGATTAAAATAATAAATTCTATAAGCGCTGAGATTGCGCACAGCAAAAAACACACCGTCAATGCAGTTAAATGCTGCTTGAAATGCGTCAATCTGCATTTGCACGATTTTAAATTATCTAACATTATCGCCGAAAAAAGTATCAACCCGAAAGTACAAACGGCGTTTTGCATCATTACGCAAAAAATAAACAGCACGACTCCGCTGAGCTTGAAGCCGATTAAAAACGTAACCGCCGCCGCCCCAAGAACGTAGCCCCGATAAAATATCAGAATAAAATGTCCGCAATAGGTATAAACGACAAACGACAGCAGGTAAAACAACAGCAGAACTCCGAGACTTGAAAACAGCCTTATAAGCAAAAGCTTTATTACGTTTCCGTCCTTTGAATAAACCAGCACGAAAAAATCGATCGCATTGTTTGTTAAAAGCGCACGCTCTTTTCCGCCCGATAAAAACATACCGAGCAAAATTCCGACGGCGTAACAGCAAACGAGTACGAAAACGTAATTCTTTCTTCTTGAAAAAACTCCTTTTAATTCTAAAAATATTCGTTGCAAAATAAAAACACTCCGTTACATTTTATCGGAATGTTTTTGTTTTTATGCTTATTTTTGCATTTTATGCGCTCAGCATATTATCTATGGTAATGCCGTACCCCCTGAGCGGATCGTTTATAAAGACGTGCGTTACTGCGCCGACGATTTTTCCGTCCTGCAAAATAGGACTGCCGCTCATACCTTGAACGATACCGCCCGAACAAGCCTTTAACCGCTCGTCGTTGACCTTTACGACAAAATTTTTCGTTTTAGCATTCGAATCTACTTTTACAATGCTTATTTCGTATTCTTCAGATTGGTTTCCGCCTATACAGGTCACCATTTTCGCCGAACCTATCTTCGCACTGCCTTTTTCGACCTTCTTTAACGAGCCGTAATCGAAATCGTCGGCAACCTTTCCGCGAATTCCCTGCATTAAATTCTGTACTATCGTACCTACCGATTTATCCTTGCTGAAAAATCCCCTCAGCTCGCCTGCAGCGCCTCTTTTCGAAGGGTTTACGCCTACAATCTGACAGTTATACAAAGCTCCGCCTGCAACTTCCACGAGAGCGTCGTTTTCGATAACGGGGTGACCTAACGCCATAAATTCGCCGTTTGGCTTTACAAAGGTCAGCGTTCCTATTCCGTTTATTCCGTCACGAACAAACAGTCCCAACTTGTATTGCGACCTTATATCCTTGACAGGCGATAAATCTTTAATGATTTTTTCTCCGTCGCGCACTATTTCACACACCACCTTTTCGCCAGAAAAATCGTTTAAAAATTCCTCTATATCCTTTGCGGTGTTTATCTGACTTCCGTCGATTGAAAGCAGCTTATCGCCCGTTCTTATGTCTGCGTTTTTTGAAGGCGAAACAAGACCTATATCGGTGATTACGTCGCTCACGCCCTCAACGACTACGCCCCTTTCGTTGATGTAAAAACCCTGAGGTATGCCTCCGAGATACAAATAATCCTCAGCCTTTGCATAAGCCGTGTTCGAGCAAAACAGTAAACATAATGCAATAACGGCAAATATAATCGTTTTACTTATACGTTTTTTCATAAAACTCCTTAACATCACTATTTTAGAATGTTCCTTAAAAATTTCTTTATACAAAAAAACGCGCCTTAATCAGGCGCGCTCACGCTATTATTATATAATGTTATAGATTTTTTTTGAATTGGTTAAATTTGTCTATCAGTTGCTTTGCGTGTTCATAGGCAAAACCGTTGTTTTCGTCGCCGCCGATAAGCCTTACGACTTCGCCGACCTTGCTTTCATCTGTTAATGTTTCGACGTCGGTTCCGGTTGTTCCGTTGCGCTCGGATTTTTTAATAAACATCGATAAATCAGACACGGCAACAATCTGCGCTAAGTGCGAAATGGCAATTATCTGCTTATTTTTAGCAATTTTAGCAAAATTTTCCGCCACCACGTTTGCCGTAATACCGCTTATTCCGGCGTCGATTTCATCAAAAATATAAGTCTGAGCGTCGTTTGTAGAGGATGTTACCGATTTTACCGCAAGCATAAACCTTGAAAGCTCGCCGCCGCTTATAACCTTGCTGAGCGGACGAGGCTCGAATCCTGCGTTTGCCGAGAACATAAACTCTACGGAGTCTATTCCATCACGATTTAGCTCCGTTTTATCGCCTTGTCTAAAACTGACGGTAAATACGGAGGACGGCATTGCAAGCTCTTTCAGAACGTTTACTATTTTTTCAGTCAATTCCGAAGCAATCTGTTTGCGCTTATCGGTTAACGCCTGATATTTCAGCGCAAGCATATTTAACAGCGACTGCCGCTGAGCGTTGCACTCCTCAACGACAAGCGAGCTTTGGGATATGGTTTCGTATTCTGCTTTGAACTCGTTAAGTGTAGCCATAATTTTTTCGTAGCCGTTGCCGTATTTGAGTTTTAAAGCGGAAATAACTTCGAGCCGCCTTTCAACGCCGTCGGCTTCAGCCTGATCGTATTCCTCATCCAGAAGCTCTGCAATCGATGAAGAAGCGTCCTGCAAAAGTTCGATGGAACGGTCGATTTTTTCGGAAATTTCAACGTAGTCGTTACTGAATGCGTGCAAGGACGATACGTTTCTGTTTGCGTTTATCGCTAAATCTATAGCTCCGTTTTCCTCCGAAATGCAGTTATGAGCAAAACTCAACGCCGTATTTATTTTTTCGAGATTCTGCATTTTTTTGCGCTTGGATATAAGCTCTTCTTCTTCAAGCTCGTAAAGGTTGGCGTTAGTTATCTCGTCGATGGCAAAACGCAGATAATCGAGCCGCTGTTCTCTTTCCTTTTCGCTGCCGCCGACAAGGTTCAATCTTTGGTCAACAGCTTTTATCTCGTCTATACAATCGGAAATTTCGGCTTTTAAAGACGCCGTCTCATCCTCGCCCAACTTATCTATCAGCAACAGCTGGTTAGATTCTTTGAGTAAAGCGAAATGGTCGCTTTGACCGTGAACGTCTACAAGGTGCCTGGTGACTTTTCTCAGCATAGCCGAAGTCACCGACTCGCCGTTAAGCTTTATCGAACCCTTACCGCTTTCCGAAAACGTACGCTTGATAACTATTTCGCCGTCGCATTCGATTTCAAGCTCGTCAAGAGCTTTTTGCGCCAACTGACAATCGGAAATATCGAATACGCAGCTTGAACTGCACTCGTTTTCACCGCTTAAAATCATTGATTTATCGGCTTTTTGTCCCAAGACGAAATTTATCGAATCCAATATCACGCTTTTGCCTGCGCCCGTCTCGCCCGAAAGCACGTTCAAGCCTTTATCGAATTCAATTTCGCATTCCCTTATTAAACCGATATTTTTAATTTTCAGAGATTTAAGCATAACTCACCAAGCTTTTCAATCTTCGTAATTGTTTTTTATTTTTTCCAAGACAGTCAACGCGTCCTGATTGTTTTGAGCGACTACGAGCACCGTATCGTCGCCTGCGATAGTTCCGAGAATTTCGGG
>JBJEVF010000006.1:14974-27200 GCA_051884215.1 Christensenellaceae bacterium | reverse complement strand
AGATTTTTAATTCCACCGCTCCAAGCGGTGGTAGATTTTCGCTAAAGGCTACAAAACGAAACGCACCGTAAAACGGTGCGTTTTTTAACTTAAAAAATAACGTCGTTGATTTTATCGAGAATGTCGCTTAATCTGTCAAGATCCTCTCTCGTATAATAATCTATGTAAATTCTGCCCTTTTTATCGTTCCCGATTGCGCCTACCTTAGTGCCGAAGCTCCTTTGCATTCTCTGAACGAGGTCTTTAAGCTCCAGACTCTGATTTTCTACGGTTTTTTTCTTCTTTTCGTCGGGCGGATTGTAATAATCCTTAACGAGCAATTCTATTTCGCGTACGGAAAGCTTTTTCCTGACGGCTTCCTTTGCTATCCTTATCTGTTCGGCTTCGGGAAGGGTAACCAACGCCCTTGCGTGCCCCTGCGACAAATCGCCCATTTCGACGAACTGAATAACGGTCTGAGGCAGAGTCAGCAGTCTTAAAGTATTGGCTATCGCCGAACGGCTTTTTCCGATTCTGTTGGCAAGTTCTTCCTGAGTGATGCTGTAATCATCCATCAACTGCTTCATTGCGTTTGCAGCTTCTATCGGATTCAAATCCTCGCGTTGAAGGTTTTCGATAAGCGAAATTTCCTTGACCTTTCTCTCGTCGAAATCTTTAACGATAGCAGGTATGGTAGCTTTTTTTGCCAACTTCGAAGCGCGCCACCTTCTTTCGCCCGCTATTATCATATATTTAGAGCCTTTCTTGTTTACGACGATAGGCATAATAACGCCGTGAACGGCGATTGAATCGGCAAGCTCTCTTAAAGCCGTTTCGTTAAAAATTTTTCTCGGCTGATTCGGATTGGGCTCGACCGAAGCCATATCGAGCTCGACAACGCTGGCTTTTATCTCCCGACCTTCTTCGCCGAAGTTATCGAACGAAAAATTATTGTAATCTTCTTGCGTATCCGCTAAAAGTGCGGCAAAACCTTTTCCCAGACCTTTACTTGCCATAATCAACCTCTCAATAATATTTCTTCAACGAGCGCCTGATAAGCGACTGCGCCACGACAACGCTTATCGTGAATAATGACGGGCTTGCCGTGACTAGGCGCTTCCGATACCCTTATGTTTCTCGGTATAACGGTTTGAAACATTTTCTTGCCGAAAAACTTTGAAATTTCTTCGTAAATCTGCCTTGAAATCAACGCCCTTTGGTCATACATCGTTATCAATACGCCTTCAATTTCAAGCGAAGGATTAAGCTGTTTGTTGACAAGCTTTATCGTATTCATAAGCTGGCTAAGACCTTCGAGAGCGAAATACTCGCTCTGGATAGGTATAAGCACCGAATCGGCGCAGGCAAGAGAATTGACCGTCAGAAGCCCTATCGCGGGCGGACAGTCTATGATTATATAATCGTAATCGTTCCTGACCGTTTCAAGCGCATAAGCAAGCCTTTTTTCCCTTCCCTTGATGGAAATAAGCTCTATCTCCGCACCCGCCAGATCAATGCTCGAAGGCACGATAAACAGGTTTTCGATATCTGTTTTTCTTATTATGCCTTTAATGCCGTCGCCTGTAACTATCGCGTCGTAAACAGATTTTTTTACCGAACTTTTCTGAATGCCCAACCCCGTAGTTGCGTTACCTTGCGCATCCATATCTACAAGCAGAACTTTTTTGCCCCTTTGCGCAAGTCCGCAGGCTACGTTGACGCAGGTAGAAGTTTTTCCTACGCCGCCTTTCTGGTTTGAAACAGCAATTATTTTCCCCATACTTCACCTTTGTGTTTTTTTAAATTTAACGTATAACCGACTTATAGCCTTATTTTTACCAATAACTTCAATCACGGATTTTTATCGGAATTATCGTCGTCCCCGACGTTTCCTTCTGCCGTTGAATTTGACGCAACGTTATCTTCTACAGGCTTTTCAGTCTCTTTTACAGGCTGCTCCGCACCGTGTTTTTCAGACTTTTTTTCAGCGTTTTTTTGCTGCGCGAGCGGATTGGACATTTCGAGAGCGTCCTTTCCCTGCATATATTCCAGAATCTCGGCAACGGGTTTGTTTGCCATAATCATATCGACTTCGTCCTGATAAATGGTTTCACGCTCTATCAAAAGCCTTGCCATATTATCGAGCAGGTGTTTGTTCTCTTTGAGCAGCTTCGTCGCTTTTTCGTGCGCATTCTTTATGATCGTTTCTATTTCGGCGTCGATTTCTTTAGCCTTTTCTTCGCTGTATCCCGAACGGGTCTGATAATCTCTGCCGACGAAAATTTCATCGCCGTCGCCGTAGCAAACGGGACCGATCTTATCGCTCATACCCCATTCGGTAACCATTTTCCGAGCCCTTTTGGTAATGACGGAAATATCGTTAGACGCGCCTGCGGATATATCGTGAATAATCAATTCTTCCGCAACCCTGCCGCCTAACGTCATAACGATATCGTCAAGAAGTCTTGCCTTTGACAGGTGATTATCGTCGCTATCAGGTCTCGTCATCGTATAACCTGCCGCCATACCCCTCGGAATGATGGAAACTTCCTGCACGGGATCGCAATGCGGCAGCAATCTTGCTAAAATTGCGTGACCGGATTCGTGATAAGCCGTTATACGCTTATCAGTCTCGGTTATAACGCGGGATTTTTTCTGCGGTCCCATAACGACCTTGTTTATGCCTTCGTAAAGATCCTTGTTGTTTATCAAGGACCTGTTGTCGCGAGCCGCTAAAATTGCGGCTTCGTTTAAAAGATTTGCTAAATCGGCGCCGCTGAAACCTGCCGTCATACGGGCAAGAATTTTAAAGCTTACGTCGCTTGTGAGCGGTTTGTTCCTTGCGTGAACCTTCAAGATAGCTTCTCTGCCCCTGACGTCCGGCATATTGACGTATATTTGTCTGTCGAACCTTCCCGGACGCAACAGAGCGGGATCCAGAATATCGGCCCTGTTGGTAGCAGCCATAACGATTATGCCGTCGTTGGCTTCAAAGCCGTCCATCTGAACGAGCAGCTGGTTTAACGTCTGCTCCCTTTCGTCGTTGCCGCCGCCAAGTCCGGCGCCGCGCTGACGGCCTACGGCGTCGATTTCGTCGATAAAGACTATGCACGGCTGACATTTTTTAGCTGCGTTGAATAAGTCTCTTACTCTCGAAGCGCCGACGCCTACGAACATTTCAACAAAGTCGGAACCGCTGAGCGAGAAGAACGGCACGCTGGCTTCGCCTGCAACGGCTTTTGCAAACAGCGTTTTACCCGTACCGGGGCTGCCCACGAGCAGTACGCCGCGCGGTATTCTTGCGCCGACCTGAGTATATTTTTCAGGAGATTTCAGGAAATCGACTACTTCCTGCAATTCGACCTTTTCCTCGTCGGCTCCGGCAACGTCGCTGAAACGAACCTTGACGTTAGTAATAACCTGAGCTTTGGTTTTGCCGAAATCCATCGAGCCCTTTCCTGCGTTCGACATCTGACGCATCAGGAAAATTACAAGTATTACGGAAACCAGAAGCGTTCCGATAGGCATTATCAGCGAGGAAAAAAACGAACCGCTGTTGGGATCGGAGTAATCGATTACAAAACCGAGACTTGCCAGACCTTTGAGTATTTCGTCGTCCTTTGTCGATCTCGAATAGCTCGTTTTGTATAACGCTTTATCGTTTGCGTTGTAAGCGGTGATATTATACGAGCTTATAACAAGCTTTTTGATTTCTACCGCCTTATAAGTTTCGCCTTCTTTGTATTTATCCGCGATAACGAACCCCTCGCCCTTGTAAAGAATTTTCAGCTCGGAATTATTCTCTATCCCGGTCAAGCCGTCGTCGTCGGTATATAACACGCCGACCCGGTTGAAGAACACCGAAGTCTCTACGTCATCTGCCGAATTGAAATGAATGTATACGGCAACAAGCGCCACGGCAACGAGCAGCGTAGCGATTATTATCAGAGTCTTTGTGGATCTTTTCATTAACTCTCCTTCCCCCTTAATTTTATTATTATTTTAACACACATTACTTTTTTTTGCAATTAAATAGTATTTACAATTAGTAAAATATAGCAACCTTTAAACGGCGTTTACCGTTGAAACTATATATATTATAAACTTATACCGCTTGTAATTATGCGCTCCGACATAATTTTTCGGAATATTTGCCCACGGCGATAAGCCGATTTTTCTTTCGGGACAGTAACTTTGCGCTTTTTTTGCCGCCGCCGATAAAAAACTTCGTTAAATTCGGCGTAAAAAATATATCCCGACTGATAAAACGCTAAAACGTCCTTTCGCCGAAAAAAAATCAAAATCCGACGTTAAGGCAAATCGTTTGACAACCGTCAAGCGGAATAATATAATTAAATTACGTTTCGATTACCGTTCGGACCGTCGTCTGAAATACGCCGATTATAATCGATTAAACCATTTACGCAGTGAGAGAGCCGGGCAAAGATTTCGGCTCGCAATTTGCTCGGGAGGTGAATATTATGTGCACTGCCGCAACGTATAAAACCAAAGACTTTTATTTCGGTCGCACGCTGGATTACGAATTTTCCTACGGCGACGAGGTTACCGTAACCCCTCGCAACTATCCGTTTCGCTTCGTTGAAAAAGGCGAGATTGCAAGCCGCTACGCAATGATAGGTATGGCGCACGTCGTAGAAGGTTATCCGCTTTATTACGACGCCGTAAACGAAAAAGGTCTGGCGATGGCAGGGCTGAATTTCGTGGGCAACGCCGTCTATAAACCGAGCCTGAAAGGCAAGGATAACGTTGCGCAATTCGAATTTATTCCGTATCTTCTTCGTCAGTGCGCCACCGTAAAGCAAGCCCGCGGTTTACTGGAAAACGTCAATATTCTTAACACGCCGTTCAGCGATAAGCTTCCCGTCGCTCAGCTGCATTGGATAATAGCGGATAGCACGGAAGCCGTTACGGTCGAAGCCGTAAAAGAGGGCGTCAGAATATACGATAACCCAGTCGGAATTTTAACCAATAATCCGCCGTTTGATATGCAGATGTTTAACCTGAACAACTATATGGGACTGTCGAATAAATCGCCTGAAAACGCCTTTGCAAAAGGTCTTGATTTAAAAGCGTACAGCCGCGGAATGGGCGCAATGGGACTTCCTGGCGACTTATCTTCTCAATCGAGATTTGTCCGCGCGGCTTTTACGAAAATGAATTCCTTATCAGCCGACACCGAAAAGGAAAGCGTCAGTCAATTCTTTCATATTCTCAATTCCGTTGACCAGCAACGCGGTTGTTGCTGTTTAGGCGACGGCAAATACGAGATTACGATTTACACCTCCTGCTGTAATGCGGATAAGGGAATTTACTACTACACCACTTACGACAACCACCGGATAACAGCCGTCGATATGCGCAAGGAAAATTTGGACGGCGAAACGCTCGTCAGATATCCGCTTATTACCGAAGAACAGATAAAATTTCAAAATTAGATAATCTTAAACGCCGTCTGAAGACGCCGCCGAAAAAGAGGTAATAGTTTTTCATCGTGCGACCTTCACGACTCGTTTAAAAAATATCGCAAAAGGCTCTCTGTTTCGAGAGCCTTTTGCGATATAAAAAACTCGGTGTATATAGCCGACCGACCGCACTTAGCTGAATCGAGCGTTTCCGCACGGCTCTCTCGTCAGCGCATATATTGCCGTATCGAGAATTTTTCCGTTTTTCGAAGCGTTGTTTTTCAGTATCCCTTCAAGCTTAAAGCCTGCCTTTTCAAGAACGCGCCTCGAACCCGAGTTATCGGCAAAAGGTTCGGCGTAGATGCGCAGAATATCCGTTTCAGCGAAGATCATTTCGCACAATCGGCGCACAGCGTCGGTCATTACGCCCTTTCCCCAATATTCTTCCGCAAGATAATATCCTATCTCGCAGGTCCTGTAATAAATATTGCCCTGTCTGAACGCTCCGATGCTGCCGACGACCTTGCCGCCAAGGCAAATCGCAAAAGCAAAAACGTCGTTTTTATCGCTTGCCAGCATTTCGTTGATATATTCCTTTGCGTCCTGTTCCGTGTACGGATAAGGCACCCCGTCCCGTAGGTTGTCCAGTATTTTTTTGTTTGACAATGCGTTTGCAAGGTCTTTTGCGTCTTTTAAGCTCCACTCTCTTAACGTACAACGCATAGATATATCCTCCTTTATGTTCGCATGAAAAATTGTTTTTACGTCGGCGCTACGAATTTCCCGACGCAGATGAATCAAAAGTTCTTCCGATGACGATAAAACCGCCAAAGCGACGACGATCGGACAATACACGCTCTCCCACGAAATAAAAAACGCATACGGCAGAAGAAAAACGGCAACGCCCGTAAGCTTATTCATGACGGTATGAATAGCAACGAAACGGCGATATTTTATTGCCGCCGCCGCATACGCCGTAAGTTTTACGAGTATTACGAGCAGGATAAGATAACGCGACGCCATCGGTAACTCCTGCCATATAACAGGCGCAAATTTTATCAACGACACCGAATAAAAAAACAAATCGGCAATACTGTCCAGCGTCGCGCCGAATTTGCTTGCAGTCCCCGTTTTTCTGGCAATCAAGCCGTCTGAGACGTCGGTCAATCCCGTAACCGTATAAATCACCAAAAACAACGGCGACGTTCGTTGTAAAAAACACAAAGCCGCCGAACCGATACGCGTAGCACGGTTACGCCGTTTGCCGCCGTCAGTACGGTTTTGCGATTGATTTTATTTTTCGCTTCCATTTTCATTTATCGCTACGCTTTTATGACTTTTATTATCCGTCGTCACTACCTTTTCCCGTTCTTCGGTAATCGCCGACGTTAGTTTTTGCGGTAATCGATTTTTCGCATTCCGTTTCTTTGATAAGTATTAAGTACGGTTTTTATTCCGGCGGATAACGACCGATATTTTAGCCGTCGCTATTTAACGGAACTCACGATCCAGCGTTCGAGAAATTTTATCTGTTCTTCCGTATGAAACCAATGCTCGCCGTCGTTCATTACGGTAAGTTTTGCACCCGTTCGGCGCGCAAATTCGGATACCGTCCGCAAAGAAGTCAAATCGTCTTTCTTTCCGTACAGTATGCAGGTCGGAACGCTCCACTTAATCGGATGCTCGCGAACGTAGCCGAGATACTTCCAGGACAACGCTTCGCCGAATGCAGTCGGTATTATTTTTCTGCTGAAAAGCTCTTCTTCCGTAACATTTGCCCACCCCATCATATCGTAAATCAGTTGCTCCATATCAACGATCGGGGATATGAACAGCGCATTGTCAACGTGCTTTTTTGAAAGCGCGCTCATGCAAAAGAAAGCTCCTATGCTGTCAGCAATCAGCGTAACCGAATCGTAAGTTCGCTTTGCACGCTCAAAATATTGCGTGAATTCGTCCTTTGCCTCCCAAGGCGTCTGTGACTTATAATCAAAACCTACCACGTCGCTACCGTCAAAAAAAGGTCGATAGCGTTTTGCTTCGTCGGCGTTACCGCCTTTGCCGTGTACGTAAATAACCGCTCGTTTCATTTTGTTTTTTTACTCACTCAATTTATACTTTACTTTGCGCCGACTTCGCCGGCAATTTCTCTTGCGACCGCGCAATTATACCTTTATCGCTTTATCCGCGGTTTACGCCGTTCTTCAATCTTTATATCCCGCACCGCAAAGCGTTTTATTTTTCTTAAAATCAACTATTTATGTTTCCAACAATTTCAAAAACCGCTTATCGTTCATCTGCTCGTTGGTGAGATATTTTCCATCTAAAAACAACGCATAAGTCGTGATCGGCGTTGGCGCATTTTGCGCTTCTTCTTTGCTCTGTAAACAAATCGCCTTGAATTTTACGTTCTTTTCTCGAGCTATGCTTTCGATTATCGGAACGTACTTAGCGTTAAAAGGGCATTGATATGTATAATATAAAACGTATCCCGTCCGCTCCGAAGTCGAGTGTTTTGCGCACTCTTTAAATAGGGGACGGGCAACATCCTTTTCAAACGGTAAATACCATAACTGAATACCGTTATCAGCCTCGTCGCAAACGGTAAAGCCCTTATGCTTCAAATACGCAGGATCCGATAAGAACGGCTTTTTCTTAACTGACGACAATATGCACAAACCTTTTTTGCCTTTCTGTTTACTGTCGTCTATACACGCATTAAGAAGGTCGGTTGAATATCCGTTTCCCTTGAAAGAGCCGGCTACCCACATACAATTAATATACATATAACCGTCAGCTTGAATAGGATTCCAGGCGTTTTCACAGGGAATGTATTCGATAAAACACTTTCCCCTTTCAACGCTTTTAAGAAATACCAGACCATCGTCAAATCTTTCGCTGAGCCACTTCTTTTTTGACGACACCTGCACGTCTTTGTCGTTTGAAATCGCACAACAGATATGCTCCTTATCGATATTTTCTTTTGTAACTTTGATATATTCCACTATAAAATCCTCCGTAAAATTCAAATGTAACGCATACGAGCGTTTACTGATTTTGTCGGAACGTCATTAACTCTGCTACCCGTTCCGGCGTCATACTGCTATCAGGAAAACATTTTTATCGCTTAAATATAATTATATTACAAAATTCTTTATAATTCAAGCTATACCGAAAAACACGCAGAAGAAAAATCTTACTTCGAAAGTACGGCTGAATTTCGCCGAGCATAAATACCCCCTACGATATTACAACGTGAGAATTTTTCCCAAACTAATCGTAATTTTCATTATCGTTGAGTCATAATTCCGCCTCAAAATTTTTACGTTAATAAACTTGCGTCCGTTATATTAATGTCTCGCCCGTTACGTTTTATCTTCCCGTAAATAATCTACCTGAATTGGAGCAAAAACTATAAATACTTGCAGTATTTGCGACAAAGCTAAAACAAAATTCGAAGATTTTTACGCTTCGCGTTGTTTTAGATGACGGTTTGCTGCAACTGTCTTTTTGTTACAGAATTTTTTCATAGCGCTGAGCTTGTTTATTTTCATAATTTTAAAAGGTAGTTTTCTGTACGAAAATAAATCAGAAGCAATCAACGCCGAATCTATAAAAGCTTAACGTTATCAAAAACCGTAGATTTATTAACATTTTTTGCTCTAAGCGTTAAGCTTAAATAATAATTTAACATTGAATAATATATATCAGAACTTCTCGCTTACAAGCTTCACTGCATTATTTATATCAAAAATTCAATACTTTACAAAACGCGTTTTCAACGAATAATTCCGACACATTAAAGCGTTCGAAAGGATTGACACAAACGTTACTAACGCAATTATTTAAAAACAAAGCCTTGCAATATAGATCAGTCACGAGTCGCAGCCCGATAGTCAATTATTCGTTGCTCAAGCACGACAATTTGCGCCCCAAATTATAAAAACGCAAATTTATAACGCGCTAAGCGCAAAACAAAATTTATAAATAAGCGCATAAATTTTTTAAGAAAAAACAATTTTTAACATAAAACTTGACTCTAAGATACAATTGATTAAACGAAATAAACGCAATAAATATAATGCGCCTGCGCAAAAAACGCATTTATCGATTAAAAGAACCTTATTTAACGCAAAACGTAATGCGCTTATGGTAATATAAATATTACGCAATAGAGCCGAAAATAATAAAAAATAGCTATCGTACGGCATCCGAACGCTTACATTTTACCATTTAGTTATAATATCAACTATTTATTGCAAATATAGTTAAATAAACTTAAAAAACGTACGCATAATTGTTTATTATATGTTATCCACTAAAAAAACTCACAGCGCACGCTAAATTATTCGCTTGGTAACAAAATAGCAATCTCGCTATTAACGTTTTTAATAACAACGTATAATTTCATTAGCTATTTTTATTGATATTCACCTTTCAATCCACCAATAAACAAACTAAAAATCAATAATAAAGCAAAAAACTTCAAAAAACGCTATTTCAATAAAAATAAACAGCGCAAAGATATAACAAGTAAAAATTACGCCACAATTTAAACGTATTTTAACAGAATAGATAATTTTTCAGCTACCGATAAACAACCGCTATTCTGCCAACCGAAGTTTTTCCAAAAATTGCTGCGCCGCAACGAAAAGCGCGGTAATTTTTAATAAAAACAAACCTTTTTATCGTATAACAATGATATAACGTTATTACTATAATGATTTAGCGAATCAATGTTTCACGTGAAACAATTTAGCGCAATACTTATGTTTATTGTTGTAATAATAGCTATTAAAAATAAATGAACGTTCTGCGATTAATCGTTTTTATAATTTTCAGCAAGAATCAATGTTATGCTTTGTTTTTTTTTATAAAATTAATTCAATGTCGCTGGTTTTGCTATTTATTAATAACTAACGCAAATAATATTAATCATTAAAAACGGTTAAACTTAACCGTTTAAAGCAGATGTTATTGAGCTATATGTATAAAACGACGCACTTTAGTAAAACTTCAATATAAACCAATATAATTATCAAATACAATCGTTGTTTTGATAATATTGTTTAGCTTTATATTTAATGTGATTGTATCTGATAATAAATTCAATATTGTTAAATTATAGTTTTGGTGCGCATAAATTTGACTGGTGTTAATTATTTTCAAGCCTATAAACGGCAAAATAAACAACGAATGAGACTAACGTCTATTTGTCGTATGTTAACGGTTAAGACAAGCAGCATATAATGGGATAAATTTGCATTATTATTACTACTACATTTATTTTACGGTAATCGTTAACGTTGCTTATTAATTAATTCTTGTTTTTAATATTGGTTTTACCGGTAATGATTTATATTTATTGTCACTAATAAATTTAATAATTAACAGGCTCAACGTCCTAAAAAAAACAAGTTATTAACCGTCGATTTAAACGCATTCTGACAGAATGGCTATTGAAATTTTGTGGCTTGAATTAAATTCATTTTGCCGTAATACGGCTGTTATTTTACTGTATTAGCTTAATGGACGTGATGACAACGTCATTTTTGTTTTAGTATAATGCTATAATAGTTAAGTTAATCAGATAGAGCTTGTAATTGTTGTCCCGATATACGGGGCTGAATTTATAGTTTAAGTTGATATATTAAAATAACGTGATTTGATAAAAAATCGTAGTAAATTGCTAAAAAATAATCAGACGTTAAATAAAGCTTAATAAACTTGCATCTTTCAAATACGTCGGTGAAGTTATGCTCGAATACAAAAGACGAAATCGCTTCCAAAAGCCCTATGGGCGGCAATTTTACCGAACGGCTCTCAACCCAAGATACAAATTACTGCTGCAAATATTTCTTATCTTGATAATATATATAGTTATTATATAAAATATGCGTATCAATAATTATTAAACGCATACAGGTTAGCGCATACTATATTTAATGTAAAATGATAAAAATTTCTATGTAAATTTAAACGAATTTTAAGAGAGTTAGTTGTATTTTTTCCGAGCAAAAGAAGAAGCTATTCTGCCGAATTTATATCTTGTTTTCATAAAATAATAATAAGTAAACAGTTAAAAAATAAATACGTTTTTTTATAAAAAACGTCAATGAAAAACTATTCCGGGGGTATCTGAAAGTATGTTTTTTGTGATCCGGTAAATAATTTGTGCTTTGAAGCGCTTATTCCATAATAATATTTCCGAAAAAAGTCGTAGATGACGATTAATTTCAAATATGCGCTCATAATAATAAAGCGCGAATTGTTAAAGCGCATATTTGTATGTAGAGCACAAGTATTATTGAAGATAAAATATTTAAATAAAAATAGTCAAACAATCAGACGTCTGATATATTAGGCGATTGAATAGATGATAGAGTAATAAAGAGAGATTGTAAACCGAACTTCTTATATTATGCAGGTTTTTATAGGAAATTACGTTTATTTATTAGCTTATTTTATTAGCGGTAGGTTGTTTATTATTCAGCTCCAAAGATTTATTCAAATTTATGTATAACTATCTTAAAAGAGTAGTAAGAAAAATATTATTATATAAAGCAAAGGATATGAGCGTTATGTTTCTTTATAGCCTATTAACGGTAGAAGCTAAAAAGTAATTTATAGATGGATGGTGGGTTGAATGTGATGAATAGAATAGAACAGGATAGAACAGGATAGGATAGATTAGATTAGATTAGATTAGATTAGATTGGACGGTTTGATGGATTGACGGAATATGATGAATGGAACAGGATAAGATAGATAGTTAGTTAGTTAGTTAGTTAGTTAGTTAGTTAGTTAGTTAGTTAGTTAGTTAG
>JBJEVF010000006.1:0-14874 GCA_051884215.1 Christensenellaceae bacterium | reverse complement strand
TAGTTAGTTAGTTAGTTAGTTAGTTAGTTAGTTAGTTAGTTAGTTAGTTAGTTAGATAGATAGATAGATAGATAGTTAGTTAGTTAGTTAGTTAGTTAGTTAGTTAGGTAGGTAGGTAGGTAGGTAGGTAGATAGGTAGCTGGGTTAAAATGGAAAGTCAATCGGAACGATATATTCCGGAAAAAGGTGATCGATTATTTGATATAAATTTTTCATTTAGATAAAATCTTTCTTGTAGTTAAATAAGACAAAATTACTCAGCTGTTAGCTGACGTTATAGTTTCAAGTTGTCTCCAGATGATATAGTTTTAGCACTATATGATAGATTTTAACTAATGACCGATATACTTATTCCAATTATCATTCTACGACAATTCGTTACAATCTCTTTATTAATAAGCAAAATAAGCTGCTTTATACCGTTCTTCGGAGCACAATGAGCAGCTAAAACAGATCGTGCGCTTGTCAAAACGTAACGCAAAAATTTAAAGCGCAGACGTAAACATTAACGCAAAACTACTGAAAGAAGTAAATATATCTTTTGTAAGCATTTAATACTACGTTTTTTGGAGGATTTTACGTTTACGATAAAGACTAACGTACTTTAATTAGTGATATTTATTCGAAAATTATTATATAGTTTTTTGAGTCTTTATGCTTACTGTTTTAAAGTAGATTAGATTTTTTATAGGTTAAATTCCACTTGTATATTAACGTATATTTTTATATATAATGGTAAAAAATACGAAATTATTGCATATTTTATTAAAAATTGTTTCATGTGAAACACTCGTTTTTTGAGGCAAAAAAATTGAAAATGTTTCACGAAATGATTTATTTAAAAAAAATCGGATAAAAAACCGTTAAATTTTACAGTTTTTGAAAGCTGCTTTTTAATAAAAATCAGGGACGTTTGGGCTAAAAAAGTCATATAAAACAGCTGAATTGCCCTATATTTGATTTTGTGAAACAATTTGTTAAAGAAAAATCCGCAAAACGAATGTTTCACGGATTTTTTTATGCCGTAACTGTTTTTAAATTTTTCACCGCTTTCTTTTTATTCAATTTTTATGAATAAAATTATTCAACATCAAACGTTTCTCGGTATCAGGTTGTTGAGTTTTAACGTGTATAACGGCATTTGCACTAAAAAGTTAAATTTTTGCGCTTTGCTTTTTAATATCAATTTTCAGGACTTTTCATAGAAGCTTTTTTTGCGCCCGTCGGTTTTGTGACGTCAGTTCTGCTCGAATAATTACAAAGTAACAGCGCGCCGTGATACGGCGCGCACAACCTTAATCTTGTTTTTGCTTAATTCGAACTTACCCCCTGAATTTAACCGCCACAATTTATACGGACGACTGAATTGGTCCCGATAAGAGCGTACGATGAAACAAAACAGTTATATCGTTATATTTTAATAAAACTCAGAAGATAAGCAAACAGGTTATAGTTGGTAAGATTCCTCAATATAAAAGACTGCGATATTATTTGCCTGCCGGCTTCAAAACCTTGTATCGGCAAAACGTTTATGATAAAGCAAAGGACGTATAATACGGCAAGGCCTTTCAACATCATCAACACTATACCTAAAAGCTCGTCAATCCATCTTATAAGCGTAACGGCTTTAAGTGCGTTCAGCAGTTTTTTGATTATAACGAAGACTATCTTGACCGTCAGAGAAATTACCAAAAAGCACACGCCGACGCCGATATATCTGAATAGCGTTTCGGCAATGATCGCGCTTAAATTCACGGTTTCCTGTCCGCTGTTTTGAGCGTAGCTCAATATGGTTTGTTTTACAGCCGAAGGGAAGGGGAGATTGGTTACAAGTGTTGAGAGATTATCCGCATTTATGCTTGTAAAATCAGGAAAAGATTCTGTTGCCCACTCAGATAAATAATTTTTAAGCGAGTTGAACCAGGTCGTGTTCGCCTGTAAATAATTGAACAGCGGTTTTGCCAACAACGCCCCTAATACAATCGAAGCTACAATTGCAGCAAATCCGATAATCTGGTTGATAAAGCCTTTTTTCTTTCCTATAACCAAAAGCACGAAGAAGAAAACTACTATGAAAACGTCGGTATATTTAATCAAATCGGAAAATTGAAAAAGTAATTGAGTCATACGAAACCTCGAATATATTTTATCATAAATTAAAAGGTAAATCAATACGTTGAATATTTTTTTTGATGCTGGAAATAATCTTTTGATATGGAATACAAAATATATAAAAGCGATTGCGCGGCAACGAAAAAACTCTGTTTTGCGCTAAAAGAAATGAATTTTGAATACGCTCCCGTAATTTTGTGCATAGGCTCGGATACTACTATATCCGATAGTTTAGGTCCGATAGTCGGTTCGAAATTGCAGGAAAAAGCTCTGCCTTGTTTTATTTACGGCACGCTGTCAAAGCCGATAACGGCAAAGGAAATAGAAAGCGTCAGAAGATTTGTAGCGTCGGCTCATCCTTACAGTCCGGTCCTGGTTATCGACGCCGCCGTCACCGAAAGCTCGGAAAAAGGCTATATCAAGTTTTTATCCGACGGCATAAAGCCGGGTCTTGGCATAAATAAAGACCTGCCAAAGTTAGGGGACTGTTCTATTATTGCCATCGTTTGCGAAAAGAAAACGTTTTTGAAAAATATATCCACGGCGACGAGACTCGGAGAAGTTTACCGTCTTGCCGATACGATTTCGGAAGGCGTTTTAGAGTATTTTTCGCAGATAAAAGTGGGAAACGCTTAATCTGACTATCAATTGCTTTACAACGCATTGACAAAGCAAAAAAGGTGATATATAATAGTAAAAAACCTTATAAACTATCAGGCTTATATGAAAAAATTTTTTGCTTTTTTATTCGTAGTCGTAATGCTGACCTGTTGTGTTTGCGCCTGCAAAAAACCGCCTTCGGACGCGGAAAACAGCGGTTTAAACAGCTCCGATAACGAGAGCGCAAGCACCAGCCTGCCTCAGTCGGCCGACGAAAAAGAACCGACGACTTACGAAAAGGCTATCGCCGATAAACCCGTTTTCGATTTGAAAATAGAGCGTGACAAGTGCCGCTCGGTTAAAGATCTGCTTGGCGACAATTATGCGGACTTTTTGAGACAGGGCATCATCGCCGAAGGGCAGTTCGATTTGCATTACGCTCAATCGGTAAAAATCGAAAGCGTAAAAACTTACGGCGACGACCTGGTTATAGTCAATTTTAACAGTTATATCGACGATTTCAATCCCAACGACGTCAAAATAAGGGCCCGTAATTCAGATTGGTACGGTTTAAACACAAAAACCGTATCGAGAGTAGAAACGCTGTCTTACGCCGTCGGATATAACGCTCAGGGCAAAACGGTAGTAGTGTTAAAGCTTAAAACGAAGCTGAACGGCATTCGGACGGACGGCGATTATTACCCCGTTTCCGAAATTGCTGAGAGCAAACAAGCTACGATAATTACCCAGGCCGAAAATGCAATCACCTGGCAAATTCCCCAAAACGGCGGATGGGATAAAGATTACGCTCTACATATATCGAGAAAGCGGCTTGAGGGCGAAAGCTATATAACCAACGGACCGCATAACTACGGACAACCGCTCGGCACGATAGACAACAACGCAACCTATCCGCATATACGGCTTATCGCTTCGGCGTTTGCGCTGACGGGCGACGTTAAATTTAAAGAAAGCTTCAAGCTGGGACTTGAATTTTTAAAAAACGCTCAATATCCGTCGGGGGCGTTTCCGCAATTTTACCCGTTGGTAAACAACTACTACGCACTCGGCACTTTTAACGACAACGCAACCTACGGAGTAATGACGCTGCTCGAAGATATTTTCAACGGCAGATACCCTTTCACCGATCTTGTAAACGAACAGGAAAAACGAGAGGTGAAAGCGATGTACGAAAAAGGCATCGACTATATAATCAAATGTCAAATAGTCGTAGACGGCGTAAAAACCGCTTGGTGCGCTCAACACGATCCTTATAACTATCAACCGAAAAAAGCAAGGTCATTCGAGCCCGTTTCCATCAGCGGCTGCGAAAGCATAAATCTTATCAAACTGCTTTTGAAGCAGCGCGATAATCCCGAGGCAACGGAAGGCGCTCTTGCGGCAATAGAGTGGTTTAAAAAAGCCGCCGTAAAGGATACGGCGTACGACAATAAAGGAGTCACCGATTCAGCTACGGGCAATACGGTATATTTTTATCCGCAGCAGGGCAGCACTCTCTGGTACAGATTTTACGAGATAGAGACTATGAAAGGCATTTTCGGAGACAGGGACGGCTCTATTCATTACGACGTTTCCGAGATAAGCGAGGAACGCAGGTTGGGATACGTCTGGGCGAGCGATTGGGCGACAAAACTTTTGGACACCTATTCAACTTACGACTATTATCCTAACAGGATAGTCGTTCAGATCTCGTCCGCAAAATCTGTAATCAGCGGCGGAACAATGAATATCGGCGATATATGCGACGCCGACGAAAATTTAAAACCATAAAAAAGGGCGTATAAGTCGGTTATCGCAACTTATACGCCTTAATTATTCTGTCGTTCAGGTTGTTACAGCGTAGTTAAAACCTTGTTTATTCTCGAAAGAGTTTCCTGCTTTCCTAAAATTTCAGCCATTTCCGTCGCTCCGCCGGGAGTTACTTCCTTACCGGTTATAGCAATTCTTAAAACGTAAAAATACGCGCCGGCTTTAACGCCTACGGACTCGGCGTCTATTTTCAGTTTTTCAAACAGGTTTGCGCTGGAAAAATCGTCTGTATTTTCAAGCATTTGAAGTATATGCGGAAGCAGATTTTTAGCGACTTCTGCGTCGGTCTTGTTTTTCTTGTTATAAAACAATGCGCTGTCGAAAGCTTCGAATTCGGCGAGCCAATCAATCTTTTCGGGTATTTCCGATAAAATTTCGATACGGGTTTTTAACAGCCTGCCGATTTTTTTGACGTCGAATCTGCCGAACACCTTGGACTTTTCAAAGAACGGCTGAGCGACTGTAAAAAATTCGTCGTCGTCCATAGCTTTCAGGTATTCGCCGTTGAGCCATTTAAGCTTTGTTTCGTCGAAGATCGAAGGCGATTTTGAAACGCCTTCCAAGGAAAACTTTTCTATCATTTCGTCGATAGTCATTTTTTCGCTGTTATCCTTAGGACACCACCCCAAAAGAGCTATATAGTTGACTATAGCCTCGGGGAGATAGCCTTTGTTTAAAAAATCGTCGAAATTGGCGTCGCCGTAGCGTTTTGAAAGCTTTCTCGTTGCGTCCTTCATAATGGTGGGAAGGTGAATATATACAGGTCTTTCCCAACCGAAAGCGTCGTACATAAGATTATACTTAGGCGTTGAAGAAAGATATTCGGCTCCCCTTATGACGTGGCTTATCTGCATTAAGTGGTCGTCGATAACGTTAGCGAAATTATAAGTCGGCATACCGTCGCTTTTGATTAAAATATTATCTTCGAGATCGGAATAATCGACTTCGATGTCGCCGTAAATTTCGTCGTGATAAACGCTTTTTCCCGAGGACGGAATATTCTGCCTTATGACGTAAGGTTCGCCGTTTGCGATACGTTTTTCTATTTCTTCCTTGGAAAGATTAAGACAAAGCTTATCGTATTTGACGTTGCCGTTTTCGTCCTTTAAACCTTCTATTCTTTCTTTCGAGCAGAAACAGTAGTAGGCACCGCCAAGGTCGATGAGCTTTTTTGCGTATTCGTGGTAAATATTCATTCTCTCGGACTGGATATACGGCCCGAAATTTCCGCCGACGTCAGGACCTTCGTCATAATTCATACCGCCTTTTTTGAGCGAAGAATAAATGACTTCGATTGCGCCTTCGACAAAGCGTTCCTTATCGGTATCTTCTATTCTCAAAATGAAATCTCCGCCGTGAGATTTTGCAAAAAGGTAGCAATATAACGCGGTTCTCATACCGCCAAGATGCATAAAACCGGTAGGGCTGGGGGCAAATCTCGTTCTGACTTTATTCATGTTAACTCCTTAAAATATTTCTCAAATTGAGTTTTTATTTTATCCATACGGTTTTCGTAATAATAGCTGTAAACTTTATTATCGGCAACGATAAGATGATCGACGAGGTCAACATTATAAAATCTTAAAACGAAGCCCAGCTTTTCCGTTGCCTTATCGTCTGCCGGCGTAGGCGTGCAGATGCCGCTAAGGTGATTGTGCGCAAGCACGACGTATGAAGGTTTATGCGTAATTATCTGTTTCGAAAACTCGGAAATATTTATATCGACCTTATAAGGCGAATGGTCGCAAATGACGTATTTTGCAATGATTTTGTTTTTATTATCGAGCAATAAAGCTACGAAAACCTCGTCCTTTAAGCCCTTGAACATCTTGATTATAGGCTCTTTGATATCCGCATAGCTGAAAAATTCGGAAATTTCTTCCGTTTTTGGTTTAATCCGTTGGAAAATAATGCCTACGGTGTTCAGAAATACTGCCGTCTTTTCGCCGACGCCTCTCACGCTTGCAAGCTCTTTAGCATTGGCTTTCAGCACCTTTTCAAGCGAACCGAAGGTGTTTATCAGGTCGTGAGCGATATCGTTTGTATTTACTCTCGGTATTGCATAAAACAAGAGTAACTCTAAAAGCTCGTGATCGGCAAGCAAATCCCCGTTCGACACCAGCTTTTCCCTTAATCGTTGTCTGTGTTTTTCGTGCATACTAATAAATAATTCCAATAAGATATATAAATAATTTTAACATATTTTAAAAAAAGTGTATAATATATTTGAACGTTTTAATAAAAATTTTTTAAAGGAAGGGAATATGAACGATTTCAACAGTCTTTTATCCGACTTGAAAAACCTTTTATCGATAGAGAGCGTAAAAACGGAAAAAGAGCCTTCGGCTCCGTTCGGAAGAGGCGTTGCAGACGCTTTGATTTACTCTCTCAATCTTGCAAAAAGCTTCGGTTTCGAAACAAAAAATTACGATAATTATATCGGCGAGGTTCTTTTCGGTTCAGGCGAAGATTTTGCCGTTTTATGCCATCTCGACGTCGTGCCGGCAGGCGATATAAGCAAATGGAAATATCCGCCGTTTTCGGCAACCGTAGAAAATCGGACGATATACGCAAGGGGCGCAATCGACGACAAAGGTCCGTTTATTGCTACCTTGTACGCCTTGAAAGCGCTGAAGGACGAAGGTTTCGTTCCGAAAAAGAGAATACACCTGATCTTAGGTTGCGACGAAGAAAGCGGCTGGGGCTGTATAGAACATTATAAAAAATACGCTTCTTTGCCTGAAATCGGATTTTCTCCGGACGCGTCTTTTCCCGTAATCTATGCGGAAAAGGGTATTTTTCAGGCAGATTTTTTATTCGATTACGATAAGGATAAGCTCTTTGATATTTCGGGCGGAATTGCCCCTAACGTCGTTTGCGATTCGGCTTGGGCAAGTTGCTTATACGACCAAAAGCTTGCTAAAAAATTTGCATTGGAATATAAAGACGGAAAGATTTTCTCTTACGGAAAATCGGCTCACGCTTCACAGCCCGAAACGGGAATAAACGCAATAACCGCGCTCCTTTTATATCTTGACGCATCTTCTGCCGTCGATAAACGCCTTGCCGGATATTTTGTAAGGGACGAGCTCGGTTTAAAAGCGATAAACGACGAAACGGGCAGTCTGACCTTTTCGCCCGATATGATTCGTATCGAAAACGGAAAAATAAACCTGACCGTCGATATTAGGTATCCTGCAACCTTAGATATGTCGGTAATTTTGGATAAGTTCGACGGTTTGAGTTTTGTAGAATTGCATCACCAAAAACCCATTTATAACGATAAAGAGAGCAAGCTTATTTCCACTTTAAACAGCGTTTATTCGAGGCATAAAGGCGTAAAAAGTCAGCCTGTGGCTATCGGCGGGGGAACTTACGCAAGGGCGATTCCTCTCGGCGCAGGCTTTGGTCCCGAGGACGTCGGCGAAGAAATGCTTTGCCACCAACCGAACGAATATATAACGTTTGAAAAATTGAAATTTTTATTCGAAGTTTATAAATCAGCTATTTACGAGCTTTGCGGATAACCGATTCTTTTAGCTTCAAGGCTTAAAATATAACTTAATTCTATAATCCTTTGCGGATAAGAAAAGCACGGTAGTTTATCGTTTATCCATAACGATATTCTGCCGTGCTATACTTTTATTTCAAAATAATAATTCTTGCGGAAAGTGCGCGTTTCAAGCCCGATTTTTTTGCGCTTTTACTTTTTTTATTCCTGATTTTGTTTTAAGCTGTTTCCTAAAAATACGCTGTTTCCGAAGCCTTTCTGTTTGGGCGCGGATTTAATTTCGTTTGACTTATCGAACTTTCTGTCGTCTTTTTTGAAACGTCTGTTGTTCTTGTCGAACTTGCCTTTTTTGAAATCTTTTTTCGTAGGATCGAAATTGTCCGGGATGATTACGATATAACGGTTAGGCTCTTTGCCTTCGGAAACGGTTTTTACGCCTTCAACCTCGAACAACGCCGAATGAATAACTCTTCTTTCAAAAGGATTCATCGGTTCGAGTGTTACCTTTCTTGCGCTCTTTTTAGCCTTTTCGGCAAGCTTCAACGCAAGATTTTTTAACGTTTGTTCGCGTTTTTCTCTGTAATTTTCGCAATCGACTACGACTCTTTTATAATTTTCGTTGTTTTTGTTGAAAACAGCGCCTGCTAAGCATTGGAGCGAATCCAAAACCTCTCCGCGGTATCCTATGAGCGAGGAAGAATCCGTTGCAACGACGTTTATAACGGTTTTTTCTTCGTTGTCGGCGACGACTTCAGTAGTTGCCGTAACGTTTAAATAATTAAACAATCCTTCGAGAAAATCACAAGCTCTGTCGGCGTCGGTTTTCTTCTTTTTCATACTGATTTTTGCCGGCTTTGCTCCTATTCCCATAAAGCCCTTTGTAGGTTGTTCCAATACGACGTATTCGACCTGGTCTACGGTTAAATTAAGGTCTTTTAAACCTGCGTTTACGGCTTCTTCTATAGTTTTTGCAGTATATTCTTTTGACATAAAATATCTCCGAAATTATTTATTTTGTTTCTTTTTTATTCTTTTTGTTGAACGACTTTTCTACAAAGAAGTTTATAACGACGGTAGATAACGACGACAATACGGTAGATACCGTCATATAAATCGAGAACGACGCCGAATACATAAACGCAAAGAAACCGAACATTATCGGCATCATCCACATCATCATTTTTTGCGTCTGCATAGCCGTTCCGTCGTTTGATTGCAGTTCCATCTGAGTTTTTTGTGATTTCTGCATTATCAGCTGAGATAACAACATTGTCACGATAGATAAAACTACGAGTATAAAGTATCCGTTAGGAGTGCTCTTTTCTTTTGTCAGATTAGCCGTTATTTCAACGAATTGATCGTTATCCTTAACTGCTAATTTGTTATAAAATTCGTAACCTGAAAGCGAAGAATTGACGGGGTGTTTATACGGAAGATCGCTCATCCAGATATTTTTTACCCATAAAAACCTGATTTCAGGAGCTTTGCTTTCATAGGTTTGTTTTGCGCTCTCTCTGGCTACGCTTTTTACGTTCGTCAATGCGTAGTCGTTGAACAAATCGTTCATTACGAGTTCGGCATATTCCCTGTTGATGATTTCTTCCGAGGTTCCTTCGAGATAATTTTCTTTATTGAACGAATAATCGCCGTTTTCTTCTATAACGTGAATAGTTTCTTCTTTTGCCTGTTCTGCCGTTCCGACTTTTACAGTCGAATATCCTTCGATACTCTTGACGTATTCCGCAAAAGCTTTCAAATCGGAAATTTCATACGACGGGTTATAAGCTTTTTCGCCTTCGGTTTTTTTAATAAACGTTCTTATATGAGAAAAACCTTCGTCGTTATCGAAAATATAAGATTGGTTAAGGTAGTATTTGTTTTCGCCGTCGATTTCTTCCTTTATCACGACGGTTTCATCCATCTGTTCGATAGATTGGGTGTAAGAGCTTGCCATATCGTTCAGCATATTGAGGTTAGTATAGTTCGAATATGTTGAAAACTGATTGATTACCACGATAAAGAAAATCAAAGTGATAAGGGTAGGAAGACAAGAAGCAAACATCGAATAGCCCTGTTTTTTATAAAGAGCCTGAATTTTTTGATTGTAAAGCTGAGTATTATTTGCGTACTGGCGTTTTAACTTTTCAAGCTGAGGACGCATTTCTTCCATTTTAAGACTGCTTTTTTTCATCGAAGCGCGGGAAAAAATATCAAGCGGTAAAGTAATCAGCTTCAAGGCGACGGTAAACATAATGACGCCTATACCTATATTGCCGAAAATCTCGATAAACCACTTAATGATATTACCTATCCAGTTTAGATTGTAAGGTTGTCCGAAGCCTTTAAAAACGTCGATGGTTGTAGCGAGAAAATTAAAATTTAAAAATTCCATTTAAGATAATTCCTTAATTACACGAAAAAAACGGCGATTAAATATTTTTGCCGTTTTTAAGACAATAAAACAGTTTTTAATAGAGCCATCGCAAAACTTTTTTGTTGTCGGGAACGGGATCAAATCCTCCGCAATTCAGAGAATTGCATCTGAGCAAGCGGAATATAATTAAAAATACGGCTTTTAACGTATTGTGTTTTTTTAAAGCGTCGATTGCATAATTACTGCAAGTAGGCTTAAAAATGCAACTCGTATAAAGTCCCGACGAAATGTTTTTCTGGTAAAAAAAGAGAACTTTAAGAAGAAATTTCTTCATTTAACAGTTTTTCCTTTTTAAGTAAATAAAAAATATCCTTTTTAAAAGTGTTATAATCGTATTCATCGGCTATTTTCGGCATAATAACGACGTAATAATCTTTCATAACGTCTTTTAAGGGCGTAAAGCTTACCCTTATCAATCTTTTTATGCGATTTCTTTTTACCGCGGAGCCGTGTTTTTTGCTGACGGCTATTCCTATTTTAAGGCTTTCTTTTTTTAAATATATTACGGTTAAGCTCTTTGAATAAACTCTTTTTCCTTTATTGAAAACTTCCTTAAAGTCTCTCTCTTTTTTAAGCCTTTTATCCTTCATTAAGCGGATAATTTGTGGCGACCTTTAGCTCTTCTTCTCTTTAAAACGTTCCTTCCGTTTTTAGAGGACATTCTCTGTCTAAATCCGTGAACTTTTGATCTCTGTCTCTTTTTTGGTTGATAAGTTCTTTTCATATTTATATCTCCTTAATTATTGTAAAATTTATACCTTTTGAATTTTACTGTTTTTTTTTATTTTTGTCAACAATTTAGCCGTCACTTCTTAAAGGAAGAATAAGATACAGATATTCTTCGTCTTCCTTTGCGTAAGGTTTAATTACGCAAGGCGATATCTGACTGTTTAAATTGAAGTTTACAAACTCGTCGTCGATAACCCTCAAACAATCCATAAGATATTTTGAATTGAATAAAATCGACAAATCTTTACCTTCGAGATTTATGAGTATATTTTCGTTTACGTTTCCTATTTCTGACGAAGCCGAAACGTAGAGATAATTTTCCTTTACGTCGAATTTAACTGTGTTTTTCAGAGAACGGGATACTATCGACGCTCTTTCGATAGAGCTGTAAAGAACCGCTTTGTTGGCTCTGAAAGTAGTAGTAAATTCCGTCGGAATAATTCTTTTATAATCGATGTAATTTCCTTCTAACAATCTCGTTAAAAATACGGTGTTATCTATATTTATAAGAAGATTGTTTTCCTGAATTATAACGGTTACGTCGTCTTCTTCGTTTTCGATAAGCCTTGAAATTTCAACCAACGCCCTCGAAGGTATTATCGCGCTTATATCTCCGTTAAGATTAGTTACTCTTTTTCTTGCGATTGCTAATCTGAAACCGTCAAGAGCAACCAAAGAAAGCGTATCCTTGCTTGCTTCCATCAGACATCCTTTAAGAATAGGTCTCGAATCGTCCTGCGAGCAGGCAAAAGTCGTCTTTGCGATGACGTCTTTCAATTCCTTTTGTTTTATCGTAAAGTAATTTTTATTAAAGTCCTTTTTTACGACGGGAAAATCTTCGGCGGAAAGAGTCTGAATAAAGCCTTCGGCTTGTCCGTAAGTAAGCTTTAATCTTCCGTCATCTTCCAAAGAAAGCTCTATATCTTCTTCGCCTTCGATCTTTTTAACGTATTCGGAAAAAATCTTGCCGTAAACTACGATTTCTCCTTCCATAAAGGTCTGACTTCTGATAGTTTTTTCGATAGCTATTTCCATATCCGTTGCGAGCAATATCATATTATCGCCCTTTACGGAAATTTTAATTCCCTCAAGAATCTGGTTAGGAGTTTTTGAAGATACTGCGTGTACGACTTTTAAAACTGCGTTAGATAAATCGATGGCTTTTACGATAGCTTTCATTTTTTTCTCCGATAGAAATTATTTATTATTTTTAATATTATTGTTTTAGTATTAGGGTTAAGTTAAAATGTTTATAACTTTTTTAAATAATTAAAATTACGCAAAAAATAAGAAATTTTGATAAAAAAGTTATTCCGTTTATACGTTGGTAAAATAAGGAATAAAAAGAGGATACCAACGTAAAAAAATAAAAAGAAGTTTTTTTCTTACGGTTATTTTAAGAACCCATATAATATAGTTTCTTTAATTATATAATAAAGGCTGAAAAAAATCAATTATTTTAATTGTTTTTAAGTTATTTAATTTATCAAATCGAGTTTATGAAAAAGAGAATATTTGTCAGAAAAAGTTATCAATAAAAAAACTGACGTGCGTTGATAAATAGTGTTGATAAAACGTTGAAATGTTAAAAAGTATATGATAAAATAAAATAGGTATGTTCGAAGAATTTTATGAAAAAATAAACGACGATAAAAAAAAGAAAGAAGACTTTGAAAGTTTTCTTTATCTTTTGAAAGAATATAACGGAAAGTTTAATCTGACGGCTATAAAGGAAGATAAGGAAATATACGTAAAGCATTTTTACGACAGCTTGTGGGCAAAAGATTACCTTTTTAACGGAGCTAAGGTTATGGAGATAGGCTCCGGCGGAGGATTTCCTTCGGTTCCTTTAAAGATAGATAACAGGAGTCTTAAATTTACACTTTGCGAATCGGTCGGTAAAAAATGCGGATTTCTGAACGTAGTAAAGGAAAAACTCGAGTTTAAGGATTTCGAAATTTTAAACGGCAGATGCGAAGATTTTGCAAAAGACTTCAAATATCGTGAAAAATACGATTTCTGCATAGCAAGAGCCGTCGCTCAACTCAACACTTTATGCGAATATATGCTTCCGTTTTTGAAAAAAGGCGGAAAGATGATAGCTTATAAATCGCAAAGCGACGAAGAAACTGAAAACGCAAAAAACGCATTGAAAATTCTCGGCGGAAAAATAGAAAAAACAGTCGATTACGAACTTGTGGATAACTTTGGAAAAAGAAGACTGATAATTATAGAAAAAACGGGAGATACGCCGTCAAAATATCCTCGCGGAAAAAATAAAGAAAGGAGTAATCCTCTTTGATAAATTTAGATAAAGAAAAAACTTGTTGTTTTTCAGGCCACAGAAGCGTTTCAAAAAGCTTTGATAAAGACAAATTGAAAAGAGAAATAGTTAAAGCTATAAAACAAGGCTACGACACTTTTTTAACGGGAATGGCAGTAGGCTTCGATACTATTTGTTATTTTGTTTTGGACGAGCTTAAAAGCCTTTACGATATTAAAATTATAGCCTGTGTGCCGTATATAAATCAGGCGGAAGATTTTTCTGAAAAGGATAAAACCGTTTACGACGAAATTTTAAAAAACTGCGACGAAGTAATATTCGTTTCGAAAGACTATTACAGGGGTTGTCTGCAAAAAAGAAACCGTTTTATGGTAGATAATTCGTCGAAGATTATTTTGTTTTTAAATCATGTAAGAAGCGGAACTTATTACACATATTCCTATGCAAAGGAAAAAGAAATAGAAACGGTTATTATATAGCTTTTATTAAAATGAGTGAAACGAGTAAAGGAAAAAATAAATCAACAGATTTTTTAAAGTTTAAAATGTTTTAGCTCCGGCGTTATTCAACGCCGGAGTACTATTTTTTAATTTATTCCTTTTTTAATTTACCGAATGATATTATAGATAATAAAATTATCAATACAACGTACAGGGCAAATATGAAAAAACATTCCGGCTTAATACAAGAAAAAGAATACAATTCTTCACCGACGAAAGGGGCTTCAGTTACGATTCTTCCCAAGCAAACGGAAGGATAGAACGGAAGATAACTGCAAAACGTTTTAAAAAAGCCCATTGTTTCAACAGGCATCCAACAGCCGCCGAGAACACCCGCTCCGCTGATTATTATAGAACAGATACCGGGTGCGCTTTTGTCGTTTAAAAGAGTTCCGAACAGAATTCCCATAAATATAAAAAATAAAAGAATCGGAATCTGAGTTGCTATCAGTAGCAAGCAGTTAAAAAAGCTTACATAATCGATTTTTTGAATAAGAGAAATTAAATAACCGAACAAGATTGTAATTACAGATTGAACGATTCCTATTAAAAATCCTAAAATTCCATAACCTAAAACAAACTCGCAGGATTTCATCGGCGAAGCGTATAATCTTTGCAACAACGCCGTCGATTTGTCTTTTGAAACCAGCAAAGACATATGTAGCATAACGAACGTATAGGAAAACATAATTATGCCCGGTAGCAGCGACGCAGGTTCAAACGTTGTAAGCGGAACGCTTGCCGAATTGTAAATTACGGAAAACATTACCAGCATAACCATTGGAAAACCGATACAGAAAACGTATAAAAGCGGATCTCTTTGAAATGCACCCCAAAAGTTAGACACTTTTAGGAGGTGCATTTTCATGGCAAA
>JBJEVF010000005.1:0-6453 GCA_051884215.1 Christensenellaceae bacterium | reverse complement strand
CACCTTAAACAACGTCGGCACGACCGAAATAACCTTACCCGAAGATTATACCGATAACACGGTTGGTCCAGAGGATTCGATTGCGGGGAAAAGCTTTGTTTTTAATGGCATTAGCTGCCCGGATGACGCCGGTGACGCTTCACTTTTAGAAATGATGGTAACGGCAAACTGCGGAGCGATCTGGACTTTCGGAACCGACGGTACGTGCGCTTATAAAATGCCTGCTCAGAATACCGTTCAGAAGTTTACATACGAGCAGAACGGAGAAACTATAGCTTGTGAATTTGTGGAAATGCTGATAGATGGGAAAGTCGTCGATATAGGCGAACAGGCTCCTATACAAATCAGCTTTACAAACGTCAATAGAATCGTTATGGAACAGACTATTGAAAACGTCGTTTATTCATATATATACGATTTGACGTCAGCAGAGTAAAATTCACGGATTTGACAGCGTTTAAAATAAGCTACGACTGCAAAAATAATAACAAACGGCGTTTGCGCAATTTTGCGCAAACGCCTTGATTTTTTAGTTGTAAAGTTAAGATGATTATGGTTCAAAAAATTAAAGAAATATTTTTGCGGAAAACAACTTATTTTTTATATTTGTTTACTTTTTAAATTATTAAATAACCGACCGTTCAGCATACTGAAAAACCTGAAATTATATTAAGAGTAAATAGTGCGCTGAAAAACTTGAAATTTTCTTGCGGTTGTAGTATAATAAATAAAGCCGTTTTGAAAAAACGCACAAAACAGCTTTACGTTATGAGAAAATTAAGTTCAGTAAAAAAAATAAGAAGGCTGACGCCTTTTCAAATAATCGTGCTTGGATTTATGGCGTTAATCTCGCTGGGAACGTTGCTTTTAATGTTGCCGATTTCTTCTTCGACAGGTCAGGTCACGAATTTTTTCGACGCATTTTTTACGGCTACTTCTGCGGTTTGCGTTACGGGACTTATCGTTAAGGATACCGCAACGTATTGGACGTGGTTCGGTCAGTTCGTGATCATTTCGCTGATACAAATAGGCGGTCTCGGAGTCGTGACCGTAGTCGTAGGCTTTACTATGACCTTGGGCAGAAAAATCGGTCTTATGCAGAGAAACACTATGCAGGCTGCCATTTCTGCTCCGCAGGTAGGCGGAATAATGAGACTCACGAACTTTGTTATAAAAACTACGTTTGTCGCGGAAGGTCTCGGCGCAGTGATAATGGCTCCTGTCTTTATAAAAGATTTCGGCTTTTTCAGGGGCTGTTGGATGGGCGTTTTTCATTCGATTTCGGCTTTCTGTAACGCAGGCTTCGATCTGATGGGGTATAGGGAACAGTTTTCGTCGCTTACGACTTATCAATCGAGCCTGGTAATAAACTGCGTAATTATGGCGCTTATTATAATGGGCGGTATCGGTTTTATCACCTGGGACGATTTCAGAAAACGCAAATTCAATTTCAAAAGGTATTCGTTGCAGTCGAAGGTCGCTGTTTCGGTATCGTTTTTTCTGATAGTTTTGCCTGCAATACTTTTCTATTTCGTCGATTTCAATGCGTCGGGCTTTGAGGGTATGACTAAATATGAAAAAATTCTGGCTTCGGTTTTTCAGGCGGTAACGCCGAGAACAGCCGGCTTTAATACCGTCGACCTTACAAAATTAAGCGATATAAGTTTGTTCGTGACTATTTGCCTTATGCTTGTCGGCGGTTCGCCCGGTTCGACGGCAGGCGGTATAAAAACGACTACGTTCGGCGTTCTTCTTGCTGTTACAGTATCGGTCGTAAGAAGAAAACGCGACGCAAATATCTTTAAAAGACGCATTTCTGATGAAATTATCAAAAACGCCGCCGTACTGCTTATAATGTATCTCGTGCTGTTTATTACCGCTACGTTGTTGATTTGCGGCATAGATAAAGTCCCGTTCGTATCGGCTTTGTTTGAATCTGCGTCGGCTATAGGCACCGTAGGGCTGTCGCTCGGGATAACCGCCGCGCTTTCAGTACCTTCTCGGTTAATATTATGCGTTCTGATGTTTTTCGGCAGGGTCGGCGGTCTTACGCTGATATTTGCAACCACTTCGCTCAATAACAGCGGCGCAAGAGCACCGCTTGAAGGAATTAACGTTGGTTAAGGAGAAAATATGAAATCTATATTAGTAGTTGGTCTTGGTAGATTCGGTCGTCACGTTGCCGAAAAACTTAACGCCTTAGGTCATCACGTTATGGCTGTGGATACTAACGAAGAAAGGGTAAACGCTTGTCTGCCTTTCGTTACTTCGGCAATAGTAGGCGATTCAACGAAAAGGGAGTTGCTTTCCACCTTGGGCATTCGTGATTTCGACGTGTGCATCGTTGCTATCGGCGACGATTTTCAAAGCTCGCTCGAAACGACTTCCCTCTTGAAGGAAATGGGTGCAAAGTTTGTCGTTTCAAGAGCCGCAAGAGGCGTGCATAAAGTGTTTTTGTTAAGAAACGGCGCCGACGAGGTGGTTTATCCCGAAAAGGAGCTTGCGGATATAGTTGCGATTAAATACAGCTCCGACCATATTTTCGATTATATCAATATTTCGGAAGGTTATTCCATTTACGAAGTCGAAACGCCTAAAAACTGGGCTGGTAAAAACGTTATCGACCTCGATATTCGTAGAAAATATAACCTTAATATCGTTGCCGTTAAACACCTTGGCAAAATGAATATTGCCGTGACTCCCACAACGCTTTTTGAGCACGGCGACAGAATCTGGGTTGTCGGTAGCGAAAGCGACGTTCAGAAATGCTTTAAAATTAAATAAATTATATTGTTTATATAATAAAATACACGTTGACAAATCAGTCAGCGTGTATTTTTAATATAAATATGTTTTACTACCGCAAAAATTGCGTGCGAATTTATATATAATTGGTTTATCCTTTTTTATTCTTTATTATTTAATATCGAACAGTACGTTCGGTTCTATTCCGAATTTTTGATAAAGCAACAAAATACTGTCGTAGCCCGGCTTTTTCTTGCCGAGTAGCCATTGACTGACAGTCGTTTGATTAACGCCTAATATATCGGCAAAGGCTTGTTGCGATAAACCTTCATCCTGCATAACTTGCTTGATAACTTCAATATAACTCATAAAAAAATTATAATAATTTTCAGGTCAAAAGTCTTGACATAGGTCAAAAGACCTGATATAATTTGGTAAGTAAATTATTTGAGAGACTAAGCTATGAATGAGAACGATTATTTTAAATATTCAAGAAAATTTAATTTTATATATATTACGGAAATGCTATTAAATTTCCTTACCGTTGTGATAGTCTTGTGCGTAATATTTATGCCGATACTTTCTTGTGATGCTATTTTCAATAAAACGATTTCATATTCAGTTATCGATGAAATAAAGCTAATCAATAAATCAATTACGCAATACGAGTCTACTTATATCGGTTCAGGAGCGTTTAAAGGTTTTCGTTTATTATTATTTGCTAATATTGCGGTTTGTATGATTACTTTGTTGTGCGGTACGGTTAATATCGTTAAAAATTTTATAAAACTTTATAGTGAACGTGAAAGTCTTTATAACAATGCTTATTCAAGAATAAAACGTGGTGCAAGAGTAATTAGATTTGATTTAATCTTTAATTTAACTTATTCGATATTTTTTTATCCGCTGATGTCTTTTATCGTATGCGAGATTTTATCATCAAATAATCTTAGCGCAGACGTTATATTAGCAATCGGCAGCGGTACTTATATCGTACGTTTCAATGGATATTCTTCTTCATTTTTTATCGTTTGTTTGCTTTTTGCCGTGTATATCTTTTTGACTGTTTTTAAGATTATTATGCAAATCGAATTAAAAAATGAGATTAGAATAGATGAACGAATAAAATCAAACCTTTGTAATTAAAACACAATTAAAATATAAACCTTAAATAACAGTATACATATTGATGTATTAAAAAGTCGGGGAGGCTCGGCTTTTTATTTTTAAGTTTTAGCGGAGTTTTTTAAAAAGTAGAGAGTTTTTTTAAAAAGGTGGCGAAAACGCTTTACAACTTTACTTTAATAAAGTATAATATGTGCATAAATATCGCTTTACTTGGGTAAAGCGTCAAAGGAGAAACTCTTTTATGAAAAAGATTTTAGCTATTATTGCTGCGGTATTGAGTGTTTTTTGTATGACGTTTGCAACTACTGCTTGTCAGAAGGACGCCGATACGATAGTAATCGGTATCACCGATTATGCGCCGATGGATTATAATGAAGACGGAGTCTGGAAAGGCTTTGACTACGAGCTTGCAACAAAGACTTTTACCGAATTGGGTTACAAGGTTAAATTCCAGGAAATCGACTGGCATACGAAGATTATCACGTTGAATTCAAAAGAAATCGACTGCATCTGGAACGGTATGACCGTTACAGAAGATTTAAAGACCAATCTTACCTTATCAAACGTATATTTACAGAATAAACAATACGGTCTCGTCAATATAAACAAAGCCAGCGAATATACTTCGAAAGACGCTCTTGCAACGGCTAAGGTTGCTGTAGAGGGCGGTTCTGCTGCGGAAGTATTGATGAAAGATACGGCTTGTTCAGAGCTCAGAAAATGTTCAAAACAGACCGACGCCGTTATGGAAGCCGCATCGGGAACGAGCGACGTTGCCGTAGTTGACTATTTGCTTGCTATGAATATGACGAGCGCAACCTCTCAGTTTGCCGATAAGCTTGTTGCCGTAGATTTAGGTTTCAGCGTAGAAGAATTCGCTATCGGATTCAGAAAAGCCGATACTGATCTTTGCGCTAAAGTCAACGAAAAGATAGCAGGCTACTATGCAGACGGCACAATCAAAGCGTTGGCTGAAAAATACGGTATTGAAAATCAGTTGGTAGCATAAACCGATATGTTTTGGGAAGTAACATCACACCTTTTTCAGGGTTTTGGCGTAACGGTGCTCTTATTTGCGCTTACGCTGATATTTGCGACGCCGCTGGGGCTTATCTTAGCCTTTGGCGGTATGTCTCGTTTTAAGATAATTTCTTATCCGGTAAAATTGCTTGTTTGGGTGGTGAGAGGGACGCCTCTGATGCTCCAGATAATAATCATATTTTACGTTCCGGGATTATTGTGGAACGTCAACGTTTTCGATAGAATGACGGCGGTAGTCGTGGCGTTTTCCATCAATTACGCCTGCTATTTTTCCGAGATTTTCAGGAGCGGCATTCAATCGGTTCCGCAAGGTCAGTACGAAGCGTGTATGGTGTTAGGAATGACCAGAACGCAAACTTTTTTCAGAGTTATCCTTTTTCAGGTAATCAGGCGTGTTTTGCCGCCGTTCGGAAACGAAGTCATAACGCTTGTCAAAGATACGTCGCTTGCAAGAATAATTACTATCGAAGAAATTTTGTATATAGCTTTTTCGAGATACGTTGCAAAAGGTATCGTCTGGCCGTTGTTTTACACGGGCGTGTATTATCTCGTATTTGTCGGAGCTTTAACGCTTTTGTTCAATTTTATCGAAAAGAAGATAAGTTATTACAAAATTTAGGTGACCTATGGCGTTATTACAAGTCAGAAATCTACATAAAAGCTTCGGCAAAACCGAAGTGTTAAAAGACGTTTCGTTTACTCTCGATAAAGGCGAGGTTTTGTCCGTTATCGGTTCTTCGGGCGGTGGAAAAACTACGCTTTTAAGATGCGTAAATTTTTTGGAATTGGCTGACAGGGGAATTATTTCGGTCAACGGTAACGTTATATTCGACGCCGAAAAGAAACTGAACGAATCGGAGCTGAGACAAAACCGTTTGCATTTCGGTATGGTTTTCCAGAGCTTTAATCTTTTTCCGCAATATACGGCGTTAAGAAATATTACCTTACCGCTCGATTTGCGGAATCCTAAGGAAAAAGCCCAAAACGAAGAATATGCAAAACAGCTTTTGGATAAGGTAGGACTTTCGGATAAGAAGGACCATTATCCGTGTATGCTTTCGGGCGGTCAATGCCAGAGAGTGGCAATAGCAAGGGCGCTTGCTTTAAAACCCGAGATTTTGTGTTTCGACGAGCCTACAAGCGCATTGGATCCTGAGCTTACGGGCGAGGTTTTAAAGGTGATAAAAGAGCTGAGAAGTCCCGAAAGAGCTATGATTATCGTAACGCACGAAATGCAGTTTGCCAAAGACGTTTCGGATAAAGTCATTTTTATGTCGGAGGGCGCGGTTGAAGAATACGGCACTCCCGAGTGGATATTCGAAAGAACGTCGAACGAAAAAGTAGTGAAATTTCTCGATAAAATTCATTCGTAAATACTAAAACGCTCATGCAATACCGTGTCCAAATTGTGGATTTTCGGTAACTTGCAGGTTTAAAACGAAAGAATAATTGCATAAGTTTAGTCATCTATGCTTTTATAAATGAAGTCAAGTACCACCGGCTTAGCCGGTGGCTTGATTAGGCGCTTCAAGCGCAGGG
>JBJEVF010000004.1:0-27646 GCA_051884215.1 Christensenellaceae bacterium | reverse complement strand
TGTATCTGCTACTTTTTTTACACTCACTGTCTCACATCTATTGTAATCCTACAAATAATTTTATAAATATTGAAAATGGGTATTGACAACAGCTTGACTCGGTGATATAATATGCACGATAAAGTTGAATAAAAACGTGTGGGAGGCCTTATGTCTATAAGAAAATGTCCAAGATGCGGTCTGCCTGTTGCTAATATAAAGATATGTCCTAACTGCGGAACGGACGTGGACGCCTGGTATAGCAGGACGTATAACTTCAATAACAACGATGCCAACGTCAACGGTTTCCATTCTGCAAACGCGCAAAACGTTTCGAATAAACCGAAGAAAAACTACGTCGTATTCAATCATTTGAGAATGACGCCATGGGAAGTTGCTTTTATACTTATCTGCAATATGGCGTTCGTGCTTACGCTGATAAACGTCCTGATAGGCGGTCCGTGTTGGTGCCACTATCCGGTTCTTGCGATGTACGTTGCGTATTTCTTCTCGTTTGCGTGCGCTTCGGGCTCGCTAAAAAAGTTTTTGACGAGATACCGCAACGCCGTGTTTATTACGAATATTATTGCAGGCGTTTACAACGTTATTTATAACTCGTTAAGCGTGGGAAATATAAATTGGGTACTCGATTATTTCGTTCCAGTCAACCTGATAATCGCTTGCACGGTGATGCTTTCGATGCTTTTCGTGCCGACGGTATCGATGAGAAACGTTCTGTTTTCAACGTTGATTCTGATGATTCAAAGCGTAATCCAGTTTATTTTGATGGCTGTCGGTTTGACGGGGCATTCAGGTCGGGTATCGCATATACTTATTTCCGTGGCGTTCGGGGTAAACGTTATGACGGTATTGAACATTGCGTTCCTGTATGTAATTAAAGCCAGAAATATGGTGGTTGATCAGTTCCGACTGTGGGAATGATTTATTATAGTTTCAAAAAAGATATTTATTAAAAAGATATAAATTAATGATTTAATTTATAATAATATTACGGAGGATTTTTGAAATGAGTAAGTTTTGTCCAAAATGCGGAAAGCAGCTTGACGATAACGCAGTATTCTGTGATGCTTGCGGAAACAATCTTCAGGCTCAGCCCGCGCAACAGCCTGTAATCGTTAACGTTGAAAACACCAACACCAACGTAAACGCACCCAGCGGTAAAGCCAAGAACAAATGGGTTGCACTTATTTTGTGCTTCTTCTTCGGTTGCTTGGGTATTCACAGATTTTACGAAGGTAAAATCGGAACGGGTATCCTTTGGTTTTTAACGCTCGGTTTGTTCGGTATAGGCGCGTTTATCGACTTCTTTATCATTTTGTTCAAACCAACGACGTATTACGTCTAAATCGTAAAAAAATACCGAAACGTTGCGGCATACGCCGCAACGTTTTTGCGTATAGAAAGGTTGCGCGTTTTCGTCAACAGTTTAAAAGGTTGGCATATAGGTGAATATTGCGTTATTAACAGCGTATATATCGTTTTCAAATATATATAATAATATAAAAAATATATAAAAACTATTGACAAAGAGCGTTTTTCTTGGTAATATTTATGTGCAATGGAACATTTCGTTTTCATGCAAATATAAGGTCGATTTTCGATCTGACTGCCGTGTATGTGAAAGGACGTACACTTTGCGACGAACAGTCGTATTATTGATTGAGCATAAAGCTCTAATTTTTATAAGTTGATTACTTTATAATCAAAGCTGAAAAAGCGTCACTTGTGAAACGGTCAATAAGAGTAGTAAAAGTATTTGCTATATAGACTCTGAAAGCGAAATATTCTCAATGCTTATTCAAAAAATGCCAAAAGGCATCGCGTAGGTCATTTGAATGTTTTTGACGGACGGTTTCACCGTCTGTCTTTTTTTTGCTTGCGGTGAATTATGGATAAAGAAAAACAAAAGATAGCGCCCATTTACGAAGCTTTGGAGCGTTTAAGAAAAAAGAGAGTGGTTCCGTTCGACGTGCCGGGACATAAAAGGGGCAGGGGAAATCCCGAGCTTGTCACGCTTTTAGGAGATAAATGCGTAGGGCTTGACGTGAATTCTATGAAGCCGCTGGATAATCTCTGCCACCCCGTTTCCGTAATCAAGGAAGCGGAAGATCTCGTTGCCGACGCATTCGGCGCAGAAAACGCATTTCTGATGGTCGGAGGAACGACTTCGGCTGTGCAAAGTATGGTTCTTTCGTGCTGTAAAGCAGGCGATAAGATAATTTTGCCGAGAAACGTGCATAAGAGCGTTATCAACTGCCTTGTTTTGTGCGGAGCAATTCCCGTGTACGTCAATCCCGAAATCGACCACCGTTTGGGAATATCGTTAGGAATGCAGCTTGAAAAAGTGCGAGTCGCTATCGAAGAAAACCCCGACGCAAAGGCAATACTCGTAAACAATCCCACCTATTACGGTATTTGTTCGGATATAAAAAGCATCGTCAAGCTGGCGCACGAGCATAATATGCTGTGCCTTGCCGACGAAGCTCACGGCACGCATTTTTACTTTAACGATAACCTTCCCGTAGCGGCAATGCAGGCCGGCGCGGATATGGCTGCGGTATCGATGCATAAATCGGGCGGCAGTCTGACGCAAAGCTCGTTGTTGCTTTTAAACAAGGGCGTAAACGCCGACTACGTCAGACAGATTATCAATCTCACGCAGACGACGAGCGCTTCGTATCTTCTGATGTCCAGTCTCGATATATCGAGAAGAAATCTTGCGTTAAGGGGAAGCGAATCCTTCCAGAAGGTTATGGAAATGGCTGAGTACGCAAGGAAGGAAATAAACTCCGTCTGCGGCTACTACGCTTACGGTAAGGAGCTTGTAAACGGCGACAGCGTTTACGATTTCGACGTAACCAAGCTTTCCGTTTACACTCGTGATATAGGTTTGTCGGGCATAGAGGTTTACGATATTTTAAGGGACGAATACGATATTCAGATAGAGTTCGGCGACATAGGCAACATTCTCGCTTACATTTCGATAGGCGACAGGATTTTGGATATTGAAAGACTCGTCGGCGCGCTTGCAGATATAAGAAGGCTGTATAAAAGGGATAAAGGCGGTATGCTTACCGACGAATACATTGCGCCAAAGGTCGTAATTCCGCCGCAGGAAGCTTTTTATTCGGAAAAAATTTCCCTGCCGATAAGGGAAACTAAAAACAAAATCTGCGGCGAATTCGTAATGTGTTATCCCCCGGGCATACCTATACTTGCCCCGGGCGAGCTTATCACCGACGAAATAATAAACTATATCATATACGCAAAAGAGAAGGGATGTTCTATGCAGGGAACGGAAGATATTGCAGTAGAGCATCTTAACGTGATTAAGTGAGGTGCCGTTATGGAAATGTGGTTTTCGGACGTTCATACGCCCAACGTAAAACTTAATATCCGTGTCACGAAACAGCTTTACAGCGGACAGAGCGATTATCAGCAGGTTGACGTTTTCGATTCAATCGACCTTGGCAAATTCATAAGCTTAAACGGAGATATCGTTTTTTCCGAAAAGGACGAGTTTATTTACGACGAGATGGTCGTGCACGTTCCTATGGCGGTGCATCCGAACGTTAAAAAGGTCCTCGTAATAGGCGGCGGCGACGGCGGAGTGGCAAAGGAACTTTGCAATTATCCTGAAATAGAGCAGATCGACGTAGTTGAATCGGACGAAATGTTCGTCGAAGTCAGCAAAAAGTTTTTTCCCGAAACGGCTTGCGGACTGGAAGATCCGAGGGTGAACGTATATTTGCAGGACGGTTTGAGATTTTTAAGAAACAAAAAGAACGAATACGACCTGATAATCAGCGATTCGACCGATCCGTTCGGTCACGCCGAAGGCTTTTTTACCAAGGAATTTTACGGCAGTTGTTATAAAGCCTTAAACGACGACGGTATTCTCGTATATCAGCACGGAAGTCCGTTTTACGACGAGGACGAGGACGCTTGTCGCAGTATGCACAAAAAAGTCTTTCACTGTTTCCCTATATCGAGAGTATATCAGGCGCACATACCTACCTGCCCGTCGGGCTATTGGCTTTTTGGTTTTGCGTCCAAAAAATACCACCCGTTAAAAGATTTTAAACCAAAGGAATGGGGTAAGAGAAAGATTAAAACCTGGTATTATACTACGCATTTGCACAAGGGCGCGTTTATGCTGCCTAAATACGTTGAAGATATTCTTGAAGAAGCGGAGGACGACAGATATGAGTAAACTTTTAATAATAGGCTGTGGCGGCGTAGCGTCGGTCGCTATTCACAAATGCTGTCAGGCAGATGACGTTTTCAGCGAAATAATGATTGCGAGCAGAACGGTTTCCAAGTGCGACGCACTCAAAAAGAAGCTGAGCGGCAAAACCAAAACTAAGATTACAACGGCAACCGTCAATGCCGACAGCGTTGACGAGCTTGTCGCTTTGATAAATTATTATAAGCCGGACGCCGTTTTGAACGTTGCGTTGCCTTACCAGGATTTGACGATTATGGAAGCCTGCTTAAGGTGCGGCGTAAACTATATCGATACGGCAAACTACGAGTGTGAAGATACAAATGATCCCAAGTGGCGCGCCGTATATGAAAAGCGTTGCAAAGAGCTTGGTTTTACCGCATATTTCGATTATTCCTGGCAGTGGGCATACCACGAAAGGTTTAAAGAGAAAGGTCTTACCGCGCTTTTAGGCAGCGGTTTCGATCCCGGCGTTACGGGCGTATTTACGGCTTACGCTATGAAGCATTATTTCGACGAGATAGAGACCATCGATATACTCGACTGCAACGGCGGCGACCACGGTTATCCTTTTGCGACGAACTTTAACCCCGAAATCAATTTAAGGGAAGTTTCCGCAAACGGCTCGTATTGGGAAAACGGCAAGTGGATAGAAACGGAGCCTATGGAGATCAAAAGGGTATATGATTTCCCCGAAGTAGGCGTAAAGGATATGTATTTACTGCACCACGAGGAGATAGAGTCGCTTGCTAAAAACGTCAAAGGCGTAAAGAGAATACGTTTCTTTATGACGTTCGGTCAAAGCTATCTTACGCATATGAAGTGTCTTGAAAACGTAGGTATGCTCTCGACGACGCCTATTGAATTCGAAGGCAATAAAATCGTGCCTATTCAGTTTTTGAAAGCGCTTTTGCCAGATCCTGCTACTTTGGGACCGAGAACGGTAGGCAAGACGAATATAGGTTGCATATTCCACGGTAAAAAGGACGGCAAGGTTAAGACTATTTATATCTACAACGTTTGCGACCATCAGGAGTGCTATAAGGAAGTCGAATCACAAGCTATTTCCTATACTACGGGCGTTCCTGCAATGATTGGCGCAATGATGGTGGTAAAAGGCGTCTGGAATAAAAAAGGCGTGTTCAATATCGAAGAATTCGATCCCGATCCGTTTATGGACGCTCTCAATAAATACGGTCTGAAATGGGTTGTCGACGAAAACCCGAAAACCGTAGAATAATTATGAAGTTCGAACAGATAAAAACGCCGTGTTACGTTGTCGATAAAGATAAACTTATCGCTAACCTCGAAATACTAAAACGGCTTGAAAACCGAACGGGAGCTAAGGTTTTGCTTGCTCAAAAAGCGTTTTCCTGCTACGCTCTTTATCCGTTGATAGCTAAATATTTAAGCGGTGCGACGGCGAGCGGACTTTACGAGGCAAGATTAAGCCACGAGGAAATGAAAAAGGAAAATCACGTCTATTCCCCGGCTTACGACCTCGAAGAAATAAAAGAGCTTGCAAAAATCTGCGACCATATAATCTTTAATTCGGTAGCGCAGAAAAACAAGTTTATGCCTTATATAAAAGGCGTGAGCGCAGGACTCAGGATAAATCCCGAATGCTCCACTCAGGAACACGCAATTTACGATCCGTGTGCGCCTTTTTCAAGGTTAGGCGTCACGAGGAGCAACCTTAAAAGCGGCGATTTATCGGGAATAGAAGGCTTTCACGTTCACACGTTGTGCGAACAGAATTCCGACGCTTTAAAAAAGACTGTCGATGCGCTCGAAAAGGGCTTCGGCGAATACCTTTACGGTTTGAAATGGCTTAATTTAGGCGGCGGACACCATATTACAAGGCAGGATTACGATATAAACCTGCTCGAAGACGTTATACGACGTCTTCAATCGAAGTACGGCGTGCAGATTTATCTCGAACCGGGCGAAGCGGTTGCTCTTAACGCAGGTTACCTTTATGCCGACGTATTGGAAATTGTGCATAACGGAATGGATATAGCCGTATTGAACGCTTCTGCGGCGTGCCACATGCCCGACGTTCTCGAAATGCCTTATAGACCACCGCTTTTGGGCGCAGGTCAAATCGGTGAAAAAAAATACGGCTACCGCTTGTCTTCGCGCACTTGCTTGGCAGGCGATATTATCGGCGATTATTCTTTCGACGATAAATTGAAAGAAGGCGACAGGCTGTGTTTTCTGGATATGGCTATTTACACAATTGTCAAAAACAATACCTTCAACGGTATGCCGTTACCTTCTATCTATGTAAAAAGCCAAGATGATTATCAGCTTATCAAAGAGTTTTCATACCGTGACTTCAAGGAAAGGTTATCATGAAAATTTTAAAAAATACCCCGCTATACGACGGTTATTCGATGCCTGCGGAATACTCAGAGCATTGCGGAACGATCTTTATCTTCCCGGAAAGAGCAGGAAGTTGGCGCTTTAACGCAAAGCTCGCAGCTCCAGTGTTTGCCGAGCTGATAAAAAACCTGTGCGAAGGCGAAACCGTTTACGTTGCCGTATCGGATAAATCGAAGACTTCGGCAACTCAGCTTCTGAAAGAACAAATCGAAGCGGAAAAAGTCGTGCTGATAGATATTCCGACAGACGACGCCTGGGCAAGGGATACTTCGCCAACCTTCGTGAAAAATGGCGACGGCGTAAGGGCGGTTAATTGGAAATTCAACGCCTGGGGCGGCGATTACAACGGATTGTATAAGGATTATCAAAACGACGATAAGTTTGCTTTAAGGCTTGCCAAAGCTTTGGGATACGATGCTTACGACGCTTCGCCCTTCGTGCTTGAAGGCGGTTCAATTCACACCGACGGACTCGGTACTCTTATAACGACAAAGGCGTGCTTGCTGAGCAAGGGGAGAAACCCTAAGCTCAGTCAGCAGGAAATAGAAGAAAAACTCAGAGAATATCTCGGAGTAAAAAAAATAATCTGGCTGGATAACGGCGTCGACGGCGACGAGACGGACGAACACGTTGACAATTTTTGTGCGTTCGTCGCTCCGCATAAGGTCGTTCTTGCCTGGACGGACGACGTCGGTTCGAAACAATACGAAAACTGTAAAAGGGCTTTCGACGTGCTGACGGGCGAAACCGACGCTCAGGGGAATAAAATAGAGATAATAAAGCTCCCGTTGCCGAAAAAACAGGTGCGTATCACCAAGGAAGATTTAATAGGCTTTGATTTTGCCGACGGCGAAGCGGAAAGGTCTGTAGGCGAAAGTCTGGCAGGCTCATATGTGAATTTTTATATAGGAAACAAGGTTGTGCTATTGCCGCAGTTCGGCGACGTCAACGATAAAACGGCTGTTAAAATAATCTCGGAGCTTTTTCCCGGGAGAAAGGTCGTTCCCGTCTGTTCAAGGGAAATACTTTTAGGCGGAGGAAATATCCACTGCATAACCTGTCAGATACCAAAGGAGTAAATATGCGAAACGTTAAAGTTGCGGCTTGTCAGTTCAGTTGTTCGGAAAACAGAAACGAAAATCTGGAAAAAGCCGTCGGTTCAGTAAAAGAAGCGGCAAAACTCGGCGCGCAGATTATTTTGTTGCCCGAACTTTTCGAGCGTCGGTATTTTTGTCAGGAACGCCGTTACGAATATTACGATTACGCCGAGACTGTGAGCGAAAACCTTGCCGTAAAAACCTTTTTAAAACTTTCGGACGAGCTTAAAGCGGCTATCCCCGTCAGTTTTTACGAAAAGGACGGCAACGTTCTTTACAATTCGGTGGCTATGACCGATTGCGGAAAATTGTTGGGAGTTTACAGAAAAACTCACATACCCGACGACCATTATTATCAGGAAAAATTTTATTTTACGCCCGGAAATACGGGATTTGTTGTGTTCGACACTTCGTTTTGCAAAGTGGGCGTTGGTATTTGCTGGGATCAGTGGTTTCCTGAGACGGCTCGCGGGTTAGCCAACAACGGTGCGGAAATTCTGCTTTATCCGACGGCAATAGGCAGCGAACCGATACTCGGAACCGACAGCAAGGGACATTGGCAAAGGGTTATGCAAGGCCACGCAGCCGCAAACCTTATGCCTGTCGTTGCGGCTAACCGTTTCGGAACCGAAAAGGTATTTCCTTGCAGGGAAAACGGCGGACAAAGCTCTGAGCTTAATTTTTACGGTTCGTCCTTTATTACCGACAACACGGGGAAAATATTGAAGGAAGCGTCTTGCGACTCGCAGGAAATAATCTGTTGCGATTTCGATTTCGACGCCCTTTACCGTGAAAGGCTTGGGTGGGGACTTTTCAGAGACCGTCGGGAAGAAGTTTACGGAAACAAAAAATAACGGTAAAATTCCGAAACGGTGAATTTTACTTGATTATTTTTTAAAAATTTGTTAAACTGATTCGGTCTTTCGGGAGAAATTATGAAAAACACCGTCAAAAAAAAGTTGAGAATGACTAAGACGACGACGATGCACTATGTAAAACTCCTTTTCAGGTCGCTGTTGTTTATATGCGCAACCGTCGTATATGCGGTAGCCAAAATTTCAGGTAAATCCAACGCGCTGTTCAACGTTGAAAACGGATTCTGGGGCTTTGGGTACAACGCCTGGATTTCAGGTTGCATCTGGGTTGTTTTCGTCGTCGAAATGATTTTGAGGTTCATACCTTCTTCGATTGAAAGTCCCGGAAGTCAGAAGCATTTTAAACGCAATTATATCGAATATAAGAATGCGACCGACGCGGAAAAAAAGCAAGGCAATCACGGCGTATTACGGGGAATGAGCGCATGGGTAACGCTGAACGTGATTATAATCGTTTTATATTTTGCGTTGCGTCTCGATAAAGAGATAATGCTGCTCGTTGCGCTTGCCTATTCGGTTTGCGATATGATTTGCATATTGTTTTTCTGTCCTTTCCAGACCTGGTTTATGAAAAACCGCTGTTGCACCGTATGCAGAATTTACAACTGGGATTTCGCTATGATGTTCACTCCGTTTTTCGCCGTCTGGGGACCGTATACTACGAGTCTTCTGGCGATTTCTCTTGCGTTGCTTATCCAGTGGGAGATAATAGCTCGCCGCCATCCCGAAAGATTTGACGAAAGCAAGAATTTAAAACTTTCTTGCGGTATGTGTAACGAAAAGCTTTGCCACAGTAAGCGACAGCTTCAGGTATTTTTGGCAAAAAACAGCGAAAATTTATTACTCAAAGGCAACCTTATCATAAACAGGGAAATCGAGCGGCTGAGAAAACGCCGTCAGATGCACGACTTGCATATACATATAAAAAACGCCAAACGGCAAATAAGTGAATTTGACGAGAGCGTCAGGCACTCCGAAAAGCTGGCTGAAAACGAAATTGCGGAAAGTAAAACGTTGTCGGAGCGTCCTATCGAAGGGCGCGGCGATAAAGAAAACGCGGATTGATAAAAACCGTTTGACGGCGGTATAAAGCCGTCGGTCCGGTTTTTTCAAACGATATAAAGAAAATATTGAGGAAAAGGTTATGTATTGTCTCGATAAAAGTAAATTTAATGCGCTTATAATTCGGTTAATAGGCTTTTTATGCGGATTGGTCGGCGTTATAATGTCCGTTGCTTCCAAGGGTTCTTCGTCGGGAATGCTGGCGGGCGGCGAATCTCTGTTGTACTATTCCGTTCAAAGCAGTATTCTGATTACGATATTTTTCGGAGCGTTGACGATATACGGCGTAACAGACCTGAAAAAGAAGGGCGATAAAGGTCTGATACCTTCTTTTGCTAACGCGCTTCACTTAGCCGTTATGATAGACGGTCTGCTGAATTTTCTGGTGTTCTGGGGCATCGTATCGTGGACGTCCGTTAAAGACGTGACTTACTTTTTCTCGGCGACGAATATTCTGCTTCACATTTTTCTGCCGGTACTGTGTTTTGTGGACTGGCTGTTGTTTACGCCGCACGGCGGATTGAAATACAGGCATTCTTTGTGGTCGCTTGCTTATCCCGTCGCTTATTACGTTTTCGTGGTAATAAGGTCGCTTGTCGGCGACAGTCTCGGCGAGCCTGTCATCTTCAAAGGCAGATGGGTGGAGCTTTATTATCCTTACAAATTTTTAGAGCCTGTGATTGTAGGCAACGTATTTCTGACGGTTTTAATTGCGATAACGCTCGGTCTTATCGTTTTCGGTTTGTCCCTTGCGGCGGTTAAAACGGATAAAAAGCTTTTTGTGAAGCTCGAAAAAGACGAATATCTGAAAGCATAGCCTGAAAGCTGTGCTTTTTCAACGTTTGCAATCAAATAAATCAAGCTGACGGCGTTGCATATCCGAAGCGGAAGGTGCCGCAAGATTTTTTTTGCAATATAGGACATTTTTTGTCGAAAATTGTTGCTAATTAAAAAAGATAGTGCTATAATCTATAAAAATCTGTGGGGTATGTTCGTGCTGTATAACCGTGACGCTGAAAATAGATTTAATTTTTTCAAAAGTTCAACGGCAGTAGTTTCCCATTTTATAAATTTTGTCAAATAAGTCCAATTTAGTTGGACTTTTTTTGTATTATTCAGAAATTTTTTATGTAGGAGAAAGTTTATATGAACAATAACGGCTTGATTTACGACTTACACGACAAACCTAAGTTCAATCAATTACTGATTTTTGCGCTTCAACAAGTGCTCGCGATTATGGCTGCAACGATAGCAGTTCCCAAGATAATCGGCTTGCCTACGCAAATCCCTGCCGCACTCTTAGGCGCAGGCATAGGCACTATAGTTTATCTTTTATTCACGAAATTCAAAAGCCCCGTATTTTTAGGCAGCTCGTTTGCGTTTTTGAATTCCTTGTTCGTGGCTTTGTCGTACGGCTATCTGGGCATTATCTCAGGATCGGTTTTAGCCGGCTTGGTTTATGTTATTATCGCTGTGGTAATTCATTTTGTCGGCACTAACTGGATAAACAAATTGATGCCTCCCGTCGTAATAGGACCTACCGTTGCGATAATAGGTTTAAGCCTTGCAGGCAACGCAATGGGCGATATGACAAGCCTTAGCGGTGTGTCTTTCGTTACTGAAGGCGACAATATTTCCAATTACAACTTAGTCGCTGTTTTATGCGGACTAGCAACCTTTTTCACCGTAGTAATCTGTTCTACGCAGAAAAAGTATAAAATGATGAAGCTGATACCTTTCGTTATAGGTATTGCAGTCGGATATCTTCTTGCAACGGTATTTACCGCAATAGGAAAAATAGCTAATATCGACTATCTCAAAATCATAGATTGGTCGCCGATAGTCAATAACTTCAACTACGGCGCATACGAAGGCGCAGAAAGGGTCAAAGTCATCGTCACTTCGTTTATTAACTATCCCGATTTTGCGCTTATCGAAGGCGTCAAGGAAATAGTCACGGGCGAGGGTAGAACCTTTGCGGGCGCACAGCTTCTCAATATGAGCAGTTTTGTGGAAATTGCAATAGCGTTCGTCCCCGTTGCTCTCGTCGTATTTGCAGAACATATCGCAGACCACAAAAATCTCGGTTCTATCATCGGCAGAGATCTGATCACCGATCCGGGACTTGAAAAGACGTTGCTCGGCGACGGCGTAGGCTCGATAGCCGGTACGGTTTTCGGCGTTTGCCCCAACACTACATACGGCGAATCGGTAGGTTGCGTCGCAATAACTAAAAACGCGTCGATAAGAACGATATTCACGGCTGCCGTAATGTGCATAATACTTGCTTTCTTCGTTCCGGTTATGGTGCTTTTACAGACCATTCCTGCCTGCGTAATGGGCGGCGTTTGTCTGGCGCTTTACGGTTTTATTGCCGTATCGGGACTCAGAATGTTAAAAGACGTTGACCTTAACGACAACAAGAACCTGTTCGTCGTCGCTGTAATTCTTATATCGGGTATCGGCGGACTTGCGTTAAAGATTCCTTACAAATTCAACGGTGTTGAAATAGCTAAAACGATAACGGTTACCAATATTGCAACCGCACTCATTTTAGGAATAATAACCAACTTTTTGGTCAACAAAATCGATAAGCCCGAAAAAAAGGCTGAGTGAAACAGGAGAAAATTATGAAGCATTATGATAACGTGTTCGTGTTCGATCATCCATTGATCAGACATAAGGTAGCAATATTGAGAGATAAAAACACGGGAATGAAAGAATTTCGGGAAATGGTTGAAGAAATCACCGTGCTTATGACTTACGAAAGTATGCGCGACGTGGAAACTATTCCCGTCGAAGTCGAATCTCCGCTTGAAAAGACCGTTCAGTATATGGTCCCCGAAAAGAGCGTGGTCATCGTTCCTATTTTAAGGGCGGGACTCGGTATGGTAAACGGCATTCACACGCTTTTCCCGACGGCGAAAGTCGGTCATATCGGAATGTATCGCGACGAAGAAACGCTTTTGCCGAAGGAATATTACTGCAAGCTTCCCGACGGCATAGAAGATAAAACGGTTTTCTTAATCGATCCCATGCTGGCAACGGGCGGCAGTGCGTGCGACGCTATAAGCGCACTTAAAAAACGCGGTTGCAAAAGAATTAAACTGATGTCGATAATAGGCGCGCCCGAAGGCGTATCGAAGGTTGCCGAAGCTCACCCCGACGTACAGGTTTACGTTTCGACGCTCGACAGAGAATTAAACGAAAACGGCTATATTCTGCCGGGACTCGGCGACGCAGGCGACAGACTGTTCGGAACCAAATAATCCGTAATCGCAAATTAAAAATCAGCTCGGTTTCGTATCGGGCTGATTTTATATTTGAATAACCGTATATGTGCGCATATAAAAAAATTCACTGCCAAAAAGCGCGCAAAACCGTTATTTCTTTGCAAAAAAAAGTTTATGGTGTTATACTTGAAATATGAAAGGTTATCTTATTGTAAACGATTCTTTGAACAGCGAAAAATACGAACAGATAAAAAACAGTATTCTTCGGGAAGCCGCTCTTTCAGGAATGGAGCTCGTCGTAAAGACCAACGCCGAGATGTTTTTCGAAAAGGATTTTTTGCCGTTTGCTATATTTTACGATAAAGATATAACCCTTGCTAAGTTTCTGGAAGACAACGGAGTAAGATTATTCAACTCTGCTCGCGCGATAGAGCTTTGCGACGATAAAGCTTTGACGTATCTCGAACTAAAAAAACGCGGCGTAAATCAACCGAAAACTTTTATCGCTCCGCTTGTGTGGGGAAACTATCGCTGGGAAAACAGTCCGTTTATCAAAAATTCGCTTGAAAATTTGAGCTTTCCGATAGTGGTCAAGGAAAGATTCGGCTCTTTCGGCGCACAGGTATTCCTTGTAAACGACTTTGATGAATTGCTTCATACGGTAAGAAACTTTAACAACCGCCCGTTTATTTTGCAGGAATTTGTAAAAACTTCTGTCGGAATCGATTTGAGAGTTGAGGTGGTCGGAAAAGTTGCGGTCGCTTCTATGTTGAGACAAAACCTTGACGATTTCAGGGCAAACCTGACAAACGGTGGAAAAAGCCGAATGCACGAGCTTACCGAACAAGAAAAATCGCTGTCAGAGCAGGTTGCTCGTATTCTCGGTCTTGATTTTTGCGGAGTAGATTTGCTGTTTTGTAACGACGGACTTTCAGTCTGCGAAGTAAATTCCAACGCTCATTTTTACAATCTTTCAAGGACTACGGGCGTAAACGTCGCAAAAACTCTCGTCGAACACGTAAGAGCCGAGTTGATAAGGGAAAAAAGATGAAAGCGTGGCTGATTTATACCGAATACGAATGCAGACGCAACGAATTTTTAGTAAATAAGATATTGTCGGAATTAACCGCCCGAAACGTTGAAGCAAAGCTTCTTTTAAGGGAAAGTATAACGTATAACGAAAAATTGAGCTACCAAGGCGAAATTCTCGATTTTCCCGATTTCGTCATTATGCGGTGCGTAGACGTTTCGCTCGGCGACTTTTTGGAAAAAAATACTAAGGTGTTTAACAACCGAGCTCTTGCAAAGGTGGCAAACGACAAATATTCAACGTATTTATTGGCTAAAAAATTGGGGATAAGCGTTCTTGATACGGCTTTGAATAAAAGGCTGAAAAAACCGTACCCCTTGGTAATAAAGCCGACCGACGGACACGGCGGCGCAAACGTTTTTCTTGTCGGCAACGACTACGAGTATGATTGCGCCGTAGCTCAACAGTCGGGCGATTATATTTGTCAACAGCCCTGCGACGAGCCGGGAAGCGATACGAGGGTTTACGTTCTTTTCGGTCAACCGATAGTGGCTGTCGAAAGGCGTACGGATTGCGGTTTTCGCGCGAATTTTTGTCTCGGCGCGACGGCTAAGGTCGTACCCGTCGCAGAGGAAATGAAAGATACCGTAAAGCTTCTGGCTGAAATTATCCCGTTGGATTATTGCGGAGTAGATTTTTTGCGTCACGACGGCGGTTACGTTCTGAACGAAATAGAAGACGTCGTCGGCGCGCGAATGATTTATACGCTGACCGATATAGATATAATAGCTATATTTATAGATAAAATTATGCAAAATTTACAGTAATAGGTTGAAAAAAAAGGTTTACTGTGTTAAAATGATTATCAAAATACGAGGTTAAATTATGAAAAAGACTTGCGAAGCCAAAGAGATAGAAACGTTGTGCGTTCAGGCGGGTTATACGCCGAAGTCGGGTGAGCCGAGAGTCAGTCCGATAGTGCAATCTACCACGTTTTATTACGACGAAGCAAGCGAGCTTGCCGACTTGTTCGATTTAAAAAAGAGCGGATATTTTTATTCGAGACTGGGTAATCCCACCTGCGGAGTTCTGGAAGAAAAAATTGCCGCATTGGAGGGCGGAGTGAGCGCATTGTGCACTTCGTCAGGTCAGTCGGCAAATATGACGGCTGTACTTAACGTCTGCGGAGCAGGCGACCATATAGTTTGCTCAAAGACGATATACGGCGGAACAACCAATCTGTTCGCCGTAACTTTGAAAAAGCTCGGAATAGATATTACGTTCGTTAAACCCGACGCTACGGTGGATGAACTGGAAAAAGCCGTTCAGCCTAATACCAAGGTTATATTCGGTGAAACGATAGCAAACCCTGCCATAACCGTTCTGAACTTTGAAGAATACGCAACGGTTGCTGAAAAATACGGCATACTTTTCGTCGTGGACAACACGTTGGCAACGCCTATTCACTGCAAGCCGTTCGATTACGGCGCAAACGTCGTTACGCATTCGACGACAAAATATATGGACGGACACGCAACGAGCGTCGGCGGAGTCGTAGTCGACGGCGGAAACTTCAATTTCAAGGACAATCCGAGATACCCTTCCTTCAACGAGCCTGACGAAAGCTATCACGGACTCGTTTACGCCGATATAGACGTAAAAGCGTCGCCTTATATAACTAAGGCAAGAGTTCAGCTCATTCGCGATACGGGTATGATGATGAGTCCTATGAACGCGTTTTTGACGAATCTCGGCACCGAGACGTTGCATTTAAGAATGGAAAGGACGTCCGAAAACGCATTGAAGGTTGCCGAATACCTTGCTTCGAACGATAAAGTGGAATTTGTCAAATATCCGTTTTTAAAAACTGACGAAGAATATAAAACGGCTAAGAAATATCTTAAAGGCGGAGCCGGCGGAATGTTGAGCTTCGGCTTAAAGGGCGACAGAAAGGTTGCGGAAAAGTTTATATCCAATCTTAAACTTTTTGCGCTTGTCACTCACGTTGCCGATTTAAGGAGCTCGGTAATTCACCCTGCTTCCACCACTCACAGACAGCTTTCGGAAAAAGCTCTCGAAGAAGCAGGGGTATATCAGAACCTTATCAGGCTTTCGATAGGTATCGAAAACGTCAACGATATACTTTCAGACATAAAGCAAGCGATAAATAATTTATAATAACCGCCATTCTTTTCGCAGCGTGTGCGGTAAAGGAGAAAACCGTGCCGATTATAATACCAAAAGACATACCTGCGTTTTCCGTTTTAAAGGAAGAAAACATATTCGTAATGGAATCGGTCAGGGCGGTTACGCAGGATATCCGTCCGATAGAAATTGCCGTCGTCAATCTTATGCCGACAAAGATAGAAACCGAAACGCAGCTTCTGAGGTTGCTTTCCAATTCGCCTTTGCAGATAAATACGACGTTCATAAAGACCGCAACGCACGAAAGTAAAAACGCACCGAAAAGTCATCTTGACAAATTCTATAAGACCTTCGACGAGGTTAAGAACACCCATTTCGACGGTATGATAATTACCGGCGCACCCGTTGAAACTCTGGATTTCGATAAGGTCGATTATTGGAAAGAGCTGACGACTATAATGGATTACGCAAAGGAATTCGTAACCTCTACGCTTTTTATCTGCTGGGGTGCGCAGGCGGGGCTTTACTACCATTACGGAATAGATAAGGTGTTGCTTAAAGAAAAGCTTTTCGGCGTATTTTCGCACAGGCGCGTTAAGGTCGGCGATCCGCTGTTAAAGGGTGCGGACGACGTCTTTTACATTCCGCATTCGAGACACACTCAAATCGACGAGCGAGCATTGAAAAAGTGTGAGGAGCTTGAAGTATTGGCAAATTCGAGAATAGCCGGTCCTTCGATAATCAAATCGAAGGACGGCAGGCAGATATTTATTCTTGGACATTGCGAATACGACAGGGACACTTTGAAGAACGAGTATTTAAGGGATATAGGCAAGGGCTTGAATATCAAAAAACCCGTCAATTATTTTTCTAACGATAAAACTCTCGAAGTAAATATGAAATGGGCAGGGTTTGCCAATATTCTTTATACAAATTGGCTCAACTATTACGTCTATCAGGTGACTCCGTACAAGTTTTAACTGAAATTTTTTAAAATTCAGCGTAAAAACTTGACATTGTTACCTTATGATAATAAAATTGTTTCTAATAAAATTAACAGAAATTTATGATATGCGCAACTGAATATAGTCAAGCTAACGCATAAAGGAGATGTTATGCAGATAAAAATCACAAGGGCAACTACGCTCAAACAAAAACCGGATGAATCGAAGCTCGGATTCGGCAAGATATTTACCGACCATATGTTGACGGTCGATTATTCGAGAGAGCTTGGCTGGCACGACGCTCAGATCGTACCGTTCGGATATCTGTCCATTCACCCGGCGTCAACCGTTTTACACTACGGTTCTGAAATTTTCGAAGGTTTAAAGGCATACCGCACCGAATCGGGCGAAGTTCAGCTTTTCAGACCTATCGAAAACGCAAGGCGTCTCAACAGCTCTGCTGAAAGGCTGGGACTCCCTCAATTAGACGAAAACGACTTTGTCGAAATGGTAAAAACCTTGGTCGAAGTCGAAAAAGATTGGGTTCCGCATAACCAGGGCACGTCGCTTTATATCAGACCGTTTATGTTCGGTAACGACGAAAGTCTCGGCGTGCATTCGATAAATCACGCAAGATTTATGGTCATTCTGTCACCGGTCGGCGCATATTACGCCGAAGGTCTCAATCCCGTTAAAATCTGCATCGAAACTGAAGACGTCAGAACCGTCAGAGGCGGAACGGGTTACACAAAATGCGGCGGTAACTATGCAGCAAGCGTCCGTGCAGGCGAAAGGGCTGAAAAGAAAGGTTATTCGCAGGTTTTGTGGCTTGACGGCGTAGAAAGAAAGTATATCGAAGAAGTTGGCGCAATGAACGTTATGTTCAAGATAAACGGCGAAGTCGTAACGCCTAAGCTGACCGGCTCTATTCTTCCCGGTATCACGAGAAAATCGGCAATCGAGCTTATGAAGGATTGGGGTATGAAAGTCACTGAAAGATTACTTTCTATCGACGAGCTTATTTCGGCTGTGGAAAACGGTACTCTCGAAGAAGCCTGGGGAACGGGTACTGCCGCCGTCGTATCGCCGATAGGATTTTTATCAATAAACGGCAAGGAATACAAGATTAACGACAACAAAATCGGTCCTACGACGCAAAGGCTTTACGACGAGCTTACCGGAATACAGTGGGGCAAGGTCGCCGATAAAAAGGGCTGGGTACTCAAAGTCGACTGATTTACAAATAGCAAAAACGAAACGCCGTTTTTGCTATTTTTTTGTCAAAGAATTTGATAGGCATAAACTCCGTTATCACTTTACAAACTGAATAAATTTTGATATTATAAAGTAGGTACAGTTTATAAATCTGCGGGCTGGTGATTTCTTTGAAAGGATTGAAAGCAAAAAAACAGCCGTCCGATATCCGGCGGTTCATATTTGCCGATAAGGGCTTGATTGCGTTAATCGCCGTAACCGGAACGTTATTCAACGTAGGGCTGATATTTATCCCTTATTTCGAAGGTCAGCTCGCCCAATGTCTGTACGATATTATTCTGAAAGAAAAGGTCTTTAAGGATATGCTTATTCTCGTAGGCGTTTACCTTGCCGTTATGCTCTTTATACAGCTTACGAGATATTTAAAGCGTTATTACGTCAGAAAAATGGCGAATAACTTTGCCATGCGTTTGCGTCTCAGTTACTATTCGGATATATTAAAGAAAAAGCCTTCCGAGTTGAACGAAAGCGTCGGTGAAATAGTGACCAAAGCCGTCGGCGATATCGACGCGGTTACCGAGGGCGTAAGAAAAACCGTGACCGAAACCTTCGATACGGGCGTACTTATTATCGCTTACGCCGTAATGATGGCGATATACGACGTCAGAATAACTTTATTATCCCTTGCGTTCACGCCCGTTGCCTGCCTTATTGCAGAGCTGCTGAAAAAAGTCATACACAGAGAAACGACGAAATATAAAAAGTCGTTCGACGCATTAAACAACTACACATTCGACAGGGTTGGAAACGCATTGACTTACAGAGTCAATTCTCAGGACAGGCAAAAAAACGACGAATACGAAAGACTGTTAAAGGATTTTGAAAAAAAGGCGGTAAGAGCCAACGTCTGGGAAAACTGTCTGCAACCGATTTACAACGCAATATCGATGTCGGGCGTCGTTTTCATAATAATTTTCGGTACTAAAAACTGTCTCGGAACAGGCTTTAAGCTGTGGGATATTGCAGCTTTTACTACGTTCGTCGCTTGCTTTGCAAAGGTCTGCGACAAAAGCTCGAAGGTGGCTAAGCTCTTTAACGGCATTCAGAAAGCGCAGGTTTCCTGGAATCGCATAAAGGATAACGTGCAGTTTGAACAGGCGGAGTTTACCGATTTAAAAATGAGAAGCAAATACGAAAAAGTGCGGCTCGAAGTCGATAATCTCACTTTTTCCTACGACGGCTCAACCCCGTTGCTAAACGGTATTTCGCTCAGTGCCGAAAGCGGTCGGATTATAGGCGTTACGGGACAGGTCGCAACGGGAAAATCGACGTTTGCTAAAATGTTCCTTAACGAATACGATTTCGGCGGCGATATAAGAATAAACGGCAGGTCGATAAAGCAGATGACGGATAAGGAGCTGTTTGATAAAGTCAGTTATCAGGGACAAAACAACGAGCTTTTTTCCGATACGCTCAGAAACAACGTTTGCTTCGGCGACGATTCAGACGTTGCAAAATACCTCGAAATGGTAGATTTCTTACCCGACCTTAAAGGTATGACGGACGGCGTAGAATCTCACCTTGGCAATCTCGGCACAAAGCTTTCGGGCGGACAACAGCAAAGGATTGCTCTTGCGAGAACTTTGAGCCACGCAAAGAATATAATAATACTTGACGAGCCGTTTTCGGCGTGCGATAAAAGAACCGAAGCTAAAATTACGGAAAATCTGAAGAAGAATTTTTCCGACAGGTTGATTATCATCGTTTCGCACCGCATAACGGCGTTTAAGGATTTCGATAAAGTGCTGTTTCTGGACGGCGATAAAGCGTTATATGCAAGCCATCAGGAAATGCTCGGTCTCAGCCGGGAATACGCACGGCTATACGCTATGCAGACGGGGGTGACGCAATGAATCGCCCTACCGTAGCAAAAACCTTTTTTAAAACTCTGTTAAAAAACAAGCTTCTGACGCTTTCTCTTTTTGTAACGGTGATAGGTTCGGTGTTTTTTGCCGTTCTGCCGCCCGTCGTGCTTGAAAGAGCTGTCAATTATATCACCGAAGAAAAGACTCTTAACGTAGGCATTGCCTTTTTGTACTTTGCTTCCATCGGTCTTGGCGGCGTTTTCGACTGTCTGAAGGGCGTGCTGATAACCAAATTCGGTCAGAAGGTGACTAATTCCATTCGTCTCGATATGGCGAAAAAGCTTGAAAATATAAGCGCGGATTACTTCGTCAACACAGAATCGGGGAAGACGGCTTCCCGTTTTATAAACGACGTCGAACATATCGACGTATTGTTCAAAAGCGGCGTAATCGGAATGGCGGTAGATCTTCTGAAAATTATAGGAATACTTTTCGGATTATTTTACAGAAGCTTAGGACTCGGCGTTTTAATGCTGGCAGTAATACCCGTAATTCTGGTCGTTTCCATGCACTTCAAGCGCAAAATGAAGCAAGCTCAGCTCAAAAGAAGTCGCGAAATAGCTAAAATAAACAACTTTATTCCCGAAACGGTGCAAAATATGCGCTCGATAAGGGTGCTTGACCGCAAAGAATACGTCAAAAACAGATTTAAAAGCTACGTTGACGAGTGCTATAAAGCTTACGAAAAAACTTATTTTTACGAGTCTTTATACACGCCGTTAATCAACGAAATGAGCGTGCTTATAATTGCGGTAATGATGGTTTTATCGTCCTTGCAGGGCGGTTTTCAGGCGTTTTTCGGTATGAACGTAGGTGCGTGCGTAGCCGTTATATCCTACGTTAATAAAATTTTCAGTCCTATTGAAAATTTAGGAATGGAAATACAGAACATACAGTCGGCTATAGCCGGCGTTACCCGCGTGAACGAATTTTTTGCCGTCAGCGAAAAGAAAGAGCAAAAGCCCTTCGATTTTTCGCTGTGTAGCGACTTCGACGCGATAAGCTTCGAAAACGTATCGTTTGCATACGGCGATAAAGTCGTGTTCGACGACCTTAGCTTTACGGTGAAAAACGGCGAAAGAATAGCGTTGACAGGTCGTACGGGCGCAGGAAAAACTACCGTTTACCGCCTTATTTTGGGACTTTTTTCTCCGACTAAGGGAAGCGTAAAAATATTCGGACAGACGGCCGATACCGTCAGCGACCTCGATAAGCGCAGGATTTTCGGTTATATCGAACAGAACGTAGGACTGGTTATCGGTTCGGTGAGGGACCAGATTACTCTCGGCAACGGTGAAATCACCGAAGAACAGGTTGTCAAGAGCTTAAAGACGGTTGGGTTATACGACGCCGTCAATGAGTTCGAAGGCGGTCTCGACGCGCCTTGCAAAGAAAGTATGTTTTCAAAAGGTCAGCTTCAGCTTCTCGGCGTTGCTCGCGCAATCGTTTCGGATCCGCCGATAGTTTTGCTCGACGAAATAACCGCAAATCTCGATAGCGACACCGAAAAGCAGTTGGCTCAGGCGTTGAGCCGTGCTACAGACAACAGAACGGTCGTAAACATTACGCACAGACTGTCAGACGTAGGTAGCGACGTAAGAATCATAGAAATAAACAATACCGCAAATACGGAGAAATAAGCGGTATGGCAAATCGGTATAAAAAACAGTAATACAAGGAGAAACTTTATGAATAACCAGATGAATAGCTTGGGATCCGTTTCCAATTTATCCGCAGCGATAACGTTGGTTTTCGTGCTTTTATTCGTTATTTTTATCGTCGGATATTATCTTGTCGGCAGGTTGTTGCTCGGCAGAACTTCTGCAAAGTCTTATGCAAGACTGATAATAACCGCGTGTTCGGCATTGCTTGCTTTTCTGCTTGCAAAGGGAATATATTTTCTGTTCGGAAACGTAATCAACGACCTGATATACAGATACGTTCCGCAAATTATAGAGCTTTTCGGGGAAATGAGCCAGACGATCGGTCAGGCGATAGAAGCTTCTGCGTCGCTTGAAGAATATGTAGCAAGCTTGATCGTTGCGTTGACGGAGCCGTTTTTATTCGTTGCGTTATTCGTCGAAATATCGCTGATCTCGAAGATAGTTGCACTCATAGTGTTCGAGGTAAACAAGAATAAGACGATGAAGGTCAGGCAACGCTTTCTGCGCAGATGTATGAATGCGGGAATAGCCGTAGTATGCGCGATAATATCGTTCGGCGTAATAACCGTGCCGATAGTCGGATACGCAAATTATGCAACCGACGTTTATGCCGAGCTCGAACAAGAAGAGCTGATACCTTCAGATACTCAGTTTTCTCAGATATTCGGCGAAATCGATAAAGCTACCGATTCGCCGCTTATGAAATTGCATTGGAAGCTATCAAGGGGAGCGTTTGCGTCGTTGACTACCGTAAGAACGAGGGGCAGCAAGGAAACTCTCAGCGTTCGGGAAGAAATTTCCGTGTATCGCAGGATAGCTATAGAGGCAATGGCGTTATCCGAAGTATCTCAGAGCGGTACGTTCAACGCCGAAACGATAGCCGTCATCGATAATATTCTTGACGAAGTAGATAAATCAGATTATCTGACTAAGATTTTTGCCGAGCTGTTACAGGCGAGCAGCAACTGTTGGATAAACAACCAATCGTTCTGCGGTTACAACGTTAAGGAATCCGTTCCCGAGGACCTTCACGGCGTGGTTGACGTAATATTGCAGGATTTTGTCGTCGCCGACAGAGACGAGGTTATAGGCAACCTTAAAGTAATTACCAACGCCGTAACTGAAGTATTGCAGGTTGCTGATGAGCTGAAAGATCTCGACACTTCCGATATTTTAAAGATAGATACTGCGCTTATCAACGATTCCATAGATAAAATCAGCAACGTTAAGGTTAAAGAAGTCGTGGTTGAAATAATCACTTCGGCTTGCGAAAAGTGGAAGGCAGGCGAAAGCTTTATGGATATCAACGTAAAGGAAGGTCAACCCGATTTGAGCGGCGCAATAGACGTATTGCTCGATGAACTTGCAAGCGTAACGACCGAAAACGTCGTCGAAGAAGTAAAGAGCATAATTTCGCTTTTGCAACCGATAAATGAAATAACCGATACCGTTTCGACGCTCGATATGACCGACGTAACAAACATCGATACCGCAAGCTTGAAAAACGTAGTAAACGTCATTGACGAAAACGAGATTTTAAGAAAGGTTATGGCGGCTGTCCTGAGCGAAGCAGGCGCAAAGTGGAATAACGGCGAAACGTTTTTAGGCGCACAGCTAATGGGTGCGGAAGGTCAGATACCTTTGGATTTCCAAGGAACCGTTTCAATGCTGCTTAGCGAGTTTGAAACCGCAAACGAAAGCACTATCGTGGAAAAACTTAACGTATTTATAGATTTTGCCGATATGGTCGGTAAGGTTTACGGCAGTTTCAACACTATAAACCTCGGAACGAGCGAGATCGTCGATTGCGCGCTTATCGATAGCGTAGTTGCCATATTGCAGGAAAATGCAAGCCTTCGTCCATACGTATCAAAGCTCCTGAACGACGCAGGCACAAAATGGGATAACGGTGAAAGCTTTTTCGAAATCAATTTGAGAGAGCAGATAAACGGTTTGGATCCTACCTTTGCCAACTTCTTCGATACGACGATAAACCGCTTAAAATCAAGCACCTCAAGCTCTGTTATAAGCGATTTGCAAATGGTAAGCTCAACGTTCAGATCTTTCCGATATGCTCAAAGCTTATCCGGTAGCGAAATCAACGTTGACGAGCTTTCACAGACGCTTGAAGACGTAGTAATCAATATCACACCCGAAAATGCCGACGACGTAAAGGGAATGATTACCCCCGAAGTGTTGCAGGGCACGGGTCTTAGCGCAGAAAATTCCGAAGCCGTTTCGCAGATACTTTCAAACACCATCGACGGCATTCAGAGTCTCGATAGCGAGAGTAAAGCTCAGGAAGCTCAGGCTCTCAACAACCTTATCGTTTACGCAAAGGAATCGGGCGAAGGCACAAGTCAGGTCGATACCACGGAAATGTTAAACAGCGTCGTAAACTCTCAGGCGCTCAGCTCGTCGGTAAAAGATTATGCTCAGAATTCAGCTAATCCTGCGATAACGCTGACCGAAACGCAAAAGGCGAGCGTAGAAACCTCTCTTTCGGAAATGGAAGCGACCGCAAGCGCAGAAGATCTTGAAACGATATCTGCCTTAAAAGTCCTGTTCGGCGTAAGCGCATAAACAAAGTAATTATGTAAAAAACAAGGCTTTATCTTTATCGATTTTCCATAGAGATTTTTCCGTTATATAATTATATTTTAAACGCATAAAACGAAACCACGGGTTGTAAATTGCACCCGTGGTTTTTATCATTATCGCTTATTCTTCAAAATCGTTAAAATAGTCTCTATTAAAAAACTCAGATAAGGTTATCCCTGCCCCTTGACAAAAGGCTTTTATCGTAGAGACCTTGGAACACTTTGTTCTTCCTTTAATCAAATCATATATCGCAGACGGTGATTTTCCACCGTTCAACGTTGCTTCGCATATATTGATATTTTTTTCTTTGCAAATTTCTTCAATCCTTTTAATGATTGCGTCGTTTATGTTCATAAAGCCACCTTCGTGGAACTCCTTATCGTTATTCCACGAAATATTATATGAATTTTTAAATTTTTTATCTCGTGGAGTTCCGTGAAATTGACTTTGTTTCCTTTTTATGATATTATATTAGTGGAATTCCACGAATATAAGGATAAAAGTATGAAAGTTTGCTTTATAGGACATAGAACTATACATAAGACGAAGAACTTATATCTTCACTAAAACAGACGATTATATACCTTATAGAAAAGGGAGCAACGACTTTTCTTTTTGGCGGTATGAGTGAATTTGACGACTTGTCCTGGGAAATTGTTACAAAACTTAAAATAAAATATCCTTTCATTAAAAGAGTGTATGTCAGGTCTAACTACCAATACATAGATAAATTATATGAAAATTATCTACTTGAATCTTACGAAGAAACGTATTTTCCGCCTAAATTAGAAAATGCGGGTAGATATTCTTACGTAGAGCGTAACTATGAGATGATCGATTCTTCTTCGTATTGTGTGTTTTATTATAATGAAAACTACGTTCCTCCGCTAAGCCGACACCCTAAACGCAATGATTTTTTATTACGTAAACGTAATAGTGGCACAAAAATTGCATATAATTACGCTCTAAAAAGAAACAAGACGATTATCAATTTATATAATCATAACGGTGCGACTTTTTAGTGTAGCGAACTATACTTTTAAAGGAAAGCCGTGTATTTTGTAAGGCGCAAGTAAAAGACTGACAACAATTTTTGTCAGTCTTTTACGTTATTTGAAAAATCATTATGGGCGATCTGCATTTTAGCAAACTCTTGTTTTTGTGAAAATTAAACAAAACGCCAATAAAACGGGCTTTTAAATTATTTAATATTTAAGAAGTGTTTGTTTACTATTGACATTTGCTCTTGTCTTGCTATAATGATTATATCAGTATGGACAAGTATAAAATGGATAAGTGCTTGTGCGAGATGCAACAAACAGGCTCGAACAAGGCTTTTGAACAACTTTATAACGAGAGCAAGAAGGGCGTATTCAGCTTTATCTATTCTTACGTGCCGAATTATCACGATGCGGAAGATCTGATGCAGATGACTTATATCAACGTGCGCAAATACGTCAATAAGTATATGCCGGGGACGAACGCCGTTGCCTGGGTGCTCGAAATCGCCAAAAACAACTGCTTGAATTTCATTAAGAAAAAGAACAGCGAAGTCGTGTTTTCCGATGCGGAAGCTCAGATTTCAAGGCTGAAGGTTGAAGCTCCCGAGGTTGGCGGACAGATTTTCGAGATTATCAAAAAATCTCTTGACGACGTTTCCCGACAGATTGTGGTTATGCACCTTGTGACGGGGCTTAAACACCGTGAAATAGCAAAACAACTGCAAATACCGCTCGGCACTGTTTTGTGGAAATATAACAAAGCTGTTAAAACTCTTAAAGAACAGATTAAAAAGGATTATTATGAGGATTAACCTTAAAAAACTTTTAAATGAAGAATTTGAAAAGATAACGCCCGATTTGAGCGTGAAGCTGAAAAGCGTTCCTATATCTACCGTAAGAGGCGGAAAATCTTTCAATCACCGCATACTATTCAGGCTTGCGCTGATTGCAACCGTTCTTGTTATAGGTATTTCGGTCTTTTGCGTATCGAACGCGTTTAAAGGCGTCGTCGGCAGGTCTGATATTACCTGCGTCATCACCTGCGACGTTCAGATAGTTGTTGAAAAGGGTTCGGTTATAGACGTCAAAGCGTTGAGCGACGATAGCAAACAGGTTTTAGACGGCGTAAATTACGACGACTGCGACGTTTGCGAATTGATTGAACGAATTATCGAAAAAGGCTTGTCGTTAGGATATATCGATAATTTTGACTCCGTAACTATCGAAGCCGTCAACAATAACTCGACTGTAGCTAAGAATTATCTGAAAACCATTGAAAGCGGAGTTACTCTTCACAGTGTATCGATAAACACCAGAACGCTGAGTATGAGCGAATATAACCAACGTGTTTTCGGAGTTAACAACGTAGTCGATAATCTCGATGAAGACAGACTTCTCGTCATCGGAAGATAGGTTGAAAATAATAATTGTATAAATTAAAAATTTCCTAAAAAATATGAAATCGCCGTAAAACTTACGGCGATTTACTTTTTATATTCTGAAAACCACTCATTTTATTTTAAAGAGCATAGGGATACGTTTTAATTGAAGAAAAGTTGATTTAAAAAATCTAAATCTTCTTCGTTATCTAAAACGATATCCACAAGCAAGTCGTAAATTTGCAATAATTCTTCATCAATAGTTTCACCGTCTTCTTTAGCATTAACTAATGAAGCTACTAAAAAATCAAGTTCTTCCTGCAAATTACAAACAGTATCATCAGTTAATGCGACAATATTTAATTTTTTTAGTATTTTTTTTATTTCCTCTTGTGCTTTTTCATTAAATTTATTTTTTTGAACTTCGCTTAACATATTTCTTTCTCCTTTCATTTTTACTTACGTTTACTAAATCAAAATCCCGTCTATCTTTTTTGCTAACAGGTCGACAAGAAACTACATAGTTATTTTTTGGATTTATGCTTGTAGTTGCCCGTTTTCCGATACGATTATAGGATGGACGTTTTTTTTCATCAATTTTAACCGGTGTTATTGCGTTTGGTTTAGTAAATAAATTATCTATTACGTCTATTTTGTTAATATTCCTACTTTTGTCCACAATACGGTTTTGAGCGTGTGGAGTAATTGTATATCTGCCGACTCTTACGTGTTTAGTATCCTTTTTAGCCATTTCTTTTTTTGGCTTAAATAAGAAACTGAATATGTTCATATAATATCACCTCTTTTATCATTCGTCAAGAAAATTGCGCGCAAAACTTTCTTGCGATTATATTATATCAAAACA
>JBJEVF010000003.1:0-30087 GCA_051884215.1 Christensenellaceae bacterium | reverse complement strand
TTTTGCCATTGAAAATGCACCTCCTAAAAGTGTCTAACTTTTGGGGTGCATTTCATCAGATTACACGCTTTTTTTAATTTTTTAGTGGTGACAACCGCAGTCGCAACCTTCTTCGTGGTGGTGGCAATCGCAATCCTCGTCGTCGCATTCGCAATCGTCTGCGCAATCGCAATCTTCCATTTCTTCGATGAAAGCCTGATAAACTTCGTCGAGAAGTTTTTCGTCTTCAACGGGTTTGAGGCATTCGTCGTTTTCTTCGCCGGCTATCTCGAAAATAACGACTTCTTCCATTTCCAAGCCGTTGATTTCTTCAGCAGGCTGAAAAAATGCGTACCATTTATCCTTGTAATCGATAGTTCCTATGTGGTAGAACTTCATTACCTTGCCTTCTTCGTCTTTAAGCTCGACGATTTCGCATTCGTCTTCATAGTTTTCACCAACTTCTGTAAACTTTTCTTCCATATTTATTCTCCTAATTTTTATTTTTTCTGATATAATCATCCAGGATATAAGACGCGGCGATGCTGTCAACGAATTTTTTTCTATCATTTCTGGAAACGTCGCCGTTTATCAACACCCTTCTTGCTTCGATAGTGGTAAAGCGTTCGTCCTGAAAAACTATCCGAATATCCGTTTTGGACCGTAGCGCGTCGACAAAGCTTTCCGTAAGCAGAGTCTGCTCGCTTTTAGTGCCGTCGGTATTGAGTGGCAGACCGCAAACGATAAGCTCGGCTTCATAGCTTTTTGCAATCTCTAAAAGCTTTTTTACGTCGGTTTCAAAGTTTTTGCGGTAATAAACGTCCTTAGGCAGAGCCATACCAAACAGCGGATCGCTTACAGCCACGCCCACTCGCTTGTTTCCTATATCAAAAGCAACGATTCGTCCCATATATAGATTATACCACTTTTTAACATTATATTCAAGCATTTTATGCTAAATCAACGCCACAAACGATAGCCAAGCGAGCTGTTCTTATTTAATTTCATAATTTCTCGTTTTTTCAACAAACTAATATCGGAGGTTTTTTATGGAAAAAGGTTTTTGTCTTGGAATGGTTTTGGGATTGACTATCGGCGCGCTTGTCGTTGCTAACTGCAAAAAAGCTCGAAATATGATAACCGAAGGACAGAATAAAATTCTCGATAAGCTCAACTGCGAAAAGAGCGGAGAAAACGCTTAATTTCAAAACTACTCCTGAAAAATGTGGCTACCTTACGATAGCCACATTTTTATTTTACATATTTTCTGAGCGTTGAGACCATATCGAGCCTTTCCCACGGCAGTTCAGCCTTTCCGAAATGACCGTAAGAAGAAGTCAGCGAATATATCGGGCGCAAAAGCTCGAATTTATCGATTATCGCCTGCGGTCTGAAATCGAAATGCTTTTTAATGATTTCAGCCAGCTCCTCGTTTGTATATTTCGACGTGTTATAAGCGTTAACGAAAAGCGACACGGGATTTGCAACGCCAATGGCGTAAGCTACTTCGATAACGCATTCCTTTGCTAAACAGCTTGCAACGATATTTTTAGCTGCGTACCTTGCCATATATGCAGCAGATCTATCCACCTTGGTCGGATCCTTTCCCGAAAAAGCTCCGCCGCCGTGCGCACAGTAACCGCCGTAAGTATCGACGACGATTTTTCTGCCGGTAAGACCGCTGTCGCCCTTAGGTCCGCCGATTTCAAACCTGCCCGTCGGGTTTATAATATATTTCGTATCGTCGTTTAACAGCGACTTATCGATAACCGCGTCTATTACTTTTTCCTTAACGTCTTTCCTTAGCGTTTCGATATCTACGTTTTCTGCGTGTTGCGTAGAAACCACCACGGTATCGACTGAATGAATTTCGTTATCGACGTATTTGACGGTTACCTGACTCTTTCCGTCAGGTCTAAGATAATCGAGAACGCCTTGCTTTCTTACCTCGCTCAGCTTTTTAGTCAGAGCGTGGGAAAGCGAAAGAGCGAGAGGCATATACTCTTCCGTTTCGGAATTCGCATAGCCGAACATCATACCCTGATCGCCCGCGCCGATTTTACTTATCGTATCGGAGCCGTCTTTATACTCGGATGAGTTATCCACGCCGAGCGCAATATCGGCGCTTTGCTTATTGAGCAAAACTTTAATTTTACAGGTTTTATAATCGAATCCCAATTTTTCATCGGTATAACCGATTTTTTTAATGGTTTCTCTTGCGATTTTTTCTACGTCGACAACTGCGTCAGTGGATATTTCGCCCATTATCAGCAGGAAATTTTCGGTAACGCAACATTCGCAGGCTACTCTTGCATTTTTATCCTGCGCAATAATACTATCCAATACTGCGTCGGAAATCTGGTCGCAGATTTTATCCGGATGACCTTCGGTCACGCTTTCGCTGGTAAACAGTTTAATCACTTTTATCTCCTATCGTCGCTCGCTATACGAGTGCTTATCCATTATACAACTCAAAAGAGCTAATGTCAATAAAAACTGAGCTATAACCGCCTCAAACGATTGATAAATTTGATATTAAGTGCTAAAATCGATATATGAATATATGTTCACTTTGTCCTAACGCTTGCAACGTTGACAGAACTGAAAATCTCGGCTATTGTAAAACGTCTGACAAACTTAAAATTGCAAAGTACTCACTTCACCCTTACGAAGAACCGCCGATTTCCGGAAAAAACGGTTCGGGAACGATATTTTTTACGGGCTGCTCGCTAAGATGCGTATTCTGTCAGAATTACGACGTATCGAGAAATAACTTGGGCAAAGAAATTACCGTAAAAGAACTCGGCGAAATTTTTAAAAAGCTCGAAGATATGGGCGCACACAATATAAATCTTGTCAACCCCACTCACTATTCCTTAAAAATCATTCAAGCGCTCGACCTTTACAGACCGAAAATTCCCATTGTCTGGAATACGCACGGCTACGAGAAGGTGGAAACGCTGAAAACGATTGACGATTACGTCGATATTTATCTGACCGATTTCAAATACTGCTCGTCCAAAGTAAGTGTGCGCTACACTCTAAAATCCGACTATTTCGAAGTCGCCAAAGCTGCGCTCGATTTTATGCTCAATAAAAAGCCCGTAATCGAAGACGGTCTTATGAAACGCGGAGTGATAATACGGCACCTGATACTTCCGCTTAACACTTCGGACAGCGTCGCTATACTCGAATATTTAAAAAGCGTAATGAGAAACGGGGCATACCTGTCCCTGATGTCGCAATACACGCCCTTTGGCGAGATCGATAATTTTCCCGAGCTTAAACGCCCGATAACCAAAAGGGAATACAATAAAGTGTTCGAAAAACTTTGCGAGCTTGATTTTCAAAACGTCTTTTTGCAGGACGACAGCTCGTCGTCGCAAAAATATATTCCCGATTGGGATTTTTAATCCCTGAATATCTTTTTTGAAAGAATTTTAATAAGTTTACCGCTATCCTTAGGGCTGGCGGTTTTCAGTTTGTTTAAAATTTTAGTTTTTGTCAATTTATCGGATGAATATATATACATATGTAAATATATCCTTTCAACCACCTTATTCAAGTCGGATTTACAGCCGCTTGCAGCGGTTGAATTTTAAAGTAACTATTATAAAATTATGCACATAATATTTATAGTATGAGTACGATAGTTTTGACAGGCGGCGGAACCGCAGGACACGTTATGGCGCACGTTGCCATTCTGGATAAGCTCAAACAGACCTTCGACAGAGTATGCTACGTCGGCTCGGACGGCATTGAAAAAACTCTGATGCAAGACAAGGTCGATTATTTTACTATTCCCGTAGTCAAATATAACAGAAAATTCGATTTAAACAATTTGTTGATTCCCAAAAAATTAGCGCATTCGGTTTCTGTCGCGACGTCCGTTTTAAAAGAGCTTGCGCCCAACGTAATTTTTTCTAAGGGCGGATACGTTTCTCTGCCGGTAATGATTGCGGCTCACCGTTTAAAGATACCCGTAATTACGCACGAATCCGATTTTTCATTGGGATTAACCAACAAGCTTCAAGCAAAAAAATGCGATATGGTTTTAACTACGTTTGAAGAAACCTCTGAAAAGCTGACTAACGGCGTTTTCGTAGGTTCGCCTATTCGCACCGAGCTGTTTAATCAGAATAAATCCGAAGCGTTAAAGCTTTTCGGGTTTACAAACGACAAGCCGGTACTGCTCGTCTTTGGCGGAAGTCTCGGCTCGAAAAAAATAAACGAAGCGTTGGATCAAGCGTTAATCGACCTATTAGCCGACTTTCAGGTTCTTCACCTGTGCGGAAAAGGTAATATGACCAATCGTGCAATCGATAAAGGTTATAAACGAACGGAATACGTCAGCGATATGGCAAAAGCATATTCGGTATGCGATTTAGCCGTTTCAAGAGCGGGTTCGAATTCGTGTTGCGAGCTTATGGCTTTGAAAATTCCGACGTTGTTCATTCCGTTATCTAAAAAAGTTTCACGAGGCGACCAGATACAAAACGCCGAATATTTTTTCAAACGGAAAATGTGCCATATTCTTTACGAAGAAAATCTCACATCAAACGCTCTTGTAAACGAAATCAGACTTTTATACAACGATTCGGAAGGGCTTAAAAAAGCTATAAATAATTACAAGCACACTTATGCAAACGATACCATAATACAAATTCTTTCAAGATATATATAGATATTGACAGATTCTGTCATATTATATATAATATACTCAATTAAAAGGCGGTGAAAATATGAAATTCCAGATTTTGATTGAGATGATATATATGTTGCTTGCCCGAAAAAAGGTTACGGCGCGACAGATAGCTGACAGGTTCGGTATATCTTTGCGTTCGGTTTACAGGTATTTTCAGGATATAGAGCTTGCCAACGTGCCTATACTCGTCGATAAAGGCAAGGACGGCGGTTTTTATATTGCCGACACCTTCAAAATGCCGGGCTCGTTTTTAACGGAAAACGAGTTGCAGACTTTGTCGAGACTAATCGACGCAGTCGTCAACGACGCAAACGAGAAAGAGCTTAACCATATCAAGGATAAACTTTTTGCGTCAACCAAAAATTCTTCTTCGCTCCACCTTGCAAGCACGTCTTTAATTATTGACGGCGGAGACTGGTTTAATACGCAAAGCTACAAGAATAAACTTGCGCTTATTTCCGACAGCATTTTAAAGCACTTAACGCTGAATATTACCTACCACGACCGAAACGGCGAAAAAACGACAAGGGTAATAGAGCCGCACGCTTTGATTTTGAAGCAAGGGTTATGGTACGTCTATTCGTACTGCCGTCTGAGAGAGCGTTTCAGAACGTTCAAAATCGGCAGAATCGAAACGGCGGTTTCAGGCGAGGAGTTTCAGCCGAAAAACTTTGATAAACAATCTATCTTCGACGCCTGGAAACAAGAAAAAACCGAAGACTACGTTTTCGAGCTTGATTTATCGATAAAATCAGACGTAGAAGAATGGCTGGGAATAGAATGCGTAAGAGAGCTTCCGTGCGGAAAAATCATTGCGGAATGCACTTTGCCGAGCGATAAAGGACAGATATATAATATTATGAAATACGGTTCTAAGCTGAAAGTCGTCCAACCCGAATATATAAAAAAGCAAATCAAAAAAGAAGCGGAAAAAATTTACAACCTTTATAAATAGACCGCATAAAAAATGCACCTCCTAAAAGCCACTAACTTTTGGGGTGCATTTCATTTTCCGAGATTTTAAGTTTTATTAAGTTTTATTTTGTTCCCGTAGAGCCGAAACCGCCTTTGCCGCGCTGAGTATCGGAAATGTCATCCACCACTTGGAACTGCGCCTGATATACGGGTGCAATAACTAATTGAGCTATTCTTTCGCCCTTTGCGACGGTCTGCGTTTCTTGGGAATGATTGTGCAAAGCAACCATAATTTCACCTCGGTAATCGCTGTCGATTACGCCTACTTTGTTCGCAGGAGCCAATCCGCGTTTTGTCGCAAGTCCGCTACGGGCGTATATCAGACCGACAAAACCCGACGGCAATTCCATCGCCAAGCCCGTTTTTATAAGCTTCGTCCGGCTCGGTTCGATTACGGTTTCCTCCGTGGAGTGCAGGTCCGCCCCCGCAGATTCAACCGTTTGATATACGGGGATAACCGCTTCGTCACAGAGTTTTTTTATTCTGACTTCCATAATCGACCTTTATTCCTTGATAATATCTTTATAAGTCTTTGGATAATATTTTATCTTGGATTCGTTATCCTTGTTGGTTGTAATAATTTTCTGCGAAACCTTAGAAATTTCGTCGTCCACCACGCTGTCGAGTTTATTTTTACGGTATTTGTAAGCCAAAGAACTGCTGTCGGCTAAATCAGCGATAAACGCTTCCTTATCCGTTGCAACGTTATACGGCGTTTCAACGGTTTTCGTGCATACGACAATGTGATAACCGTAATCTGTAAGAACCGTAGTGTACGCGCCGACGCCCTGTTTTACGACTGCTTTCGAAGCTTTGGTAAATTCTTCGACGTAATTAGAGCTTATGGGTGAATAAACGTAGCCGTATTCCAGACCTAAGCAACCGGCGTCGGTAGAGAACGTAAACATCAGTTCCTTAACGAGCGACAGCTTTTCCGAAGTAAGCTCTATCCTGCCGATAGTCGCAGCGTCGTTTTCAACAAAGTATTTTTCTTCGATACCCGTAAGCGGTTTAACGTAGTCGTTGAACAAATCGGACATCGTCATTTTTGAAGCGATAGCGTTTTCGAATTCCCAGGCGGTTTTTTCGACTCCGTTGTCGTCCTTATTCTTGAAGCCTTCGGGATCCTTGACCACTATTTCGCCGATGAAGTTTTTGAGCAAATCGGATTCAGAAGCACGATGCTCTTTGACAAATTCAAAGGTATTCGTATCTTTATCGTAAGTTCCGCAGTTATTGTAAACCCAACTGCTTCTCTGGTCGCTCGCCATAATATTGCCGGCAAGCGAAGTTCTTAAATCCTTAAAGCCTTTTTCGGTTGCGCCCGGCTTTGCCTTGTAATCGGTCATTTCCTTAGTCTGCTCGTCGCTGAAAGGAATGAGAATATTGAGAACGTAACCGAACTGTCTTTCATTATCGCCTTCGAGCGGATTGTAAAGGATAAAAGACGTATCCGAGGCGCCTTCGAGCGCAGTGGCAAACGCTGATAAATCGTTCTTGTACAAAGCTTCCTGATAATCGTAATCTTTTTTGTATTCAGTCCACAAGCCGTCGTTACCGAGTTTGGCTTCGGTACCGAACACCAGAGATTCTTCGAATTTAGAAACTACTTTGCTTTCCAGCTGCGTTTTGAGTAAGTTTGCGAAATAACTGTAATTCAATACCGCGTCGGTATTTTCAACGTAATTGTAATTCTCGTCGCTCAGAATAAGACCGTTGTCTCTAAGGAAGTCGAGCATTTTGTTGTAAGCCTTTCTTCTTGCGTTGGAGCTTGCGACGTCTATCTTATATTGATTGAACACAGCGGTATCGAGACTGTATTTGTCGGCGTACTTAGTCCTGATCGAATCGTCCTTCAAAACGACGTTTGCTATATCGTATTCGTCGTCGGTAGGAGTCGTGGTTTTATAGTCGCCTTCGGTCTTATCTTCTTCCTTTGCGCTTGTCGGAGCCGTTCTTTCGTCGTAGGTTACGTCTTCCTTAACGTCGGCTTCTTCGTCTTCTTCGACGTACGATTCGATAAAAGAATTGACGTTTTTACGCAGATTGTAATAAATTTCGGCAACCTCGTAAGAAGTAAGGTAATTTTTAAGGTTTTCTATATCGCTGCTTCTCGGATCTATAGGTTGACCGTTAGCAAGAGCGTTGTTTTTCAGATACAGCTCGTAATCGTTGAGCGCAGCGTCGGATTTAGTCAGATTTTCGTTGTAAGTCTTTGCAAGCTCTATGCGTGCGTACTGAACGATTATTCTGTTCTGAATAAGGTCGTCAAGCACCTGCTTATATGCCTGCGACTCGGTATAACCGCTGTAATAAACGTATTGATAACCGTAGGACATATATCCGGCGACGAGTTCTTTTTTATAAACGTTCTCCGAATCTATTGCGTCGTCAATCTTGACGGTAGCGACAATCTGCGAAACGTTTCTGTCGGTATTGGTCGTTACCCAATCGCAAGCCGAAACGATAGTCGCCAGCAGCGTGATCGATAAAATAAGCGAAACAAGCTTAGCTATAACTTTTTTCATAAAATCTCCCTGAAACTGAGCAAGTATACTGATGTTCGAGAATTACGTTACTCCGATTTTTTTTGTTATTCGTTTAGTTATTTAATATTATACTAAACACTTAAATTTATTGCAAGGCTTTTGCCGTTATTTTTGCGCTAAAATTTTTTTTAATTCTTTAAATTGGCTTTTTTGGCAAAATCCAGCAAAGTTTTAAGCGTTTCTGCCTGCTCCTTTTCGGGCGTAAAGCTGATCCTTGGATTTTTTTCAAACGCAAGGCAGGCGCGGTTTTTGAAATCGCTCAACGCTTCGACTACGTTTTCTTTAACGAATGAAATATCAGCAAATTCAATCGAAGCGACGTTTTTACCGATAGTAGCCTTAAACGCCTTTATACCTTTCAGATACGCCTTCAAAAGCGCGATGCCTATAAGGTTTTTCAGCTCGGCAGGAGCTTTTCCGTAATTGAATTCGATCTGTTTTAAGACTCTTTCGGCTTCGGCTTCGTCCTTTATTTCTGAAACGGCTTTATAGCAATCCAGCCTCGAAGCCGACACCTCGATATAATCGTTCGGAATGAACGCGTCCATTCTCACGTCAAGCTCGACCTCGTATTCCTTCGTCATTTCTCCGAGCTGTTCTTTAAGTATTCTCGAATACAGCTCGTAACCGATTTTATCCATATGCCCGTGCTGTTCTCGTCCCAAAACGTTGCCCGCGCCCCTTATTTCGAGGTCTCTCATAGCTATTTTGTATCCGCTGCCGAGCTCGGTATATTCCATAAGCGCGGAAAGACGTTTAAACGCTACGTCGGTAAGCACCTTATCCTGCTTATAAGTAAAATATGCGTGCGCCATTTTGTCGGACCTGCCGACTCTGCCTTTAAGCTGATAGAGCGTAAAAAGTCCCATTTTATCGGCGTCTATAACTATCAGAGTGTTAGCCGAAGGCAAGTCAATACCGTTTTCGATGATGGTAGTGGAAACGAGTACGTTGTATTTGCCGTCGTAAAAAGCCATAATGTTGTCTTCGAGCGCTCTTTTATCCATCTGACCGTGCGCAACGACGATTTTCGCTTCGGGCAAGAATTCCTTTATATGCGCCGCAAACGAATAGATGCTTTCCACCCTGTTATAAAGTATGAATACCTGACCGTCTCGGCTCAGCTCGCGAACGACGGCGTCCCTTATCAGCGCGTCGCTTTCTTCTACGACGTACGCCTGAACGGGTATTCTCGTTTTCGGCGGCGTATTGATGATGCTGATATCCCTTATTCCCGAAAGCGACATGTGCAACGTTCTCGGAATGGGCGTAGCAGTCATAGTGAGAGTATCGACGTTGTTTTTCAATACTCTCAGCTTTTCCTTATGTTCGACGCCGAAGCACTGCTCTTCGTCAAGAACGAGCAAGCCTAAATCCTTGAACTTTATTTCCTTGGAAAACAGCTTGTGCGTTCCGATTATAAAATCGACGTCGCCGCTGTTTATATCTTCCGTTATGCGTTTTGCTTTTTTCGGCGGAACGAACCTGTTCAGGAGAACTATACGCACGCCGAAGTCCTTGAATCTGTCGAGCGCAGTGCGGTAATGCTGTTCGGTAAGAATAGTCGTCGGCGCAACGAGAGCCACTTGTTTTCCGTCCATAATAGCCCTGAAAGCCGCTCTGAAAGCAACTTCCGTCTTGCCGAAGCCTACGTCGCCGCAAAGCAACCTGTCCATAACCTTATCCGACTGCATATCTTTTTTTATTTCGTTAATCGATTGAAGCTGATCCTCGGTTTCTTCATATTCGAAAGCGGCGTCGAATTCCCTGACGAGCTCGTTATCGGGCGAAAAACAAAAGCCTTTTTTATTAGCTCTGTCCCGATAAAGCTTTTTCAGGTTGATGGACATTTCCGAAACGGATCGGCGCACTCTTTCCTTAATCTTTTCAAAATCGCCGCTTCCGAGCCTGCTCAGCTTAGGCGCTTTTTCACCGCCGAGATATTTGGTTATTTTGTCTATATCCTCAACGGGAACGTAAAGATAGTCGCCGCCTGCATACTCAACCGAAACGTAATCTTTGGTTCCCTCGGTAGTCGTTATGCGCTTGGTTCCGCGCACGATGCCTATTCCGTAGGTTTCGTGAACTGCGTAATCGCCGACGTCGGGGGCTTGGAATTTTTCGCTCTTTCTGACCTTAATCTTTTTATCCTTGGTTGCGTTGAACAGATCGTTGACGCCGACGACGACAAGCTTAGCTTCGTGCATGATAAAGCCGTTGGAAAAATAACCCGAACTGATATATACGCCTGCTGCGTTCTCAGGCTTTTCCGTCAGAGTCGAAGCGACGTTATTCAGCGCAAGCGTATGCGAAAATTTACTTGCTCTTTCTCCGTTTCCTGTAAAGATAACCGTCTTATAGCCGAGTTTTTGCCAATTTTTGACGTCGTTGAAAAAGTCGTCGAGTCGGAGTGCGTAACGGGAAATTGCGCCTACGCTTATCCTTTCGGTTTTAAGCGGCTTAAACAGCGGAACTAAGGTTGTGAGAGTCTGCAAAGAGAAATTCAACCTTCCGTTTATCAGCTTTAAAATTTTCGCTTTATCGAAACACTGTTCAAATGTAAAATCGAAAGCCTGTCCGGCTTTTGCAAGCGACATTACCCTTTCGGTATGTTCTTTTTCTATAAAATCGAGATTATCGGCAACAAGCTTGCATTCGTCAAAGACCACGGCAACGTCGCCGACGTAATCGAACACCCCGTTTTTCGCATAATCGGTAAGAGGCATAACGAACGAAAGAGCGTCGTTGGTTTTATCCGTATCGAGATACTCTTTGATTTCGTTTTTAATGGCTTGAGCTTTTAACGCCGCCTCGCTCCGACCAAAACGTCTGAAACTTTCTTCGAGACGCTTTTTTATCAGCGGTATTTTTTCGTCTTTTATTACGAAATCTCTTGCCGTGATAAAGGTAAAGCTGCGTATCTCGTCGCCGACTTTTTGCGAATAACTGTCGTATAGCCTTATTTTTTCCAATTCGTCGCCGAAAAAATCGCACCTTACAGCCGCGTCTGAATTGATAGGAAAAATCTCTAAAATATCGCCGCGAAGTGCAAAGTCGCCCTTGTTTTCGACAAACTCCTTTCGGGAATACCCCATATTTACAAGTTTAGTCAACACGGTATCGAGCGGATAATCGTTTGCGACCTTTAACGTAACGGCGTCGATTTTTTCAGGCACAAGCTGAATGAGACTTTCCATCGTTGCCACGACAATTTCCGCGCCGTTTGAAATTTCGTAAAGAGCGTTGAGCCGTTGATATGCGTTTTCCTTGTTTATCGACTTATTGTATAGCAACACGTCGTCCTTAGCAGGCAAATATACTACCTTTTTACCCGTCAACGCGCCCATTTCTTCCATTGCTTTTTTTGCGGATAACGCGTCCTTTACTATATATATAAACCTATCGAACAACAGAGGCGCAAGGAAATATTTAAAGCTGTTGCTAACGCCAAATACCGCAGTCGGAATCTGACTGCGGGCATTTTCTTTGAGATTTTCAATTTCTGTTACGCCGTTCGGCTCTATATATTTTAACAACATATTCGCTAAAAAATCGACTTATAAGACGGTTATCTCACTTTTTCGTGTTATATTTGTTCATAAGCCTATCCATTGAAACGCCGTTTAAAAAATCGGATATGAAGTCGCAACAACAATTCAACGCATCCTGAATGCCAAGTCTGTTCCGCTCAGAAACGTTTGATAAAACGTAATCTATAGTCGGAACGAAAGGATCGGTATTCTTAGTGCCTATTCTGAATCGGGGAAACGCAGTGCTGTTCAAGCAGGCTACAACGTTACGCATTCCGTTATGCGTGCCAGAGGTACCTCCCGAACGCAATCTGACAGTTCCTACCGGCAAATCGAGGTCGTCGTATATTACCACTATATTTTCAAGTTCCGCCTTGTAAAAATTTACGACTGCAAGAACAGCCTCTCCGCTAAGATTCATAAAGGTCTGCGGTTTTACGAAAACGGCTTTTTCGCCGTTTATGAATTTTTCGCCGACGAGAGCTTTAAATTTCGGTTTCATGCTGAATTCGACGCCGTTTTTTTCGCAAAAGCCGTCCACGGCTGCAAAGCCGACGTTATGGTAAGTATTTTCGTATTGTTTTCCCGGATTTCCGAGTCCGATTACTATTTTCATATAAATACTCTCAATCTTATCGCGACGATAAGTCTAAAATACCAGAAGAGTTTCTCAACCGACTGAAAGTTTTCAGATAAGCCCGGTTTGCACCCTTCTGGTAAGCATTTGTAAAATCAGTTATAAATGTCGGACATTTTCCTGTCAAGATAAATATTCTCAATAGCCATAGCCAAAAGCTTATCGACCGAAAGAATTTCAATCTTACCGATTCTCTTTTCGGCAGGCAGGTTAATCGTATCGAGAACGACGAGTTTTTCAATAGCTGAGTTCTGAATTCTTTCTATTGCAGGACCGCTCAAAACAGCGTGCGTACAGCAAGCGTAAACCTTTTCGACGCCGGCGTTTTTCAAAGCCTCCGCACCCTGACATATCGTTCCTGCGGTGTCTATCATATCGTCTACCAGCAACGCGGTTTTCCCTTTGACGTCGCCGATAATGTTCATAATTTCAACCTGATTTGCCTTAGGACGGCGTTTATCGATAATAGCCATCGGGCAGTTGAGCTTCGTTGCGGCTGACCTTGCCCTTCCGACGCTGCCCATATCAGGAGATACGACGACGAAATTGTCGTGTGAATAAGAAGCAAAGTGCCTGTAAAGAAGCGGACCGCCGACAAGGTGATCTACGGGAATACCGAAAAAGCCCTGAATCTGCGCTGCGTGAAGATCGACTGTCAATACCCTGTCTGCGCCTGCTGTCGTAATCAGATCGGCAACGAGCCTTGCGGTGATAGGATCGCGCGGTTTAGCTTTCCTGTCCTGTCTTGCGTATCCGAAATACGGAATAACAGCCGTGATTCTTCCTGCCGAGGCACGCTTTGCGGCGTCAATCATAACAAGAAGCTCCATTAAGTTTTCGTTTACGGGATAAGAAGTTGATTGAATGATGAACACATCCCTGCCGCGGACGGTTTCTTCGATATGAACGCTCGTTTCTCCGTCGGAGAAGTGTCCTACCTCGCAACCGCTTAAATTTACCTTCAACTGCTTGCAGATAGCCTCTGCCAAAGGTCTGTTAGCGTTTCCGCTAAACACTTTAATTTCTGTACTGTGTGTTATCACTGTTTCATCCTCCTCGTTAATGCCATAGATTATGATATATTATAAAAAAAATTAAGTCAAATTATTTGTCGCTAAAAACTAAAATTATCTTCTCTTTTTAAAAAATTCCGTAAGCATGCCGGAACATTCCGCTTCAAGCACGCCGCCCGTATATTCGGTCCGCCAATTAAGCCCACCGTTTGCAAGCACTTGAAGATTGGAAACTACGGCTCCGCCTTTTTTTTCGTAAGCACCGAAAACGACTCTGCTTATTCTTGCGTTGAGTATCGCCCCCGCGCACATTGCGCAAGGCTCCAGCGTGACGTACAAGGTTGCGCCCGAAAGCCTCCAATCCCCCTCTTTTTTACAAGCCTTTATTATAGCCTTTATCTCTGCGTGATTGACGGCTATTTTATCCGTTGCCCTCGTGTTGAAAGCCCTTGCGACGACCTTATCGTCCTTAACGATGACGCAACCTACCGGCACTTCGCCTCTTTTTTCGGCTTTAACGGCTTCCTTTAAGGCAAGCGACATATATTTTTCGTCCTTAGTCAACATAAAACTCCTATTTGTGATAGCTCGAACCTGCTGAAATCGTAAAGCCGCGGTAAATCTGTTCCGTCAGGATAAGCCTGAAAAGCGTATGCGGAAAGGTCATCTGCGAAAAAGATATTTTTCCTTTTGAAGCATCTTTTATCTCTTGCGATAAACCGTACGAACCGCCGATAACGAAGGTTATTTCGTTGCCAAGGTCGGCTTCTTTTTGCAGAATTTCCGAAAACCGCTCGCTCGAACAAGGCTGACCTTCAACGCACATAGCATATACCGAGCCGCGCAGTTTTTTAGAAATTTCCGCAGCTTCCGTTTCTATTATCCTTTGCCTTTCCTTTTCGTTGGGATTATCCGTAAGATTGCATTCTCTGACTTCGCAAATACCGAACTCGCAGAACCTTGAAAGCCGCTTGGAATATTCTTCGATGCCCTGCTGAAAATATTTTTCCTTGACCTTACCTACCGCAACTACGTTGACCTTGATCATCTTGCCACCAAATTGCTTATCCAGACAGAAAAAGCCACCAATAAGCCGATTATCGAATATATCCACCAATTTTTCGTCGATTTTTCTCCCTTGAAAGGTCGGTGGTTTCTAAGCAGTAAAAAGCCGCCGACGGCAAGACACAAAACGCCGACGACAGTGGAAATCACAGTAAAGGCAAGCGTGTATTCGGTTTCGAAAAAGCAGAAATTCAATATCACGATAAAATTGTTTAAAAAATGCATTATCACGGTAAAAATTATCGAATCGGTCCTTAAAGCTATTATCGAAAAGACGACGCCTGCAAGAAATTGATAAAGCGTTTTTTCGGGTGACAGATGATATATCGAAAACGCAAACGAAGATATGAGCACCGCCTTGATTTCTCCGGCAGAACGCAAACCGCGCAAGATTATGCCCCTGAAAACAAGTTCCTCGAATATGGCGGGAATTATTGCGACGAAAACCGTTAAAAAAACGAAGTTCGATGGCGTAAAGAAGCTTTCGTCTGCAACGCTGAGCTTGTATCCGAGCTTTTCGAGAAGCTGAGAAAACCAGCCGTTTAAATTTCCCAAACCGAAATACATTCCGAAGAATATCAATAATACGGGCAGAATATATTTTCGTTGCATCGAAAAGCTTGCAACTTCCGATATTTTCGTTTCGGTAACGGCAAGCGAAATGCAAAACGCAATAGCCACAGCCACTCCGCCGATAGCATAATTAAAGCGGTTATAGGCTACCGATTGCAAAAAATCTTCGCCCATTAAACCGCTGATTATACTGAAAAACAACGCCATAACGAGTATGGTCGCCATAGTCACGCTGTAACTTATGCCCGCGCTTTTCTGTCCGTCAAGAGGCAGCTTGTCGTTTTTCTCCTGCAACATACTATTTACCTTGTTTATATTTTTTCTTTAATATGCCCTTTTTGATGGATAACCACCAATCGGTATTATGCTCGGAACCTTTCAGAAGCCGCGCGATGTTTTCTCTGTGAGCAAACCAGGTAAGAGCTATAGTCAGGCACAGCGTCGCGCAGAACAACGCATAAAATCCGACGCTTTTTTGCGTTAAAGCCGCGCCGTAATTAAAACTCGCCTTAATTATTATGGCAATCGCCGTCGGCGTAGTCGCCAGAAACGAACCCATCGAGCCCATTCTCGTGACGAAAATGAACAACAAACCTATAAGCCCGAGTCCCCAGGTAAAACCGGGGTTAATCACTACGAAAACGCCGAGCGTGGTAGCAATGCCCTTTCCGCCTTTAAAACGGTAAAAGACGGGAAAAACGTGTCCCGCAACGGCGCAAAATCCGCACAGCACCTGCGCCGTCATATACGGCGGAAAATTCACTCCGTCGATTTGGTAATTTTTAAAAACGAGCGTTGCGACAAGAGTCGGAAGTATTCCCTTGAAAGCGTCAAGCCAAAACACGAGCAAACCGATTTTCAAGCCGAACGTGCGGCTCATATTCATCGTTCCCGGGTTTCCGCTTCCGACCGTTCTTATATCCTTGCCTTTCAATCTGGAAATGGTGATTGCGTTGTTGAAGTTGCCGACAAGATAGGAGCATACGGCTAAAACAATGCAGATAATAACGTAGTTTTTCATTATTCGTCGCTTTCCTTTTCCCTGAAAAAGATTCTTATAGGCGTTCCCGAATAGTCGAACGCTTTTCTTATGGTGTTTTCAAGATAGCGTTTGTAGGAAAAATGCACGAGATCCTGTCTGTTGACGAATATTATAAACGTAGGAGGAGCGACGCTCTCGCAAACGGCATAGTAAATTTTCAGTCTGCGTCCGTGCTTCGAAGGCGGCTCGGTCATTCTTACGGCGTCGCCGATAACGTCGTTCAGTATTCCCGTTGTAGGTCTTCTGTTTGCGTTTTCAAGGCTTTCTTTGGCAACCGAAAGCACCTTCTCGACTCTCTGACCTGTCAGAGCCGAAATGAACAGACATTTATAATAATCCATAAACGCAAGGTCGCAATCGAGCTTCTTTTTGAACTGCTCGACGGTATGCGTATCCTTTTCGATACTGTCCCACTTATTCATAAGAATAACCGAAGGTTTGCCCTGCTCGTGAACGTATCCGCAGATTTTAACGTCCTGTTCGGTCAGTCCCTCGTTGCTGTCGATAACCATAAGGCACACGTCTGCCCGACGGATAGAGCCAAGCGCCCTTATTACGCTGTAATATTCGACGTCCTCGTCGACGGCTTTTTTCTTTCTTATGCCTGCGGTATCTATGAGAAGATATTTTTGTCCGTTCAATTCAAAAGGCGTATCTATCGCATCGCGCGTCGTTCCCGAAATGTTCGAAACTATTGTTCTGTCATAACCCAACAGCTTGTTTACGAGACTGCTTTTCCCTGCGTTCGGTTTACCGACGACCGCAACCTTGATAACGTTTTCGTCCGAGTCCTCCGCAGGTATTTTTTCAAAATTCCGACAAACTGCGTCCAAAAGGTCGCCTAAGCCCTTGCTCTGCTCCGCCGAAATGCCGTAAGGCTCGCCAAGTCCGAGCTCGTAATATTCGAATAAATCTTCCATTCTGTAATTGTCGAGCTTGTTCACCGCAACTACGATAGGCTTTTTCGAACGGCGCAGTTTTTCCGAAACGTCGCGGTCGGCGACGGTTAAACCCGATTTTGCATCGCAAAAGAAAATAATTACGTCCGCCATATCGATGGCGATTTCAGCCTGTTTTTTGATGTGGATCCACATCTCGTCGTCGCTCTTTAATTCTATTCCGCCGGTGTCGATAAGAGTAAAGTTATAACCGCACCATTCGACGTCGCAATAAATTCTGTCGCGTGTAACGCCCGGCTTATCTTCGACGATAGCCGTTTTCGTTCCCGTCACTTTGTTGAAGAACGTAGATTTACCCACGTTAGGTCTGCCGACAATGGCAACTATCGGTTTACTCATAAATATATTCGCACTCCCCTGTAAGTTTGCTGTAAAAATCGCTTCCGTCAGCGCTCGTCACCCTTACCGGCTTACCGATTTTATCCGAAAGCTCTTTGAGCGTCATTCCGTCAAGAAAAACGGTTTCGCCGTCTTTCAGCATAGCGTCGGATAAACAAAGCTCGTCGAAAGGCTGATCGAATTGCCGAACGGCTCGCAAAATATCCTGACCGACCAACAGCCCCGCACACGTTACGCTTGAACCGAAAAACCTGTTTTCGCAAGGCACGACGTAAATTTTAAGTCCGTCGGTCTTCAACTCGGTTTTTTTTGCGTATTCCTTAATCATCTTATAAGCAGAAACGCCAGTAACTATCAAAAAAGTCCGCTTATAGCTCGATTTAACGGCATTTTCAGGATAACTTTCCTTAAAAAAGCTGACAAGCCCCACGCCGTTTTCTATCTGGCAGTAATCGTTATAAAACTCTGCGTTTTCTTCTTTTGTTTCAGCCTTTAAATAAAACTCGTCGGCAGGAAGAACGAAATTTCTCGACAGGTTTTTATTTATTTCTCTGATCTCGTCGATGACTTTTTTTGCGTAGTCTTTGTCAATATCTTCTATTTCAGTGAGATTTTCCCTAAACTTAGTAATACCGCAAGGCACCACCGCAAGGGACAAAACGTTTTCGAGTCTTGCTAAATCGCGGCAGGTTTTTTTTAAAATCTCGCCGTCGTTCATCCCCTTGACCAAAACGACCTGAGCGTGCATGATTATGCCTGCGTCGTTAAGCGTTTTAAGATACTCGTTAATCTTTCCCGCAAAGCGGTTATTAAGAAGTTTCCTTCTCACTTCTTCGTCCGTCGAATGGACGGATATATATAACGGGCTAAGGTGAAGCCTTATAATCCTTTGAATATCGCTATCGGTGCAGTTGGTCAGCGTGACGTAGCTTCCGAACAAAAAGCTGGTTCTGTAATCGTCATCTTTTAAGTAAAGACTTTCTCTCAAACCTTTGGGCATCTGCTGAACAAAGCAAAAAACGCAGTCGTTACGGCAGGTTTTAATATCCAGATTATCGCTTTCAAATTCTAAAAGCAGAGAATCGTCCTCGTCCTTTTCGATTAACGCTTCGGTTTTTTTGCCGTTCCGCTCAATTTCGAAATTTATAACGCTTTCAGAGTCGAAATAGTAATAATCGAGAATATCCTCGCACAAAAAACCGTTATATTTAATAATTTTATCGTCTTTTTGCAGATATTTCTTATCGTTGAATCTGTCGTTTCCGATTTCGGTTATTTTCAACATAATTACATTATATCCAAACCTTCGGTTTTTGTAAAGAAAATTCGGTCAGTTATCTGACCGAATATATACATCCGCAATAATTCTGACGGTATAAACCGTAAAGTTTGGACTGTTCGATAGAATATTTATACCCGTCGTTCTTTTTAAAATCGGTGCAAAGGTACGCTGCGCCCGTTTCAGCCGACAGTCTTTTACCTATTTCGTTTATTTTATCTGCGTTCTTATACGGACTAAGCGTAAGAGTCGTCGCAAAATAATCGTAACCGTTTTGCACTGCTTTTTCAGCCGTTTTTTTCAGCCTTTCTTCGTAACACGAAAAGCAACGCTTTCCGCCTTCCTTTTCGTCCTTTAAGCTTTCGGCATACGAAAAGAACGTTTCGGGCGAAAATCCGCCGTCAAAAACCTTGAACCTTCGGTTAGTCTTTTCAAGATAGACTTTTACTTCTTCAAGCCGTTTATAATATTCGCTCTCATCGGTTATGTTCGGGTTATAAAAATAAAGGTCGATAATGAATTTATCTTCAACGCTCTTTAACGCCCCGGATAAACACGGCGCACAACACACCTGCAAAAGCAGGCGTTTTTGCTTGTTTTCATCGTTTATAACCAAAAGAAATTCCTGATAATAATTTGTCATAAGCCCTTGTATAAGTCGATTAAGACTGATTTTTATCGTTTTCCGGTTTAGCTTTGAATATCTTTACGATAAACACGACGAGCATAATAAGCGCGATTGCAAACAAGGTGTAAATAATAATATCGAGCGCAAGTCCGGCGTGTTCGTGGAAAACCGTAGTGCAGATAAAGGTCAATAAAGTAATCAGAAGCCCTGCCACCATATTTCCTAAAACAAGCGGCAGAATGGAATCCTTGAATTTCATTTTAAGAAAAACCGCAATGGCGGTACCCGTCCATACGCCCGTCACGGGGAAAGGCACCGAAACGAAAATAAACAAACCGACGATATAAATCTTCCTTACGGCGTTTTCAGCGTCGTCGCCTGCTTTTTTAGAGAGTTTTCCGGCTTTTTCTTCGAACACCGTCTCAACTTTTTCAATAAACTTTTTAAGAAAAGGTATTTTTTTCAGCAGATTGAAAACGGGTATCAGCAAAAAGAAAACGGGAATACATATAAGCGACGATCCCAGCCACGCAAGCGGCGCCGATTGATACAATTCAAGTCCGAGCTTTGCTCCGATAGGTATTGCGCCTTTAAGCTCGATCAACGGAAACATTGAAACAAGCAAAGTTAAAATATAGTCGTTATCAATGAATCTTTGTAAAAAATTTAAAACAATCTCTGCCATACTGACTCCACCGCTTGATTTTAATCAATTTTAATTGTATTATATATTGTAACAAATAATTATAAAAAAGGCAAGATATTTATGACTATACAGGAACTTTTATCCCCAGCAAGAAGAGCTATCGACACTTATGATTTAATAAGTGAAAACGATAAGATCTGCGTTGGGTTATCAGGCGGAAAGGACAGCGTGACGCTACTTGAAATTATGGCTGACCTTAAAAAATTTTATCCTAAAAAATTCGAGTTAATCGCTCTCACGGTGGACTTAGGCTTAGATTACGACCAAAACGAAATACAGGCGCTGAAAGATTTTTGCGCTAAGCTGAACGTTGAATATCACATAATTAAAACGGATATTTATCAGATAATTTTTGAAGACAGAAAAGAAAGCTCGCCTTGCAGTCTTTGTTCAAAAATGCGCCGAGGCGCACTAAACACAAAAGCAAAAGAGCTTGGCTGCAATAAGCTCGCGTTAGGTCACCACGCCGACGACCTCGTGGAAACCCTGCTTTTATCGCTATTTTACGAAGGCAGACTTTCCACCTTCGAACCAAAAACCTATCTCAACCGCTCGGGAATCACCGTGATAAGACCTATGCTGTTTATCGAAGAAAAGAATATTCGTGCATACGCAAAAACGTTGCCCGTCCTTCACAACCCCTGCCCTGCGGATAAACACACTCAACGACAATATGTAAAAGAGCTTATAAATCAAATCAAAAAGGATATCCCCATCGCAAAGGACAGAATGCTATCTGCAATAACCCACCCCGAAAGAAATCACCTTTTCGACGACGCCCTGAAAAAATTCGAGGAAGAAATGAACAAGCTCAATAAAGCGTAGAAATAAAAAAACCTGCGATAACCGATTTATAGCGCGGTTATCGTAGGTTTTTTAGATTATTATGTAATGATTGTCGTAACGGCAGTTACCGCATATCCCAACACAAGTGAAAGTACAAACATCAAAAGAACAATTCCGAGATTTCTCTTAATATGATGCTTATCCTTTAATAAAACCGCTATACCGAGACCGCTGTTTACAGTAAGTCCGCTAAGCGCACCGCCCAAAGTCAGCGCGCCTTCGCAGAACAATTCAGAAATCACAAGACTCGAAGCGCAGTTGGGGATAAGTCCCACGAGAGCGCAAACCACAGGTTGCAGCCATTTGGAAGTCGTTAAAAAAGCGATAAATCTTTCTTCACCGATAACTATATCTATCAATACGTTGAGCGCAACGTTTACCAAAATGATATACAAGGTTATCTTGAAAGTATGAATGAGCGGATGCAAAAAGAAATGATTGAAGTTTTCGCGTTTTTTAGAAATTTTGTGACGACAGCAACCGTCGGCGTCGTTTTCAAAGCTCTCTTCGGCAAAATCGCTCGAAGCAAATGCAGGCTCGGATTTTTTAAAAGCCTTTATCAGAGCGTTAATAGCAAAGCCGATTATCATCGCATAAACGAGCTTAATGCCGACAAGCAACCCGAAACTCAGCCAACTGACGTCGCCCACTATCGCTCTCGATAAAATTATAGGCAACGCTTCGTCGCTCGTTGCAAAATAAACCGAAATAAGCGTGCCGAGATAGATAAATCCGCCCTGATAAAATTTCGTGGCTACCACGGAAAAACCGCATTGCGGAATTATTCCTATAAAAGAGCCGAAAACAGGCGAAAACCTACTCGAAAAGGCCTTGCCGAGCTTATGCGCAGAGGCTTCCTTCGATTCTATAAACTCTATTAAAATGTAAACGGCAAAAACTATCGGAAATACTCTTATTCCGTCGATACAAGCTTCTGCCAAAGCCTCCAAAAATCCCAAAATACCTTTCCTATTCCTTTAAAAATTCTTCAAGGTAGCTGACGTCAAGCTTCCACTCGTCCACCTTGTTAAGCTCCCTGTGCCGTCTGTTTGCCCCTCCGAGCGCCTTAACGTAATCGGAATAACTGCATTTATTGACGTAGCAAAAGTGTTTTATAGCCTTATCTTCTTCGCCCATAAGCTGAGTTCTGCCGATATGTATAACGCTGTGACAGCTGTGACAAACCGCCACTATCTCGCTAAGCTTTTGCGTTTTCGATTCTTCATCGTAAACCCAACGCTCGTGCGCTTCCAACCTGGCGACCTTTCTTCCGCAGATCTGACAACGACCTTCGGCGTTTTTATAGGCTTTTTTGCGTATTACGTCCCAAACGGATTTTTTCAACAGCGTGCGCAGATTGGAATACCAACAGCTATCCGGCACCAGCTCAAAATTCAGTTTCATTATTTTTCAACGACGTTTATAGCTACCACGTCAAGTCCCATTTCAAAAATCAGTTCCTGAACGGTATCGAGATAGTTTTGCTCGTCCTCTCCGCATAGTTTGACAATTCCTTTATCAAGATCGACCGCCACCTTCTTTACGGATTTTATCGTTTTTAAGGTTTTGGTTACGCTCTTTTTATAGCTCTTATCGTTCATTCCGTCAACGACCATTTCTATCATAACGAACACCTCTTACGGCTGGCAAACACCGTTGTTTGCTCCGACGTATAATAATAAAGTATAGCAATTTTTTGCACGTTTGTAAATTGATAAAGCCGAAAATTCTTATTTAACCGAATTTTTACAAGACAAAATTTGCAAAAACAAAAAGGCTGTGCTATAATTCTGTTTATGAAAACCGATAAAAAACGAGAAAACCTCATAAGATTTATTCCATTTTATAAAAAACACGCTTTTTTCCTTATTATAGACCTTATTTGCGCAGGTCTGACGACGGCAAGCGAAATTGTGCTGCCGCTTATAGTGCGCTATCTGACGGATATAGGTCTTAACTCGCCCGAAATGCTGACGTTAAGGCTGATACTTGCCTGCTCGGGATTATATCTGAGCTTAAAAGCCGTCGATCTTACCGCTTACTATTTTATGTGCTATCAAGGACACGTTATAGGCACGAAAATAGAGACTGATATGCGTTCAAAGCTGTTTAATCACCTGCAAAAGCTGTCGTTTTCCTTTTACACCGAAACGAAAATAGGACAGATTATGGCAAGGATAACTTCGGACCTGTTCGACGTGACGGAATTTGCGCACCACTGCCCCGAAGAATTTTTTATAGCTTTTTTAAAAGCCTTGGTTTCGTTTATCATTCTCATAAGAATAAACGTTCCGCTGACGCTTATTATGTTTCTCGTAATACCCGTAATGCTTTTCATTATGGCGAAATATAACTTTAAACTGAGAGAAACGTTCAGAAAACAGCGAGTCGCTCTCGGCGAAATAAACGCACAGGTCGAGGATAGCCTTTTAGGCGTCAGAGTGGTAAAATCCTTCTCCCGCGAACAAAAGGAAATCGAAAAGTTCGAAAAGGGAAACGACGCCCTTTTCAAAACAAAAAAAGCAAGCTATAAAAATATGGGCTCGTTCAACACGCTGACGCGGGCTTTCGACGGCGTTATGTACGTCGTAGTCGTCGGGTTCGGCGCATTCTTTATGATGAAAAAGCAAATCGCCCCTGCCGATTTAACAGTATATCTGCTGTATACTTCGATGCTGATTGCATCCATCCGCAGAGTAGTCGAGTTCACCGAACAGTTTCAGCGAGGAATGACGGGTATAGACAGATATTTCGAAATTATGGATACCGAGCCCGAAATATACGATAGCGAAAACGCAGTCGAATTTGACGGGAAGGATTGCAATATCGTATTTGAAAACGTCAGCTTCAAATACGCCGACGAGCAGGAAAAAGTTCTTGACGGCATCAATCTCGAAATAAAACAAGGCTCGCATATAGCTCTCGTAGGTCCTTCGGGCGGCGGAAAAACAACTATGTGCAATCTTATACCACGTTTTTACGACGTTACCGAAGGCAAAATCACCATCGGCGGACAGGATGTTAAGCAGTACACGCTGTCATCTCTAAGGAATAATATCGGCGTAGTTATGCAGGACGTTTACCTTTTCAGCGGAACTATATTTGAAAATATTGCTTACGGCAAGCAAGGCGCAACGATGGACGAAGTAATTTCAGCCGCAAAGAAAGCCGGTTGTCACGATTTTATCTGCAATCTCAGCGACGGCTACCTATCTTACGTCGGCGAGCGAGGCATAAAGCTTTCAGGCGGTCAGAAACAGCGCATATCGATAGCCAGAGTATTCCTGAAAGATCCGCCTATTCTTATTCTTGACGAGGCAACCTCCGCGCTCGATAACCAAAGCGAATTTCTCGTTCAGGACTCGCTGGAAAAGCTGGCTATGGACAGAACGACTATCACCGTTGCGCACAGGCTTTCAACGATAGAAAATTCCGACGAAATAATCGTTCTCGATCAGGATAAAATCTGCGAAAAAGGCTCGCATAAATCGCTGTTGAAGAAAAAGGGCGTTTACTATCAGCTGTACGAAGGCTATAAAAACAGAAAATAATTTATCAGACTTCTTAAATTATCGCGGTTTAAGCAACGCTGATTAACGCACCGAAAAATATTCAACGGGTTTAATAACGTATAAAATCACCGCCTTGCCGAATCGGCAAGGCGGTTCATTATTGTCCCGTATTAACCATATTGTTTGAACGGTAATACGATTTATCGTTCATTCCAGGTCGTTTCGATTCCGTTGACAAATCTCCAATAATCGCTAAGCGGCGATTCGGTCGGTAAATTCTCTGAATAATACTTTTTGGTACCCGAAGTCAACGCTAAGTTGGAGCCTTCTATCACAACGCTCGACCATTGGCTCGCGTCGCCCATAAAATATACCGTAAAGCCGCTGACGTAGTAAAACGCTTTGTCAAAAACTCTGGTATTTTGATTGAGAGTAAACGAAGTGAGCTTGGAACAGCTGTAAAACGCACGGCTTCTGATTTCTTGCAGATTGTTTTCGCCGCTTACTCTTTTCAGCCTGGTGCATCCGTAAAAGGCGTACTCGCAGATGTATTTCATATCCTTATTGAGAACTACGTCGGTTATGAAATAATTCTGGTAAAACGCTTTCGTTGCGACGCCGACGGTATCCGATTTAAAATTCAGAACCGTAAAGGTTGATTGGCTATCGTAGCCGATTGCCCAGTTATCAACGTAAACTACGCCGTTAAGCTTTGTCGTCACGTTATCGCAGCCGTCGAAAGAAGTTGTATCGAGAGCGGTCAGACTTTCGGGAAGATCTATCAAAACGAGATTTGCACAGTATCTGAACGCAGATACGCCTATGCTTTTAAGCTGTGAATCGGAGTCAAACGTAACCGTAGTAAGCTCGTTGCAATTTTCGAACGCCTGATTACTTATAGCCGTAACGGAGCTTGGAATATTAATGCCCGTTATTCCCGAACCGCTTAATAAGTAAGCCGATAGCTCGGTTATCTGCGAATCTGACGAAAAACTCAACGCTTTAAGCGACGAGCATTTTCTGAACGCACCCGATCCCAGCTTAGTTACGCCTGACGGAATCTCGAAGCTTTCGATTAAGCAATTTTCAAATGCGTAATCGCCTATCGAAAGCAGATTCGAATTGCTTAACAGATTAACGTTGCTCAGATTGTTACAGCCGCTGAACGCATAATTTCCGATGCTTTTAACCGACGATGGAATTATTACCGAGCTTAGCGACGTGCAGTTATTGAAGGCGTAATCGCCGACTGAAACGACGCTTTGCGGAATTGTCACGCCGGTTAAATTGACGCAACCAGCAAACGCCGCATAAGGAATGGACAAAACGCCTTCTTTTAATTGAACGGTCTTTAACGAACGGCAATCAGTAAACGCCGATTCGCACATTCCGCCGCTTATTACAACCTTTTCAAGCGTATCGGGCACGAACGAGCCGTCAAAGAGCTGCGTTAAAGAGCAGTCGAAGGCATACGCATTCAGATACTGCAAATTATCGAAACCGTTAAGGCAACCGCTTTCAAGCGTTACGTTTGAAGGAACCGTCAGCTCAGAAACGCCGTTATAACCAATCAACGCATTGCTTTTCAGAACGTAATCGCTACCCGTCGGCAAAGTCAGCGTCGTAGCAGTACCGTCGCCGTAAACGTTGGAAACGAGAAGTTTTTCATAGGGCGATGTGTAGAACACGAAGCCGTCGGAAGAAGTAGAAATATACGACGCTTCGCCTTTGTTATAAATATGAAGCACGCTCGCAGGCAACACCGACGATAAATTCAGCGTAGAACCGTTTTCGACTTCTACGAGGTTGGTACAGTCGCTGAAAGCCGTCGAAGAAAACTTGCCGAGATTGGTAAACGAAGAAGGAATACTTATTTTTGCAAGATTATAGCACGAATAGAAAGCAAAATCGGATATTTCAGTCAATCCGCCGTTGAAATACAAAAAGCTTATTCTGTCGCAGTTTGAAAATGCGCTATGACCGATAGAGTTGAGGTTTGTCGCATCGCTGAAATCGACCGTTTCGAGTTTCGAACAGTTCTCGAACGCATTTTCAGCTATGCTTATTACGTCCGAGCTGAACTTAACTGCCGTAATATCGGAATTTTTAAAAACGTTTTTATGAACGACGTACCGGCTGCCGATGCTCGGTAAAACCAAATCGGTCTTATTCTTGGGATAATCGACGAGATACAGCTTGCTGCCGTCGCTGACAAACGCAAAACCCGAATCGTACGTTATGTTGGTTTTTCCTTCTACGGTAGATATAACGCTCAATGCGTTTAGCGCAACTTCGCCGTATAAAGGGCTACCCTTAACAACGTTCAATTCCGAATTATTGCAAACCTCGACGAGCCTGCCGCAACCCGAAAACGCGCCGTCCTCCACGCTCTTTAAAGTGCTTGGCAAGGTCACTTTGATGATCGGTTTGTTCACGAAAGCCGACGAAGCTATACTCGCAACTTTTTTACTTCTGTAATACTCGGGAATAAAGACTTCTTCGCTGTCGCCCTCGTAACCGACGACTTTATATTCATCGCCGGCAAGCTCGTATAAAATACCGTCGGTTGCGCCCTTAGAGGTATATAACGCCCTGACGACGATATCCGAAGATAAGTTATCCAGAGAATATTCCTCCCACTCGCCTACAAAGTCCAGAAATTCAGGCACCGCAGGCTCGACGAACGCTTTGTTCTCGCAATCCACCGTAAATTCCAGCACGACGCCCTGTCCCGTTGCAAAGGTCAGCCTGTAAGGCGTAGGCGTGTAAATTGCGTTTACGACGAGATTTTTGTTGTCGAGCGAATAAGCCTCCCACTTTCCGTCGTAGCCGTTTTTATAAGGCACTCTCGGCTCGGTTATATTCTTATCGTTTACGGTATATTTTTCGACCGTATAAACCTCGCCGTTTACCATATATTCGATAGTGTATTCGGTCGGACGGTAGATAAACTTACCGATAACCTCGGAGCCGGTAACGACGACTACCGCTATAAACAATACGGCGACGCAAACTGCGGATAAAATAATTTTCTTCTTTTTACTCATAATGCTTATCCTTTATAGATTTTATGATTCGTTTACCACAAGATCGCCTTCAACCTTGGTGATCGTGTAATTGGACGTTGTGTAAACCTTGTTTCCGTAACTGTCGTAGTAATAAATCTGTATCGAGCTGACGTCAATGGTGTTTTTGATAGAATGAGTTCCCGCGTCGTACATATCTTTGGTAATGTAATTTTCACGGTCAGAAAACTCAATGATTTCGCCGCTTGAAAGCGAACCTTTGGATATCCAGCAGCTTTCGTTTTTACTCGATACTAAAACCGTGCCGCCGTCCACGCCGTCGTCGAGTACGGTCTCTATAGTCTCGCTCTTTACCGTGATCTTTCTGGTCGTTATACTGAGCAATCCGTTTTCCGTCGTTACTTCGTACATACCCGTTATGTCCTGACCGTTTTCATCGTATATAACGTAGCTTTCTATGCTCAGCAGGTAACCGCCGACGTTGACGCCCGAACCTGCGATAACGACCGAGACGGTATGTCCCGGATACAGCTCGCCGCCTAACTTGAACCAGGTGTTTCTTGCGGTGATTAAACCGCCGTTATAGGTGACGGAACAATCCAACGGAGTCAGCGTTATTTTTCTCAGTACGACCGTAAGCACGCCTTCGCGAGCGTCTATTTCGTAACAGAACGTAACGTCGTTTCCGTAAGAATCTACGATTTTTGCGGTATCGGCTTCGAAATAGCTTGCGCTTCGTCCCGGCTCGGTCTGTTCGCCGCTTAAAGTCGCGCTGAGCGTGTGACCTGCCGCCAAAGACGAGCTTTCAAGAAGCTCGTAGCTCGAAGGTTTCAACGGAAGTCCATCGTATTCCTTAGATAAGTCCACGGGCTTTACGACCAGTTTGCGCTTTGTTACGGTAAGACTTCCCTGTTCGGTTTCGACTGAGTAGTTTCTCGTAACGACTGCGCCGTTTTCGTCGTAAATAACGTAGCCCGTTATCGTATTATCGGTTACAGAGCCCACGGTAGTTATGGTCTTGTCGCTTATAACGCTCACGGTGTGACCTTTAACGAGCGTATTAGGACTGCCCGGCGCCGTTTCTCCGATCACGCAGACGAGAGCTTCTCCGTCGTAAACCTTAATCATATCTTTGGGTTTGATAGTTAACGAACGCTTGATTATTTCCAACCGACCGTTTTCGGTTTCGATTATATAGTTTGCAGTAACGTCCTCGCCCGAAGCGTCGGTTACGGTGACGCTTTCAACGTAAATCTCGTAAACGCCCACGTCCTTTGGTCCCTGAACGATACCTAACGAAATTGAGTGACCTTCCGCAAGCTCGTAAAGGCTGTCAGCCGCAAGCTCGCCTTTGAGCGTAACGACGTATTCCCCGTTATAAATCACCGAGCTTTCCTCGGGCATGACCGTTATCTGCCGATGCGTAATTTCAAGGTATCCGCTCAGTATAATTATGTTATAGTTACCGCTCTTATCTTCGTCGCCTGCGAATACGCCGAACGTAGGAATATTCTCAACCCTTGCAACGTTGATAATTGAAAACTCTTCGACTAATTGCAGGGTTTGACCTTCCGCAAGATTGCCTTCGATAAGCCCGAATTCGTCGCATACGAGCTTGGTTCCGTCGTAAAGCTTGGAAGCAGAACCCGTTTCTACTACCAGATCAGCCTTATCGATGATTATTTTGCCGTTGATTATTTCAATTTCGTAATTACCCGATATATCGTTATCAGAGCCGTCGTACACTTTGAACTTCAATAAATTGTCGTAAATTCCCGCTTCGGTAAACTCTAAAACGCTGGTTTCGTCAAGCAACAACGAAGAATTTTCAGGCAACGCCTCTGCGTTGACTACCGTGTAATTTTTAGAGGATACGGATAAACCGTCGTAAACCTTCGAAACGCTTTCCACGTCAACGGTTATCGCCGCCGCTTTAACGGTCAGCGTGCCCTGAATACAGCTTATTTCGAAGTTTGAAGTGACGTCGTCCTCGCCGAAGGTAATCACAACGGACTTTAAGCCGTTTGCCGACGAGCCTGCGGTTAACTGTTCGCCGTCGCATTCAAGCGTAATCAGGTGGTTTACAGGCAGGCCGAGCCCCGTTTCCGAGATTACGATTTCATATTCGTCCGAAGTCAATACCGTTCCGTCGTAAACCTTTTCGGCGTCGGTAATTCTGATCGTTATCGGCCGAACGGTTACTGTAAGAACGCCGCTCTGAGTCGTTACTTCGTAGTTTTGCGTAACGTTCGTTTCGCCGTCGTAAATGCGGTAATAAGTGATATTATTCGTCGTTGTGCCGACGTTTGTTATGCTGCCGTCGGTTGTGATAACTATTTTATGACCGACTAATAATTTGCCGTCAACGTCGGTTGCCGAGTCGCTCGTCAAAGCCGTTCCGTCGTAAACCTTAATCGCAGCCGTCGGTTTTATAACGATAGGTCTCGGCGTGACGGTAACTGTTGCCGATCCTTCGAACGTGACGACGAAGTTAGCGGTCTTATCTACGCCCGACGCGTCTGTTATAATTGCGTCCGTCAGGAAAACCTCGATACTTCCCACGTCGACGATACTGTCGCTTGCAACGACGGCTACCGTAAAGCCTTCGGGAAGACCGTCCCGAACGGTACATTCCGTCACGGTCTTTGACAAACCGTCGTACACGGCGGTTGTACTTACCGGTATTAGCGTAACCGGACAAGGCAACACTTCGAGAGTACCGTA
>JBJEVF010000002.1:0-30661 GCA_051884215.1 Christensenellaceae bacterium | reverse complement strand
TAACCTCGTTAAAAATGTGTTAAAATGCGATATTTTTAGTAAAAAATTTCAAAAACATATTGAAAACCGCGATTTTTTATGTTATAATACGGGTACGTTTGGTAATAATCCAAAAATTGAGGAGGAAAAAAATGAACAAGAACGAGTTTATCAGAAAGTACGCAGACAAACAGGGCATCACCATTAAGGACGCTGAACAGAGCTTTAACGCTTTTATAGATACGCTTACAGAATGTCTTAAAGACGGTGAATACGTACACATTTCGGGATTTGCTACTTTCGAAGTAAAAGAAAAAGCTGAAAGAGACGGAATCAACCCGAAAAACAAAGAAAAGATTGTCATTCCTGCATGCAAAACTCCGCAGGTTAAATTCAGCAAATCCTACAAAGACGTTTTTAATAAATAATAAAAGATCAAGAGAGCTTAACGGGAGTTACGCTTAGGAATTTTTAGTCCGTAAGGTTATAGCACGCTATACTTCGCATTCGCGAAACGTAGTGTGCTTTTCTTTTCCGGAAAGTAATAATCAACGAGTTCTGTCGCCGTAAACTTTCTCGAAGCGAAACCGACGCTTTCCGCGATAAACGTCACTGTAAAGCAACGCCGCTTTCCGAAAAGCAAACAGTAGTGGCGTAGCGATAATTACTATCGCTACGCCACTAAACCGTACCATTTATTTTATCAGTTTTTATTCAGCCTGAGTTTTTTGATAAGCTGTTTGTTGGAAGCGGCTATTCCCGCTCCCAATACCGTGCAGAGCTCGGGATCGGGTTTGAAATTCGATTTCATACCCGTCTGCTTATAAAAATACTCTTCAAGCCCGACGGTTTTCGATACGCCGCCGCAAAAATACACTCCGTTATTCCTTATATCCGCCGAAACTTCGCTCGGAAGCTTGGACATAACCATCTTCATAATCTGAAAGACCTTATCGAAGAACACCTTTATGGGAGTCTGAATATCCCTTGAAGCTATGGAAACAGCCTTCGGCTCACCCGTGTAGCTATCCCTGCCGTTGACTATTTTCTGCGTATTATCTCCCGCCACCAAGCTGCCGATATCTATCTTCATTTTTTCGCAGGTAACGGGACCTGCTCTCAGACCGAAAGTCTTATCAAGGTGATTGTGAAGCATTGTATCTATCGAAAGACCGCCCATATTAACGCTTATTCCGCATATCACCCCGTCAAGAGATACTGCCGCGATTTCGGTTGTACCGCCGCCGATATTTACGACAAAGCACGGAGAAGCTTCAGTAAGCGGAACGCCCATACCGAGCGCAGATAAAACAGGCGACTCTATAAAGGTAAACCTCGATACGTCGCAATCGGCAAGAACTTTTTCTATCTTCCTTATCGAAGCTAACTGCACTCCGCATGGAACCGAAAATACGACCTCGGGCCGCGCGCTCATCTTTTTTAATGTAATTTTGTTAAGAAATTTATCGAGCATCAGCGCAGTCGCTTTTTCATCCTGAATTTCCGATTCGAATACGGGCGACAAAACTATTGTGTTATCGGCGGTTTTTCCGATAAGCTTTTTCGCTTCCGCACCGACTTCCTTTACTTTTCGGGACTTATCGTTAGATAACGCGATAACGCTCGGCTCGTATAATACTATTCCCGTTCCAACTTGATAAATAGAGGTGTTTGACGAACCCATATCGATTGCGACAACGCCCGAGTTAAAGCCCCAATTCATTGAAATACTCCTTGATTTTTTCTATCGGTAAACCGACCACGTTATAATAACTGCCTTCTACGTTTTTAACTAAATTATAGTCGTCCTGAACGCCGTATCCGCCTGCTTTATCAAGACCGAGTCCCGATAAAACGTAGTCGTTAATCGTCTTATCGCTTAACTTATTGAAATATACGACCGACTCGTCGTAATCGGAAATCACCTTATTTTCGCAGATGACGGCAAAGCCCGTGAATACCTTATGAGCCCTTCCCGACAAGCTTTTAAGCATAGCTTCTTCTTCGCCGTTATCCTTCGGCTTTAAAAGAATTTTGCCGTCTAACACAACGATAGTATCCGCTCCTACGACGACTTTTTCTGATTTATCCGCTAACCTTTCGTACACCGAGCTTGCCTTTTGTAAAGCAATACTCTTTACTATCTCGCACGGCGCCGCGTTGTCGGGTATTATTTCCTTTTCATCGGATACCGCGACTATGAATTTATACCCGAATTTTTCTAAAATTTCCTTGCGTCTTGGCGATTTGCTCGCAAGAATAAGCTCCATTTCATCTACCTGAAACATCGCAGAGCGAAGCAGCGGCTATACTCTGACCGACTCGCTTGTTTGATTCGTCGGGCATTTCGATATTTATATCAAGCTCGCCAAACTCAGCTTCGAGCACCTTCTTACAGCTTGCCATGATAAGCTCGCCGCAGCGACCGCTTGTAACCCTTCCCAACAACAACAGATTTTTTATATCGTAAAATTCACTGTAAAAGCCGAGCGCATAACCGAGATAGATACCTATATCTTCAAATATTGTTTCAGCCATTTTATCGCCGTCTTTCAAAAGATTTTGAATTACTTCAAGTTTTTTAGCCGGAGTCAGACCTTCGTCGAACTTAAATCCGGCGTTTTCCGCAAGTTTGATTACTGCGTCCTGCGAAAAATATTTAACGCCGCAGCCTATATCGCCGCTCCATTCGTCGCGCATAGCGTTTTCGTTAAAATCGACAGGCACGAACGCAAGTTCGCTTATCCAGCCGTTAAGTCCGCCGTTTGCGTTAATGTAACCGCCTGCTTCGCTCGTTCCCATAGCAATACCCAAAACGCCGGTCTGATTATAATCCATTGCTCCGGCAAGTGCGGTTACGTCGCCGTCGTTAGCAAGCTCCAACGGATAACCGAGCTCTTTTGCTATATCTATATAAATAGTTTTAACGTGCTTATTGAAATCTTCTCTCGGAACCTTGACAAAGAGCGAAGAAACCATAATTTTGTTGTCGATGCAAACGCCTGCGCTCGAAACTCCGACGGCGTCCACCCTCGGAAGCTTGGATGCTGCGGTCATAAACGCATTTTTGATGCCTTCTCTGTGATAGTGCCAGTCGGTCTGTGTTTTTGGGTTCCACACTACTTCTTCCGAATAGACAACCTTGCCGTCAGCAACAGCGCTGACCTTTCTGTCGCTACCGCCGGCGTCGAAGCCTATCCTGTATCCTTCAAGGTGTCCTCCGATGCTGAGATTGCAGGACTTAGCCTCAGGCAAGTCCTTTTCTTCGACGTATATAACCTGCATAGGCTGTTCGTAAACGCCGGACATAAAGTCGTAATCGAACGCTCTCTTTCCGTCTACGCTGTATTCGCTCTTTATACCGTTATAAATATACTCAGGACCTGCAATATAGATTTTATAACCGCCGGCAACCCACAAGGTAGCCTTTATCATTCTTTCGGCTATTCTGTAATTAAGCCTTGAATATTCTTCGCCTTTATATAAGTCGAGCTCGTAGGAGTAATTGTAGCCTTTCGAGCGTTCTACAACCACCTTTAATTTTTCGGTCGGCTTAGTTTTCGCGCCTTCTCTGTATTCGCGCAAAACCAGACTCAACGGCATAAAATCTTTATCAAACGACGGTACAAATTTCATAACTGATTCATCCTTTTATAATTATTTATATATAATATATCACCATAAGTATAGCAAAAATTGTTTTCAATGTAAACACAAAAAATTAAAAAAGCCAACACAAAAGGACATTTTTGCTTGAAAGTTTCGTCCTATTGTGTTATACTTATTCAAATACGTATTTATCAGAAGGGGCAACGCAACTAAGCGGAAGATTTTATGACTAAACGAATCGGGGAATTCAGCAGCAATCAACTGCACGACGTGTTTAAAATTACGGGAATAATCACAATACATTATTTCAAGTACGGTAAAAATTTTGCATACCCTACCGAATCGCACGATTTCTGGGAATTGGTCTTTATCGATTCAGGCGAAGCAAACGTATTTTTAAACGGAGAGGAACTGACTTTAAAGCAGACGGAGATAATCTTTTACAAGCCCAATGCGCCGCATTCCATATCAACCGCCGATAAATTCTGCAACTCGGCGATAGTTTCGTTCGAGGCAAGCGGAAGAATGCTCAGCTTTTTTGAAAACAGAGTATTCAAGCTCACTCCGCAGGAAAGGGAAATGCTCGGAAAGATTATACACGAAGGTAAAATGACGTTCAAGGGCAAACTCAATCTCGTAAACCAAAAAATGATGGAAAAACAAGAATTCGCTCCCTTCGGCAGCGAGCAGGTAATAAAAAACAATCTCGAACTTTTGCTCATTTCCATTTTCAGGAACAATTCGGCAGAAGCCGAAGTAAAACCGTTGGAGACGGCAAAGCTCAGCAATCACGCTGAAAAGGTTGCCGAAAACATAATTAAAATCCTCAAGGATAACGTTTATTCGGCAATTTCGCTCGACGACGTTGCAAAGCAGACTTACTTTTCAAAAACCTACGTCAAAACGGCGTTTAAAAAATATACCGGAACGAGCATTATACAGTACTTCAACCGTTTAAAAATCGACGAAGCAAAAAAACTTGTCAGCACCAACGAATACACTTTTACGGAAATCTCCAAAAAGCTCGGCTTTTCATCCGTTCACTACTTTACGAGGCTTTTTAAGTCAGTGACGGAAATGACTCCGAGCGAATACCAGAATTCCATAAAAGCCGATAACGTTTTAGACTGATCGACTCAATATTACCAATACTGTTTACGCCGGGCAAAGCTGCCCGGCGTAAGTTGTTTCAGCTATCTATTTTAAAAATAAGTGCAGCAATTTTTCATAGAAGCTGCTTTTATAAGGCTGATAGCGCATCGGCAAATCGAAAAAGTTTTTTTTATCGACTATGCTTTTATAATGCGTAAATGCGTCGAAACCGACTTTGCCGTGGTATGCGCCCATACCGCTTTCGCCCACTCCGCCAAAGCCCATTTCGCTCGTTGCAAGGTGAATTACAACGTCGTTTATGCAACCGCCGCCATACCTTAAACGCGACGTCGCTTGTCTGATATTCGCCTTGTTTCGGGAAAAAATATAAAGCGCAAGCGGTTTTTGCTTGTCGTAAAGCGTTTCAAAAATATCTTCGAACCTGTCGTAAGTCAACACAGGAAGAACAGGACCGAAAATTTCTTCCTGCATAACGGCGTCCTGCCGGCAAACATTATCTAAAACGGTGGGTTCTATCCTTTCCGTTTGCGCATCGCTTGCGCCGCCGAATACTACCTTTTCCCGATCGATAAGCGCATTTATCCGCTCAAAATGCTTGCCGTTGACAATCTTTCCGTAATCGGGATTATCAAGCGGTTTTTCGCCGAACTGCTCTTTTATCTGAGATATAAGTTCGCCGACCAACTCGTCCTTTATCGACCTGTCGCAAAGGATATAATCGGGTGCGACGCAGGTCTGTCCGCAATTTAAAAATTTACCGAACACGATCCGCTTTGCCGCTAATCTGATATTTGCACTGCTATCCACTATGCAGGGACTTTTTCCGCCAAGCTCTAAAATCGTCGGAGTAAGCGTTTCAGAAGCGTGAAGCATAACTTCTTTTCCGACCGCCTGACTGCCGGTAAAGAAAATCAAGTCGAATTTTTTTTCTAAAAGCGTAGCGTTTTCCTTCCTGCCGCCCGTGACAACGGCAACAAACTCGTCGGGAAAACACTCGCTTAAAATTTCAGCGATAACCGCGCTCGTGTTAGGCGAATATGCGCTCGGCTTGACTATTGCTGTATTGCCTGCGCCGATAGCGTTCGCAAGCGGCTCCATCGCCAGTAAAAACGGATAATTCCACGGACTCATTATCAGTACGTTGCCGTAGGGCGTAGGCTTCACGAAGCTGTGTGAAGCAAACTGCGACAAGGACGTTTTTACCCGTTTATCTTTAGCAAAGCGTTTAACGTGCTTTATCATATAGCTTATTTCCGAGACGGCAAGCCCGATTTCGCACATAAAGCTTTCGTAACGACTCTTTCCCAAATCGGCGTTTAAAGCCCGGCTTATTTCGCTTTCGTGCGCCTTTATCGAGCTTAACAGTCTTTTAAGCGCGTCGATACGAAACTTTGTCGAAAGCGTTGCTCCGCTGAAAAAATATTCTCGCTGTTTTTTTATGATTTCATCGATATTATCCATATACTACACCTTTTCAGATATCTGATAATAAAATTTTTCAAGTTGCTTTGCGTCCATCAGGCAAGGCACGGGATACAGAGGATTGGCTTCTTTATCTGCGTGCTTTGCCATATCTTTTACGTCTCTTTCGTTTATCCCCGAAAGACGTTCGGGAATACCCATATACTCGTTGAGTACGATTATCGCGCCGATAAACTTTTTTGCCGCTTCTTCAGGCGAATCGCTATCTTCGCACACCCCTGCCCTTATCCCGAGAATGTGCAATTTTTTATAAACCGTCTTGCCGTATTCTTTTAATACTATCGGCAACAGCACGGCGTTTGCCAACCCGTGAGGAACGTTATACCGTCCTCCGAGAGAATGCGCAACGGAATGAACGTAACCGACGTACGACCTTGAAAAAGCAACGCCTGCAAGGTAACTCGCCTTTAACATATTTTCTCTCGCCTGCTTGTCGTTGCCGTCGTCATAGGCTCTTTTTACGTTAGAAAAAATAAGCTCGACTGCTTGTAAGGACTTTTCTCTCGTTTCTTTGGTTGTGGAACGCCCTATAAAAGCCTCGACGGCGTGAGTCAAAGCGTCCATACCCGTCGTCGCGGTAAGAGCTTTCGGCAAGCTGTAAGTCAGAGTTGCGTCTAAGACGGCATATCTCGGTATGAGCGTAAAATCGTTCATAGTGTATTTGTGTTTTTTATCGCTGTCCGTGATTACGGCTGTCAAAGTAACTTCGCTTCCCGTACCTGCGGTAGTCGGCACCGCAACTAACGGCGGTATCCGTTTCAGAACCTTTAATAGTCCCTTTAATTGATTAAGGCTCTTATCGGGATAAGCTATCAACGCGCCGAGAGCCTTTGCGCAGTCTATGGACGATCCGCCGCCGATAGCTATTATTGCCTGACACCGTTCTTTGAGATAAACCGATTTGGCTTTTTCTACGTTTTTGACGGTGGGATTTGCCCGAACGCTATCGAAAACGACGTAATTTATCGCATTTTCGTTAAGAGCGTTTTCAAACTGTTTTGTAAGCTTGCATTTGTAAACAGCCTCGTCGGTGACGATTATCGCCCTTTTTATTCCGAGTTGCTTCAATTTTAGACAGGCTTCTTTACAGTCGTAAAAGATTTGCGGTTCTCTGTAAGGTAGAAACGGTAAAGCCAGACGGAACGCCGTCTGATAAATTCTGCACCAGACTTTTTTAAATATATTCATATCAACCTTTCTTTACGTTTTTTTTAAAATTTTTGAAATTATCGAACAAGAAAAACAAATAGCCGATAATTAAAAACACAATAATCAACGCACCTATCCAACCGAAGAAACCGCCCCAGCCGAGCTTATCTACGTTGAGGAAAAAGTAAGGATAAAGCGTTGCCGTCGTATTGCCTTTTAAGACGCTTGCTCTTATAACTATAAAAGCAACGTAAATCAAAGGCATTATCAGGCAAAGAAACGGATGATACCGTTTCAGTTTGCCGTGTTCGTAAAACAATACCCAATTAAGCACGAACGCTATCGGTAAAATGACGTGCATAGTCATATTGCCAAGCGACGTAAAATTTTCGACGACGGTCTTATCCTTTGCAAGCAACAGGTTGTAAACCAAAAACGTCACCAAAATCATAATAACGCATAAAAAGTTGAAGGTCGGTAACACAGAACAAAAACCGTCCTCTTTCCGCAACGACTGCCTGACAGTCTTTATCCATATAGCGACCGTCAGTCCGAAACAGATATAATTGCTCAAATTCGTGTAATAAACGTAAAATTCTACGTTAAACTCGGCGTCAAAATATCCTAAACTGTTGACGACGCCGATAAAACCGAGCACGACGTATATAGTCTGAAAGACGAGCTGTACCGTTTTGTTTTTAATCATATTATCTCCTGACGGTAAAATTCGAAAGCGCAAAAATCCTGCTTTTTTAAAATAAGCGTCAGCTTATAAAAAGTTACTGATTTTGGGACCTCAAATAACCTTCGGCATTAGCTTTAATTTTGTTTTTTTAAACCGTCCAGCAACAATCTGAAGCTGTACTTGAATATTTTAACAGCCTCATCCTTGGGTAAACGCATAACCGCGTCGGCGTTGTATCCGCGGCAAAAGCACCATATTGCATAGCTCACGGAATCTACGTCTACGTTGCGGATAAGCCCTTTGGATAAAGCAAACGAAAAAAGCTGTTTTATCCTTGACATATACCACTCGTAATTGCTCGCGGTGACAGAATCGAGCTTAAAAACGTAACCGTTAAACTTCATTTTTATATCGTAAGAAGCGATCAACGTGTCGGCTACGACGTTCGTTACATAATCGAAATAATCTTCCGTGCCGTCGTATTCGGCTTCGATGCTTTCGCGTACTTTTAATACGGTTTTTAAATAAACGATTTCCAGAACTTCTTCAACGCTGTGAAAACGGTTGTAAAACACCCTGTTGGTAACGTTTAGCGCACGCATTATCTTGCGAACGGTAACTTCACCCGAGCCCGTTGCGATTTTTTCTGCCGCTTCGATTATTTTCTCGGACATTTCATCCCTTATTTTTTCAGTTTCCACTTATAAGCACTCCCTCAGCACACTGTGTGCTAAAATATTTTAACAGAATATTATTTATTCGGCAAGCGTTTGAAACAAAAAAATTAAAATCAGAAAAATAGAAAGCCGTTGTATTTTACGGTATTTAAAAAGGAATTTAAAAATTGCTTGTATATAACGGTCGAAAAATCCGATTTAAGACGCAAGAAAAAGAGCAGACAAACAAACCTTAAAAGGGCAAAAAACAAGAGATTACGAGAAATCAGTTTAACAGAAAACGTCCCAAGTCCACTTTGGATTTGGAACGTTTTTAATTATATTTTTTAAAGAGAATAAATAAGCTTTTTAACGTAATTTCACATTTTTGCGGCTTAAATCACGAAGGTTATTTGACCTTTTCAAAAAAAGTATCGGGCTTTTCAGGATTGAATATCTCGTTGCAAGTCATAACCGTGACGAGATTTTCCATTTCGCTCAGATTTATTATGTTATGAGTCCAGCCGGGAATCATCGTGACGGCTTCGATTTTATCTCCGCTCACTTCAAATTCAACGGTTTCGCCGGTAGTTACGTTTCTTTCCTGTATCAAGCCGCGTCCTGCGACAACGATGAAATACTCCCATTTGGAGTTATGCCAATGTTGCCCTTTCGTTATGCCCGGTTTTGAAATATTGATAGATACCTGTCCGCAATCTTCCGTATGCAACAGCTCGGTAAAGCTGCCCCTTTCGTCAACGTTCATTTTGAACGGATACTTGAATTTTTCGGTCGGAAGATAGGTCAGATATAAAGAATACAGCTTCTTTGCAAAAGAACCTTCGGGCATCTTTGGCATCATAAGCGTCTGCGGCTGTAATTTGAACTGTTCAAGCAAATCAACTATCTCACCGAGAGTAACCTTATGAGTCACCGGCACAAAACAATATCTGCCCTGCGGCGTTTCGATAGCTTCCACCCCGTCGTATTCACAATGACGCTCCTTGCCTTCAAGAAGGTCGAACATACCCTCTACCAAGTCGTCGATATAAAGTAATTCGAGTTCGGTGTTTCGGTCGTTTACCGTGAAAGGCTGGTCGTTAGCGACTGCCCAACAAAAAGTAGAAACCGCGCTGTTATACTTAGGACGGCTATGTCCCATAAGATTAGGAAAGCGGTAAACTGCAACTTTTACGCCGTTTTCTTTGCCGTAACGCTCTACGTATTTCTCCCCGTCAAGCTTACTTTTGCCGTAATCGCTGTTTGCGTATCTGCCGATTAAAGTTGCCTGAATAGAGCTTGAAAGCATTATAGGCGCCTTGTTATCGTGTTTCTTCAAAGTTTCCAGAAGCGTGGTGGCAAAACCGAAATTACCCTTGTAAAAATCTTCGGGATCAGTCGGTCTGTTGACGCCTGCCAGATTGAAAACGAAGTCGCAATCCGAGCAAAAGGCATCCAGCTTATCCTCGTCTCCGAGGTCGTATTCGTAAACTGCGTCAACCTTGATATTCGGTCTTGTTCTATTCGTTCCGTTTTGCAAAGTACGGAGATTATTGCATAAAGCAGTTCCCACCATACCTTTTGCGCCTGTTACTAAAATTTTCATCAATCCTTTCTCCAAACCATTTTGTTGACGACGTTGACGTAGCCTTGAATAATTCTTACAACCTTCATAGATACCGTTTCATCTACGTAATCCGGGCAAGGCTTACCTGATACGCCCTTTTGTTTCATTTCGATAGCCATATCGGTAGCATTCAGAAGCTCCTTCGTGGTAATGCCCGCAAGAATGAAATTGCCTGATTCCAACGCTTCCGGGCGTTCGGTGGAAGTTCTGATACATACCGCGGCGATAGGTTTGCCGATAGATAGGTAAAAAGAGCTTTCCTCAGGCAATGTTCCGCTGTCGCTTACTATCGCCAAAGCGTTCATTTGCAGTTTGTTGTAGTCGTTAAAACCAAGCGGCTCGTTGACTCTTACACGAGAATCAAGCTTGAAACCGCTCTTTTCTAAACGGTTCTTTGAACGCGGATGGCAGGAGTACAAAATAGGCATATCATACTTTTCAGCCAAAGCGTTAATGGCGGTAAAAAGCGATGTAAAGTTCTTTTCCGTATCGATATTTTCTTCACGGTGTGCGGATAATAAAATGTATTCGTTGGGTTTAAGACCAAGTCTTTTGAGGACGTCGGAAGACTCGATCTTATCTAAATTCATACGCAAAACTTCCGCCATAGGGCTACCCGTTTGGTAAGTCCTTTCCTTAGGCAAGCCCGTATCTGCCAAATACTTGCGAGCAAACTCTGAATAGCAAAGATTTACGTCTGAGATAACGTCAACAATACGCCTATTTGTTTCCTCGGGCAAGCATTCGTCCTTGCAACGGTTTCCCGCTTCCATATGGAAAAGAGGTATGTGCAAACGCTTAGCTGAAATTGCAGAAAGACAACTGTTGGTGTCGCCAAGCACGAGATAGCCGTCAGGTTTTAACTCGGATAAAAGCTCGTAAGAACGGGCAAGGATATTACCGCATGTAACGCCGAGATTTTCTCCGACAACGGGCACTAAAATATCGGGGCCGAATTCGCCCGCATTATTCCTTAATTCAAAATCCTCCCAGAATACGGTGGATAAGTTTTTATCCCAATTCTGGTTATAATAGACGATGCACACGTCAAAATATTCTCTTGCTCTTTTGATAACGGCGGCAAGTCTGATAATTTCAGGTCTCGTTCCCAAGCCGATACAAAGCTTAGTGCGACCGTTTTCTTTCCATACAAAATTACTTTCCATTGTCCTACTCCCTTTCCTTCTGTTATACCGTATAAAGCATATTAGCCAAGCCTTTCGACTTGGCTGAAATATAGATTACTTTTGTTCTTTTGCAAGCTCGTTCCGAATGTATTCGAGCTTGTACATTGCTTCTTTGATTTCAGGTATCGTGAGCTGTCTCGTGTTGTTGGAATTGAACTCGGAAAGTTTATTTCTTTCCTTGTCGCCATCCTTGAAATACTTATCGTAATTCAAACCGCGGTTGTCCGCAGGCACACGGTAGAAGTTGCCAAGATCCTCGGCTTTTGCGCATTCTTCATTGGTAAGAAGCGTTTCATACATCTTTTCACCGTGACGGATTCCGATAATCTTAATATCTTCCTTTTTACCGCCGAACATTTCACATACCGCTTCAGCTTGCATACCGATCGTGCAAGCCGGCGCTTTTTGTACGAGAATATCGCCGTTCACGCCGTGCTCGAACGCAAAGAGTACGAGATCTACTGCTTCTTCTAAGGACATTATGAAGCGAGTCATCTTGGGTTCGGTAAGCGTAATAGGATTTCCTGAACGAATTTGATCAATCCAAAGCGGAATAACCGAGCCGCGAGAGCACATTACGTTGCCGTAACGGGTGCAACAAATTTTTGTCTTTCCTGAATTTCGGGACTTGGCAACGGCAACCTTTTCCTCGATTGCCTTGGTGATGCCCATTGCGTTGATAGGATATGCAGCCTTGTCCGTAGAAAGACAAATAACGCTTTCGACTCCTTCTTCTATTGCGGCGGTGAGCACGTTATCCGTACCTATGACGTTTGTACGAACGGCTTCCATAGGGAAGAATTCGCAGGAAGGCACTTGTTTCAACGCGGCGGCGTGGAAAATATAATCGACTCCTCGCACGGCGTTTTTTACCGACTGTAAATCGCGCACGTCTCCTATATAAAATTTGATTTTTTCCGCTACTTCAGGCATTTTCGCCTGAAACTCGTGACGCATATCGTCCTGTTTTTTCTCGTCGCGCGAGAAAATCCTGATTTCACCGATATCGGTACGCAAAAAACGGTTGAGAACGGCATTTCCGAACGAACCGGTCCCCCCTGTAATCATTAACGTTTTATTTGTAAATAAACTCATTATTTTCGCTCCAATATATCAGCAATTCGTTTGCAAGCAAAACCGTCGCCATAAGGGTTGCTTGCGTGAGCCATTGCATCATAAGCATCTTTATTTTCCAGAAGTTCTTTAAAATTCTTGTAAATAATATCCTCGTCTGTTCCTACAAGTTTTAGCGTTCCTGCCTTTATTCCTTCAGGACGTTCGGTGGTATCTCGCATGACAAGAACAGGCTTACCAAGCGAGGGAGCTTCTTCCTGAATGCCTCCACTGTCAGTTAAAATTAAATAGCTGCGGGCAAGAAAGTTATGAAAATCCAAAACCTCAAGCGGTTCGATGATGTGTATACGGTCGCAACCTCTAAGCTCTTCGTCAGCAGCCTTACGCACAGTCGGATTCATATGGATCGGGTAAATTGCCTTAACGTCGGAATGTTCATCCATGATTCTGCGTATAGCACGGAACATATGGTGCATCGGCTCACCAAGGTTCTCTCTTCGATGTGCGGTAATGATAATCAGCCGACTGTCATCCGCCCATTCCAATTCCGGATGAGAATAATCGTCTCGAACGGTCGTTTTCAACGCATCAATCGCTGTATTGCCGGTTACGAAGATAGTTTCAGGCTTTTTTCCTTCTTTTAAAAGGTTCTGCTTTGAAAGCTCGGTAGGAGCAAAATTGTACTGCGAAATAATCCCCACGGCCTGACGATTGAATTCCTCGGGATAAGGGGAATAAATGTTGTAAGTGCGCAGTCCCGCTTCTACGTGTCCAACCGGAATCTGAAGATAAAAACAGGCAAGAGCAGTTACAAATGTAGTGGAAGTATCACCGTGTACCAGCACAACGTCGGGTTTCACTTCTTCAAGCACCGTTTTGATACGATTCAGAATATTCGTAGTAATATCAAACAGCGTCTGCTTGTCCTTCATAATCGAAAGATCGTAATCCGGTTCGACTTTAAATGCTTCAAGCACTTGATCGAGCATCTGACGATGCTGACCTGTCACGCAAACGACTGTTTTTATCTCTTTTCTCGTTTTTAATTCATTCACGAGCGGACACATTTTTATCGCTTCCGGACGAGTGCCGAATACTAACATTATCGTTTTCATAATTCACCGCTTAACTAAATATGATATACGCCCGGTAACTCGCAGATATTATGGCAATCAAGCACAATCTTGCCTTTCAGCTTGTCCATATTTTCGCGAATTTCGCTATGTTTAACCATAATAACTACAAAATCAACGTCAGCAAGGAATTTATCAAGATCGTGATACTGATTTTCAACCACGTCTTGCGTTATAAAAGGATCATATACTTTCAGCGGAGCAGCAAGATGGCGTTCTTGACTTTCAAGAAGTTGCAGCGTTGGAGATTCACGCATATCATCAACGTTTTCTTTATAAGTAAGCCCGTAAAGACCGACGCGAGATGGATCCTTCATACCGTTTTCTTTCATAATGTCAAAAATGCGGTTGAGAACAAAATCGGGCATTCCGTCGTTGGTCTTCATCGATTCGTCGATAACCTTAGCAAGAGACGGGTAATCACCAACCAGAAACCACGGGTCAACGCTGATACAGTGACCGCCGACGCCCGGGCCCGGCTGAAGAATGTTTACACGCGGATGCATATTACAGATTTTGATAATTTCGTATACGTCCATATTATCGTGACGACATATTTTTGCCAACTCGTTTGCAAATGCGATATTAACGGCGCGGAACGTATTCTCTACAACCTTTGTCATCTCTGCCGTGCGGATATCCGTTACAACAATCTCACCTTGACAGAAAGAAGCATAATATTGTTTTATCTTCTCACCTATAGCTCTGTCATCCGCACCTATGGTTCTGTTATTATGCAATAATTCGTAAACCATATTACCCGGAATAATGCGTTCAGGCGCATGGACAAGATTAATATCCTTGCCAATTATAAAGCCGTTTGCCTCGATAACGGGACGAACGTATTTATCGATGGTACCGGGAGAAACTGTCGATTCAATAACGACGGTTGCGCCTTTGGGGCAAACTTTCATCACGCTTTTTACAGCGGATACGACGTAACAAGCGTCAACTTTTTTTGAGAATTTGTCGTAAGGCGTCGGAACAGATACGATATAAGTATCCGTCACCTGATACTCTGTGGTGAATTTGATGCCGGATTTCAAAGCAGCGGCAAACAATTCATCAAGTCCTTTTTCTTTAAACGTCGTTTTTCCCGCGTTTAATGTGGCAACAAGTTCTTTGTTATAATCTGTTCCGACCACTTCTACTCCGTGAGAGGCCATCATCAGAGCAGTGGGTAAACCTATGTACCCTAATCCTATTACGTTAATCATTTTGTTTTTTCTCCTTAATAATTTTAATTCGTTTATATGAATCAAAAACTCGCATAATCTGTTTCTGTTCAGTAGCAAGCTTTTGATAAACATCCAAATTACGATACTTAACAACCTTCGCTGGATTTCTATAAACCACAGCATACGGCGGAATATCTTTGCTAACTACGCTACCGGCACCAACGACAGCTCCTTCGCCAATTGTAACTCCGCACAAAATAATAACTTGACTTCCTAACCAACAGTTTCGCCCAATTGTAATTAGCTTACAAATAACTCTTTCGTCATACGGAAGCATTCTCAAATCATCGCCATCATAATAGTGATTTGCCGTTCTAAATTCGCAATTATCAGATATAATTGTTCCCTCGTGAATCTTTATAGTGCTTCTCAATAGAAATGATTGTTGTTTCCGATATAAACATAGTCATCTAAATAAACGTTCTCTGCTGGTCTAAACCGATTATCAAGTCCTAGATGAATGTCTTTTTCTCTTTTTCAAAACCTTATACTCTTTATGCGATAACGCTCAATAATCGAATGTAGTTTATCATGTAATCTTACAAGTATCGCTTTCATCTCAACTTCCTTCACGATCTATTATTCTTATTATTTTTGCGGGATTACCAGCAATAACGCAATTACCTTCCGGAAAACTTTTAGTCACCACTGAGCCTGCCCCGACAACAGTATGATTTCCTAATGTCACTCCCGGTAAAATCACACTATTCATTCCAATCCAGCAATCTTTTCCTAAAACAATATCCTTTGGATCAGCATGCTCGTTTAAATTCGCAATGCTATGGTTCGCTGTAATTAGACCTACGTTAGGCGCTATCCACGTTCCTTTTCCTATGATTATTTTACCAATAGCCTGAAAATATGTTCCAAAAGTCTGAAAGTTGTTTAAATCATCTGGAGAAAATTCAATATTTTGAGGTTTTACAACAGTAACTTGCGGCGAAACAGGCCATTTAACGTTTATATTTTTTGATAACCGCTTACAGCCGTAGTAGTCATCTACAACCCATTTCCATCCTTGCGCTCCAATGCCGCCGTGTTGACCAAAAAAATATTTTCCTCTAATGTATTTCTTATCGTAATGCTTCCAAATAATAAAATGAGCTAAAATATATATATACAGTTTTTTTGCTTTTCTCATTATTCTCATATTAATACCTTAACTATTTAACATTTTCCATTTTTTTAACAACGGTTTATATAAAATAATAACCAATATCAAAAGCCATACCACGCCTAATATTATAGCTGAAACAACAGGGTTGATGAAGCCGCTAGTAAATTTATGCAACAATAAAATAATCGCTCCGATAATAGCATTTAACACCAACAGTAAAAAAGTATTTTTCCATGGGAATATATTACTGAATCTAATGTCGCACACTTTACTTGAATAAATCAGCTGAATAATTGCCATTATCAGTGTAGATATCAACGTTGCTAATGCCGGACCTATAAAACCAAAAAAATAATACAATAAATAGTTTAACACAATATTCAATAACAATGATCCGATCGAACTATATAATACAAACTTTGTCTTGCCGTTCGCATTCAACATCATACCAAAATAAGTACAGCGCAGCAGCAGAACTAAACAATAAACGCGAAAAACCGAAACGCCCGGTAAGTATTTCTCGGAGTATAATACCGTAATAACTTCCGGCGCAAAAACAAAACACGCTACCGCAAAAAAACAGATAATTGCAAAAGATATTGTAGTTGCACTTTTCCAAATTTCAACTGCTTCTTTTTTCTGTCCGGCGCGCAACAGCCTCACAATCTGTGGCAATAAAACTGCTGTCAGTGAAGTGGATATAACCGTGACCGGCAATTCTTTTGAAGCATTAGTATAAACCGCTAAATCCTCGGTTGTAAAAAAAGTTGTAATCACCAACTTATCAAGCTCAATATTGAGAGTACCGATTATGGACGCGAGACCAATTGGAATAGAAAAAGCGAAAATAGTTTTAATCAACGTTTTATCCAAACTCGGTTTAAAACAGGAAGCATTTCTTTTTACTTGCCAATAGGTCCACAGCGTGAAGACTGCTTCAGCCGCTACGTACAGCATCATATAGGCGGTAAAAGTTCCGCCACAAACCTGCACAATCAGAATAATTCCCAACAAAACCACACTATTCGCTATTCGGTAAATAATCAACGTATTGGTTTTGTGGTATACAATCAACAAGTGCTCCACGCTGGACATAATAATCTTTGTCCATGGAAAAAACGCAAGAAAATACCAAAAGCTTCTTATTAAATTGTTCTTGAATACTATTTCAAGCAATGGTATCGCAAGAACCAAAACAAGGCCAACTGTGAAGCTCAAAATAGTATTCAATGTATAATACACCGATAAAAAACGATCCCTTTCGTTCTCAGTTTCAGCTTTAGCAAGAAAATAATTGATACTGTTAGGTAATCCGAGCATTATTATCGAACACACAAGATTTATAGCCATCAGCAGTTGCGAATAAGTGCCGTATTCCGTCAATGTGCGGAACCTTGCTAATAGCATACTTGATATCATTGCAATCAGCATTGTTACCACTTTTGAGCCGGTCAACTTAATCGCATCCGACCCAATTCGGCTTTTTACTTCTTTATTATTCACACATTAATTCCTCGATTTGTTTTATGATATTATTGTAATTATAACGCTCCAATACTTCTTTTACGGGCTCAAACGTTATGGTTCCCTTTTGCAGCCATTCGGAATAACAGTTTTTAATGTAGTTTTTAAGTTGCCCGAAATCTTCTTTATCACAAGCGGATTCATAAGCTATACCGAATTGACCTTCTCGCATTACCGACGTTACCTCTCCATGAGAAATATTACCGGACGTAACAGAGAGTATCGGTCTGCCAATAAGCATATATTCCAGGAATTTACCCGGAAAAACTCCCTCTTCTCCCCGTTCATTCCACGTAGAAAGCACTAGCAAATCGGAAGCGTACTGCATTTTCAGGCAATCGTTGCGAGTAAGTTTACCATAATTTTCAAGTATTTCTTGCATTTTATAGCGTTCTGCTTGAGAAAACAAAGTTGCAAAATTCTCACCGGCGTACGCAAATTTGATTTTAGCGATATCGATATCCTTATTTGCGCTCAATTCATAGAGAGCACGGAAAATAGGAGTAATATCTCTTTTTCCCTCGTAAAGAGCACCAACATAAACCAATGTAAGTTTATCGTTTTTCTGCCGCTTTGCATCCGCCATAGCGTCTGAAATATCGTATCCATTGGGTATCATATATGATTTTGCCTTATATTTGTTTCCGCATATTCTACGAATATAACCGTTCGAAACAGCAATAACCTTATCAGCATATTTGCAAGCTTTATTCTGTAAATGTTTGTAAAACGGTAACATAAATACCGAACACATTTTTACTGCCATTGGATCGCGAAAATCGCAAATCCAGTTTTTAATGTGGTATTTACGCTTCAATTCGAGTCCAATCAATATAGAACTGACCGGTCCGTACGTCGTAAAACAAGCATCGTAATCTTCGGCGTGCAACTGTCCTCTTTCAAAAAGTGAGATTGCGCTTTTAGCATATTTTTTACCGGCACGGTAGGATAAAACGGTACGTTTTAGATATCTTAGCTGATTGATGAATATGTTGTTACATTTTATATGTCGACTGGATTCGACTGACGAAACTGATTTAGGCAAGATCTGTTTAAGAGAATATACTTTGCAATGATCGGAATTATATATCCCTTCTGACGGATAAGCAGTAATAACGTCAATGTCGTATCCCCTTTCAAGAAGATATTTACAAATTTTTGAAGGTCTTAGCGCTCCAATCCGATTTGTTGGATAAAACAATTCACTTATCAGTAGAATTCGACTCATATGATAATTTTTTCTCCTGTGGGTTATTGTCTATAACAAATATAAGCATAAAAATGATTACGTTCCAAAAAAAACGCTTGTTGATAGCATCCAAAAAGAAACACGGAAAAAAACCAGCTATTAATAGCATGACCGGCAAATACTCTTTATACTTTATGCAATGTAGCGTCTTTTGAACTATAGGCATAAAAAATAATACAAATCCTATAATTCCGACGTCGCAAAGCATTGCCAAATAGGTATTATGCATAGCATTGTAAAAACCGTTATAGCCGAAGTAGTCACCCCATCCGGCGCCAAATATTAAATTCCAGTCTTCCTGTAAAAGTTTGAGTGCGTTTTTCCAAATAGTCGTCCTTTCACTTCCTCCTTCATACCCACCGATATCAAAAAGTCTATCGGTTATATTGGGGGGGATAAAGTTTTTTAGTACAAAGTAGATAACAAATATAACGCCTGCAAATATTGCTAATTTTTTGAATATTGATGAAATACTGCTGTTTGTTTTATTAAAGAGAATTACAAAAATCAATATTGCGAACATACTGACCAATCCACCTCTGGAACCTGTCATAAACATTGAAACAGTATTAACAAACAGTGTTATAATTGCCGGAAGCTTATATTTTTTTTCGTAAAACAAAAAGTAAACCGCTATGCTGATTCCAACGAGTGCAAATGCTGCCTGATTGTTTGGATCCACTTCCTGTCCAAACAAAACAAGGACCTGACGAGTTTCGACAACGCCGTGATAGGATTGACCGAATATCATAGCTAAAAATGATATAATAAAACTCGATATCCACATTGTATTCACTATATTGCGCAGAATTCTTCTGTCAAATTGCTGTGAAGTCAGAACAACCAATAACGCAACCATACCTATTTGAGACAATACGTGCTGACGAAACATATATAAATTACTTGTCCAAAATAGCGTTAGAAAACGGTATGCCAACCAAATCATATATGGAATGATATACGGTCTCAATCTGAGCCTGAATTTGTTTTGAAAAAGCAAAACAAGCATCAAAAAGAAGATATAATACTTGGTAATACTTCCCAATATGCCATTTAAATATGGTTCAAAAAAGGTTAGCATAAAATAGAAATAAATGAGAAATTCCGAAAATTTTTCTATTATATTCGTCTTATTTGAAATAATTATTTCCTGTGAACTATCGGTCACAATTTATCTCCTTACTCAATGTTTATATTCTGTAACGCACGATTAGTTTATAGATATGTTTTTCTATTCACAATTCAATGACTGTACCAGATAATTAATTGAACGTTCTCTTTCAGCATTCAATATTTTCATCGGCTCACAGTAATCAATATTCAGGTCGGTTTCCGTAAACGTATCTCCAGGCATAATTAATCGCTGAGATAATTTTAGTTTTTCCAAAACGTCCCGCAACCTTGAAATCCTTGACGCTGTACCATTGGGATTTCTTCGGCAAAATGAATAAAATTGCTTTTGAAAAATAATTGAGAAAGCCGTTCCGTGGAAAGAATCCGTACATATAACCGACGCACCTTCGAACAGCTCCAAAAATTCAAGAGGACCAACGTCAAGCTCTTTTTTATGACGTGAAAAAATCTCAACCGGCGACTGCGAGATAATCACAATATCGTATCCCATCTTTTTTGCTATTGTTTTTGCGTACTCTCTACCGTATTTCAAACTGCCCAAAAAATAACACAGTACATACGGTTTTCGTTTTGTCTTTTTTAAAATCAATGACGACCATTCTTCTTTAGTTAATAAAAGGGTTGGATCAAGAACCTGTTCAACGTGCCGATTTGCTATACTCTCTATAATCGTTGCTCCCGTTTTTTCTCTACAGGACAAAAACTGTACATGTTGAAGATAACCCTTCATTTTATCCCGTATTATATTGTCGTCAAGCTTTGAAACGCCAATGCTTGGAGCATAAGCTATCGTTTTAGCGGAATAATCTAAAAAAGTAAAATAATATGCGTCATGATTAATACTGTCTGGGTTCCAAACCTGATCGCTTCCCGTAACATAAGCGTCGTATTCAGGCGGATCCTTCTTTAATTCTTCGCTTGTATGATATTCTTTTGTGCCGATTTTCAGATAATCCGAGCGAAAAGATTCAAATCTTTCTTTTTTGGCGGAGATTTTACGTTTATATTTTAAATTATAGGATATTACGCTTAAACGTATAGCCAAGCTTTTGATTTTTGTCCTTAACGTACCCGCTGAAACTTTTTTTTCATTTTTTAAAAAAAATCGATCGTAGTTAATTATTTCTACTTCGTTTCCTAACTTTTCCAAAGTTGTTTGTAAAGCAAATGCCTGTAACATTGCTCCATGACTTTCGGATTTATGAAACGTCATTACTCCAATTTTCATAAATTATTCCTTCCTAAAATACAGATTATAATTTTTGAAACACCATATTCCACTGATGAATACATTCTTCAATGCTAAATTGTTCGATTCCTATGTAGGCGTTGTTTGAAAATTGTTCTCTCTTTTCGGCAGATTCCATTAAAATTTCTAATTTTCTAACCATTTCTTCTATATTGTACGGCTCTACCAAATACCCGTTTTGTCCATCACTGATAATCTCGCTCGGTCCTGTCATAATATCAAAACTTACGATCGGTAATTTTTTTGCTTTTGCCTCAATCAGCGACATAGGTAAGCCTTCGGACTTCGAAGTACAAACGTAAATTGAATAATTATTTAATATTTCGTAGATATTGGTCGTATGACCTTTTAAAACTACTTTATCAGTAAGACCGTATTCCTTAATAGTTTCCTCAATTACAGGTCTTTCGGGGCCCTCTCCATATATATCCCATTGCCAATCCGAAAAGCGATCTTCTGTAAAAATCTCTTTTGCGACTTTAAGAAGATCTGTATAGTTTTTAAACGGATTCAGATTGCCGACTGTAATTATTTTTTTTGCATCCGCCTTGTAGATTGCTTTATTACTCAATAAAAGAGGGTCAATTGGATTATATATATATTTCACGTTGTCTTTTCTGATATATTTTAAATAATTCTCCTGATCCTTTTTCGTCAGAGTAACCACATAATCCGATATCTTTGCGCCAATTTTTCGCGTATATTTCTTTCCGATATGTCCAGTATTACTAGTTAAGTTTGAGTGTTCCCACGCTACTGATTTTGTTTTCAAACCTTTTGCAGACACAGCGCCCAAAATAAAATATAACGCCCCGCAAGACACCAAAATATCAATTTCATTTTTCTTCAGAAATGCACGGATTTTTTTTCTAGCGCTAAAAAAACCTTTTTTAAGATTAACCTGTTTATCGAAAATAGTCATATACTGTATTCCGGTGGTCTTACCACGAGATATATCTGTTTTCGCATTGCAATAACTGATAACAGATACTTCGTTCGAAGTGTCTTCGGATAAATATTTTGCAACTATAGAGGTTGACCTGGCAATACCACCGTTTCCATTAATACTTCCCAACAAAAAAGCTATTTTCATTTATTGCTCCTATTTGTTATTTGCTATTTTCTCTTTTTCATAAAACGTTCATAATCTTCAAGAAGAATATTTACATACTCTCTCGCTTTATCCTCGTAATTATAATTTTCAATAATAAACCGATAAGCGCAATCTGCTGTTCTCCGGTATTCGTCATGATCCATATTGACAGCATCTTCTATCTTAGCTCGAAAATCCTGTACATCGCCAGCTTTAAAATTCCATCCGTTGCCGTGACTGCACCGATCAACGTTAATGTTATTATCTTCTGACAATACCGGCAATCCACAAGCCTGGGCGTCATAAAAACTTAAACTACATTGCTTCGCAAACACCGACAAATCCGCCGCCTGATAAAATTTTGCGAGGTCGCAGTATTTCTGCGTCGGGAATCGGATAATTCGATTGTCGGACTCGGAAAAAATCCGTTCAACCTCTTCACCATATTCTCCTGAGGTATTACCGACCGCAACAAGTACGACGTTTTTCTTTGTGTTGAATTTTTCCCTGAATGCCTGTGCCAGCAACTTTCCTCCCTTAGCCTCACCTAATTTTCCGGTATATACCACTACAAAATCATCTTCGGAAATACCGTTTTCCGCTCTGAAGGATTTCTTTATTTCTTCGTCAGGATAAAAAAGCAAAGTATCGGAACCATATGAAATCCACGGAGCCTGTGAAAGAGGAATACCGAGACACTTTTCAACGTAAGGATCATCCTGAGTGCGTATTACCGTGATATTATCTTTAATTATCATAGGAGTAAAAAAACGTCGGTACGTCCAGCGAAAAGCTTTGTTCAGCCTATTGCGAGAAGCTATTTCCAACATATGGCTATCCATTACCAACGGATAACCTAATTTTTTACGTTTTAAAAGATATTTCATACCGGTAAATGTATCGTTACCATGAATATATACAATATCCGGATTCTCGTTTTTAATCGTTTTAAACAGAGAAGCATACGAAAAAATTGCACGGCCGCTTATAAACGCTCGCAAAGGAAGCCTGATAATCTTGACTCCGTATTTAGCGGTGTAAGATTCGTCCTTTTCTTCAATATTATCGCGACCGAAAAAGTTTGTCAACGTTTCCGGAATTTTATCCATTTCAGAAGTAATAACCGTAACCTCATGTCCCATTTTTGCCATATACTTAGGAATAATATTGATTTGGTATCCGGCTTCCGGATGGAAATAATCTTCAATGTGTACAATTTTCATTTTTTCCTCTTATTTCACTGTCCTAAAAGTGTTGAATTGCGTCATTTAGACAACCCGTCGGTATTATCACTGCATTGTCTGAATAAATCGTTTCGCTCGAGCCACCCGTATCATAAGTCACAACTTTAGTTCCGCAAGCTTGAGCTTCCAGGTTGACCGTTGGATAATTATCTTCATAAGTCGGATTAAAAAAAACATCTGCTGCCGTATATATTCCGGCAAGCTCTTTAACGTTATTTGTGCGTTCGATTCCTATTGCGTTTTTAGGCAACATTTTTAATTGTTGTTTATCTACTCCGACCAAAACAATTCGGTAATTATCGTCTATTAACTCGGAAAGTTTTAAAAAGTCGTCAAAGCCCTTACGCTTTCCCCAAACGCTTGCTACACCCAAAATTATTTTTTTATTTTGTATACCATGTCGTTCTTTAAAATCGCTTGGCGTAGGTTTAAAAGCATTTAAATCGATCTTATTGTATAATACTTCTACGTTATACTCACCCAAAAAACTCTCTTTTACCAAACCGGCTAACCATTTTGACGGGGTAATAATCGTTAAATCATTGACTCCGCAAAACGTTTTCTTCTTTCTTATATAATTTTTTGCGGAATTATCCGCTAAATAACTTGTGGGATAATTTTTTTTCTGTAAACATTGCTCACATTGTTCTTGCCACTTACTGCATTGCGCCATAGTAAAATATGCACAATGCCCCGTAAAAGCCCAACAATCATGAAGCGTCCATTTAACTTTCATATTCGGCTTGGACTTAATCCATGCAAACAACATTTCTACGTTAATATAATAGCCGTGAAGATTATGCAACCATAGCACGTCAGGATTGTAGTTATTCGCCCATTTTAAAAACTTCTTTGTTTGCGCTTTTGCGGCAAAACCGTCATTATCAAACAATCTACATTTTAGCGCGTTTATCTTTACACCAAGGTCGCTTCCGATGCGAACCGCAATATCTTTATATCGTTGAGGAATCTGTTCGCGACCATAAGCAATTTTCACTTCATGCCCCTGTGCAATAAGACCATCAGCAATATCTGTGCAAATTCTACCTGTTGAACGTATTCCACATACGGAATTAATCATTAATACTTTCATAATTTTCTTTCACCGAATACTTCTTTAACAAATAATTATATCCATTGTTACCGATATTGTCCAAATCTGCACCTAAGCACTCGGCAATTACGGAGTTAAAAGATTTTACGTCATTACTTTCACACCACCAGCCGAATCCGCCTTCTACTATTACTTTTCCTATATCCGTATTAGGATCCGTACAAGCTAATACAGGCAACCCGGCTTGCATATACGATAGAAGTCTCGAAGGAAAGTTCGGAATCGTAAACCTATGGTCAAGAAAAATCATACCTACGTCGCAGGACGCAATCATGCGATCATAATCATCTTTGGGTAGCCGTTTCATAAGTTTAAAATTCTTCGGACGTTCTTCTTTTTCAAATTGTTCTAATTTCGAGTATTCCGTACCGTCGCCAACGATTAAGAAAAATACTTCTTCATTCTCTTTTTCCGCTCGTAAACAGTCGATAATGAAAGGAATTCCTTGAGGTTTACCAAGATTACCGCCATATACAAATACTTTCTTATCGAGAGGTATTCCGTATTTGTTTCTCATTTCCTGCTTTTCTTCAATGGTTAATGAGACGTCTTGTATTTCAATACAATTTGGGAAAATCTCTACTTTATCAGATGAAATCTCAGGATTGTGATTTAATACATAGTCCACGTTTGCCTGTGACATACACCCAATCTTATCGGAAATTTCATATAATTGCTTTTCTTTATTTCTGAAGAATTTATATAAAAGACCTTTTAAGCCCGTTGTCTTCATCATTGCTAAATCGACGGCATTCTGAGGAAATATATCTTTCAACATTAAATAAGATTTTGCGCCATCACGTTTTTTTATGAAAGAAACGGGTTTTACGAGAGTAATAGGTGGAGTCGAATATAAAACCAAATCAAACCTATCGTTCTTTAAATACTTTTTTATAGCTTTTGTTATCTGGTTTTCCAATAAAACCGTAGATATGCCTTTTTCAATAATATTGGTCTTCTGAATATTCCCTGTTTTAACCTTTAAGATTCTAACGTTCTTGTGCCAATCGTCTGAATTGCCGTAAGCAATAATATGAGTTTTTTCGTTAAATCTTCTTTCAACGGGGCTAACAATCGTCACTAAATTACCTTGTTTCGCAAATTCCCTCATTAAATCGGAATATATCCCATAGCTATCAATATCATTTATTCTCGATAATGTTATAAAGATAATATTCATTTTAAAGCACCATCGTATCTATACAAAAATTGATTACCGTCTTTAACAGGAATTATCTGATGAAATATTCCAACTTTATTTGCATCACAAATACACTTAAATCCACTCTTTTCAGCAACCTTTATTGATGAATAATTATCTTTGCTTATCGTTTTATAAAAATGTCTGAAATTAAGATTTGACTTATGTAACATCACGTTTGCCATTTTACTTGCAATACCTTGAGATCTATACTCAGGATAGGTATATAAGAAAATGGTATAATAATCATTCTTATTAGAATTTTTAACAATTCCGTTATTACATTTAACGAATGCAATATAAGATACAACTTCGTCATTTTTTACAACGTACAATAAATTATAACCACCGTTTAAAATATAATGGATCATGTGAAGTTTATGTGTTAATCTATATCGATGAGAAGGTTCTTCCCGTCCGGGCTTTTCGGGATAATATAATTGCCAAACTCTCGGATTAAAGAGATAATACTCAAATTCATCATCACTAAATATTAACTTCATTCTCTTATGATTGATCATAATTTTCTTACCGTTACTTCGTTATATTTCATCATAAATACGCCTTCCTCGTAGTTCCCGATACAAGGTTGGTTTTCCACGCCGTTAATATTGTTCTCAATCAATTTCATATGATTACATCCGCATTCAAAAGCATGAGGATAACCACCGCCAAAACGAGGATTAACTTCAGATATGTAATATTCGCCGTCAATCTCAAAAACGTCTATATCAATCTGCCCTCTGTATCCGGCTTCTTCAGCAAATCGTTTAATCAAATCAAAGAGTTTATTATCTTTAAAGCTTACAGCCTTATCCGTTTCTCCGGCTCGCATCTTTAACTTCTTTTTTGTAAAAATAGAAACGACTTTACCGGAAATCATATCGATATAGACATCAGCTCCGATTTCTTGCCCATTCATAAATTCCTGAATCATTAAACCGTCTTCGTGGCTAAACAGTTGGTCAACGGTCTCTCTATCGGTTACCTTGCAAATCGAAATACTTGCACTGCCTCTTGCGGGCTTTATGAACACAGGAAAGGAAATTAATCCTTTTTCTAAATCCTTATAGAACAACTCCTTACTCATATATGATTTGGCACAATTATACCCATGCGAAGAAAGCCATTTAAACATTTCAAACTTATCCAACGCCATCTCGCATAAGTCATACGATGAACCAATAACTTTTACTCCTAAAGCTTTAAATTCATCATTATGTTTTGCCAACAAAGATAGTTCCGGATCAATCAAAGATAATACGGCGTCAATTTTTTCTGCTCTGCATATTTTATAAATCTCGTCTATATATCCAACGTCAGTCATTCTTGGAACGATATAATATTTATCAGCTTCATAAATAGAAGGAGCATATAAACTCATATCGGTAGCGACAACTTTTCCCGATATAGTTCTCTTAAAATATTGGACAACTTTATTCCTTGTCCCTGAACTTAATATTAAGACATTCATAAGAATATTGTACTCCTTTTTTATCCTGTCAAAGCGCCTGAACGTGGAGAAGAAAAAACATAATTCACTTGAGCGTCAATATCAGACGATAAATATTTAATTTAAACCACGTTGATAAATTGATACGTCAAATTATAAAATAATAATTCGAATAAATTTATTTTCTTAAATAATCGAAAAACAGCGGCGTACCACCTGTATGAATAAAGAGAACGTTTTTATTAACGATTTTATTATTTTTTATATAATCGATCATTCCGTAAAAAGCCTTACCTGTGTAAGTTTCATCGAGCGGAATTCCGTATTTTATCATAACGTGTTCTATTGTTTTTTTTATTGCTTCGTTTGAATTACCGTAACCCGAAGAAACGTATTCATCCAAAAAAACAGTATTTCTATTAAGTAATTCTTGTGTATGCGAAATTCCTAAAGATGCGAGATATTCTTTTTCGCTATCAATTATTACCTCTCTCCCTCTTGGATTTTTTCTCGCAATACTTATTCCGACAATATTATGCCTTGCTTTATGCAGAATCTTTCCGCAAACTAATCCGGCTTGCGTAGTCCCCGTCCCGGAAGCATGAAATATATAATCGAATTTTATGTTATTGTTTTTTTCATATTGAAGTATTTCTTCATAGCAATTTACATACGCTTGCGTACCGATATTACCGTGTCCCCCTCCGGGAATAAAATATGGTTTCTTCCCCGCTTCTCGAAGTTTTGTTAAAGTATTTTCTATGGTATCATGCACCAAAGATACGGGTACTATTTGAATCGAAGCGCCAAATAGTAACATCAGTTTGCTATTAAAAGTTTCTTCACTTGCTTCTTGAGGGGAAATAATGTAACATTTTAATCCTCTTTTGGCTGCCATATTAGAAACCACGCGACAATGGTTTGAACTTCCGCTGCCATACGTTACAACGCAATCAAACCCTCCAAGATCAATCTCATTAAAGAACAATTCCGCTTTTCGCGCTTTATTTCCACCAAATGAAAACGGAAAAAAATCCTCTCTCTTTATATATAAATTATTCGTTTCGTTCTCCAGGTTTTGTATCGGAGTCATTTTGTTTTTGTCTATATACATCAAAATCCTCCAAGGCGTTTAGAACAACGTCGCTACGTTTTAGAACAGCCGATAATGTAGCAAAGATAATCTTTATATCGTTAAATAACGATACTTGTTTAACGTAATTTACGTCCATTTTGAATTTTTCTTCCCAAGTTACGGCGTTTCTTCCATGCGCTTGCGCATACCCCGTTAATCCCGGTCTGACGTCGTGACGGTGTTTTTCAGTTTCCGTATACCAAGGAAGATATTTTACAAGCAACGGTCGCGGACCGACAATACTCATATTGCCAATAAAAATATTGAACAATTCGGGAAGTTCGTCCAAACTCGTACTTCTTAGAATTTTACCGTATTTCACTAATCTCTTTTCGTCAGGCAGAAGTCCACCGTTTTCATCTTTTTCACAGGTCATCGTCCTGAATTTTATCAACTTGAAAATCTTTTCTTTCCTTCCCGGACGTTCCTGCGTAAAGAAAGGATTGCCCTTCATAACTATTGCCCCTGTTACCGTAAGCACGAGTAGAATAGGCGATAACACGAAGATAGCCATTCCGCTCAACACGACGTCGTAAAACCGCTTGAAGAATTGCTTATATAAGAGCGCCGACAGAGCTATCCACACGGCAACGGCTCCGATACATATCAAAACAATCTGCCACCAAGTCATTATTCAAAACACCTTTTTATTACTTCAATAATTACGTCCTGTTGCTCAGTCGTCATCTTATTATCCGAGGGCAGACACAAGCCTCTGTCAAAGACGTCTGCGCCGACGTCGGCTACGCCGCCTGCGATATATGCGTTCGTCTTTGCTCTGCCGCTACCGCTTCTGGTAACGAATTCGTGCATACGATACATAGGTTGCATATGCATCGGTTTCCAGATAGGTCGTCCTTCCGCATTTATAGAAGCCATCGCTTCCAGAATTTCCGTCGGACAAGTTTTGCCTTTTTCAGCTATATACAGCGCTCTGGAATCGTCTCTTAATTGTTGACACATATATTCTTTATCAATAATCATAGCGGATAGCCAATAATTCGGCTCCGTATCGGTTACGATAGGATTCATACTGACGGGAAGATCTTTCAACCCTTCCTTATACCTTTCGTAAATTGCTTTCTTTTGTGCGATATGCTCTTCGAGATACGGGTATTGTCCTCGAATAACGCCTGCGACAATGTTGCTCATACGGTAGTTGTAACCGACTTCTTCGTGTTGATACCATGCCGCTGCCTCTCTCGCTTGAGTCGACCATTTACGAGCCTTATTAGCAACTTCCAAATCGTTTGTCAAAAGGCAACCGCCTGACGAACCGGTAATTATCTTGTTTCCGTTGTAGGATATAGCGGAATAATCACCGAACGTACCGCATTGTTTGCCGAATAAAGTTGCTCCCATAGCTTCGGCTGCGTCTTCAATCAAAAGCGCGCCGTGTTTTTCACAGATTCGCTTTATAAGATCTATTCTTCCGGGAAAGCCGTAAAGCTCGGCGCAGACTACGAGTTTAACCTCGGGATAAAGCTCGAACGCCTTTTCAAGCGCAACGGGATCCATATTCCAGGACTCCGCTTCGGTATCTATGAATACCGGAATACCGCCTTCGTACACGACGGGATTTAATGTCGCGTCGAAAGTCATATCCGAGCAGAAAACTCTCCTGCCTTCGACTGCGCCATGACCGATTTGCGGTTTTCCGTACAATTTTTCCCCGGCAAACTTAACGCAAAGATGTAGCGCCGCAGTACAACTGGAAAGCCCGACCGCATATTTCACGGTCGCTTTTTCCGCTGCGATTCGTTCAACCTCATTGACGTTTTCGCCTGCAGTAGTCATCCAGTTTTTGTTATAAGCGTCGGTCATCCATTTCAATTCTTCGCCGTGCATCGTTGGTGACGCCAACCAAATTTTTTTATCAAAAGGTTTAATATCCTTTCCGATATACATACTTTGAACCCTTCTTATTTATCGTATCTTTATTTTAGTAAATTAGCGAACCGAACAGTTCTTTTTGCTATGCGGATTGCCAAAATTCGGAATGCGGCAAAAATAGCTTTATGACTGTATTGCGCAACGAAACTGCTTAAATCTGCAAGGCAAAAAAGATTATAATTATTCATTATGATATAATTAAACGATATTATTATATCACGAATTTTTTCATTATGCAACAGTATAAATTAAAATATACTGCAAATATGTGTAGGATTACAATAGATGTGAGACAGTGAGTGTAAAAAAAGTAGCAGATACAA
>JBJEVF010000001.1:0-31271 GCA_051884215.1 Christensenellaceae bacterium | reverse complement strand
CCTGCGCTTGAAGCGCCTAATCAAGCCACCGGCTAAGCCGGTGGTACTTGACTTATCACATTTTTAAAAAAATTTCAAGTCTTGTTTTTAAAAAATTTTTATGGTATATATATGCTATACAAATTTTTGGAGGAAACTATGGAAAAATCAATCTGCGGAGCAAATTGTACCGATTGCCCAATGAAAAAATCGTGTAAAGGGTGCGTCGCCACAAACGGCTGTCCCAACGGAAAACAATGCTTTATCGCAAAGTATATCCGCTTAGGCGGTTTAGAAAGTTACAAAAAGTTTAAAGATGGGCTTATCGACGAGATAAATTCTTTAAATATCGAGGGAATGCCGCCTCTGAAAGAGCTTAATGCGCTTATCGGCGAGTTTGTCAATCTCGAATACGCCTTGCCTAACGGTCGTAAGGTTCGGTTCTTAAACGACGACAGCGTATATCTTGGCAATCAACTCGAATGCGAGTTCGATTCGGATTCGTGCTTCGGTATAGTCGCCGGTATGGATTTTATTCTCGTATGCACCTACGGACGGGACGGAAAAAATCCCGAGCTGGTCGCGTATAAAAAAAGATAAAATTTTTTATACTTATTACCGGACGAGAAAAATTTTTACAAAACTTTACGCCGTTTAAAAGTAAAAACCGAAAATTCCTTATTTTATGCGGCATTATTACAAAAAGTCGTTTTTATTTAAAAAATCGCTAAAAAAGTCCTTTTGTCCAAAAGAAATTTTCCGACGTCCGATTTGCCTGAAAAACGACTTTATAACCTGTCCGATTTAACACTTTGCAGAGCGTTTGTAAATTTATAACGGTCTTTGCGATTAAAAATTGCTTTTAGTTTTTTAATAAATTTTCTTGTTTGCATAAAAAGTCAAAGATTGCCTTTGAATACAAAATATTGTGTTAACCACTTGATTTTAACACAAAATGTGGTATAATGTAACCGTAAACAAAAAAACACGGCAAAACGGCTTGCCGTGTATTATAATCTAAAAAAATCAAAAAAAAGGGTGAAGAAATGAAAGTTATCAAAAGAAACGGTTCAGAAGTATTGTTCGATATCAACAAGATAATATCCGCCGTAAAAGCAGCCAACGAATCTGTAGTAGAAGCTGAAAGAATGAGCGACACGCAAATTCAGCTTATTTCAGAAAACGTAGAGAAAAAATGCAACAAGGTAACGAGATCGTTATCCGTAGAAGAAATACAGGATATCGTTGAGGATCAGATTATGGCTCAGCGCGCGTTTGCCGTTGCGAGAAAATATATCACTTACCGTTATAACAGGGCTCTCGTCAGAAAGTCCAACACGACTGACGATCAGATTCTTTCGCTTATCGAGTGCAACAACGAGGAAGTCAAGCAGGAAAATTCCAATAAAAATCCTACCGTCAACAGCGTTCAGCGCGACTATATGGCAGGCGAGGTATCAAAGGACCTTACCAAGAGAATTTTGCTTGCGCCTGATATTGTCGAAGCGCACGAAAAGGGTATAATTCATTTCCACGACGCAGATTATTTTGCTCAGCATATGCATAACTGCGACCTTGTCAACCTCGAAGATATGTTGCAGAACGGCACCGTTATCAGCGGAACGTTGATAGAAAAACCGCACAGCTTTTCGACGGCTTGCAATATCGCTACCCAGATAATAGCTCAGGTTGCTTCCAACCAGTACGGCGGACAGAGCATAAGCCTGACGCACCTTGCTCCGTTCGTAGCTATCAGCCGCGAAAAGATAAGAAAGGAAGTTATCGAGGAATTAAAAGGTGTAGAGGTCAGCGAAGAAACTATTTCTTCAATCACCGAAAAACGCGTCCGCGAAGAGATAAGGCGTGGAGTCCAGACTATTCAATACCAGGTAGTCACGCTTTTGACGACGAACGGTCAGGCGCCTTTCGTTACGGTATTTATGTATCTTAACGAAGCGAGAAACGAGCAGGAAAAAGCCGACCTTGCCGTCATTATCGAAGAGACGCTCAATCAGCGTTACGTCGGCGTCAAGAACGAAAAGGGCGTATATATTACCCCTGCCTTTCCTAAGCTGATATACGTTCTCGAAGAAGATAACGTCTATAAAGGCACTAAGTATTGGTATCTTACCGAGCTTGCCGCAAAATGCACGGCAAAGCGTATGGTTCCGGATTATATTTCCGAAAAGATAATGCTTAAAAACAAGGTGGATAAGAACGGCAACGGAAACTGTTATACCTGTATGGGTTGCAGGTCGTTTTTGACGCCTTACGTCGATGCTAACGGCAAGCCGAAGTATTACGGAAGATTCAATCAGGGCGTCGTTACGGTCAATCTGGTAGATATTGGTCTTAGCGCAAAGGGCGATATGGACGAATTCTGGAAGATTTTCGACGAGAGAATGGAGCTTTGCCACAGGGCGTTGCAAGCTCGTCACGAAAGGCTTACGGGTACGCTTTCCGACGCCGCTCCAATTCTTTGGCAGTACGGCGCGTTGGCAAGGCTCAAAAAGGGCGAAAGGATAGATTCCTTGCTTCACGGCGGATATTCTACGCTGTCGTTGGGTTATGCGGGCTTGTGGGAGTGCGTATATTCGCTTAACGGCAAAAAGCTGACCGAGCCCGAAGGCGAAGCGTTAGGTCTTGAAATTATGAAAAAGCTCAACGAGTACACCGCAAAATGGAAAGCTGCCGAAAATATCGATTATTCGTTGTACGGCACTCCGCTTGAAAGCACTACCTATAAATTCGCCAAGTGCTTGCAGCAGAGATTCGGCGTCGTAAAGGGCGTAACGGACAGAAATTATATAACCAACAGCTACCATATCCACGTAACGGAGCCTATCGACGCTTTCAAGAAATTGGAAATCGAAGCTAAATTCCAGGCGTTGTCACCGGGCGGAGCTATATCTTACGTAGAAGTTCCCAATATGCAGAACAATATCGAAGCGGTTCTCGACGTAATGCAGTTTATCTACGACAACATAATGTACGCGGAGCTTAATACCAAGAGCGATTATTGTCAGGTTTGCGGTTACGACGGTGAAATACAGATTTACGAAGACAGCGATAAGAAACTGTATTGGAAGTGTCCGCACTGCGGAAATACCGACCAGAACAAAATGAACGTCGCAAGGAGAACGTGCGGATATATCGGCTCGCAGTTCTGGAATCAGGGCAGAACGCAGGAAATCAAAGAAAGAGTGTTACACTTATAATATTTATGAATTACGGCGAAATAAAAAACTGTGATATTGCCAACGGCTTAGGTTGCCGAGTATCGCTTTTCGTCAGCGGTTGCAGGCATCACTGCAAGGGCTGTTTCAACAGTCAAACGTGGGATTTTAACTTCGGCAAACCGTTTGATAAAAGCGTTGAAGATCATATTATAGACCTATTAAAGCCCGATTATATAAGGGGACTCAGCCTGCTCGGAGGCGAGCCTTTCGAGCCGGAAAATCAAAAGGTTCTGCTACCTTTTATAAAAAGGGTGGTAAAGGCTTATCCCCACAAAAATATCTGGTGTTATTCAGGTTATCTTTTTGAAGAAATCGCAGGCAAAAAGCCGAGTATTGCGCACACCGAAATCTCCGTAGAAATGCTTTCGTATATCGACGTTTTAGTTGACGGTGAGTTCGTTGAGGCTTTAAAGGACATCAGGCTTAAATTCTGCGGATCCAAAAACCAACGCTTAATCGACGTAAAAGCGACCTTATCAAGCGGAAACCTAACGTTTATCAATGTTTAAAAACAAAAAATTTGGTATCTGTCGATACCAAATTTTTTTATAGTTGATTTTTAAATGCTTATTTTATAAAAAATTGACAAAATCATTCGGTTAAAATGCTGTCGAAACTTTCATCGAAAATTTCACACAACTTAGCAAGCAACTCAAAACTCGGCTCGCAGACGCCGTTTTCCCAAGCGCTGACCGTTCGCTGGTCAACGCCCAATAAACCTGCAAGCTGTTTCTGAGTAAGTTGTTTTTCTTTGCGCAACGACCTGAGATTGTTGGCAAAATTGATTTTTGTCATACTTTTATCATACAGCATATTTGATATTTTTGTTGACATACCAATTTTTTTGGTATATAATAAGACTCGGTAGTACGCTTTATAATCATTATGTTCGATTATTGTGCATTTTTACGTTTAGGGTGAAATTAGTGAAAATTTTGTTGGTGGAAAACGATTTTAACTTTTCTGCGATATTGAAAAAACGTCTGACGGGCGAAGGGCATAACGTGCGAGCTACGTCCTCGCAGGAAAAAGCTCTCGGGCTTATGAGAGTCGATAAATACGACCTTGTGATTACCGAGTATAAAACGGGAGAGTTGAACGGTCTCGAATTTGTCGGCGCGACGCATTTTTTAGATAATCCGCCCGAAGTTATATTGATGCTGACACCCGACGAGAAAAAAGCCGTAAACAAGCTGTGTCCGTTGAATTTCAGCAGATATGCCGAAAAGCCTATAAGCGTAAACGAGCTTATGGAAAAGGTTAAAGCGTTTACGGGCAATGCGCGTTCGGACGCCGATATTTATACCTGCGGCGACCTTGTGATGGACTTATCCGACAGGACGGTAAAGCGTGGCGATAAAGATATAAAGCTGTCGTATAAGGAATTCGAACTGCTGTTGTTGCTTGTAAAGAACAAAAACAAAGTCGTTTCGAGGGATCTTATCGCAAACGCGCTTTACGATTGGAACGAATATATAGAATCCAACGCAATCGACGTTTACATAAGATATTTACGAGTCAAAATCGACGAAGGTTTCAATGACAAAATGATTCAGACCGTTCGTCGCGTAGGCTACATAATAAAAGGTTGATACCGATTTTTAGAATAATCCGTGTTTCCGGATTATTTTTTTGTTTTTTCCATATTACGGAAAAAACCGTTCTTTCGGCGAAATATTCAAAAATACGCTTCCCGCAGGCGTTCCATTTTAAAGGTAATTTTGATATTTTGCTTTACTAATAGGGCTTTATGTGCTAAAATTAAATCATGGCTAAAAATATAACGGGACGTTTAAAAATTTTATTATTAGTACTTCTAAGTATATTTTTTGTTTCAGGCTTATCCGTCGTTTTCAATACGGATAGCGGCGTTTGCTATGCGGAAGAAAAACAACAGATTTCCATTTTGCAGGATATAAAAACCGTCACTTACGACAAGTACAGCGTGCGCTACGAAATAAGGGGCGAGCATTCGGAAGCAGGCGGTTTCAACGTCGAATATCTCATCGGCGAAGCTTATACGACTACTCCGCCTGTGAACGCAGGTAGTTACGACGTCAGAATAACGAGGGATGAGGACGAGCAGTTTTTGCCGTTTTCTACCGTAATAAAGGGCGGTCTTGTCATAGAAAAGCGAAAGGTCGCTATAACCGTCGACGACGTGGCGGAAAACACCGAAGGCTATTATTACGACAAGACGGAAAAAAGCACTACGGCAACTGTTTCGGGGTTGCTAAACGGCGACAGCCTTGAATACGAGCTAAGTTATAGTCTGAACGGCGAAACAACGCCGATAAACGCAGGAAAGTGGCAAGTTTTAATAAGCAGTGCGACTATAACTCGCGGCGACGCAAGCAATTACGAAATAGACTGTTCGGATACGGGCTTTTTGTGCATATCGCCGAAGATTATCGGAGTGCAATGGTCTGAGCTGACCGATGAAAATCTCATTTACGACGGGCAGGAAAAGCTCCTTTTCGCGACTGCGCTTTCCGTGCTCGAAGGCGATACCGTCAACGTAACCGTCGAGCTTGGCGCAGATTGCGACAACGTAAACGCAGGCGATTTCCGGTTTGTTGCGACAGAGCTTGATAATTCGAATTACCGACTGAGCGAAAACGCCGTTAGTCCGATCTACACTGTTACGCCGAAGCGGATCGATATTACCGTTGACGACGTTTTATCCGGAACGACGGGCTATACTTACGACGCTACCGAAAAAAAGACGACGGCAAGCTATACTCCGTTAATCGGTTCTGATACGCTCGAGTATAAATTGAGATACGAGAAAGATTCAAGCTTCAACGCAACTTCGGCAGGCGAGTGGACTGTAATAATCGACAGCGCCCGAATAACGAGCGGCAGACCGGAAAATTATTTTCTCGATTATTCCGACACGGGCGTAATGGTCATAGATAAAGCAGAAATTATAGTAGAGATTGTCGACGTTTTATCCGGAGCCGAAGGTTACGTTTACGACGGCGCTTCTAAAAGTACGACTGCAACGCATACTCCGCTGTTCGGAAACGACAGTATAGCGTACGAATTGAGCTATGAGTTAAATGGCGATACCGACGGAATAAACGCAGGCTGTTGGCAGGTTACGATAGCTTCCGTCAGCTTTTTATCCGGCGACGGCAATAACTATGACGTAGATATTTCCGACGTCGGCGTGATGAACGTAGCGAAAAGACCTGCTAAAATCGTCTGGCAGATACCTGAAAGCAAATACCTCGTCTATTCCAAATCAGCAAAAATAATAAACGCAACGGCTACCGACCTTATCGAAGGCGACGAATGTATTGTCACAACCAAGCTGGCGGAAGGCTGCGATAACGTCAATGCAGGCGGATTTTATTACCGGGCGGTTTCGCTCAGCAACGCCAACTATTACATAGGCGAAAATGCTACGAGTGACGAAATTATAATTTCCAAAAAGCCTTTGAAGGTGACCGCAAACGATATAACCGTCACTTACGGCGACGAAACAGTCGAGTACGGCTTGACGTTCGAAGGTTTTTGTCAGGGCGACGGTATCGCCGATATAGATTCGTTGCCCGTTGCCGATTCGAGATGGACTAAGACGACTTCGACGATATATAGCGGTATGGTCATAAACTGTCACGGCGGCAGCGACAATAACTACGTTTTTGAATACCACAGCGGCGTTCTGACGATAAATAAATTGCAAATAAAGGTTTTTGCCGAAAATAAATCGAGTATAGAAGGCGAAGACCTTAAAAAGCTGACGTACACCACCGATATTCAGCCTGTTTTCGGCGACAGCTTTATCGGCTCGCTTTCAACCGACGCCGATAACAGCCGTTACGGCGTTTACGACATCGGACAAGGCTCGCTGTATATCAATGAAAATTACGAAATAATCTTTGAGAAAGCAAGCTACTGCATAAACGCAAAGAGCATCGAATCGACAGGCGGCGTCGACGCAATTCTGACGACTATAGACGGCGTTTCGCCCGAAACGAAGTTTTCGGTAGAGAAAACGGAGCTTGATTCCGTCAATGACGGACTCGGTAAAATAGATGGCTACAATACCGTTGCGCATTACAGAATGAGCGTTTCGAACGACGAGATTTCCACCGAAAGATGGACCGTTAAGGTTAAACTCGACGGCGTAAGGTCGGTAAACGATATACGCATCGCCCAGGTAATTAACGGCGAAACGGTTATTCAGACCGTGCGCAGCGAAGGCGATTATATCGTGTTCAACACCACCGAAGTGACTGATTTCGTCGTTCTGGAAAAGGAAACGAGCGTTATCGGCGTCGTGATCGTATTCGGAATAGTATTGCTTTTGCTTGCCGCTATGTACGTTATTTACACCGTAAAGCGAAAAAGGGATTACGACGTTTACAGATTTTAAATAAAAAATTCGGTCGTATAAAAACTACGGATATGCAAAAAACACTCAGGTATCCCTGAGTGTTTTTTAAAACGTTTTTTGTTTATTGCACGGCTTTTATCCAGCCCATTTCTTCTTCCATCCAGCCTAAAATGTAGCCGATGCCCTTGTTGAACAGGAAGAATGCAAAAATTCCGATAAATACGAATTGCCAAATAATCGCAGTCAAAGCCATCGTCTTTATGTTTTTATTGGCTTTTCTGTTGATCAATGAAATAAATATGAAGAAAAAGCCCAATATCGGAAAGAAAAACAATATCTGGTGCAAAAACATATTTATAAATGAAACGGGATACGCATTAGATTTGTTGCGTTTGGTTTTTGAAGATTCATCAACGCTATTATTTTCTGCCTTAAAGCCTGCTTGTTGCGACTCGGCAACCTTTTTTTGTTTTTTCTTCTCGGCTTTGGATTTTTTCTCGGTAGGCGCAGGCTGCAAGGTAAAACTTCCCTGCTCTGAGTCGTTTTCGGCTTGATCGGTAAAAGAGTCGTTCTCGTTTATATCGCTCCAATCGCCGTCGTTACCGCTTACAGAGCTTAAAGAATTATCTGCGGAAACGGAATCGTTACCCAATTCTTCTTCGATTATGTCCTTCGTATCCATTATACCCCTCCCTTATAATGTATTTTCATATTCATTGTAGCATTTAATACGTCAAAAAGTCAAACAACTGAAATAACGTTACATATTTTTTTGTCCAGTGCAAACAATAAATTTGAGGTGAATATGAAAGAAACAGGTATTGTCAGAAGAATAGACGAGTTGGGCAGGGTAGTTATTCCCAAGGAAATCAGAAAAACCCTGCGATTTAAGGAGGGCGATCCGCTGGAAATTTTTACAGATAACGATTCATTGATTTTTCAGAAATACTCGGCGCTTGCCACGTTAAAGGACAGCGCGGAAAACTTAGTAAAATCGCTTTTTGAATATACTAACAAAAACGTCGTCGTAACCGATCTCGATAAGGTCGTTTCCGTCAAGGGAAAGGCGGTAAAGGATATATGCGATAAAGAAATATCTTCCGAGCTTGAAACCGTTTTAAAAGAAAGAAAGAGTCGTGTGTTCAACGCCAATCAGGGCGAACAGACCGTGAATCTTATCAAGGACGAGAAAACCGATTGCTGCTCTCAGCTTATCGTGCCGATTTTGGTCGGCGGTGATATATTCGGCGGTTTAATTCTTATGGGCTGCGATAAAAACGACGAAATCGACGCCTTCGATACCCGTCTTATGCAGTTTTGCGGTGATTACCTTGCTACCGAGCTTGAATAAAATAATCAGAAACGACGTATTGAAAGGCGCTTTTTACCTTGGAACGGCAATGTTTATCGCCAAGGTTATAGGCGCCTTTTACCGCATACCGCTTACCAATATTATAGGCGCGAAAAACATCGGTATTTACCAGATGGTTTTTCCGTTATACACGATGCTTTTAACGTTATCGTCAAGCGGAATACCGCTCGGCTTGACAAAACTTATAGCCGGCGGACTCAACGCCGAAAAGGTGCTTAAAACTTCGCTAAAATATTTTTCGCTGTTAGGCGCTATCGGTTGGGCGCTTATGTCGGCGTTATCGCCTGCGCTATCCGCATTGCAACGCTCAAAAGAGGTCGTTCCCTGTTATATAACGCTTGCTCCTTCGGTTTTCCTCGTTTCGCTGATTTCCTGTTTCAGGGGATACTTTCAGGGGAAAAGCAATATGTTGCCGACCGCCGTATCCAACGTAACCGAACAGCTTGTAAAAACGGTTTTCGGCTTGTCCTTGTGTATCGTTTTATCAAAATACGTTTTAAATCCTGCCGTTTTACTCACCGTTTCCGTTACCGTTTCTGAACTCGTTACGGTAATTTTATTATACGTTTTATATAAAAAAAGCGTAAAATTATCCATAAGCCCACCGAATAACGGAAGCGAAATAAAGTTTTCGCTCATATTCTTTACCGTATTTCCGTTGATGCTTTCAAGCCTGATATTGCCGCTGTCGAGAATGACGGATAGCTTTGTCGTATTGAGATGGTTGCCCGCAGGCGTCGAACAAAACATAACCGATTTCGGATTGTATTCGGGAGCGGTCGAATCGCTTATCGGCGTACCCGTTGCTCTGTTAAACGCGTTGGTTATATCCGCAATGCCGAAAATTTCCGGTCGAAATGGCGGCAAAAAGGCGGTGTACGTTTTATTTTCTACATTAATTGTATCGGTTGCTATAAGCGTGATAACCGCGCTTTTTGCCGAAGTTATCTGCCGTCTTATCTACGGCGGATTAAGCTCGGAAAACAGAAGCGTGTTAAAATCGTTGTTAAGCCTTTCGGCTCCGCAGATAGCGTTGTTATCCTTGCTTCAGGCAGAAAGCGCAATACTGACTGCAAAGTCTCGTCAGAAGATTCTGCCGTTTAATCTTGCCGTAGGGGTGGCGGTGAAATTCATAGCTATGTATATTCTGGTCAAAAACCCCGACTTTGGAGTTTTCGGGCTTGCAATTTCGGATAGCTTGTGCTATTTTGTTGCCTGCTCGCTCGATTTGTTGTATATTATAGGTATAAGCAGACGGAGTAAATCTATCTCAAACAAGTTTGAAATAGGCGGTAAAAAGTTATGCAACTGACTATAATCGGATTAGGCGTAAACAGCGGAGACTTATCATTGACGGCTTATAAGTCGATTATCGACAGTCCACTGGTAATTTTAAGGACGGCGGCAACGAATTCTCACGCATTTTTAAACGATTATCACGGCAAGGTAGTCAGCCTTGACGGAGTTTATCTTAAATCGAGAAATTTCGATACCTTGACAAAAAATCTCGTTAAAGAAGTGGAAAATTATCTTAAAGAAAGCGACGTATGCTACCTTGTGGACGGCGCCGTCAGCGAAGATAATTCGGCTATGCTCCTTATGAAAAAACACAAGGGGGTAAAGGTTTATGAAGGCGTTTCAAAGAGCGCGAACGCTCTTTTAAATTGCAGAATACCGGCAAGGAATTATCAAAGCGTTTCGGCGTACGATTTTTGCGAAAAGCTCGATTTTACTTATCCGCTTGCCGTTTACGACGTCGATAGCGCTCAGCTTGCGTCGGCTGTAAAAATTAAGCTTGGCGACGTTTGCGGCGACGAAACGGAAATTTATTTCTGTCATCGGAATTCGGTCAAAAAAATTCCCGTTTACGAGCTTGATCGTCAGGAAAATTATGATTATTCTACAGTAGTCGTCGTTGCGGAAAACAAGCTCGAAACAAAAAGCAGGTTTAATTTTACCGATTTATACCGCATAGTCAACAGATTAAGAGCAAAGGACGGCTGTCCGTGGGACAGGGTGCAGACCAAAGAAAGCGTCAGAAAAAACCTTATCGAGGAGTGTTACGAGCTATGCGACGCAATAGATAAAAACGACGACGCAAAAATTTCTGAAGAAATAGGCGACGTGCTGTTGCAAGCGGCTTTCCAGGTTGTTTTTCTTGAAGAAAACGGCTATTACACTTTGAACGACGTTTTGAGCGGTATTTGTTCAAAACTCATATTCCGCCACAGCCACGTCTTCGGCAACGATCGCGCTACGGACGACCAGACCGCACTCGAAATTTGGGATAAAAACAAGCAGATTGAAAAATCCTTTAATCATAAGCAGTACGTCGGCGACGTTCCTAAGTGCTTCCCGTCGCTTTTAAGAGCGCAAAAAACGGTAAAGCGCATTAAAAAATACTCTGTAAATCATCTGAGCGAAAGCGATTGTAAAAAGCTTTTGGCGCAGTTTATAGAAGAAAGCGATTACGCTAACGCAATTTTGGTGATCGCATACATAATGAACGAAAATCAGCTTGACGGCGAAGAGAGCGTTTATTTTGCGATAGATAATATTCTCGAAAGCTATATGAGTGAAAACGACGACAGCTTCGATCTGAAAAACTACTTTGAAAGGTTGCGTTTATGCAGATAAAGCCGATAACTATAGGAAACGTGACCTTGAAAAACAACGTGCTTGTCGCGCCGCTTGCAGGCTTTTCCGACTCGGCTTTCCGCAGTCTTTGTTACGAGTTAGGCGCAGGACTTTGCTACACGGAAATGGTCAGCGCAAAGGGGCTTGTCTATAACAATCAGAAGACCAAGGAATTGCTTCGCACAACTGAAAACGAATATATAAAAGCCGTTCAGCTTTTCGGTAGCGAGCCTGAAATTATGTATTCCGCCTGCGTAAGCGACGAACTTGCAAAATTCGATATAATAGACGTGAATTTCGGTTGTCCCGTGCCGAAAGTTTTCAATAACGGCGAAGGCTCGGCGCTTTTAAACAATCTTTCGCAAGCGGAAAAGATAGTTGCAAAAATGGTTAAAAGCAATAAGATAATTACTGCAAAAATGCGGCTCGGAGTCGATAAAAACGACTTTTCAGCGCTTAATCTCGCAAAGATTTGTCAGGATAACGGAGTCAGCATGATAACCGTTCACGCTCGTCACAGGGAAGATTATTACGGCGAACGTGTTTTTTGGGATATGGTCGGAAAAATCAAATCGGCCGTAAAAATTCCCGTTATCGTAAACGGCGGACTGTTTACCTTTTCCGATTGCGACGATGCGCTTTTACAAAGCGGTGCAGACGGCGTTATGTTGGCTCGTGGAGTTTTGAAAAATCCTACGCTCATATCCGAGCTTTCAGGGTTGAAGTCGGATAAAAAAACCGTTATTAACCGTCATATAGACCTACTTTTAGAGTATATGCCGCCAAAACTTGCCGCCGTTTATTTAAGACAGAAGCTGGCTTATTATCTGATAGGCGTAAAGGGCGCAAAGTCTAAAAAGACAGAAATCTTCAAAACCGACGATATTCATAAAATCAGGGAAATAGTCAATTCGCTCGATTTTGGTAACTAATATTTTATTTGTAACATATAATCTATAAAATGAGCAAAAAGATCAGAGTAGGTTATATTTTACGCAGTTTGGACGATTTGGAAAAGCTTAAATATTGCGACGTAGTGTTAGCTCTTCCTAAAAACAAACTTCAAATCAATTTGAAAACCGAATTAAAGGGAAACAGCAACCGGTTGCTGGAGCTTGCAAGGCTTTCGACAAAGATCGAGGGTTTGCTTATGATTTATGCCGATACCGATAATTACGGTTTGTTTCATAAGTCGATAATTTCGCTACGTCGCGGAAAACTTATTTCCTTATGCGATAAAACCGTCGCAAAGCCCGGCGAAAAGCCTGCTTTCGGGTTTAAAATGTGCGAAGTAAACGAAGCAAAATGCGGCGTGCTGGTCGGTGAAGACGTTCTGGAGCTTAACGGTATTCAGAGCTTTTCCAATCTGCAATGCGACGTAATATTAAACGTTTTGGAAAAAGACTTGAAAATTCGCATCGAAAGCGCCATAGAAACGCTGTCGTATATTTACGGCATAAATATAATTTCATTGACCGAAAGCGGATTTTTCGCAAGCGATAAATCGGGTAAAATAATAGCAAAACACGGCGATTACGGCGAAATAATCCTTGAAGTCGGTCATCAGTACTACGAAAGTATAAACAAAAAAAGGGGTATATAGCAATGAAATTCAATATCGTACTCGTCGAACCTGAAATTCCTCAAAACACGGGCAATATCGTAAGAACCTGTGCGGCAACGGGCAGCGTTTTGCACCTTGTCAGACCTTTGGGCTTTTCAACCGACGATAAATACCTGAAAAGGGCAGGCTTAGATTATTGGCATCTTACCGAAATTCACTATTACGACAGCATCGACGAAGTGCTATCTATGCACTATAAAGGCGATAACTTTTATTTTATGTCAACAAAGGGCAGGATAATACATAGCGACGCAAAGTTTAAGGACGGAGATTTTCTCGTTTTCGGCAAGGAAACGAAGGGACTTCCGGAAGATTTGTTAAAAGAGCATTACGATTACACTTTAAGAATTCCTATGATAGAGGAATCCCGTTCGCTGAACCTATCGAATTCCGTTGCGATCGCCATATACGAAGCGCTCAGACAAAACGATTATTTTTCGCTTTTAACCGAAGGACACATTCCCAATAAATAGGGCTATAACACGTTTATCAGCAATTTTCGAGGAGATATATGATAAAACTGACGAAAGAAAATTTCAACGAAGTTTACGAAATTATGTCAAACAGTTTTCCCTGTGACGAACTAAGACGGCGTGACGAACAGTTAAAGCTGTTCGAAAATCGGCTTTTTTCAGTATATGCGTTAAAAGGCGAGCAAGACGATATTACCGCGATTATGACCGTATATGATTTTGACGTTTTTCTTTTCGTTGAGCATTTTGCCGTCAAGGCGGAGTATCGAAACAAAGGCTTAGGCGAAAAAATGCTTGCCGAGCTTTTAAAGACTGCGGACAAGCAAGTTTGTCTCGAAGTGGAACCGCCCGAAACCGAAACGGCGATCCGCCGTATAGGCTTTTACAGAAGAAACGGTTTTTATCTCAACGAATATCCGTATATCCAACCGCCGATTTCAAAAGGTAAAAATCCCGTTTCGCTGATGATTATGACCTCGAAAAGACCGATTTCCGAAACGGAATTCGAGTTTTATAAACAAACGCTCTATAAAAAAGTCTATAACGTCGAAAACGTTGCGTTTTAGGTCGAATAAAACGTCATAAATCAAAAATCAGTAAAACAAAGGAAAAAATATGAATCCTTTTATAGTTATAATAGTAACTTTTTTTGCCGGTATGGGCGCAGGCTTAGGCACAGGCTTTGCAGGTTTGAGCGCAGCTGCGGTTATTACGCCTATGCTGGTAACTTTTTTAGGCGTAGAGCCTTATACGGCGGTGGGAATAGCTCTTGCATCGGACGTTTTAGCAAGCGCCGTTTCGGCTTACACTTATGGAAGAAACGGTAATCTCGATATAAGAAACGGAATAATAATGATGGTAAGCGTTTTGACGTTTACCGTCGTTGGAAGCTATATCTCAAGTCTTGTGCCGTCTAACACAATGGGAAATTTTTCCGTTGTTATGACCTTTTTGTTGGGCGTAAAATTTATAGTAAAACCCGTTATGACTACCAAATCTACTATGAAACAGGTCTCTGCAAAAAAGCGCGCCGTGCAGTCTGTTATCTGTGGCGTCGTGATAGGTTTTATTTGCGGATTCATAGGCGCCGGCGGCGGAATGATGATGCTGTTGATACTTATTTCGATTTTGGGTTACGAGCTGAAAACGGCAGTCGGAACAAGCGTGTTCATTATGACCTTTACCGCCTTAACGGGTTCCGTTTCCCACTTTGCAATCGGCGGAGCGCCCGACTTAACGATATTTTTTCTGTGCATAATCTTCACGTTTGTTTGGGCAAGAATAGCGGCGGTATTTGCAAATAAAGCAACGCCAAAAACTCTGAACAGAGCAACCGGTATAGTTTTAGTCGCCCTCGGCGCAGTCGTTTTGACCTTTTCGCTTATCAAATAACCGTACTTTAAGATATTGATTTGGAAGGAGTTTTCTTTGTTTGAGAGCCTTGTTATTTTGATATACTCTTAAAGTCTAATAATTAGACCAAATGATTGGGGGAGTGTTGTTTTTTTGTATATCACGCAAATTGTAAACGGCTGTCGGCAGTTTATCTGCCGACAGCCTTAATTTTAAAAAACGTGATTTATTACGGTTATTTATTACCAATAATTAAAGTAATAATAATTTTGTTATAATTCGTCGCTGCAAGCTTCAGCGTTTTTGCAAAACAATCGACTGTGTTTTCACCGAAGTGGATAATTTTGGCCGTCGGTTTTAATTTTACAGCCATAAACGAAAAGTCTTCGTAAAATGCTAAAAATTCCGATGGCTTTTAAAACGCGATAAATTTTAGTTATAAAATACTTTCTTAATCTGAGTTTCTTTTAACTCCGCATTTTTTCGGATTGTTCGGATTAGTTATCTCAAAACCCTCTAATTCCAATAATTTCGCTTTTTTGTCTATTCCTGCCGCATAGCCCGTAAGCCTGCCGTCCGAACCGACGACTCTGTGGCAAGGAATAATAATCGAAACCGAGTTTCGACCGACGGCAGCGCCTACAGCTTGCGCCGAAACTGTTCTGCCGGTTTCTTTACTTATTCGTTCGGCGATTTTGCCGTAAGTAGAAATATGCCCGAAAGGAATTTCAGTCATAATTTCCCATACGCGTCTGCAAAACGGAGTTATTCCCTCCATAGCGACGGGCGGTGTGAAAGGGGGAACTTTGCCTGAAAAGTATGTGTCGAGCCAATTTTTCGTCCTTACGAATACGGGCAAATTCTTATCTTTGTAAACGTCGGGCAGGTTGTTGGCAAAATTCTTTTGTCCGTCAAACCAAAGTCCCGTGATTTCCTTGCCGTTGCTTGCAATCGTTATACCGCCGATGGGCGAACTGTATTTGCTGACGTAATACATATTACCTCCAAAAATTCTCCGACTGCCGTCAGGCGTTGTCTTAGCGACAATAAAATTGTTTATTTTGATGCGTGTATGGCGACGCCGAACGAGCGTCATAACCGTGACGCAACGTTAATATTTGCCGTTTTCGGTTACTTTTGATATAATTTCAGAAAGTTTTTTCGAAAGCTTTCGCTTGCATGACCGTTTTATAAACGGTTAATAGTATTATTATACCTGAAACTGTTTTAAAAGCCAATATCTACAGCATAAAAATATTGTTTATTTTATCGTATTAAAACTCGCGACCATAATGCTTGAAATATAGGTTTGTTTCTTAGGTTTCTTAAAGTAAATAAGCATAATTCAAAGAGCTTGTAAACTCATATAATAAATATTTATGATTAAGGGAGCCTGATATTTTTCAGACTCCCTTTTTTACGTTTGTTAAATATTTAAAGCGTAAGATTTCCGCAGATTGCCGTTTACAAAATGCGATATTTAAAAGGTGAAGTAAAATTCGTCGCTGTAAGCTTCAGCATTTTTGCAAAGAAAACCACTATTTTTTTGCCGAATTGATTTCTCCTGCCTTTTTGAAAGCTACTTGCGCAAGAAGTACGGCAATGATTTCGTTAATAATTGCCGCTGCGACAATGGTTCCCGAAAGAATAGTCGTAAACGACGAGTCGATCGTTGAAAAAGCGTTGACGGCTATCCCTGTAAACACCAGAGAAACGCCTGAATGCGGTAAAAGCGTAAGCCCTAAATACTTGGTGACGGTAGGCTCGGCTTTGGTGATTTTTCCGCCTAAGAACGCTCCGCCGATTTTTCCTACCGCTCTCGATAAAATATATATCGCAGTAAAAATGCCGGCTCCCGCAATCAATCGGTAATCGAGCGGCATACCTAAGTTGACGATAACGATAATCAGCGAAACGTTAATTATCGGCGCATAAGTTTTCATCATCTCAGATAGCTTTTGCTCGTCGATCAAGTTGGCAACGCTTGCGCTGAACGCCATACCAACCAATAAATAATTCAAAGTAAACGAACCAAAAACAAAACGGTCGATAACTATTCCCGTGACGATACAGCAAATCAAGCCTGTCAGAAAAACGGCAAAACATACGGCGCCGTTATGAATTTTGCGTAAAATAAGCCCCGTCAACACGCCTAAGCCGATGCCTATCACGAACGGTAAAACAACCGTCCCGACGGTGAAAAGAACCGACGTCGATTCACCGCCGTACGCAGTGCAGATAACCGATATCGTCGTAAAAAATACGATGACGCCGATTACGTCGTCTATTGCCGCTAACGGTAACAGGGTTTTTGTTACCGGCCCGTCGGTGTGGTGTTCGTTTACGATAGAAAGTGCCGGCGCAGGAGCCGTCGCAAGTGCGATTCCGCCGAAAACGAATGCAAAGGTGACGGGTATTTTTGCAATAAGAAAAGCTACTGCAAAGGCAAGCGATACGATTAAAAACGTGCCTAATGATTGTATTACGGTGATACCGATTATCTGCTTGCCGGAATTTTTGATTTTTTTGAAAATAATTTCACGGCCGATCATTACGCCGGCTAAGCATTCGAAAATTTTTATGAATATTTTATACCAAAGCTTGTCGATTATTTCCAAATTCACAATCTGAACGAGGTATGGTCCGAATACGATTCCCGTTATCAACCAACCGAGAATTGCCGGCAGTTTTATTTTTGAGACCAATTTACCGACAATAAAAGCAACGCACAGAATAGAAAATACGCTTAAAACTTCCACTAACATATAATCCGCTCCAATTTTTCTGTTATTTTCGGGGAAAGCCGTTCTCCTTTTAATTTGTCAAACGTTCCTTCTATGATTAACGTTATTATTTCTCGTTCGTCAGGTGTTAATACGCTCTGAAACTTTTCTCGCACTATTCGATGCTTGTTCAATGCAAGCTCCCTGATCGATGCGTTAAGAGCGTATTTGTTGAATAATTCTTCCCGTATCATACAATACGAACGGTAATAAATAGCTATCGTTTGGCAAAAAACGCCTTTGCCGCATGATGAAATTGCGTCGTTAAGTTCTTGATTTAAGTCGTCGTAAAACTTTTCGTATACGGCAACCGCCAGATCTTCTTTTTTAGAAAAATATTTATACACCGTCTTTTTTGATATTTTAAGCTCTTTTGCAATATCGTCAACCGAAAAGCGCAGACCGTCCGTCTGTAAACCCCGAATCGATACGTTAATTATTTTGTCAATCATAATTAAAGGAAACAAATTCTCCTATATTTTGTTTCCTATTATATGCCGTTTAATAATATTTTGCAACTCTTTTGTGGGTAATATATAAAAATTGGGGCATTCAAGCCAAACGATTTATAAAAATGAACAAATTGTTTTTAATAAAATCATTGAATAATAGCTTAAACTGTGATATAGTAGTCATACTAAGGGGATAGAATGTCGTTATTAAGAACAAAAGTTAATAAATTATTGTTAAAATTCAAAAACGGTGATATTAAAGCCTATTCGGAATTGTATGAACTTACGTTTTATCGCCTTTTCGGTGTTGCGTTTAATTACTTGAAATGCAAAGCTGACTGCGAAGACGTTATCGAAGAAGCTTTATTGACGGTTTGGCAGAAAATTGAGTTATTCGATGAAAATAAAGACGGTTTTAATTGGCTGTGTAAAATTGTCGAGAACAAAGCTAAAGATAAATTAAGAAGCGTCAACGCAAGCAAAAAGGCAGGTCAAACTGCAGAAATTCACGACGGGTTTGAAGTTGCCGAAACCAAGTGTGATTTATCAAGGTTGCTTTGCGTTTTAGACGAGTTTGAATACAAACTGATTTTTGAACGCTATTTTCTGGATAAAACGCTAAAAGATATAGGCTTCAAATACGGTTTGACCGCAAAGCAAGTGCATAAGAAAATAGATAAAATTATAAAAAAATTGCTCAAAAACGGAAAAAATATTTTCAGAGATAAATAAACAAGCTAAAATATTAAGGTCTTTTTATTAAGCAATAATAACGCTACGTTATTTTAAATTTTGTAGCTAAATAGCATTAAAACTCAACGAGTATATCAAAACAGGGAAATATGAAAAAAGATAAATTATCGGAAATAATTGAAAATAATTGTCCCGACGTAAAAGAAAGCAAGGAAAAGGTCTGGGACAGACTTGTTGCAAAAACAGGTTATGAAGAAAAGAAGGAAAGAAAGATTTTTAATTGGAAATATATAGTTGCTCCTGCGAGCTTTCTTTTAATAATCTGTTTAACAATTCCGGTTATCATTTCGTTTTCAATGAGGGCTTCTAATGTTCCGCAATATAATGGCGAAAGATTTTACCCAAAGGAAGATTATTCTGTTGTTTCTTCAGAAAATAACCTTTCAAAACTTGCCCAACAAGACGAAAACGTTTTGTTTTTAAACTGGAATGTTTTGGAAACGTTTAATTACGTTGATAAAAAAAGCAATAAACTTTTATGTATAAACGATTATTTATTTAACGAAACAAGCGGAATAAAACTGAAAATATTTGTTGGATTTCCCGATTGTCAAATAGATTTTATTGAAAACCAAAGAAAGTTTATGACCGAGACTACGGTAATTAGCGATATCAGTGTAAATTATACGAAAGATCAGGAGCAAGCTCTTGCGTATTTGCAGTATAATCAATATACTTATTATTTTGAGTTTGTCGGAGTATATAAGAGCGAAGAAGTTTTTGCAACGATTTCTGAATTGTTAAATTGTAAAAACTGAATTAAATAAAATTTTCAGCCTATCGCAAAAGCGGTAGGCTGAATTTTTACAAAAAATTTTTCAAAAAAAGGGGAAAAACGTTTATCTTAAATCGTATATATTGTAGAAAATGAATTTGCTTAAAAATGATTGAGAGTTTTTTACCGACTATTATTTTATAAGGAGAAAAACTTATGGAAAAAGATTTTAAACAATTTACTGCCGGAACATCCTGCGACAATCACTTATTTATCATTGTGGATATGGATGGAGGAAAAATTAAATGAAATATGGATAATAAAATTTTACTGCTAACTGTTAAACTGCAAACTTAATAGTTGGATTTACTCATATCATGCTTTTATTAAACTTGGAGGAATGTAAATATATGCAAAAAAAACAATTACACATTTTAAATTTTTTTAATGTAATTATGTCGCTTTTAGCGTTCATAATTTTTAATCCGAATTATAAAATTTGGGGAACGGTTCATTCAGAATTATCAACTCCGGATGCGTTTGAGACTATTACGATAACTGAAAATACCGTTTATAATATTTTAAACAATTCATATTATACTTCGAGTTATAAAAATTTTTGTATAATCATTGTAATATTAGAAATAGTATCAATTACGTTGTGTATATTTTCACTCATTTTTAATTACGTAGCGAAACAAAAAGTTAGAACAAACTTTATTTTTTCCACCATAAGTTTTATTCTATTAGCGACGCTTTCTATATTACTTTTTATAATATTCTTTAATGAAACACCATTTAATATTTATTCATTGATATTTTTATTCATAGTATTACTTGGGGGATTATCAACAATTATTTATCACATAAAAACTTTAAAGAGAACGATATGGAAGAGGTCATTTTAAAGAACGAAAAACAGATTACAAAAAAGCAAGCCGTCGTCAAAATGATAATTGCAATTATATCAGCAGTTGTAGTTTTAGTCGGTGTTGTTGTGGGTGGCGGGTTTATCATTATTAAGAAAAACTTTACCACAAAACCTATATACCGCGACAGAATTGACGACGGATTTTTGAAGAATTATCAATTAGTTTTCCCTGCCGAAATGGTCGGGTATTATCACGGAGATTGTTCGCTCGTTACCGACTTCAAAATTGAAGAGCTTAAAGTCGAATTCGAAAAAAGCGGTTACGTTACCGAATATGCGACCGATACCGACAATAACGCATGCCTCGTTATAGGTTTATACACGGGACAAAACGTATCAAATATGTTCGTTGTTCGGCAAATAACAGATTTTGTAAAGAGTAAATACGATAACGGTAATTATTGCTATTTAGTCGAATGCTTGTGCGTAGAAGTTGAAGGTTGCATTATTCCTTATCCGAAATACGTTAAGATAGGCGAAAACGGAAACGCAACGTTTGAAGATTACGTTGCTTTTTACCAAAAATCGTTGACGGATATCGTAAAAGTCGATTACGATGCAAAAACTATCGTGATAAACGCAATCGATAGAGAATTAGGCAGTAAGTTTAACGCCTTAGTCGAAATAAGCTATCAATATGCCAACGGTGAAAATCATATTAAAGCAAAACGCATTTATTCGCTAAATGCCTGACGTGAAAATTTTCTTTTCCCCCATCCGTATTGTCTTTAATCGGAGTGGGGGATTGTTTATTTCGACTTGTAATCAACTCATTTAATATGCTAAAATTCCGTCAAGCCTTAATTTTTTACATAATTTCTATTTAAATTAAACCCATTGACACAGGTAAGGAAAAATACTATAATATACAAAAAGTACGCTTACGACGGTCTCGGAAGACTTGTTCGTGAAGATAACCGTGATTTAAATAAAACCTTTGTCTTTACTTACGACAAATCAGGTAATATCACAAACCGATTCGAATATGCCTTTACTCTCGGTGCGTTGCCCGTAACTCCCGAAGCCACTTTTTCTTATGGTTACGATACAACGCATAAAGACCGCTTAACTGATTATACAATAGAGATTAATGGCGAAAATCCTATTACTGAATCCGTCGGTAGTTACGAACTTGGCAATCCTTGGACTTACCGTGGAAAATCGGCCACCTGGAAAAACGTTCACCGCCTTGCAAGCTACAACGGAATTACTTTTGAATATGACTATGCAGGCATAAGGACTAAAAAGACGGTAAACGGTATTACTACAAAATACGGAATTAACGGTTCAACTATTGTTTCCGAGCAAAAAGGTGCAGACGCAAGCTCGAGAATAACATAAATTACGGCTTAGACGGCGTTTCGGAAAAAGATCATTAACCAATGAATCGTTAGAACGTTTGAAGCCTGAATATTGTGACGGAATTTTCAGTTCGATGTAGTTTTTGCCAGACCTTGTATTAAGTTTTATTTAAGGAGTTTTTATGTCGGATAAATCTATAGTTAGAATATTAAAAATGCCGAAATGGATAACGCTTATCGGGTGTTTTGGTCTTCTAATTCTTACTGTGATCTATATAGCATTGATTATAGTTAACGTAAAATCAGGCGAGATAGAAAACGCATTCCAAGCATTTTGTACATTTTTGCTTTTTGCTCCGTTTTGGTTAGTATGTGTGGTTTTTGCCGTTAATTTTAATTTGTGGAAAGTTGAAATGTATGATGAATACTTTGTTTATCGAAACTGGTTCGGAATAAAAAAAACTATCTTTATGAAGATTTGACGATAAATTCAACTAAGTCATGCTCTAAAACGTTTTACTATCTAAACGGAAAACAAATTTTTTCAATGCCTTATTATGTCAATAGCGGAGACGCCCTTGAGAGAATAACAAGAAAAAGAATAAAACAAAGTGGCAGGACGATTGATAAACCGAAGTTTTCAGTAGCAAAATATGATTATTTAACAAGGAATTTTGGTTTTGTGTTTTTAATTTGCGGTATAATCCTTGTTTTAGTGCCGATTAAGATTGGTTTTGCTGAGAATGACAAAATTTTTGGCATCGTTTTGTTGATTTTGGGTGCATTGTCGATATTAGTTAGTGTGATTTTTTTGCAGGATTTTTATTTTTTCAGAATTAAAAAATTGAACGAGCAAGAGTATCAATACGTTTCGCTTTTTAAAAGAAAAATTATGCAGAAGAAAGACGTTGCCGTAGTTTACCGTAAATATACGGTTGATATTTATTATAAATGTAAATTTGTTAAAAAACTGTTATATTATTTTGTTGATGGAATTGACGAGCTTAATAGAGAACTGTTAGAAAAATAAGATAACGTTCCGTGTCTATTTATTTGTTAAATAAGTGATTACAGAATGATTGCTCGAATAATATCGATTTATTTTTAAACTAAGATAGAATTGTTGATTTTACGACGAAATATGCAATAAACGACGGCGGTATCATAGACTTATAATACAAATAAAAAAAGGGGCGGTATGAAAAAATCTAAAATTGTTTTAATAAGCGTTTCAAGTGTAGTAGTATTTGTATTTTGTGTTTTTTCTATCTTGGGATTATTGATATATGCCGGCTATTCATTTTTAATGTGGGAAAATGAAAAAGAGTTTGAATATATTGAATCTGCAAATTGGAATTGTGAGTCCGATGCCGAATTCATTGAGAAATATAAGTCGTTTTACATTGAAAATATTGATGACATATTAAAAAAACATAGATTAAAAGTTGAAAAAATAGTTGAAGAAAATAAAGAAAATGGACAGTTTGATTTATATTACTATAATGATGTTAATACCATTCATTTTCATTTTTGTCAAGCATCAGGATTTGCTTTTTTAAGGCGAATTACTATTTTTATCAAGCAAACTGTGTAGATTTGCAAGATTACGAAGCTCAAAGGCAATATATTGACTTTTTTAATGGAGTAATCAAGTTGTATGCTTTTGATGCTTGTGGTAATGATAATACTTTTAAAGATTTATTTGATGAAAGTATTTCTGGAAAGGGTTATGAATCATATATTTATCATTTTGACAGCTTTTGCGGTAATGTCGGTTATAGTGTAGGTTTGAATCGTAATGTTGATTCCTATTATTATAAAATTGGAAATAATAGCAAGATAGATATATTGTCAAATAGATTCCAATTCGAAGGAATTTTGAAACCGCAAGATATTTAAAAGTCTCATTTTGCAAAACTCTCTTTTAGGTGAGATTGCCTATTTTGCCAATCCCTATATTATGCCTCAAAAAACAAGTTTTGCACCAAAAATCATTATTATATAGTTTGCTTGCTTACGCAAGTTGGCAGGTTCAAATCCTTATTGCAATAAAAAAACACCGACCGTTGCCAGTGTTTTTTTATTTGGCGGAGAGGACAGGATTTGCAGATATTTTGGAGTTTGCAAAAAATTGCAAACAGTTTGCGCAGGCGCAAAACCAAAAATCATTATTATATAGTTTACTTGCTTACGCAAGTTGGCAGGTTCAAATCCTTATTGCAATAAAAAAACACCGACCGTTGTCAGTGCTTTTTTGTTGGCGGAGAGGACAGGATTTGAACCTGCGGTGCGTTTCCGCACACAACATTTCCAATGTTGCACCATAGACCACTCAGACACCTCTCCAATCCGTTAAAGTATATATAATTTATTTGAGTTTGTCAACTTTTTTAATATCTATAAACGAAAATATGTGAGTGCGGTCTGAATTAAGTTATTTTTTTGCCATTTCGAAATCTATCATTGCCTGTCAAATTTAAAATACAATTTTCTCATCGGTTTATATATAAGCACCGTGCATACCGATATTACAGTCCACTTTATAAGATTAAAAAATATTATAAAATACCATACCTTTTTAAAGAATATCAGCTCGGTGTCGCCGTATAGCGGAAAGTTTATATACCTGTTTACCGCAAAACTGATAAGAGTGCTGAACAGCGTTGCGATTATTAAAGTTATGATTACGGTCGGTAATCCTTTTTTAAAAATGTAAGTAACCGTAGGGATAATAAGAAAGCTTGTCGTCATGATAATGTTTGCAAGCTCGCCGACTCCGCCCGTCGTGCCGATAGGAAGATGCAATAATTCCTTGATAACGCAGACAATAATGCCTTCAACAGGTCCGAACATAAATCCTGCAAGCATAATAAAAACGCTACCGAAATCGAATTTCAGCATCGAAGCTTGCGGAAAAATGGGAAAATCTAATAAGCTTACAACGTAGCTCAGTGCGGTAAATACCGCTAAAAATGCAATCCTTTTTGCTGTGAAGTGGCTCTTAAAGCCGTTTGACTTTCGGGTGTTTTGTTCCATTATAAAAAACTCCTTTAAAAATTTTAAACTGAAGTTCTTTGAATGAAAAATCGTCCGCCAAAAAAAGGGGGACGAACAAAACAGCGTTGAAAACAATACTATTCCATTAAAATCTTTTATCATCCGGACTATACCGTCGGTACGGGAATTTCACCCGTTCGGGCGCAGAATGCGCTTCGCAGACTTTACTGCCGGTGAGGAATCGCACCTCGCCCCAAAGAATTTCAATTTTTAATTATGTTAATCCATTTTTCGTCGTTTGTCAACCGTTTACGCAAATTTTTTCTGAAATTGTTTACGTCTTATTGACAAGCGTGTTTCAGCGTGATAATATATACCCATAGGGGGTATATATATGAACGATGAATGCAGTTGTAATAAAAAGCTCGTAAAGCGGGATAATAAGGATATAAAGGCATTAACTTCCCGACTTAACCGTATTATAGGGCAACTTAACGGTATAAAGGCGATGATCGAGGATAACCGTTATTGCAAGGACGTTCTCGTGCAGATAATTGCCGCAGAGAAAGCTTTGCAGTCGTTTGGTTATCTCATACTCGAAGATCATCTTAGCGGTTGCGTAGTGACGAAAATCAAGGAAGGCGATCAAGATATAATCGATGAAACTGTCGATTTGATCAGGAGAATTAACAATCTATGAGAAAAGAGTTCGATATAACGGGTATGACTTGTGCGTCTTGTCAGCAAAACGTACAAAAAACGGTATCTAAGCTGAAAGGCGTCGATAGCGTTTTTGTCAATCTCGTATCTAACGCTATGGTCGTTGAATGCGACAATAACCTGAATTCATCGGATATTATAAAAGCCGTAAAAAGCATAGGCTACGGCGCTTCGGAAAGGGGCGTCGGAACAGAAAAAACTTGCGAAAACCAAAATGACGGCAACGCAAAATCTGAACTGAAAAGTCAAAGAAACCGTCTTATAGCCTCGTTTTTATTGCTTGTGCCTTTGTTTTATATCACGATGGGACCTATGATAGGGTTAAAAGCTATACCGATTTTAAGCGGTTTTGAAAACACGCTGATAAACGCAATAGTGCAGCTTGTTTTAACGAGCGTCATCTTGCTTATAAATAATAGCTTTTTTTACAGGGGAATTAAAGCGCTTGTAAAACGCGTGCCGAATATGGATACGCTTATTGCAATAGGCGCAGGCTCGGCTTACGTTTACGGAATAGCTGTTATTTTTATTCTTGCCTACGGCTTCGGGCATTCGGATAAAGCTCTTATTCATCAATATATGCACTCTCTTTATTTCGAATCGAGCGCAACTATAGTAACTTTGGTGTCGCTCGGCAAGTATTTCGAAAACAGAGCGAAAATCAAAACGAGCGACGAGCTTAACAAGCTTATGAAGCTTACTCCTAAAACCTGTACCGTGATTCGGGAAGGCAAGGAAACGGTAATTCAGGCTATCGATTTGCAGCTTGGCGATCTGATTTTAATCAAACCCGGAGAGTCTTTACCCGTTGACGGCGAGATTGTCGAAGGCTTCGGGCTTATAGACCAAGCCGCGATAACGGGAGAAAGCATTCCCGTTGAAAAGTCGGTTGGCGATAAGGTAATTTCTGCAACGGTCAACAAAAACGGCTCGTTTATTTTCAGGGCGGAAAAGGTCGGAAAGGAAACTACTATATCAAGGATAGTCGAGTTAGTCGAAAAGGCTTCGAATTCCAAAGCTCCGATAGCAAAAATCGCAGATAAAGTCAGCGGTGTGTTCGTGCCGATAGTGCTGTGTATTGCGCTTATAACTTTTATAGTATGGCTGATTGCTTCGAAAAACGCTACGGTTTCGTTGAATTTCGCAATATGCGTGCTCGTTATTTCCTGTCCGTGCGCATTGGGGTTAGCCACTCCGCTTGCCATAATGGTGGCAACAGGCAAAGCCGCCGAATACGGCATACTTGTCAAGGACGCCGAAACGCTTGAAAATCTCGGCAACGTCGATACCGTCATTCTCGATAAAACAGGCACGGTAACAACGGGCGAGCTATCCGTAACGGACGTTATTATGCTCGATGAAAGTATCACTCAAGAAGAAATGCTGATAAAGTGCGCGAGCGTTGAAAAGCTGAGTCAGCATCCGCTTGCAAAAGCCGTCGTCGATCACGCGTCGGGTTGCGAGCTTTTAACCGTGAGCGGCTTCGAAGAGATAGCCGGCAAGGGAACCGTGGGTTTTATCGGTCGTGATAAAATCGAAGTAGGAAACGTAAAACTTCCAGAACGGCAAAACAGCCCGTCGGTTCAACAACTTACCGAAAGGTTCAAAAGTCTTGCAAAGGACGGTAAAACGGCGATAATTTGTTATATAAACGGCAGGGCTGTGGGTATGATAGCGCTCAGGGATAAAATTCGCTTAGACAGCGCGATTGCCGTTCAAAATCTCAAAGCGATGGGCTTGGATACGGTGATGCTGACGGGCGATAACCGTGATAGTGCGGAAGCTATTAAAAAAGAAGTCGGAGTAAACACGGTAATTGCAAACGTGCTGCCTGATCAGAAATACGAATACGTCGAAAAGTACAAGAAGAAGGGTAGGAAGGTCGTTATGGTTGGCGACGGCATAAACGATTCGCCCGCATTGAAATCGGCTGACGTAGGCGTAGCTATCGGCAGCGGTACGGATATAGCAATCGAATCTGCGAAAATCGTGCTTATCAGGAACAAGCTTGGCGATCTTGTAACGGCAATCAGATTGAGCCGCCGAACCATAAGCGATATAAAAATGAGCTTGTTCTGGGCGTTTTTCTACAACGCTATAGGAATACCGCTTGCCGCCGGCGCGTTTTATCCTGTTGCTGGGCTGAGCTTAAATCCTATGATTGCGTCTCTTGCAATGAGTTGCAGTTCGGTTTGCGTAGTTTTAAACGCATTGACGCTGAGATTATTCAGCGAAAAAGGAAAAATAAAAAAATTTGTAAAAATAAAGGAGTCGGTTATGGAAAAAACAATCAAAATCGAAGGTATGATGTGTACGCACTGCCAATCAAAAGTGCAAACTGCGCTATCCGCTATAAAAGACGTAAAACAGGTGGAAGTCGACCTTGAAAACAAACGGGCAACGGTTTATTCGGATAAGCAGATTGCAGACAAAATTCTGTTAAAAACCGTCGAAAAGCTCGGTTATAAAGTAGTTGAGATTATATAAATATAGCCGTTAAAGTCGTTAAATTGCGTTGACTTAATCGTTAAGCTGTGATATAATCTAAAAAAAGACCAACGGAGGACTTTATGAAACATATAGTTGCGGTTGCAACGCGTAATCTTTGCCAAAGCGCAAAAAACGGTGGTTGCGGTGAATGTCAGACTTCTTGCCAATCAGCTTGCAAAACCAGCTGCGGTATTGCAAACCAGAAATGTGAAAACGCAAAAGAAAGCAAGTAGTATTTGTAAAATGTCGCCAGATTTTGGCGACATTTTTTATCAGCTGTGATACTTATGATTTTGGAGTTATTATGATTCATCAATATAAACTTTTGGGACGAAACGTCGTCGTCGATACCTGCTCGGGCTCGGTTTTTTCCGTTGACGAATTGGCTTACGACGTAATAGAGAATTTCGAAAAAACCGATAAAAACCGACTTATAGACAGCCTTTTTGAAAAATATAAGGTTAAAAACGTTTCAAAAGAAGAAATTTTAGAGTGCTATTTAGAGATTGAAAAACTAAAAGCAGACGGAACGCTTTTTTCGCAGGACGTTTTCGAGGATAAGGCGACGTACTTAAAGGAAAAGACTGCGGGCGTAATAAAAGCTCTTTGCTTACACGTTGCCCACACTTGCAACTTAAACTGCGAATACTGCTTTGCGAGCCAAGGCAAATATCACGGCGAAAGGGCGCTTATGAGTTACGAAGTAGGAAAACGCGCGCTTGATTTTTTAATCGAAAATTCGGGAACGAGAAAAAACCTCGAAGTCGATTTTTTCGGCGGAGAACCGCTGATGAACTTCGAAGTCGTAAAACAGCTCGTCGCTTATGCCCGTTCGATAGAAAAAGATAAGGGAAAAAACTTCCGTTTTACGCTGACGACTAACGGAGTGCTTATCGACGACGACGTAATCGACTTCTGCAATAAGGAAATGTCAAACGTGGTATTGAGTCTCGACGGCAGAAAACAGGTGCACGACAGATACCGTGTCGATTATTCAGGTTGCGGAAGCTGGGAAAAAATCGTTCCGAAATTTCAAAAGCTCGTCAAAGCCCGCGGCGGAAACTACTATATGAGAGGCACCTTCACCCATTATAACCCCGATTTTACCGAAGATATTAAAGAAATGCTCAGACTCGGCTTTACCGAGCTTAGTATGGAGCCTGTGGTTTGTCCCGAAGGCGATAAAAACGAATTGACGGACGAAGACGTCGAAACGGTTTGCAAGGAATACGAAAAACTTGCCGAGCTTATGCTTGAAAGAAAAAATCAGGGCAAACCGTTTATTTTCTATCATTATATGCTCGATTTGAAGAACGGACCTTGTATTTACAAGCGCATTTCAGGTTGCGGTTCGGGTACGGAATATATGGCGGTCACTCCAAGCGGAGAGCTTTATCCCTGTCACCAATTCGTCGGCGATAAAAAATTTTTGCTCGGAAATATTTACGACGGCGTTACCAATTGCGATATAACGAAGGAATTTGCGTCGTGCAACGTTTACGCAAGAAAAGAATGCCGTGATTGCTGGGCAAAACTTTATTGTTCGGGCGGTTGCGCGGCAAACGCATATCATTCTACGGGTTCGGTTATGGGCGTCTATGAAAAGGGCTGCAAGCTCTTTAAAAAGAGAATGGAATGCGCAATAGCTCTTGCGGTTATCAAAGATACGGAAGAATAGTATGAAAACTCCTATATGCGATTTTTTGCAAAAATATGCAGATAGTCGTCCTATACGGGCACATATGCCGGGGCACAAAGGCGTAGGCGACTGTAAAAAATGGGATATTACCGAAATCGACGGTGCCGACAGTTTGTTCGACGCAAGCGGCATAATCGACGAAAGCGAGAAAAACGCAAGCTTGATTTTTGGCAGCAACTATACGTTATACTCAACGGAAGGCTCGTCCCTTTGCATAAGGACTATGGTCTTTGCCGTTTGTCAGTACGCAAAAAGAATGCAAAAAAAACCGCTGATTTTAGCGGGAAGAAACGCTCATTACAGCTTTGTTTCGGCTGTCGCTTTAACCGACGCCGACGTTGAATGGTTCTATGGCGACGGCAATTTATTAAGCTGCGACGTATCTGCCGAAGCGCTTGAAGATAAACTGAAATCTATGGCGGAAAAACCGACTGCGGTGTACGTCACTTCTCCCGATTATCTCGGAAATATTCTGCCGATTAAACGAATAAAAGAAGTCTGCGCTAAATACGGTTCGTTGCTTATCGTCGATAACGCTCACGGAGCTTATCTCAATTTTTTAGCCGATAATCTTCATCCGATAACGCTTGGTGCAGATATGTGTTGCGATTCGGCGCATAAAACTCTTTTCGTTTTGACCGGCGGCGCATATTTGCACGTTGCTAAATCGTTTAAAGCGTTTGAAAAAACAGAGCTGAAAAATATGATGAAAACCTTTGCTTCAACCAGTCCGTCCTATCTGATTTTGCGCTCTCTCGACGCTTTCAACGCCGTTAGCGGCGAGTTGAAAGAGCTTTTCAGCGAGTGCGAAAAAAGAATTAAAACGCTAAAAAAACGACTTATAGACAGGCTTTTTACATTAATAGGAAACGAGCCGTTTAAGATAACCGTCAAATGCAAGCCGTTAGGCTATTACGGTTACGAGATTGCAAAAATCTTAAAAGAAGATAATATTTACGTCGAATATTGCGACGCAGATTTCGTTGTTTTAATGCTGTCGCCGTTAAACTGTTTATCGGATTTTTCAGCAATAGAAAACGCTTTGTTAAGAATAGCTGAAAGAAAGCCTATACCCGAAACGGAGTTAAAACTCAGCCCTCCCGAAAAAGCTATGAGCATACGGCAAGCAACGTTTGAAAAGCAGGAGCTTGTGCCTGTCGGGCTTAGTTCAGGCAGGATAATGGCAAACCCATGCGTAAGCTGTCCGCCGGCGGTTGCCGTTTTAGTCAGCGGTGAAATTATAGGCCGGAACCAAATTGAAATTATGAAATATTACAACGTATCGGAATGCTTCGTGGTAAGCAAATAAATCAAAGCCTGCGTCGCGGTAGCGACGCAGGCTTTTAAGCTTTTTGGTGAATTATACTTTCAAGTGCAACACCTGCAAATAAAAAAAGAGTTCATATAA